>NZ_JAROCD010000002.1:234135-589395 GCF_030433635.1 Paenibacillus vandeheii
TCGCTTTGAAGGTGCACAAGCAGCGAAGGGGGAGGAAGGAGCCGAAGGAGCGACTTTGGCATCCGATTTCAACCGCCAGGAGCGGTGGAAAGAAGAAATCGGAGGACAAGAGAGCAATAAGGCCCTACCACCCCCGGAGCGTCCGCGGTGCACCATCAAAGGTTCTTTGCTCTTTTTCCATCAGTGGTTAACAAAATAATTACTCCGAGCCATACACACATTTGAAAGGGGAGCATTCCCATGACTGATTCCATTACATTTACCAATCCCATTCTGGAGCAGCGTGCTGATCCGTGGGTGTACCGTCACACAGATGGATATTATTATTTCTCGGCTTCCGTTCCAGCCTTTGACCGGATTGAGATTCGGCGTGCATTAACCCTGGAAGAGTTGAAGAATGCCGAGCCGGTAACGGCATGGCACAAACATGATACAGGACCAATGAGTGCTAATATATGGGCACCTGAAATTCATTTTATCGATGGGAAATGGTACATATATTATGCAGCAGCCCATACGAGCGAGACGAATGAGGGTCTTTTCGACCACCGGATGTATGTATTGGAGAACGATTCTGCGAATCCACTGAAAGGTGAGTGGGTAGAGAAAGGACAGATTCGAACGCGCTGGGAGACGTTTGCATTGGATGCAACAACTTTTGAGCATAGAGGAATCCGCTATCTGGTCTGGGCGCAGAAAGATCCGGACATTGTCGGTAACTCCAACCTGTACATTTCTGAAATGGAAAATCCGTGGACGCTGCGTGGAGAACAAGTCATGATCGCTACACCCGAGTACGATTGGGAGATCATCGGCTTCAAGGTGAATGAAGGGGCAGCAGTACTGCACCGCAATGGGCGAATTTTCATTGGCTACTCGGCGAGTGCGACCGACTATAATTATTGTATGGGTTTGCTCACTGCGGATGAAGATGCCGACCTGCTTGATCCAGCGAGCTGGGTAAAATCGCCTAAACCTGTCTTCCAGACGTGTGAGACAAACGGCCAATATGGTCCGGGTCATAACAGCTTCACGGTATCACAGGATGGTAAAACGGATATTCTGATCTATCACGCACGAAACTACAAGGACATCGAGGGAGACCCTCTTTATGATCCAAACCGTCATGCCCGCGCGCAGGTGATTCAATGGAACGAGGATGGTACACCTGATTTTGGAGTCCCTGTTCCAGATGGGAAGGCTGCGGCTGAAGCAAAATAAGGAATGGAAGTTTTGGATAGGAAGAGCCCTTAGTTAGCTAATAACGCTGATTAAGGGCTCTTATTTATGCACACATTGTGTATGAAGCCATGAAGATGATTATCTTAGATTTACATCGAAGCAACCATCCCCCCAACTCTGCGTATGAGGAGTATACAATTTACTATACACATAACATTAGGAGGCCATATATGGATTCACGCGAGACATTGGACCGGGAGCTGGAACAGATTTTAAAATGGGAAAAAGGGCAGAAGGACTTGTTTATTTGGGACAAAATTGGTCGTTTGCCATTTGCCATGCTGGATAAAGTGATGCCTAAAGCGTTGAAACAGAAGATCGGAGACTCCCTGAACGAAGTTGGCCAGTATGTGCAGAATGGCGGGAGATTTCTCGTTCAGAAAAAGAAAGTGGCCAAGCTGCTTCAAGAGGAATCCGCCAGATCGGGTTATGCCATGAAGGACGAACATGATCACATGGAACAAGGTGTAGAAGCAGAAGATACGGCGAAGATCCACAGCGTGGAAGGCTTGCCCCTTGACGTGCTGGATCGCACTGCTGATCGCATTACGGATAGTCGAACCAAGTTTGCTGCCGCACAAGGCGCTGCAACAGGTATTGGCGGCATTGTAACCATTGCAGCAGATATACCGATCGTGATGGGACTCTCCCTGAAGGTGCTGCAGGAGATGGCGCTATGCTATGGATATGATCCCGACGAGCCTCAAGAGCGTATATTTATCGTCAAATGTCTGCAATTCTCCTCTGCCGATATTGTGGGTAAGAAAGCGGTTATTGATGAACTTTCCGATTACGATAATCCGGACAAGCAGGTAGAGGTTATCTCCCAGATGCAGGGCTGGCGGGAGGTTTTTAATTCCTATAGCGAATCATTTGGTTGGAAAAAGCTGTTCCAGCTCATACCGATTGCCGGCATGGTATTTGGTTCGGTGAGTAACAAAAATACGATTCGTGATGTTGCCGAAGCGGGGAAAATGTTATATAAAAAGCGGCTGATTCTTCAACGCCTTTCGCAGTGATGTCCATGACGCTAACGAATCCATGGCACCCTATTATGGCGTATAGAAGGATGCGCCAATTCTAAGGAATCTCACCATCGCTATTTGCATGATAATCATACTAAATGATGCGAAACCACACAAAACATGAGGAATAAAGTATCTGTGATTCGTTAGATTGGCGGATTGCCAGAAATGATGCCATTAAGGTGCGCTGGATTCGTTACACATATGCCATCTTACTGTATTCAATAATTTCTTGCAGGCTCAGTTGCTGCCGCTCTTGTTGGCTGACCATCCTTGTCGTGAAGTAGGGCACCGCGTGCTGGGAGCTGCAAGCGGTTGACGCTAACGCTGACAAAACAAAAACGGGATAAAGCCTAATGGTACAAGGCTTTATCCCGTTTACACAACAGGTAACATTTGAGGTTAGTTAACCACCTGACGTTACGTTTCACGAGGCTGTTTTAACAACTCTATTTCGCTTCGTTGGGCATTGCAGCTTATTTTGTTGGAACTGATCTTTTTAACTGATCTCATTAAATCTGATCCATTTAAAAAACAATTATTCTTCGCTACCGTTCTCTTCCGCCCAGCGGTTCAGCAGCTTATCCGATGGAAGCAGGAAGGTGAAGATACCGATGAGTGGCAGGAAGCTGCACATTTGCATGACTGGAGATACACCGAACACATCGATCCAGTTCCCCAGCACGAGTGCACCCAGACCGCCCATACCAAATGCCAGGCCAGTAATCAGACCAGAGACGGTGCCGATTTTGCCTGGAATCAGCATTTGTGCATACACAACGGTCACTGAGAAGCTGGACAACATAATGAAACCAATAATGCTCAGCAATACGGCTGTCCAGAACAGATTGGCGTAAGGCAGCAGCAGGGCCAGTGGAGCGGCTCCGGCCATCGACAGGAAGATCATGTTGCGTTTGCCGAAGCGATCCGCCAGTGGACCACCAAAGAACGTACCCAGCGCCCCGGCAGCCAGGAACAGGAAGATATAGATCTGTGCGTCTTCTGTGGACAAGTTGAAGGTATCCTTCAGGTTAAACGCATAGAAGCTGCCGATCGAAGCGACATACCACGAACGGACAAAGACGAGCAGGATCAAGATGGTTATCGCAGCAGCGATCTTTTTACGCAATGCCGGATTGGGTGTACGACGGGCTGCCGCCTGTCTGCGCAAATACCCTCCCGATTGCAGCATACGTCCATACCAGCGAGCGATATAGATTTGGACCGCGATCCCCGCAGCAGCAATCCCTGTGAATCCGATGGCACCGAACAACCCAAACGGGATGAAAATCCAGCGGGTGAGCAACGGAGCCAGAGACTGCCCGGCGTTACCACCGACCTGGAAGATGGACTGAGCCAGACCTCGACGAGGCCCTGAGGCCATATGAGATACCCTTGAACCCTCTGGATGAAACGCCGCCGAGCCCAGACCAACAAAGATAACGGAGATCAGAACGGCCATATAACTATCGGCGAAGGCAAGCAGCAGCATGCCCGTAAACGTAAAGCCCATGCCGATGGGCAGGATGGAAGGCGTCGGTTTTTTATCGGCAAACCAGCCTACAACCGGCTGCATGATGGACGCAGTAAAGTTAATAGCGAACGAAATCCATCCGATCTGCGTATATGTAAGATGCATGGAGTCTTTCAGAATTGGAAAAATAGCTGGAATGACTGACTGAATTGAGTCGTTGAACAAATGAACCAGACTGATGGCAATTAAGATCCGATAAACGGTACCTTGGGCATCCAATCCGGGTGGAGCTTTCGAATGCGCAGCGGCGTCTTTGGGTAATGAATTTTGCATGGACATGTACAGTTCTCCTTTGGTCGCGGTCACGAGGGATCAGCGCCTGATGATGTGATGTGCCTAAGCATATTGTTACATAATAGGACAGATTTGCAGGGGCGACAAGGGGAACAGAAGAAATTAACGTACTCTATATAATGTGAAATCTTGATATACTCTACTGGTTCCACTATTAAAGTTCTACTAAATCAGAAATTATAAAGGACTGATCACTATGAAATCGCTATCACCATATGTTCTTGCCAAACGCAATTTGGCGATGACCATTCTATTTATGGCAGTCATGACTTTTCTGACTATATATGTTGCTTCTACGTCTCTATATTTTGCTATCGGATTTTTTGTGGTTGTTCAATCTATTGGTGCACTTATGCTGAGACATTACATCAAAAAAGTCAAAGAACTGAAGCGAGATCATAACGCTTGAACGCGAGTTCAATTCATACGATTGATTGGAAACGCTCCGTTTCCATACTAAAAACAAAAGCCGAATTTCTTCAGATAGAAGAGTTCGGCTTTTGTGCGCTCTATGATTTTATTTCATATATGAGGGTAGATGTAACTGCCAATTTAACGATTATCAATCGTCTCCGGATACATATCATGATTCATCATGCGGTGCTCGGCCATCTGCTCGTACTTCGTACCTGGCTTGCCATAGTTCGTGTACGGGTCGATAGAGATGCCGCCGCGCGGCGTAAATTTGCCCCACACTTCAATGTAGCGCGGGTCCATCAGCTTAATCAAGTCGTTCATGATGATGTTCACACAATCCTCGTGGAAATCTCCATGGTTGCGGAAGCTGAACAGATACAGCTTAAGTGACTTGCTCTCTACCATTTTTACATCAGGGATGTAGCTGATATAAATGGTTGCAAAGTCCGGTTGCCCCGTAATCGGGCACAGGCTGGTGAACTCCGGGCAGTTGAATTTGACAAAATAATCGCGGTACGGGTGCTTGTTATCGAAATTTTCCAAAATGCCTGGATCATATTCAAACGTATATTTTACGCCCTGGTTGCCCAGCAGCGTCAAATCTTGCATTTCATCAGGTTGTCTCATCGGTTCGTATACGCTCCTTATTTCCGGCGACGCACGAAGCTTACCGGTATATATGATAGGCCCTTCATAGCCTTTGTATGTTCTCAAAATTACATCATGCTGCCCATTCCACCCATAAAGTCTATCAGACGCCGCGTTTGTTGCCCCACACCAAAGTATGCAGCTGTGGCAGCACACGAACGTCGTTCAGATCATCCGATGCACTAACTTGATCAATCAGCCACTCGTAACGGGCAAGCAATGAAGACGCCAGATCTGGCGTATCGGCAGAAGTCACATCCGGGTTCCCGGTCTGCAAAAATAAATCTGTGCCTGGATACCGTGCATGCACACGGCGGGCATAATCCAGGTCTGTCTCATCGAAGATCACGATCTTCAGACTATGGCTTCGTTCCACCGGGCCAGCAGCCAGTTGGTGGATCAGATCATCCAGCACAGCCCAGTCGGTGTTCATGCCTGAGCTGGGTGGCTTGGGCGAGACGGTGACTTCGTCAATGTCCGCCAGCCAGGGCTGCCAGCGGGAGCCCTGCGTCTCCACCGCCGTGCGGATGCCGTTCTCCCGCAGTAAGGTAACCAATCCGCCCAGCGAAGCGAGCAGGGCAGGGTTGCCGCCGGAAATCGTCACATGGGAGAAGCGTGAGCCGCCAACGCGGCGCAGCTCGTTCCACACCTCCTCCGGTGTAATCATCCGGATCAGATCCTTGCCGCTGCCGTCCCAAGTAAAAGCCGAGTCGCACCAGGAGCAGCGATAATCGCAGCCCGCGGTGCGGACGAACATCGTTTTCTGCCCAATGACCATGCCTTCACCTTGAACCGTCGGGCCAAAGATCTCCATCACAGGAATACGAGCCTCTTTGTTTCCTTGTTGTCCGTGAGGAAGCTTGTTGTCAGCCAATTCCACCGCAGAAGCAGCATTGGTTCCATCGGTACGGGTCGACGTTGTGAGATTGCTTAGTTCTACACTACTCATCGATCATCCACTCCCGTCTTGCCTCGGCGTAGCTGGTTGGCGTCTCGTATAAGCGGACAAACTCCGTTCGACCACCCTCGGTCAGTGCAGCATAAGGTTCGGTCTGCAAGGCATGTTCCATCTGTTCATACAACCAAACGACCATATTTTCAGCCGTTGTGTTCATGAGGGGAAGGGTTTCGTTCAAATACTGATGATCCAGATACCCTTCAATTTGTGTTTTCCATATCTCTTTGATATGTCCAAAATCAACTGTAAGCCCGGTCTCACCTGGATAACCGCTAATGCCAAAAACAACTTTATAGGTATGCCCGTGCAAGTTCTTGCACTTGCCTTCATAACAATGCAGGTGATGTGCCGCGTCAAACGTAAACTCCTTGCTCACAAGCACGCGTTTGCGATGATAGCGAAGCTGTGCAGGAAGGATATCTTCTCCGATCCGCTGCAATCGCTCCACAATACGGAAGGTTCCCGGTTCTCTCATCATACGTCCGCTCCTACAATTCCAACAGAAGCAGAATCGGTGCGTTGCTCCAGATAGCGATCCAGTCCGGCTTTGCGCAGTTTGCAGGCAGGACATTCACCACAGCCATCGCCGATAATCCCGTTATAACAGGTTAGTGTACGTTCACGTACATAATCGAAGGCACCGAGATCATCCGCCATTTTCCACGTCTGGGCTTTGTCTAGCCACATCAGTGGGGTGTGAATGACAAATGGGTAGTCCATGGACAGGTTCAGCGTAACATTCATCGATTTCACAAATGAATCCCGACAATCCGGGTAACCGCTAAAATCCGTTTCACATACACCTGTGACGAGGTGACGAGCCCCTTTTTGCTTCGCCATAATGGCCGCAAAACTAAGGAACAGCAGATTCCGCCCATCGACAAACGTACTCGGCAGTTCGCCTTCTTCATGCGTAATCTCCACATCTGTACGGGTGAGTGCATTGGGAGCGAGTTGGTTTAACAAGCTCATGTCCAATACCGTTTGCTGCACACCCAGATCGCGAGCGATCTCTGCGGCGCATTCAATCTCCAGCTTGTGGCGCTGTCCGTAATCGAAGGTAACCACCTCAACCTCGGCAAATTGCTGTTTGGCCCAGAACAAACAAGTTGTACTGTCCTGACCGCCGCTGAATACAACGACTGCTTTTTCTTCGTTCAACATAAAAAAACCTCTCCATCTTCTTAAGATCAATCCATGCGCATAGGCACAGAGTGTCGGAAGAACAGAGAAGTTCATGAACTGGCATCCATCAAAAAACACACCTTCTCTTAGACTGCTTCAAAAAAAGCAGGCACGATCTAGTGTCCTTAGTTTTTTACGTACGTTGTTACCTAAAATGTACGCAAGACCACATTAACCTTAATGAAGGTCGAGTCTTATAGAGGGAGTTCGCGAACCTCTCCCATGCCACAGGCATGGATTTTCTTCTTCAATTGTCCGGTACAGTATAACACAATTTTATTATGGTGAGCATATCTGCACTTATTTAATTAATACATTTCCAAAAGGAATGACTTCCTTCAATATTCGCTTAAATAAGCCTTCATCGTTCATATCCTGTTCCAGTCGATGATTTTCACGGCCAGCCTGAAAGAGTACCGAGCCATGGCCCGTCATCTTCCAATGATAATTCATATGCTGGCTGGCAAGGTGGTTCCCATACACGGTAAGTTCAAGCTGTGCATTCTCGGGATAAGCGATAATACTGCCCGAATCTACGTAGAGGGGTGCAGTAGGGTGCAGTTCCTGCTGGCAGACCTGACCTTGTGTCAGCAATCCGATTTTGCCTTCGCCGGAAAATTTCATTTTCACTGCGTCCCGGGTGATCAGCATGTTTTTGATTTTCTGAATCTTGGTATGCATCGTTACGCCATCGGAATAGAAAAAAAGGTGGCGGAAGTCGTAGAGAAGATCGCTATTCTCGCTCAATTCAACTTCCTTCATGGTGAATCCGGGAGGCAGGGCGGCCACAAATTGACAAGGACCGGTAATTTCGGATTTGATCAGCTTTTTTTTGCGATATATCCCCGTAATATTCATGAATTTATCATTGCGACTGCTGCTTGGGCCGCGAAAAGCGACAATTTGTTGGGGGTGTAGAATATGAAGGCGGTCGTCCTGGATCAGTGAGAACGTAACTACTTGTCCGGCTCCGCCAGCTTCGGTATTGTTCAGGTGTATGTGCATGCGGTTGCTCCTGTCCTTTTATACTCGGCCTGAACGGCGACGCATTCCCCAGCGCATCACGCGAATCAGAATAAAGTATCCCAATATGAGAGAAACGGCTGTGATAATCATCGTCTGAATGCGTTTGGCAGTCGCTGTTTTGGCATCCTGATCATTTTGCAATTTGCTTACCATATCGGTCAGTTTCTCGTTTTGCGCCAGCAGCAACTCGTTCTGGGCCTTGAATGCTTCTACATTAGCCTGAGCTTGTCCCAATTGGGCAGAGGTCTGATTCAATTGCTCCAGCGTCTGTTTGTAGCTTTCCTGCAAAGCGTTTACTTCTCCAGGAAGCTCGGAGACCCGTTCCCATCCACTATAGATATCGGAAAATATATTGGCATTCGCTGCACTGACTGTAGAAGTCAAAGAAACAGTAAACAATACACATGTGGTGAATAACACCCGAATGAAATAACCCTGAATGGGTTTTGGCATGAATGGCACCTTCTTTCGGTTACATAATCGTTTGCCGATTTCGTCGTCATTTGTTGAAATACGGCTCTTACATTATACGTCAAAACCGGGACAATGGGTTCAAGAGGATGTAGTTTTAATTACCCTGTATGAGAATAAATCAATACATGCGCATATTGTTTAATTTTAAGAACGACGGGGTAATAGAAGGACAGGGCAGCACTCCGGACGGTCTTGACATCATACCTTTACTTCAGTTCCGGGTGCATGCTATTCATATTAACGAAATTAGTAATTTAATGAGCGAAAACAATATATCCGATTTTTATAAAGATCGTGAATACGAAGGAGTAGAAATATATGTACACAACTGAACAAGCTGCAACGACCAAAACGATTATGATCACTGTAAATGGTGAGCCCATCGGGCGTGAATTGATTATCGACAGTATTACTTATGCTCCCATCACAGAACCTGAATCTGTACAAAAATTACACAAAATGGGAATGAATCCATCTGCAATTTAAGTTAGGACTTGTCATATAAAAGTGGTCTAAAAGCTTGGCATACTGCCAAGCTTTTTCGTCGTTTATTGTCGTAATTACACGGATTTAGGGAGGAAAAACTAATATTATGGAAAAATTTCCTGCGAACATATGTTCCGTGACAATATAGTGTCCATTTACCCTGATAAGTTAGAAGATAATACATATAAATCGGGGGAGAGACTACCAGTGAACTCAGTCTTTGAAGTATCTTATTCGTGGAATAGAGAGGCCATACCGACAGGGGGAGCCGACCCCGTATATATGATGGTAGAGTGGCGTAACGGAGCCCCTGCCAAAAGACTCAGGAAAATAGCACCCAAAATTGTGTCGAGAGACTTGGAACTTTTGCTCAAACCGGAATTTGGAATTCAGCTCAAGGGTATCTATGGCTGTCGTTCCAAAGAAACAGATATCGGTTGGGTTCTAAGACTCGGAGATGTATACAAGGGCGAGAGTAAACAAATATTGCTCGAATTCGCCATGGGACCTCGTGTATCTGGGAAAAGTGCCGTTTGTTCAGCTTATTGGAGTACACGAAAGTTGAAACAAAGCCAAAGAGTGCTGCTGCGCAGAGAACAGTTGTATATTCAGTACACAAGTCATCTGGGCATGCTGCGCCAGCCGGAAGATCCTAAGGTAGAAAAGACGATCAAATTGAACGAAACCGTTCCTCTGATTAAACAAGCTTTGCGCGCTTATGAAAGAGGTCGTACACAAGAGGGCAGTGATCTGCTGCGTCGTCACGCAGATGCTTTGTTAATTGAAGCAGCTCGTAAACAGGATCTGGATTATTATGCGGAAGCCGAAATTGTTGAAAAACTTCGGTACCACTACGGAATTACTTTTAATTCCGTGCCTCAAAATCGCGGAAAAACGATGTTAGGTGAATAGGGATAAAGAACTAGTGATGATGGTAGGGCCAGGAATGTTTCTACATAATTTTTTGAAGGTGAAGTCAAGGAATAAGTCGAATGTACTAAACAACATAATAATAAAAAATGGATGGAGTTGTATCGAATTTATTGAAACAACATCGTGGAGGGTCCGGCAAAATGACAGACCGACTGATCCGATTAATGCGCATTATAACTCTTGTGCAGGCCAAGCCGGGCATTCTGGCCCGTGAGCTTGCCGAGCGGTGCGAGACAACGGAAAGGACGATATACCGCGACATGGAGGCCCTCAGTGCAATGCATATCCCCATCGCCAATATGGGACACGGGAGAGGATACATGTTTATCAGCCATTTTGCCATGTATCCGCTGAATTGGTCTGATGATGAAGCTCAAGCCTTTATGCACCTGGCAGAAGTCATGGAGAATATTCGTCCGTTGCTGAAGCCTGCTTTTGAGAGCGCGTATGAGAAAGTGGTTGCTTCGAGTCAGAAAAACAAAACAGAGCGAGTGGAATGGTCTGAGCAAATTAGCGGGATGTTCAAAGTGGGTACTTCTGCATGGCAGAATGAAAGTACCGAACTTCTGAATCATTCACTGGTGATGTTGCTTCAGGCTGGAATTTCCCAGAACACTATTGAAGGAGAATATCTGTCTCAAGGTAAAAAGGGGATTGTGCGAATGGATCCCTACTGTCTTATTCCGCGTGAATACCGATTTGATCTGTTGGCGTATTGTCACCTGTCAGAGAAACTGACATTATTTCAAGTGAATCGTTTACACAGGGTTCGGATTTTGCCACGCACGTTCCGCAAAGATGATTACCTTTTACAATCTCACTTCCGTACGCCACGGGAACTTGGCAGCAGTACGGAGTGGACTGCATTCAAAATCAGATTTTCGCCGCACGCTGTAGAGCGTGTCATGCAGGAGCAGTTTTTTGCACGCCCCATCTTGACGATTGAACCGGAAGGCACATTGTTGTTTGAGGCCATATTGAGTGATGAGCAAGGGTTTCTAACCTGGCTGTCTCAATATGGACCCGATGCCGAAATTCTGGAACCTGAGAAATACCGCCTCATAATGAAAGAACGTCTGGAGCGCTGGAGGGAGATCTACAACTGAACTTCTATGTAGCTCATGGCTGGTTCGTCTTAGTTCAACATACGTTATATGCAGTTACTCTTTAGTCTTGAACAGGTGTGCCAGGTTACCAAAAGGGGAATCGTTGTCATCGTCTTCTGTACTGCTCGAATAGACCACTTTGGACGTGATGCCTTCATCATCTGCTGCGCAATTGGTTTCCAGGTTGAACTGGTCAAATTGATGCATGAACACTTTGGCTGTATTAATAGCATCATCCAAAGCGCGATGCTGGGTGCCATCGAATTCAATACCGCACAGCTCAAGAGCCTGAGCGAGTCCAAGCTGACGAAATTTCCCTTCTTTGCGCACTGTGCGCGACCATTGCTGCTGAAGATCATTATGATTGGTGATCCAGGCGACATCGAGCTGATGCGTGCGACAATGAGAGATCAGTTTGGTGCGGTCATCCGGTCCCCAGGAGCACATGTAATAGGATTCACTTCCCATCCAGGCAATAAATGGATTCAGCGCTTCCGGAAAAAGGGGAGATGCGTCGATATCTTTCTGCGAAATACCCGTAAATTGAATTGTATCGGCGGACAGCACCGATTTATTGGATGGACGAACATACGTATGGAACGTGTCTGAAACGTACAGGCCGTTCTCACTTTCAGTTACTTTAACGGCACCGATATCTATAATTTCAGAAGAGTAACGTGTATTGCGGCTTACTGTGAATTCAAGATCGTAAATAATATATGGCATAGGACAAACTCCTTTATCAATTAATACATGGTTTCTATTTCTCTATATTACAGGTAACGCACGGCCATGTCAGCCATCGCTCAGGAATTCATTTTAACGTAAAGCTGGCAAGCGTATGGTTGACAATTTCTTGTAAATACACTATGGTGGTCAAAATGATAACAGCGATCAACGAGGACATAATGACGTTAGCCAGCTTCTGCAGAGAGGAAACCGCCTAGTGCAAGGTTTCTGTTGCTGTTTCGTTATTCCTACCTCGCGAGCTGCGGAGGAGAAGGCCCAATCGGTCTGTACCCTCCGCCGGATGGGCCCGTTATGCCCTGAAGGACTGTAAGTTCACGTTTGGCACAGGTTGCAAACGGAGAACCGGTTATGGCAAATGCCCTGTTGGTTTAATGACAGGTCAGCCGGCAAAATGCAGTTAAATAAGGGTGGTACCACGACACATTCGTCCCTTGACGGATGTGTCTTTTTGCTGTTTATAACCTGATTCACAATAACGAATAGAAGGTAAGGGGTGTGACAAGATGCGTCAAAGTGAAATGCTTGTTCCAACATTACGTGAAGCACCAGCAGAGGCAGATGCAGCAGGACATCGCTGGTTACTGCGCTCTGGCATGATTCGCCAACTTGCAGCAGGGATATACAGTTATCTGCCCTTGGGACGTCGTATCTTGCTGAATGTCGAGCGTATCGTTCGGGAAGAAATGGACCGTGCAGGATGTCAGGAAGTATTGCTGCCAATCATGCAGCCTGCTGAGCTATGGGAGGAATCCGGAAGATATACACAGTATGGTCCTGAGCTGATGCGTCTGAAGGATCGCCATGCACGAGAATTCGCCCTGGGTCCAACCCATGAAGAAGTCGTAACTGCACTGGCTCGTGACGAGGTTAATTCCTATCGGAAGCTGCCGTTTACACTTTATCAGATTGGAACCAAATTCAGAGATGAACGTCGACCAAGATTTGGATTACTGCGGGGACGGGAGTTCATCATGAAGGATGCGTACTCTTTTGCATCCGATTGGGAAGAGCTGGATCGCACCTATCAGGCCATGAATACCGCATACTCGCGCATTTTGGAGCGTTGTGGACTGGAATATATTCGCGTGGAAGCCGATGCAGGCACCATTGGTGGTCAGGGGGAGACCCATGAGTTTATGGCACTTGCCGATGTGGGAGAAGATACGATCGTAACCTGCAAACATTGTGGATATGCCGCAAATCTGGAGAAGGCAGGATATCAGACTTCTGAATCTTCTGCTAATCATGCAGGACCAGCTGATACTTCTACTGACCCCAAAACAGTCGATAAAGCCGATGGGAATACTAAAGGGGACACACTGGTTCGTATCGAAACTCCAGGGGTACGTACGATCAATGAGCTAAGCGCCTTTGTGGGTGAGGACGCTCGGCATATGATCAAAACGCTTCTTTATCAAGCGGATGGTCAACTAATCGCTGCGCTTGTTCGTGGGGATCATGAAGTGAATGATATCGCTCTGAAGCAGGTATTAGGTGCAGAGGAGCTGATCTTGGCTGATGAAACTGCACTTGCAGTTCATCCGAAATTAACTGTAGGCTTCCTGGGTCCGATTGGACTGGATCTGCCGATTGTAGTGGATGCGGATGTCGCTGTTATGGAACATGCAATTACAGGAGCGAATGAAGTCGATGTACACTATTCGAATGTACGTCCAGGTATAGACTTTACTTTGGACAAAGTAGATCGAATTCGTTTCGCTGCTGAAGGTGACGGCTGCCCAACCTGTGGAGAACCGCTTGTATTCACAAAAGGAATCGAAGTGGGGCATATCTTTAAACTGGGAACCAAGTACAGTGACGCCATGGGAGCATCCTTCCTGGATCGCAATGGACGGCAGTGTGCGCCAGTAATGGGTTGTTACGGTATCGGTGTGTCTCGTCTGATGGCGGCTATTGCTGAACAATATGCCGGAGAAGATGGTATCCGTTGGCCAGCAGCTGTCGCACCTTATCATGTACATTTGATTCCAATGAGTTGGAAGGATGAGCAGCAGCGCGAGCTTACGCTGCAGCTGGAACAACAACTTACAGATGCCGGATACAGTGTATTGGTCGATGATCGTGATGAACGCCCAGGAGTGAAGTTCAAGGACTCGGAATTGATCGGATTGCCTGTCCAAATTGTAATTGGTCGGGGTGCGGCAGAAGGACAAGTGGAATTTGGATCACATGTTCTTGCAGTCCAAGGTGAATCCAAACGAATCAGTATGACGGCACAAGAGGCTGTAAGTCAGGTGAAAGTTCAGCTTATAGTCCGGAATTAAAAAAAGCCATCCTTATGGCACTGTGCACGTGTCTCTATATAATAGAACGATCTATAATAGGTCCGGATATTATGCGATAAGAGCTGCTTGTGGTTATGTAACGGAGTAAAGCGCTAAAAAGAGGGCTATAGTCACATAAGGATGCAACAATATTTGCGTATTGTCATACCAAGTAACTAGAATTTGAAAAATTGTATTCTGTATACAGTAGGTTTGTTCAGAAGAGCTACAGATATGGTGTGTTAGCAAAGTATGCATGTGCAAATATGCAAATCATGGACGATAAATATGTCGATTCAAATGTGAAATATCCGCATGAGAGTGGCAATTATGGGGATTTCTTCTATAGTCCATGATTAGGGACAAGGATAGAAGTGATTTCTCAAACTGAATCAAGAGATTTATTTTTGCAGCAAAGCTATATACAAGTAAACATGGAGTGTACAACTCAGCAGATTAACCATGGAGTGAAGTAATTGTAAATTAGAAAAGGGTGTCCATCAGCCGGTTATGGCTTGAGGGACACCCTTTCTTTGGAATGGATTGATGGCTACAACTATTTCTGATTCTGTCGCATCCTGGAGATCATCGGTTCGAGCTGTTTTTCTCTGATAATCTTAAGAGGCTGCAGGCAGTTTCAATTGTTGACCTGGATAGATCCAGTGTGGATTTTTGATTTTATTCAGCTTCTGCAGAGCTTGCCAAGTTGTACCGTATTGTTTGGAGATGGAGTACAGGGAATCTCCGGATTTAACAACATGCACTTTGGCTGGAGCTGGTTTGCTTGGTGTCGGTTTCGACGGTGTTTCTGGTTTTGGTGTCTCTGGTTTCGGTGTAGTTGGTGCTGGTGTTTCGGTTACTGGAGCTTCCGGTTCAACCGCAGGAGCTTTTGCTTCCTTGATTCGGCCGTCTGTTTTGATATCAACAGCGCCCAGTTTTTGCATGTATCCGATCAATGCTTCATCCATAGCACCGTACATGCCTGACGTTGCGTATTTTGCGAACATGGTGTACTCGTCACCACCAACAGCAGTGAAATCATTTGTAGCCAGCGTATACGTTGCTTTCGGGTCAAGGGCTTTATCGCCGATCATGACGGAATGTACACGGCTGCCTTTTGCAGCGGAAGAATCAATGCTGAATGTCATGCCGGATACTTGCGGGAATCCACCGCTTGGTTCCGGATAAGATCCTACACCGTTTTCAAGGGCTGTAAGTACATCAGAGCCTTTTACTTCAAGCGTTACAACCTGATTACCAAAAGGAAGTACTGTGATAACATCACCTTTGGTTACGATACCTTTTTCAATGGAAGAACGAATACCGCCACCGTTTGTGAGTGCGATATCAGCTTTGCTGACGTCACGGATGGCATCTGCCAGCAGGTCACCCAGGTTAGTTTCACCTGCACGTACTTGTTCACGTTTGCCGTCCAGCAGAATCGCTGTATTGGCTACTTCTTCTTTCAGAATAGGCTCTTGTTCTTTCTGAATGGAATTCACCAATGCGGCTACTTTCTCATTCGGTTTGATGTCTTTTGCTTCGGTTTCATCAATCAATGTTGCTTGTTTTTTGGTTACTTTACCGCCGTCAACCCACAGGTCGATAACACCTACAAAGTTAGTATACTCACCGGCGCTGGCGATCAGTGTTCCGTTATCGGATACAAGTCCATCCTGCAGAACCGTATGGCTATGACCATCGATGAATACATCAATGCCAGGCACTTCTTTCACAACTTTGAGGCTAGTATCGGTGCTGGACGCGTCTTGTCCAAGGTGTCCCAATACCACAACAACATCGACTTTGCTGCGAATTTCGTTTACGAGCACTTTAGCTTCCGCAGATGGGTCTGTAATGTCCAGACCTTCCATATTTTTCGGGTTCGTTTTGTACATCGTTTCCGGTGTGGAGAGGGCGATAATACCAATCTTCACGCCATCTACTTCTTTAATAAGATAAGGTTCAAACAGACGAGTACCGTCTTTTTTCTTCACATTGGCACTGATCATTGGAAAATTCATCATATCCGCCAGTTCAAGCAAACGCTTGGAACCGTAGTTGAATTCATGGTTGCCTGGAACGATGGCCTGATAGCCCATTTCGTTCATGACTTTGACAATGCTCTCACCGTTAACGAGCGTAGCAAAGGTTGTACCATGCACTGCATCTCCGGCATCCAGCAGAAGGGTGTTTGGGTTTTCGCTACGGTATTTGTCCGCAATTCCAGCAACCTTGGCGAAACCCATCGCAGGTGAGGACTCAACTGCGCGTGCGTGCATGTCATTCGTATGTAGAATAGTAATGTGCTTACCTGTGCCCGAAGTCGTATCTGTTGCAGCAGAGGCGAAGCCTACACTGCCAAATAACAGACAGAGCGTTAGCACAAGTGAAACGTAAGTCTTCCAGATTTTCATATGAATCAGTAACCCCCCAAAAAATAATAATCTCGTGAGCGTTTGCACAACTCATGTTGTATTTTACCAGACTATTATTAGGAAATCTCGAGATTTGTGTAAAAATAGGTAACCTGAAAGTGACATCAGATTTTAATAGTGGAAGATTAAGAGATGAATTGACTTATAAGGAACGTATGTTCTTATAAAGACTAAAAAAAATGCTGCACTTCACGTGGCAGTCCTGTACGTAAACAAAATTTCTCCAGTGATTCATCCGGCTCAGGCCTTAATCCGGAAGTGAGAAGCTGTATGGCAAAACGATTGGCCTGTCTTTCCAGCTTGCCTGGTGCAAAATAGGAGTGTTCCTCCAGAAAGAACCGGTTTATGCCTTTGTGCAATCGGTCATGTCCAAGCTCATGGGCACACACGAAACGCTGCCATTCCGGCGGTAAATCATTGTGAATGACGATAAATCTGCGACGGAGCTTGCGGAAATACAGTCCTTTGGTAGACTTACCCAGATTGGTGAACCGGATCTGTATTCCAATGGCTCTGGCAATGCTGAATGGGCAGTTGGTCCGGTGTTTTCGAATCAGCTTTGTTACAATGTCATCCATATCATCTCACCTGCTGCTTTAGTTTATTCAGCTTGAAATGCTTCATGGGCGCTCGTCTGGATCATTCGTTTTTTTGCGTTTGTTCATCTGCTTGGCTTCCCAGAACAGACCTGTCAGGACATCCTTGATTCGTTTCTTGTCCTCATCATCCAACGGGATGCCATCAAACATGAGATCATCCTCGTCCTCCAGCATCTTTTTGAAGTCCCGACGGTCCTTGTACGTTGCCCATTCCGGAGCTTCCTGAAGCTCGATTGCTGTATTTGAGACTTCCAGATATCCGGCCTGTTTCATCATATCCGCGTAAGGAACCGAGAGTGCGTCCGAGATTTTGCGGATGGTGGCGGGCTTGGGAACACCGCGAACCCCATTCTCAATGCGTGAAATTTGCGAGTTGCTGATTCCTGCTGCTTCGGCGAGCTGATTGATGCTGTATCCCTGTTGCTCGCGCAGTTGTTTCAGATAAGGACCAAAAGCGTGCTCCACAATTTATTCCACTCCTTTGATTCGTATTAGTGTATTGAAAATTATTAAGTAACAGTCGGACGGGGGAGGTAGATGTTGCACTCTATGCCCGTTCCGGATTCGGATCGTTCTTTCGATCGCTGTTATCCCAGATTTCTTTGTTTCCCTTTCCTAAAAGGGAGAAATCCGGTGATAAAGGCGAACGCTTCGCTTCTTTAGAATCGATTCCGCCTCCTTCACTACGTTCGCTCGTGATATGTACCTAAACACGTCAGGACAATTCAGCTTCTTAATAAAAATCAAATGACTTATACGAGGATCTTTAATTATCTGTACTATATCGTATATATACCATTAGGTAAAGGGATATGAAACAATTATGCCAAAAGGTAAAGGAAATGAGAGCGCGGGTTTTATTTTGTAGTTAAAACGACCCAAAATGAAGGTTTACGTCGATCCCCAGAAAGTGGTATCCTCAAATAGAAATACGAACAAAATACGAACAAGATGTAAAGATGAGACAAGTTGGATGATGAGAAAAATGAATTATTCCTGCTTCATCTCTGGCTTAATTCATTCCAAAAGGCAACAGGGGAAAATTGAAAAATGCCGTTACTATTTCAGAGAACTGGATAACCCTAATAAAGATGAGATGAATGCGAGTTTAACTTTTATAGGATGAACTTTAAGTTACGCAAAACGAAGAGGACAGAAAAAATCTGGGGATAACAGCGATCGTAAGATTTTTCTGTCATCGGAGTGGAACATGCGAGGCTACTAGACTTTCATTCTATAACGAATGTTAAAGGAGGAGAATGAATATGGAATTGATGCTGCCCGAATTGGACCGACGCAAAACACAGACTGCTGTTGAAGCCGCGCTGGAAAAATACCGGATTTATAAAACGATTGCTTTTGAAGAACGAGAGGTCATGGTGACAGCAAGTTACACGGAGCGTTTCCATGGTGCAACGAATGTGACCGGGGATTCCACCGCCAGAACGGCAATCTATAATGTGGATGTGCAGCGCGCACGTCAGGCTTACTGCGACACGATTGATTTTGTGGTATCTCGACTGAGCGAGAAGGAACGTGTACTTGTCAGCGAACGTTATTTGAAGGATGACGATGTATTTGACTACAAAGTGTACAACCATGTGTTTGATCCGCCTGTCAGCAAGGACACGTATACGAAGATTCGAACGCGTGCCTTCTATAAAATGGCGCTGGCTCTGTCGGACCGTGGTCTGATTAATATGGAGCCTTTATCTGCATCTCGTAAAGAGCGACAGAAGCTGGGCTAGATGTGAAGCCAGAAGTTCATCCTTTTATATCGTTCGCTGATTGTATACAATAATTGAAAAACAACACTAAGGATCAGTCAAAGGAGAGGAATCCGCATGACGGAACAAGCCGGAATGCAGGAGATGTACACACTGAAGACGATCGCGGAAACGCTCAACACATCCAACGACCTGAATTTGATGCTGGATACGGTGCTCGGCAAACTGTTGGAACTGACAGGATTGACTGCGGGCTGGGTGTTCCTGATCGATACTCAGGGAGAATACGTCTGTATTTCTGATCACGGTCTTCCTCCTGCTCTGATGCATCATGACAAGGAACCGATGCGCTGCGGGTCTTGCTGGTGCGTGAATCGCTTCCGCGACGGGAGATTGGATAATGCCGTTAATATTATTAATTGCAAACGTCTGGAGGATGCGGTTGAACATCAATGGGGAGATACCCATGACATCACCCATCATGCGACGGTCCCACTCCGCTCGGGGGAGAAGATGCTGGGACTGCTGAATGTGGCTGCTCCGGGCAAAGAGCATTTTAGTGATAGTGAGCTGGCACTTTTGCAGGCTGTAGCTTATCAGATCGGCAGTGCGATGGAGCGGATGCGATTATACAGCGCGGAGCAAAGGCGAGCGGATCTGTATGCCCGGCTGGGAGAGTACAGCAGATCGCTGGGCCTGGCGGTGAACGAGTGTAGCAATACAGACGACATGGCGAAGAAGGTTGTACAGCTGCTCGGGCAGCATTACGACTGGCCTTTTGTTGCACTGTTATCGCAGAAGAACGGAAGTTTTATGGTACAGGCCGCCCATATTCTTGGCAAGTTCGAGATGCTGACACGTTCTCAACTTTCTCCACAGGGGGAGAGTCGCATGCATCGGGTGATTGATTCTCACCGTGCGACGGTATTGGCGGCAATGGAGATTCAAGAAGTTTCAGCACTTTGCAATATTCGGCTCCCCATGTCCGTTTTGGCCTCGGGCCTGGCTGCTCCCATCCCTTTAAGTTCTCCTGGCGAAACGGCAATACTGGTGGTTGGCTTGGGTTCCTCCAATGGATTTCTTCAGGCAGATCGTGAGGTTCTCGATGCACTTGCTGAACATATAACAGCCTCGTGGGAAAGTCTGAGACTCGTTTACAAACGCCGGGAATTAACCCGACTGGAGGAACGAAACCGACTGGCTCGGGATTTGCATGATTCGGTGAATCAAATTTTGTTCTCCCTGTCCCTGACAGCCAAAGGTGCGGAGAGCATGTTATCCGGATCACTACAGCTGCATCCGGCCGCGGAAGCGATGAAGGATATACGTTCCTTGTCACAGGAAGCCTTGAAGGAAATGCGTGCCTTGATTATGCAGCTTCGCCCGGCAGGTTTGGAGTCTGGTCTGCTCAGTGCTTTGCAGGAGTATGGCACAGGACAGGGGTTACAAGTCGTTGTACACCGGACGGGTATGCGATCCTTGCCTCAAAGTATTGAGGAAGGCTTATGGCGTATTGGACAGGAAGCGCTCAATAATGTACGTAAACATGCGGGAATTACTTCCGCTGAGATATCCCTCCACCTAAGCGATCAGGAAGCGGTATTCATCGTTACAGATCGGGGGAAAGGAGGAGCCAAAAAGCGTGATGCCTTGCCCGCCAGTTCACTTGGTCTGTCCATCATGAGGGAACGGGCGCAATCGCTGGGCGGAAGACTTGAACTTGTAAGTTCATCGCGTAAGGGAACATCGGTAACGGTAGTCATTCCACTCCCGTCCGAAACTGTATAAAGTCAGGGGGAAGAAGACATGCCGATTACGATTTTACTCGCTGACGATCATGCAATGGTGAGACGCGGGTTGCACGTTTTTTTGTCCACACAGCCAGATATGGAAGTCGTCGGAGAAGCGTCGAACGGACAGGAAGCACTGGAACAAGCAGAACAGCTGCATCCGGATGTGGTGTTAATGGATCTGCATATGCCAGTCCTTGACGGGATCGAGACGGCGAGAAGGCTTCGTTCGATCTTGCCTGGAATCCGTATCATCGTACTTACATCCTTCTCGGATCAGGATCATGTCGTACCAGCCGTACGCGCTGGGGTGAAGGGATATCTGCTGAAAGATATTGAGCCGGAGGACCTTGCCGTTGCCATCCGCAATGTACACGCGGGACAGGTAGAACTTCATCCGGCGGCAGCGGGACAATTAATGCATGTGATGGCTTCGTCTGAGCTTCCGATAAATGAAGCACATGGACGTGCAAATCCCCATACGCCCACTCGGCCTACAGAACAAGAGCGGGGTGGGATAGGGAGAGAAACTTCTCACGGACCGGACATGCTCACCCGGCGGGAACGAGAGGTGCTGGGACTGATCGCACAAGGATTGAGTAATAAAGAGATTGCCATAAAGCTGATCATTACCGAGAAAACGGTAAAAACACATGTTAGTCATCTTCTGGACAAATTGGGCCTGGCAGACCGCACACAAGCTGCGCTTCATGCCGTAAGAAATGGCTGGGTCGTCTGATCCATCTTCCGATAATCTCAGACTAAGGTCGTAGAAACTCAACCCAAAGGTTGAGTTTTTTTGTACTGCAAGTTAAGTCTATCTGCTGACGATTCGGAGACGGAAGCACGGTAAGATGAGAGTAACGAAATTTATAACGCAGCGTAGGAACGACTATTAAAACGTAGGAGAGTGACATAGATGAATATCTTGATTTTGGCAGGCAGTAATCGGAAAAATGCAACCAGTACACGTTTAGGGGAATATGCCGTGGAGGTAATCAGTGGTCAGGGACATGAAGCCAGCCTGTTTGATTTGTATCAAAGACCGCTTCCATTCTATGCACCGGATGAAAAACAGAACGATGATCAGAACCTCGCCGACTTGAACACGCGTATGCTCGCGGCAGATGCCATTATTCTGTCTACCCCAGAGTATCATGGCAGCATCAGCGGTGTGCTCAAGAATGCATTGGATCACCTGAGCCAGGCTCATTTCAGTGGTAAACCGGTATTGTCCATCAGCTCAGCAGGAGGCGCGGTGGGGGTAAGTTCGCTTTTGCAGCTACAGGCGATCATTCGCAATTTGCACGGGATTAACGCGCAGGAGTGGATTTCCATTGGTGGTGCGCAGCGGAGAAGGTTTGAAGCAGCGTTTGACGGATACGAGGAGTTTGAAGGCAGTCAGGACATTGAAGACCGGATCAAACGCGTGCTTGGTTCATTTTTGCACCTTGCCGAGACGTTAACTTCAGTACGGAAATCCTCCGGGAGTTAAGAGAGGGAAGTAGAGTAGCGGGATGCTAACCACAGATAAAGAGAGAAAAGAGGTTTTCATCATGATTAAAGGCATATTTGAGACGCATCTGAACGTAACGGATTTGGAGAGATCGCATCATTTCTATGAACAGATTGTTGGATTACGTCATGCCTATGGGCAGAAGGAACGTGGAAACTCCTTTTACTGGATTGGCGGTGAAGGCAACGCGATGCTCGGACTGTGGCATAAGGACCCCTCCGAAGTGAAGCGGCAGCATTTTGCTTTTCAGGTATCGTTGGAGGACATGAAACAAGCTGTCACTTACCTGGAGGATAAAGGGATCAAGACGCGTAACTTTCTGGACGATGATATTGGCGAGTTGTATGTCTTTGCGTGGATGCCTGCGGTGTCCGTGTATTTTACCGATCCGGATGGTCATTCTCTGGAATTCATATCGATGCTCCCGGATGAAGCAAAGCCGGAACTCGGCATGGTGCCATGGAGTGAGTGGGAGAAGATGCACGGTCGGGTGAAGGAGGACACGGCATGATTTTTGAAGAAGTCAAATTATATACAGCACGACTGGAAGACATCAAATCATTTTATGTGGATACTCTGGGATTGGAGTTGCTGGAGGAGTCCGAGCATTCTTTTACGATTCGAGTCGGTTTGACGAAGATGATATTCGCTGAGAGTGGAATGGAGCAGGAACCTTTTTATCATGTTGCCTGGATGATTCCAACAAATCGTTTTCAGGAGGCCAAAGCCTGGGCAGAGGCACGTGTTCGTCTGAGCGTATATGAAGGTAAGGATGAGACTTATTCAACCAGTTGGAATTCGAATTCGCTCTATTTCGAAGATCCTGTCGGTAACATTCTGGAGCTGATTGCTCATCATACCGTTCATAACGAGAGTGACCGCCCCTTTTCGGAGAAGGATCTGCTGCAGGTGTGTGAGGTGGGATTAGTTACGGAAGATGTGCTTTCCACGGTGGATGAACTTGAGCAGATGGGGTTGAAGCGATGGGGTGAGGCTAGTGATACCTTTGCCCCTGTAGGGGATGTGAACGGACTGTTTATTGTGGTGAAGAAGGAACGTGTCTGGTTCTTTTCGGAGCAACAGGCACAGATGTATGCATTTGAAGTGTCCATTCGTGATGTTGGGAGACTTCGAATCGGCTAAAATGCGCGGAACAGCAGGCAAAACGGTCATATGTGCACCATTTGCATCATCTTATAGAAGTAAACGCTTTAAAAGAAGTGTTTTGCTAAAATAACCTTCGCTGGTTGTTTGTGTATCAGGATTCGCATCGATGAAGGGTGGTGGCATGTTGGATCGACGTTTGTTGGAAGAAGGGCTGGATATTATGGTGTCCAGTCGGGAGCGTACAGGAGATTTGTGGCACGCCCATTATGGGGCGGGAGCTATTGCGGCTTATTTTTGGGTGCGTGAAAATCGTCTCACTGCCCTTGCGGCGGGCAGTGTTACAGCTGAGGCGAAAGCGATGCTTCGCCAGCATGGATTGAACGAGGGCTTAACCTCCCAGAAGGGAGATGTATTGCCAAGGGAAGAGGCCGAAGCGCTTATTACGGCGGCATTGGATCGAACGATCGGAGAGCTGCACTGGGTTGGCCATCAGGCCATCTACGGTGCCCTCAGCCTGAAAGCCATTCGGGAACTGGATGGTTGGGGCACGGAGCACGACTTGAATCAGCTGGTTGCACTTATTGATTCTTTTGAACGAACCATTCCAGGTAGATCCTGGATGAACACGACTGTGAAAGAAATTCGCGGCTTAAAAGTAGATGAGGCAGACGGATTTCCTGAAGTTGAAAGTCCTGAACAATTGTCCCGTCTAATTCTGGATGAGCTTGGAGCGTTCCGCACGATCTATCACGCGGAAGCGCATCATGATCTGATCGGCCATATGCTGACCTATGGGCACGCGCTTAACATATTATATGAACTGGATTATCCGACCTTGTTCCACAAGGGCATTCCACCATTCCTGAAGATGATCAAGGCTTTGCGACTGAGCCGGGATGTGGACGTAGAGCAGGAAATGCCAACGCTGCAATCTCCAGTCGATCGACTGCCATTGATACGTGCAGAACGTTCTGTTGCATTGCCCCATGAACTGGAATACTGGCTCACCGACAGACGTTCCCGCGATTGGCATGGGGGTCATGTATTCAAATTTCCATTCAGCTTCTACCATCATGCCAGAAACGGAAATTCAGTTCCGGAAAGCTGGGAAAACTTCCGCTATATTATTGCGTGAGAAACATACATTCAAGAGAGCATTGCCTGAGGAGGCAGTGCTCCTTTATTTTTTTAAAGGAGCCAAATTTCAAGGATAAACAGGATTAGAATAACTTTGGATGCTAACATGTAAGGTGATTTTCGGATGGGTTGACGAGCTGTCCATATTCCCCAAGAACTCATAAGTGCAATACTCCCCCAGAACATCCATAAGGGAATGCCCTCGGGTGTAAAGGGAAAGGACAGCATGGGCAGTCCCGTGTTTCCAGCTCCAAGAAGAACAGTGGTCATATAGACGAGTACAAGGAAAAGTAACTCAAGTAGTAGGGTTTGCAACCAGAAGTAATAGATGTGGAGCACTCGAAGCAGAATGACTGTGACCAGGATAAACAGGATACCAACGGATGAGAATGTGGCAGTGGTCCATCCAATGAGTGTTGAAGTTACAACATCTGTTTCCTGATAAAAGGTGTACATTGTCAATGCATACATAACAGGGCCAGCCATATAACTGGTGACAGCGATCCACAGATAGAACCAGAGCTTTTTTTTCATGATCGTTCCCATCCTTTATTGTAAATAAAGTTTATAAGGCAACTTTTATCATATAAACAGCATCAGGAATGGATTGGTTGCATTATCCGGAAGAAGCCTCTGCAAGAAACCGACGTTTAACAGCCATGATGGCTACAACAAATAGACGTAATTCATACGGATAACCGTCAGCGCGACCGATTTAAACATGTAAGATTGTACTATCGGATCAGTAGCAAGTGACACATCCCGATAAGCACATACGCTAATGTACAGACCGGCCTGGGGGGCCGTTTTTTTATGCGGTGAGTGCACACTTGCTCTGATCGGGTACTAAATAAAGATTGAATATCATGATAAGTTGAATTTAACTTTTACACCAAAACGGAGAGTGCAGAACCAATCTGAAGAAGCGTAGTGTTCGCCTTTAGCACCGGATTTTACACCAGAACTAGGGAATCAAAAAAATCTGGGGATAAGAGCGATCGGAAGATGGTACTGCAATCGCAGTGACAAGGTGTAACATCTCTAGTTTAACTTATCTAACAGGAGGTTTTAGGATATGAAAACAGTATTGTATGTTCCACTGGATGATCGTCCAGCGAATCTGGATGACGTTGTTGTACAAGGAAAAGCAGCCGGTATCCATATCATTACACCGCACCTGGGTGACATTCAAAATCGTCTGGATTCCGAGAAAACGGTCGAAGGTACAACCTTGCTTGGAACGTCTACGCCTACGTATGGTAAACCGTCCAACATTCATGATTTTATTCTGAAGCATGCTGCCAAAGTCGATGGATTCATTATCTCTTCGGATATGCTGGCATATGGTGGTCTGATTGGCAGTCGTCAGCTTCGTGAGGATGGAGGAGGCACATATCCTGATTACGATCAGGACACAACCCGTTTGCTCGATGTGATTAAAGCCATTAAAAAGAAATACCCGCGCAAACCGGTGTATGTGATGGATACCATTATGCGACTCGCTACCACTTCATTTGCAGATGGTCTCGCATTGGATGCATACAACGAATCTCGTGCACTGATGCAGCAGCCGCGGCAGTCCTTTACGGCATTCGAGGACATTGTGAACGGGTACAACCTTTCTCCAGAGTCTACGGAATATGGGGAAACGACATATTTTAATAAAGGAAAGTACTACAACACCAGACAGCATAAATTCCAAACGAATCTGTACATTCTGGATCAGCTTGCTCGCAAAGGATATATTGACTTCCTCGCCGTAGGAGTCGACGATGCGAATACGCAAGGCGTTCAGATTAATGAGATCAATTATGTGGAAGCACGAATTAATGAATGGCTTGGTGGGACAGATGGACAAAATCCGGATCGGGCGATTATTCTCCCGGATGCTGACGGTCTAGGTCACGCTCTAGTGGCACGCATGGCGAATCAATTGCTTCGCGGTGGGGCGAAGACACGTTATGCGGTAAAATATTTCGGCCCTCATGGTTCAACGATTATCAATGCCTACGAATATATGGATCTGCACAAAAATGTGGTGCGCCATGTGGATATTGTAGGTGGTGTGGTTGTAGCGGATTCCGCTTATCCAGAGCCTGATGTGGCAACGGATACAACTTCCGATGTGGAAAATGGAAATGAATTGACGAATGCTACATCTGCCGATGAAGCGGCTTCGTTTGACATGGCGTCTGAGCTGGATCGCATGACGAATCGCCATCCAGGTAAACCAGGGGAAAAGCCGGGGGTGGACATTGAGATTATTGCCATTACGGCGTTGGATCAGGTGCAGGCGGCTGTGGCGCAATTGACGAGCAATGGTGAGAAGGGTTTTCCTTCGGTTTTGATTGATTTTGTAGGAAAAGGACCAGCCAACGTCGATGTTGCCGAAGCACTCCTGAACAGCTCGTATACGGGTCGGGTCTTGGGTTACAGCGCATGGAATACGCCGGGGAACAAAATCGGTATGGCTGTGGGCATGGGACAATCCCGTTATGCTCTGATTACAACAGAAACACATGCCCACGCGTTGCGAGATGCCATGAATGCCCAGGGGTCGTTGTTGTTCAAGCGTTTCCTGAAAGATTACTACTATAAAGCTGTAGCGATTGCAGACATCCGCACGTATTCCAGAGCGCATGCGCTGTACACCAATGTGGCAACCCTAGCGGATCAGAATATGTCACTGTTTAACTCTGAAGAGGATTACGCTCATCTGCAAACGTTGCTGCGGGATCTGATGCAGACCCATACCGCGACGCTGGCGGGAAAACCTGCTTTTGCCCAAGAGAATGTGGCGATCAAACAAATCTGTAATGGCGAAGCAGTCTATGCGGAGTATTGCAGCGCGCTGTTGGAATATACGAATCCCGATTTCATCTGGGGACGTGCGTTTGAGATTACGTTGAATCCCAAGGTTTCGCTGAAATAAGGTGTTGACGGTATGAGACGCACTGAGTCGTCTTTTTTCCACCCCAGATGCACCCTTAATCGCACCGAAGTCGTACGAATCACCATCCACGCTAGGAAGGAAAGGGTGTAAGATTGTATTATCGGATCAATAGCAAAGGACACACACCGAAAGCACATACGCTAATGTAAAGACCGGCCACAAGGGGCCGGTCTTTTTGATGCGGTGAATGATGTCCAGCTATCGCATCCGATGGATAACCGCGAGTACATAGACGTACTGGCGATAAGTTCCTTTTTCCAATAATAGATCGGTTAAAGGGGGAGTGCATCACTGCTGCATGGTCGCTGCACTATGTGGAGCAGAACGCAAACTTGCAGCTGAAGGGGGCGAAATGAATGTGTCTATAAGTAGTGAATCAAGCAACCAGGCAAGCGCAGCTAAAATGAGCACTGCCATCAGGCGAACGTTGAAGCAGAAGCTTGCGGCTCTTGTTCCGGCATGGAACGGTCGCGTACAGGATATTCCTGCATCGGGAGAGGTGTTAACCGGACCCTGTGCCGTGATTGCTTTTGCGGAAGAAGTACCGAAGTCTGCTTGGGCGGGGTATCGGCGGATCATCAAAATCTCTCCATATGCACGTCCCGAAGATGGAGGCGCTGAACAAGTGGAGGCATGGTCCTCATTGCTGATGGAAGGATTGCATCAGGTCAGGCTGGAGGATGAAGAGGGCGGGGCATTTACCTGTATTTATTTGGGTTCTTCGGATTGTGACCGTGTGGACGCCAGTTCTGGACTGGTTACGCGCAGCCTGAGGTTTGGGGTGTACATTCCAGAAACAGTGGAACGCGCTCAAACTGAAACAACAGATTCATGGATGGCTGCACTTCAAGGCTGGACACGAAACCAGCTCGGACAGGAATGGTCCGTATATGGGGATGTTTGGCCTGGGGATTATTCGACCCAGTCCATATTGTGGCGATTGACGGGATGCAGTACAACAGCGGCGGGAACTTCAGCATTGGAGATTCGCAAGCAATGGGTTGGACATGTACTGGCTGCGAATGTGGGTGATGTGCGTCAAACGGTAACACATCTGGTTGAACAACTGGCTGTGCAGAACCGTATTGCTTTGACGGATACAGGCGATACGCGATATCTGACAGTGGATGAAGTTTCTGCTGACTTGCAGACAGATGCCTACTTGAACGGACAGATTCGTCTGACGCTGCAGCAACGAATTCGCCGTCCAGGAACGGATGCACCATTGATCCGCGAGATTCACCATAGCAAGGGAATCAAGTAAACGTTAGTCGAGAGGAACTCTGAGTACAGGTTCCAGATTATAGCTTTGAAATGATAGCTTTAGCATCAATTCGTAGGTTCATAGGATCAAAAATTCATAATTCAAAATCATAGCTTCATGCTTCAAGATCGTAGCTCGGAAATCATAGCGTGAGATTATCGTTTTGCAAAATCATAGTCAAACAATGAGGTGAGAAGGCCATGGCAAGCTCAGTGAAAAAAAGCAAACAGGCAGCCCCGCAATATACGCGGGCCGAGCTGATGAATCATGCTGAAGCCCTCTTTGCCGTTAAGGCAGAGGTGCTGTACGGTGCGCTGTACGAAGCAGCGCAAGAGACGTTTTCCATCGAAGAAGCGAAGGAACGCATCAACCAATTTATGAAAGCGAAGGTGAAGGGATAATGGCAGGCGGAACTTGGGAGCAAACGAACCGTCCGGTACTTCCGGGCTTATATATGAATTTTCAGGCGGCGTCTTCTTCGGCCATTCAGGCGGGTAATCGCGGAACGGTGGTTGTGCCGATTAAGGCAAACTGGGGTCCGGTGGGTACTTTTGTAGAAGTCGGCAGTGAAGCTGCAATTGAACGTATTTTCTCGGCACATGCTCTGGATAACGGGACAGCTTATACTTCCTTGAAGCTCGCCCTGCTGGGTGGACCGAAAAAGCTGCTCGCTTATCGGGTGGCCGGAGCAACAGCAAAAGCAGCCACGCTTACGCTGAAAGACAACAGTGATGCAGCCGTTCTGCAGCTGGACGCGAAGTATCCGGGTGACCGGGGTAACGGATTCTACGTCACGATTCAGCCGGGTGTAATCGATAATACGAAGCATGAAGTTCGCCTGTTTGAAGGCAACCGCATGCTGTACGCGCTCCTGACTGCGGATATTTCGGCAGCGTCGCTGGCGAAAGAGATCAATGCGGATGAAAGCAACATTTGGATTAACGCTCAGGCGATTGGCGATGGTACAGGTGTTGTTGCAACCGTTGCAGGTGCGGCGTTCAAAGGTGGCGCAAGTGGCAACGATGGTCTGACCAATGCAGAGTATATCGCTGTGCAGGGCGCGTTGGAAGGCGAGCAATTTGACGTGTTGGCACTGGATCATGCGGCGGATGCACCTTTGCTGGCGAGCTTTGCGGCTTGGGTCAAACGTGTACGCAGTGAGGGTAAACCTGTGATGGCTGTATTCGGCGGCACCACGGCGGATGATACTTCCGCAACAGCTGCACAGAAGGCTTCTGCACGTTCACTTACGTTGAATCACGAAGGGGTAATCAATGTTGGTACGGGTGTGCGTCTGGGAGATGCGTTCTACAGTTCGGCGGAAACGTCTGCTTATGTCGCGGGTCTGATCGCCGGACAACGTTTGAATGAATCCACAACATACGCACCATCTCCGTTCGATGACGTGACGCGTCGCTGGACACGTGCAGAACAGGAGCAGGCGGTACAGAATGGTGTATTTATTTTCTTCCATGATGGCCGTCAGGTGAAGGCGCTTCGCGGTGTGAATACACTCGTGACCCCTGCCGCAGGACAGAATAATGCCTGGAAAAAAATCCGTTCCATTCGTGTCATGGATGCGATTAATACGGATTTGCAGCGTTCCGCGGAAGATACGTATATCGGCAAAGTGAACAACACGGAAGAGGGGCGTCAGGCGCTGATCGGTGCAATGAAGGCTTATCTGGCGCTGCTCGCACAGAGCAATGTCATTGAGGCTGAGGGATACGATGTCATTCTCGACCCGGCGTATTATGGTGCTGCACCAATTCTCAAGCCGGAGGCGGATGAAGTATTCCTGCAATGGAATGTGAAGCTGACCGATGTGATGGAACAGTTGTTTGGAACGTTTTACGTGCAATAAGTAGTGTAGAAGAAAATGGTGTTTTAAAAGAAACTACTGTTCGTTGAACGGATGGTATATACGATATTTTCTAATCTCAAGGAGGAATTGTCATGTTGGATGCGTCAAGAGTAATTCTCGGTACCCATGGTCAGCTGCATATCGATGGTGTGTGGCAGACGAATATTAATAAGCTGGAGGCCAGCGTTGAAATCGAGAAGCGTGAACTGAATCTGGTCGGCAACGATTGGAAAGTACACAAGAATGGTGCAAAAAAAGGAACAGGTACCATGACAGGATACAAAGTCACTTCGGACATGATCCAGCGCGGCTTTACCAAGTTCCAGATTATCTCGAAGGTGGACGATCCCGAGTCTTATGGACATGAGAGTGTCTTGCTGAAAGGGTGCATGGTGGATAAAATCCAGCTCGCCAACTGGACAGCGGGTGAGGAAGTACCGGAGGAAACAGGTTTTACATTTGAAGGATTTGAATTGTTGAATCCGATTGTTGCGAGCTAAGGATGGAATGACTTCGAACTTCAGAAAGACCTTGTAACAAAGCTTGTCTGATCGTATGGGCATTGAGATTTAACAGAAGTGGGATACATATGCAGGCCGAGGAATTCTCGGTCTCTTTGTTGTCCCTGAATATTGAGATGTATTAACCCCATTGTGAAATGAGAAGGAGATCGCACCCCATGAGTATGAATGAGAATATGTCTGAAGAACAAATTTTGGATCAGTTGTTTGAAGCAGCAGAACGTTTGCCGGAAGAGAATGTACGCATTCAACGTTTAGATCTGTTGCTGACTCTGCGTGGATTGACATCCTCGAAAGTGGATCAGATCCGCGAACGCTGTACGATTCGCAAAACGGTCAAAGGCCGCACCGAGGAAAAGGTGGATACAGAAACGTTTAATGCGCTGCTGATCTCCGAAGCGACGGTGAAAATGAATGTTCGCGGCCTGGAACTGTCCGGTTGGGGAGACAACCGTATTACCGGACGCATGAAGCTGTCCGGTGGGGAACAAGCAGTTCGCCGCATGCTGCTCGCGGGTGAACTGGATGCCGTTGGCGACAAAGTGCTGGAGCTGTCCGGCTTCGGTGTGGAGATTGAAGACCTAAAAAACTGATTCACTCCGGCGGGATGACCACGTTCCTGTATCACATGTGGGTCCGTCATCATCTACGGCCCGGAGAGTTCTGGTCTTTGCCACGCGGGGAACGCTCGCTGTTAATTGCTTTCTCGGAAGAGGAGATGGCGGCGATCACCTCGCAAATGAATCGATAACTAAATCGGACAGGGGGTGAAAGAAATGGCAGAAATGATTGCGGGTTTATCCAAATCCAATGCGGAAATGCGAACAACTATCCGTTATCTGGATCAGATCCAGCGTTCTACGGAACGGCTGGGCAGAGTTCGCTATCAGAGTCTGATCAAGGTGAACAATGAATTGAGAACGACCGGACGAAGGCTGGAAAGTATATATAGTATGGCTGTGCGAATTAGCAGGCTGCGAATTACGCCCAAGATTGGATTGGATGATCGGTTAAGCCCGGCTTTGGATCGTGCTTTGGCTAAACTGAACAGTTTTAGGAACCAGATGGTTACGGCTTCGGGTACGGTGTCGGTAGAGGTTCGGCAGAAGGTTGAAGTGGCAATGGGCAAGATGAATCCGGCGAGTGGGCCTTCGTTGGCATTGAACATTGGGAGCAACAATAATACGGTCAACAACACAGCGAAAGAAGAAGAGATTAGTTGGATTCGCGAAATGGCACAGAAAACTAATGATTTTCTTGATCCGCTAAATAATGCGACAGACTTGATTGGCAAATTAAAAAATTTATTTGGAACATCCAAGGGGAGTTCCGGCTCTGTCTCCCAATGCTGCTGCTGTTCGGGTGGAAGTTTGTTGGGAAGACTCTCAAGAGGTGGAGCGAAAGGTAGCAAAGCAAAAAATTCAGGTGGCGGCAGCACTAAAAGTGTTGCAACTTCAGAAAGTAGTAAAAAAGGTTCTTACAAGAGCGGTTCCAGATCCTATCAAGAACGTGCAACTGGAACTGTAGCATCACCAGCTTCCAATCCCGCAAAAAAAATCATCACCAACGTCTCTCCAGCAGAAGCAAAAAAGCTCAGAGTTGATTTTGATCAAAAAATGAATCCGAACCGGCTTGGCCTTAGCGCCAATCAACCCTCTAGTTCATCAATGTCCAAGCTATTCTCAGGCAATGGCATGTTCGGCAAACTGAGCGGCGGACTTGCTAAGGGAGCTGGGAAATTGCTCGGACCAATCAGCATGCTCGCTGATGTGGCGAACGTTGCAACCGTACCTCCCGAAGAACGCGGTCGAGCTGTCGGTTCCATGATTGGTGGAACAGCAGGTACGGCGATTGGTAGCGCCATCGGCAGTGTCCTTTTGCCGGGAATTGGAACTTGGGTTGGGGGAGCAGTCGGCGGTTGGGCTGGCAGTGCAGCAGGCGGATGGATCGGGGACAAATCCAAGGATATTGGGAAATTTATGTCCAACGCTACCGAGGGTGTGGGTAACGCATTGTCGGGTGCAGCGGATTACGTCTCTGAGAAAACGAAGAACATCACCGATGGCATATCCAGTTTCTTTGGTTTTGGTTCGAAGAAGGAGGACAAGACCGTATCGGCGGCATCGGTGGCTTCACCGTTGCAAGTGGCAACAGGGCCGCAGATGCCACCTGTCTATATTCCACCGGCACTGACAATGACGGGTCCAGCAGCATATATGAAAAATAAGGTCGGTCAGTCTACATCTGCTGGTTTTATGGGAACAAGTGTGATGCAGACACAAGCCATGGCTCTCGGTAACGGATCTCAAACGAATGCCAATGGCAAATCATCTACGATGACGGTACAAATATCCGAAGACCAGATGAGCAGTCTGTCCGGTTACCTGAAGGATTTTAAAACCGAGACGACCAATCAGATCACCGTCAACGTACCACAAGGTGCTGTCCAGGTTACTGTCCGGGAGAATGTTATCGACTACGATGCGATTTCACATCAGGTTGGAATGAGATTTGCAGGCGAAGTGCGCCGTGCGATGGAAAATCGCAAAACGATTATGGCCTAAGCAGAAAGGAGGCCTGTCATGACTGTATTTAAAGATAACGTGGAAGGTGTCAAAATGGAATTTACCCTGATCGATGGGAAAACGAAGTTTCAATTTCCGGTGAAACCGGAAGAACTGACGATCTCCCGATCCAAGGGATACGAAACGATTAATATGCTGGAGTATGGCGAGTTTGATTTTGCTCAGGGGGAGAAGGTGAAGGAGATCACCTTCTCTTCTTTTTTTCCCAAAGAATATGATGCGTCCTACTGCATGTACGAGCCTTTGCCTGATCCGCGTGTAGCGATGAATATGCTGAATACGTTTCTGGTATCGAAAAAGCCGCTGCGCTTCATCATTACCAACACGGGGGTGAACGTGCCCGTGTATCTGATCTCTCACAATACGACCTTCCGGGGCGGTGAGAGCGGGGATATTTACTTTGACATTACGCTGCGCACGTGGCGGGATTCCAAAGTGGAGAAGGTTGGCGGTTCAACATCTGCGAGCAAGTCGGGCTCTCGTACCGATCTGAAAACGAGCAGCAAGACCTACACCGTGAAATCCGGCGATTCCCTGTCCAAAATAGCCAAGCTTGAGCTGGGCAGCAGTTCCAAATGGAACGAGATTTACAAGCTCAATGTGAAGACCATCGGTAGTGATCCGAACCGAATCAAGGCAGGGCAAAAGCTGGTGATGCCATGACCTACAAGGTCATTGTGGACGACAAATATGACATCACCAAGCTGGTGGAGACGATTACGTTGAAGGACTCGCTGGACCAGATTGCCTATCAGGCGAACATCCGGCTGGCGGTGTCTGCGTCTTCGGGTCTGCCTGCGATCTCACCGGGGATGTCGGTGCGGATCAGCGGGATTCCTTTTGGTGAAAAATCAATGGTCTACTTGCTGCATCCTGCGGTCATCTGGGAAGTGGAAAGCTCGAATAGCGGCACCAAGCGGTTGTCTCTCACGGTGTACGACCGAATGATTTATCTGGAAAAATCGGAGGATGAGTTCCTGCTGCCCAAAGACCAGACTGCCACGCAGCGGCTCAAAACGTACGCCAAGGAATGGAAGATTCCATACGCCGCGCTGCCAGATACCAAAACGAAGCTGAGCAAAGCGGTGTATCGGTCGCAGACGATTTTTTCGATGATGTTTGCCGATCTGAAGGAAACGGTGAAGTCCGGTGGGGACATGTATCATCCGCGGATGACGCCGGGTGGGTTGCAGCTGTTCAAAGTGGGCAGTAATGCAAAGGTGCACGAACTGGATCGGCTGATCGATCTGACTCAGATGCGAACACTCGAAGGCGCCGTTACGAAAGTTAAAGTGATGGCAGCCTCGGAGTCTACGAGTGGTAAAGAGGTTCCTTCCAAAGTGCTCGCGATTGAGCAGGATGGCGTAGCCGAACTTGGCACGCTGCAAAAGCTGATCGAGGACGATCAGGTCAAAACAGCGACCGCCGCCAAGAAGCTGGCGAAAAGCCGTCTGACGGGTATTCAGGAGACCTTTACGATATCTGCACCGGATGTGAATACGATTCGTGCCGGAGACGCGGTGATGCTCAAAGGGCTGAAACTGATCGTCATGTCGGTCAGCCGTGATCTGTCCGCTGGACCTGGAACGATGACATTGGAGCTGGGCACGGTCGAGATGGTGAAGAGGAGGTTTTACCTTGAATAAAGATGATCCGTATGGGCATTTTGCCGAGGTCATGCGGGGTGCAATGAGCACGCATACCCGTCAGGCCGTGAGCGGCATGGGCGCGGTGCTGGGTACGATGACTTCATCCGGCGTGAAGCTGGATGATTTCAAGCACGAAGTGCAGGACTTTCTCGTGGCCGAGCTGCCGGGCACGCTTGGACTGCCGGAGCGCGAGGCTGCTGGCGCGATTTCCGGTATACCTGACGTAGCAAACGGCGGAACGACGGGCACGGGACGGTTTCTTTTGCAAAAAGGGGAAGTGGAAGAAGCGGTGTGGTCTCTTGGAAAAGGGCTGAAAGCGGGAGATCGGGTGCTGGCGATGCGGGTGAATGGTGGTAACGACATTGTAGTGCTCTGTAAGGTGGTGAGTGCGAATGCCTAGTTTGTTCCCGGAAACGGGTGTGGTATGGGGAGATGAGGAGGATCTGTCGGGTGCGGCTTCGGAAGAGGTGCGATTTGGACGGGGCTGGCGATTCGATTACGATGCGGGGGATTTTGTGCTGACCCCAAGTGGCAAAGTCGCTGCGGCAGGTGCGCATGAAGCCTGGGTGCAATGGTGCATCAAGGCAGTGAAGACGCCGCGGTACAGGCATGTGATTTACTCTCGAAACTACGGTTCGGAGCTGGACGAGTTGGTCGGTCAGGGGGACAGCCGGGGCGTGATGGAAAGTGAGATTACCCGGATGGTTACGGAGACGCTGCTGGCTGATCCACGCACGGATTCGGTAGACCAGTTTACGTTTGATTGGAATCGGGAGCAGTGCATGTTCTCGTGCCGGGTGGCGAGTGTGCAGGAAGAGATGTTTATTTTGGAAAGTGAGGTGATCTGACGGGATGGCTGAGATTCCGCGTTATTTGGAAGACCAGACGGAGGAACAGATTATGCAGCGGTTGCTGGATCGTCTGCCCGCGGATCTGGACAAGTCGGAAGGGTCTTTTCTGTGGGATGCGGAGGCTCCGGTTGCGTTTATGCTGTCTGAGGCGGCGTTGTGGGCGCAGGAATTACTGCGACGCGGGTTTGCGAGTACTGCGGCGAGCAGCGATCCGAATTTCCGTTCGGAAGAGCTGGATCTGCGGGCGGGAGAGCATGGTATTACGCGGCGGGCTGCTGTAGTGGCACAAGGTACGGTGAAGTTTGCTGGTACGCCGGGGAAAGTGGTGCCTGCGGGCACGGTTGTGGCTACTTTGGCAGATGAAATTTCCGGTGAGGCTTCGCTCGAATATGAAACGGTTGGTCGTGTGGAGTTGGGAGTAGATGGTCTGGGTAGTGTTGGTGTGCGGGCGCTCGTTGCTGGAAAAGAAAGTAATGTACCTGCGGGCACCGTGACCGTGCTGTCCACACCAGTGAGTGGCGTTACCTCTGTAACCAACGTGGAGGTGATCAAAGGCGGTGCGGATATCGAGACAGATACCGCGCTGCTGGAGCGCTTTTATGCCAAAGTCCGCAATCAGGGGACAAACGGAAACAAGTCGCAATATGTGCAATGGGCCAGCGAAGTGCCAGGTGTTGGCGCAACCCGTGTAATTCCTTTATGGCAGGGGCCGGGCACGGTGGGATTGTATCTGCTGGATACGGACAAACGTGCCGCGGGTAGCGATCTGGTGGCGGCTGTGCAGAAATACGTGGACCCGACGCAGGATGGACAAGGTGAAGGTGTTGCCCCGGCTGGTCCTGTGGTGACGGTTATGCCAGCAGAAGAAGTACCGATGAACATTCAGGTGAAGCTGACACTGGCGAGTGATGCGACATTGTCCGATGTGCGGGCATTGATCGAACGCGGGGTGACTGCGTATCTGAAACAGTTGGCTTTTGCCGATCCACTTGTGCGCTACACCCGTATTGCCGCAATCCTGCTCGACATTCCGCCGATTATCGACTATTCGGAGCTGACCGTGAACGGTGTGAGCGACCAAAATATCGAGATGAGCGCGAGTCAGGTGGCGGTGCTGGGGACGGTGGATGTGCATGAGTAGTCTGGTGCAGATGGTGGATACAAAGCGCATATTTGGAGGCAGCGGTAGTGTGGGACATCGGGAATGTTCTGACTATGCGGCATCCGGTTCAGCTGGAAATGAAGCAAGTAGCGGGCAAGAAGAGTGCTTGGGTGTTGCGGTACGCCACTCGGGAATGAAGCATTTGAGCGAAGGTGTTTACGTTGATGTGAAAGGAAGGGAGGGGACAGAGCATGAGTGCTCCTTCTGTTGTAAATGTTGGACTGACGAGTGAAAAAGGGCGGGAATTGTTCTCGTATTTGCCGAGTTATTATGAGACTTCACGCGTCATGCAGGCCGATATGCAGTCCAAAGGAACCGAAATGGATCTGCTGTATCAGGCGCTGGATGAGACGTTGGATCAGTTTTTTGTCCGTACGGCGACGTGGGGCTTGGATTTCTGGGAGCAGGAGCTTGGTATTGAGACGGATCGTCTCAAACCTGTAGACCAGCGGCGTGCCGTGGTCGAGTCGAAGCTGCGGGGTGCCGGAAAGTTTTCGGGGAGACTGGTGGCGAATGTGGCTGAGGCGTACGCTGGAGGCAAGGTGGATGTAACCTTTCAGCCGGAAGCGTGGAGCTTTACGGTGAGCTTTGTGGATACGATGGGCATTCCGCCCAATATCGATGATCTCAAACGTGCAATTGATGAACTGAAACCGGCCCACATGGCCGTGGAATATGCATATCGCTATCTGGTCTGGGATGATCTGGACGACAAACAGATGACATGGGACGAACTTGATGCCGCGTCTTTGACGTGGAATGAACTGGAGGTGTGGGCGTAATGCCAAAAGAAACAGATCGACTGAAATTGCCTCTTCCCTTGGGGAACGAGAATGTGACCCGGGAGAGTATTAACGGGATTTTTGAAAAGATTGATGCAGGCGTGGCGACACGTGAATCCATCCTTATAACTGCGGAATCTGATCTTGATAGCTATATTACAGAAGGGGAATATTATTGCCCAACGAATGCCACAGTAGGAACTTTAGCTAATTCCCCAGTAGGAGTAGCTTTTCATTTGACAGTAGAAAAACATGCTGGTGTGGTCCAAACTCTAACCACCTTTGAACCGAGTAACCTACAAGTTTTTCAAAGGAACTACTATGTCGGATGGGGTCCATGGAAAAAAGTACCTACAAGGGATGATATTGAAGAGGTAAAAGTATATACCGATCAGAGAGTCGAGGAAATCATTATTAATGATGCATCCTTAACAGATAAGGGTATCGTCCAACTGTCCAATGCAGTTGATGGGACCCGTGAAGATGTAGCTGCTACGGAGAAGGCGGTTAGGGATGCGAGGGTGGCGGCATCTGTACAAGCAACTTTAAACGCTAAAACTTATACAGATACTCAAATTAATCAGGTTTCGAAATCACTTAATTTATTCTCTGCAGCTGTGCGTTCCTCCAATAATATCTTTGTCTGTAATTTTAATGTTGCACCTACTGTTGCCAATGGATTCTCATTTAAGGTTCAATTTAATACTACTAATTCAGTCGTGAATAGTCCGACATATCTTCAAATTAATGGGAATAATTATCACCTTAGAGCTGAACAATTTAAAACTTATATTCTGCCAAATAATTATATTGATGTTGGTGTGGTATATGAGGTCGTATTTATAAATGCAATTAATACATTCATATTAAAAGAATTATCAAAAGATGCAGATTTAAGAGGTGGTGAAGTCGTAGTTCGTGTAGGTAAAGGAACATCAACTTCTCAATTCTCTACTATTCAGGCAGCAGTAGACTTTTTAAAAAAGTTTAATGCAGGAGTAAGAACTATTAGAGTTGAGAACAGTTCTACTTCTAATAGTGAAACTTTCACTGAAAAAATTACAGTAAAAGAATTTCATGGTGCACCATTATATTTTGTATTTGACCCAAGAATTAGATTAGAAGGTTACTTCAGTATAGATGACTGTAGTGCTGAGATACTTATTAACGGAAATTATGAAGTTCCATTAGAAATAGTAAACACTAACTTGTATGGTATATATGCTCAAAATTGCAGTAAATTAAGATTTTTTTATGTGAATAAAACGACTGCCGGATTTGGTATACTGTGGGCTGTAAGAATACAAGGTCTATATGCTAGTAGTTGTAAAATTTCAAATCAGTCTATGTGTTTTGATCTATCTGATGGATGCGTCGCTGTTTTTGATAACATTACAGGTGCCAATAACACTTACGGAGGAAGGCTAACTTCATCCATACTTATGCTTAATAATTACTCAGTAGGAGGAGGTTCAATAACCAAATCAGGAGGAGCTCAATTATTCCAATAAGGAGGTACAAAGAATGAACGCATACTTTTTTGAGATTAATTCAAGGGAAGTCAGTTTGATTATAAAAAATATTCAACAAATAACTACAAATGAAGTTATAGGTGAATTTGAGACATTAGTATGGTTAAGTACCGAAGAAGAGAATATAGATTTCATAGTTACAGATAAGGAAATTATTATTGGAGACAAAATTCCATTAAACGAGAGTAATTTTGTAAATAAGTTTAAAAATGAATCACCTGAAGAACGTATAAAAAAACTAGAGGATATAATCTCGAATTTAATTAAATAGATTTCTTTTTTACTTAATTAAGTATCTGAGGGGGTGAAACCATGCAACAGGAAACCCTATGGAAATGGCTCCTTGCTCTAATAACCAGCTCAGTAACCTACTTCTTTGGAGGCTGGTCAGGCTTGCTCGGCGTACTGCTCGTATTCGTTATCCTCGACTACCTGACAGGAATCGCGGCGGCGGGGATGACTGGCAAGCTGGAGAGTAATGTCGGCATGTTTGGCATCGCGCGAAAGGTATTTATTTTTGCAATGGTATCGGTGGCACATCTAGTGGACGGTGTTCTGGGAGACGGACATTTGTTCAGGGATGCGGTCGCCTTTTTTTATATCGCGAATGAGTTGTTGTCCATTATTGAAAATGGGGGTAAATTGGGCGCACCGATTCCGCCTGCGATCCGGCAGGCTATTGAAGTGCTCAAGGGTAAGGGAGGAGACGGGGGCATTCCCGGTAACTATACTCCTGATTCCAAAGAACCTTTTTTACAGTCAGATCATAAGGACGCTGATCAACAGACCAGAGATGAAACGAAGTAAGGACTTAGCATTCATTCAAATAGTGCCCAGTAGCAAGAGATAGAGCAATATTCGAATCGAAAGTCCGATCCATTAGCTATAAGTAGTGAAGGAGACGGAATCGATTCTGAAGAAGCGGTAGCGGTCGCCTTTGTCTCCGAATTTCTAACCTTTAAGAAAAATGAATCAAGAAAATTTGGAGACAACAGTGATCGGAAGAACCATCCGTATCTGGAACGGTCACGTACCGACTCGGTATTTTTTCCTTAGTGAGTTGATGGAAACCCAACAGCACTAACGACATAACCCACAGCAATCCGAACTTACCTTTTACCAACAATCAGGACATGCACACAAGCAACCCCTGACCCCCAAGCATTAACTATATACAAACGGCATTTGCCGCATAAAGGGTGTGAGAAACATGCAAACCAGAAGCTCAGGCAACACGCAGGGCATTGACGTCTCCCGGTATCAGGGCAACATCGATTGGGCCAAAGTGAAGGCAAGCGGCATGACATTTGTGTTCATCAAGGCCACCGAAGGGCAGACATATACCGATCCGAATTTTCAGAAAAATGTAACTGGCGCACTGGCGGCGGGCATGCTGGTCGGAACATACCACTTCTTCCGCGCAACGACTACGGATGGTGCCAAGGTTGAAGCTACGCATTATGCCACGACACTGCAAAAAGTAGGAGGCGCCAAGACGCTGCAATTACCTCCTGTCATGGACTACGAGAATAACCCGGGTAACCTGAGCAAAGCTCAGATCAACACGGTAGCCAAAGCTTTTTTAACGGAACTGCTACGTCTAACGGGTGTAAAACCGATCATATACACAGGCAATTCATTTGCCGGGAATTTTGACACATCACTCAGCTCATACGATCTATGGGTTGCGCGTTACAGCAACACACGTGTACCGGAAGACCAGTCGGCCTGGAAACGTTGGACGTTCTGGCAGTATACGGACTCGGGCAAGGTGAACGGGATCAGCGGTAACGTGGATATGAATGAATTCCAAGGATCGGCAGCGGAATTGAAAGCAAAATATGCAACAACAACACCAAAGCCACCAGAGCCATCCGAACCGACCAATCCCACGAATCCAACCGAACCACCGAAAGGGGGCGAACCGATGACAGCCGAAGAGAAAGCAGCGTTTGATGCGCTCAAATCCCAGGTCGATAAACTGCAGGCGCGCCAGCAGATGGAAGTTCCAGTCTGGGCCAAAGCGGCCGTGGACGCAGCGCTGGCGTATGACACCAAAAATCCGCTGTTTAGCATCGAAAATGGTGCGAGTTATGATTTTTACCGTTTTATCACGGTCATGTACCGCAGAGGTTTATTCAAAAAATAAGCTGACATCACTAAAATTTAAGTTGGACCCGGTTATAAAATGAGAGAACACAACAAGGGACACACGACGCATTTTGTCGAAAGGTGTCCCTTTTTTGTGTTTTATGTAAATGATATTAACATATATAATAAAGTTGAAGACTTATGTCCGTAAATCCCTTGTCTAATTGATGAATGTGATGTAAAGTAAGTTACACGAAATCGATTTTCACCACTGTTTATTTACACAATCCTCTTCATCATGACAAGACTTTAACATGAAAAGTTATGGTAGTGTCTCCCTGTTGTAAAATCTAACATCTCTAGATTAATCTCACAACGTTATGACACAATCTAATCCAACCTGCTTAAGAAACCACTACTCAAATCCTGTTTAACTTACTCTGTGTTCCAGCTTCTCCACCATTAGATTTTTGCCAATGACCATTAAGCCATGAAGATCTAACTCCAAATCAAATCCTAAGCCAAAACTTTATACGACATAACACTATTGTTCTCTCTAAATCAGCCTTATTCGACCGCTACCAAGCTAATACCATTCTGCTGTTGCTTATTGACCTAAGTTCAATTATTGCGCAACAACCGATACAGTTTCCATCACCGATAACGTGTTCCATCAATACTAACCAAATGTGTACGGTTACATTCCGTTTTACATTTCACATACATGGCCCATCTCATTTAATATTACATCTCAGGTATCGCAGGCATCTAAAGCCTTTCAAATGATACAAAGCACCAAACCGATCGATTGTAATCATTGGAGTTTTTTCACGCCAGTATCACACACATTATGAGACAGGGAAGGGTGTTGTACGTATGCGAATGAGAAAAAAGTGGTTATCCGGGGTCATGGTCATGGCCATGAGCACAGTGTTGATTCTATCGGGCTGCTCCAGCGCCAGTAACGAGGGTACGGGCAATTCCCCTGCTCCGGCGGAAGGTAGTGAGCCTCCGGCAGAAGTGGCTGCACAGGATACGATGATTATGGGACGCGGCGGAGATTCCGTGGCACTGGACCCGGCAATCGTTACAGATGGGGAGTCGCTGAAGATTGGACATCAGGTATTCGACTCATTGCTGGATTACAAAGAAGGTGGAACTGAGATTGTTCCTGGACTGGCTGAGAGCTGGGAGATTTCCGCGGATGGACTCAAGTATGACTTTAAGCTGAAGTCCGGCGTAAAATTCCATGATGGTACCGACTTCAATGCAGAGGCTGTGGTGTTCAACTTCAACCGATGGAGTGATCCGGCCAGTGAATATAAATTCGAGGGAGATTCCTTTGATTATTACGATTCCATGTTTGGTCCAGAAGATGCACGAGTGATCAAGGAAGTAAAGGCGATTGACGAGACAACGGTCGAGTTCACCCTGAACCAACCACAAGCGCCTTTCCTGCAAAACATTGCGATGACGCCATTTGGCATTGCAAGCCCAACCGCGATTCAGGAGAAAAAGGAGAATTTCAAGAGCGAGCCGGTAGGCACAGGCCCATTCGTATTCAAAGAATGGAAGCGCAACGACTCTATCACCTTGGAGAAGAATCCGACTTATTGGAAAGAGGGACTGCCGAAGCTGAACAAAGTGATCGTGCGTTCCATTCCGGATAACACGGCTCGCTTCAATGCGCTGCAAAACGGTGAGATTGATATCATGGAAGACCTGAACCCGGATGATCTGTCCATTCTTGAGGGGAATAGCGAGCTGCAAAAGATCGAACGTCCACCATTTAACGTGGCGTATATTGGCTTTAACTTCAAGAAAAAACCGTTTGATAACGTAAAAGTAAGACAAGCCCTCAACCATGCGGTAAACAAGCAGGGCATTATTGATGCTTTCTTTGCGGGACAAGCGCAGCCAGCGGTGAACCCGATGCCGCCAACGCTTTGGGGGTATAACGACAGTATTGAGGATTATGCTTATGATCTGGAAAAAGCAAAAGCATTACTTGCCGAAGCTGGCTACCCTGACGGATTGCCTGACCCGGTAACGTTCTATGCCATGCCGGTATCCCGGCCGTATATGCCTGACGGCAAGAAGGTTGCCGAAGCGATCCAGGCTGATTTTGAGAAAATCGGAGTGACCGTCAACATCGAATCGCCGGAGTGGGCAACGTATCTGGATGATGCCAAAGCCGGGGAAAAAGACGACATTTATATGCTCGGCTGGACCGGAGATAACGGTGACCCTGATAACTTCCTGTACACGCTGCTCGATAAGGATGCAATCCCGGGCAACAACCGCAGCTTCTATGTAAACGAGGAATTGCATACGTTGCTGACGAGTGCACAGAAAGAAACGGATCAGGACAAGCGTGCAGATCTGTACAAGCAGGCTCAAGTGATTATTAAAGAAGATGCGCCATGGATTCCACTTGTGCATACCACACCTATTTTGGCTGGTAAAGCAAACCTGAAGGGCTTCGTACCTTCTCCACTGGGCAGCGAATCCTATGCCAATGCCTTCTTTGAATAACTCATATAGAGCTGAACTTAGTATTATAATGATCCATTAATTCAAAGCGCTGGTGCACACGCAATGCTTGGCAGAACCCACATCAGGATGTAACGATCTAAAGCATGCATGTCTGCCAGCGCTTTTTATACGTTAAAGGCAGGTGAATGAGGAGTGAACAGTTACATTGTCAAACGTGTACTCGTGTTACTGCCCGTGCTGCTGGGCATGACCCTGATCGTCTTTTCCATTATCCACGCCATTCCGGGTGATCCGGCCGAGACCATACTTGGGCAAAAGGCAACTGAACAATCCAAGCAAGCTTTGCGTGACCAGCTCGGACTGGACAAGCCATGGTTTCAACAGTATTTCGCTTATCTAGGCGATCTGTTTAAGGGAGATCTGGGCACATCCATCCGCACCAAGGTTCCCATTGCCCAGGAAATTGTGCCCTATCTGACAGCGACCCTCGAATTAACGATGGCGAGTATGCTGTTTGCGATTATTATTGGCGTGAATGCCGGGATCGTCAGTGCGTGGAAACATAACTCGTGGTTTGATTACTGCTGCATGGTCATTGCATTGGTTGGTGTGTCGATGCCGATCTTCTGGCTTGGGTTGATGGAACAGTGGCTGTTTGCAAACAAACTACACTGGCTGCCGTCCATCGGCAGGATGAATGCGCGTGATCCGATTGAAGCCATTACGGGTTTGTATGTGTTGGATACGATGATTGCCGGACGCTGGGATCAGCTGTGGACGGTCACGAAACATTTGCTGCTGCCAAGTATCGCGCTGGGAACCATTCCGATGGCCGTTATTGCCCGGATGACCCGTTCAAGCATGCTTGAAGTAATGAGTTCGGATTATATCCGTACCGCGAAGGCGAAGGGACTCGGCCCGTTTTTCGTCGTATATGGACATGCGTTGAAAAATGCGTTTATTCCCGTGCTCACCGTCATTGGCATACAGACCGGATCTTTACTGGGGGGAGCCGTGCTAACGGAAACCATCTTTGCCTGGCCCGGTGTCGGGCGCTATATATATGAAGCAATTAGTTCGCGGGACTATCCGGTAATCCAGAGCGGTATTCTGATCGTAGCATGCTTCTTCGTGGTGATTAACCTGATTGTGGACTTATTGTACGCCGTATTTGATCCTCGAATTAGTTATAAATAGGAAATTCATATTTGGGTTGATGTATGGAACTTCATATAAGATAACTTTAAAAAAATACACGACACAAAGAGTCAGAACCAATCTGTAGAAGCGAAGCTAAAAACTTTCTGGAAGAAAGCAGCTTCGAAAGCATATGCTTCGCATTTATCACCGGATAGTCACCTTTAAATAGGTGGATCAATAAAATCTGGGGTAACAGCGATCGAAAGATGGTACTGGAATCGTAATGTTTGAGTGTAAGTGTAGTAGAACTCGTTGATCTTGTATTTCATTCATATCTTAGAAGGGAGACGCCGCATGGCCAAATTATCAACCAATACCGGAGCATCCATGAACGCCGCATCGGCACCCGCATCTGGTCCATGGCGGGAAGCCTGGAGAACATTTCGGAGAAATCGGCTTGCGCTGGCAGGCTTGATCATTATCGTTTTTTTCATCCTGTTGGCCTTTGTGGCCCCGTATATTGCCCCGTATGACTACAAAGAGCAGGTACTCACAGATCGGCTGCAAGCCCCTTCGGCAGAGCATTGGTTCGGTACCGATGATCTCGGGCGTGACGTATTTTCCAGAGTGCTGCACGGAGCGCGCATTTCATTGTGGGTCGGCTTCTTTTCGGTCATTGGCTCGATTATTGCGGGTGCATTCCTCGGCCTGATTGCCGGGTATTATGGGAAATGGGCAGACATGCTCATCTCACGTTTGTTCGATATCTTGCTCGCTTTTCCAGCTATTCTGCTGGCAATCGCCATTGTCGCGATTCTGGGTCCATCCTTGCAAAACGCACTGCTCGCGATAGCGATCGTGAACATCCCGACCTACGGACGACTAGTACGTTCAAGGGTACTTAGCTTGAGACAGGAGGAATTTATTACATCGGCACGTACGCTGGGGGCTGGCAATATGCGAATTCTGTTCCGGCACATCTTGCCCAATAGCCTCACCCCGCTCATCGTACAAGGCACGTTGGGGATTGGGACAGCGATTATTGAAGCGGCTGCTCTCGGATTCCTCGGCATGGGTGCGCAACCCCCTGATCCGGAATGGGGCAAAATGCTGTCAGATTCCCGCCAGTTTCTGCAAAAAGCGCCGTGGACGCTTATTTTCCCTGGGCTTTCCATCATGTTCACCGTGCTAGGTTTCAATTTGCTGGGGGACGGCCTGCGCGATACCCTAGATCCAAAGATGGCCAAAAAGTAGCAGTTTGCATCTCTGGTTGCTCTTCTAATTTCAACTCTAGTTGCATCTCTAATTAAGTCTCTGACTCTGTCCCAAATCTAACGAACCTAGGAAGCTTTATTCTACGATTTACTGCCAATTCCTTAGTCTAACGAATTTCAGACACCCTATTTTGCGAAAACCTGCGGAAAGCCTCGGTAGATCCGCTAAAGGTGAAAAATAGCGTGTCTACTTTTCTTTAGATTATGAAATTATCCTATAAAGACCAATTAACGTCTGTGAGATTCGTTAGCGTGTGGCTTGCCAATACTGCACATACTTATTACCATCTGTCCTCCAAGCCGGTTCGAACTTTGGTTCGAGACGGCTTTTGTATTGCATGATATATTGAGCTAAAATGATTAGAGATGTGCAAAATTTGAAGTGTTATTCGATCATTTTGTTAAAATAACCGCCATCGTATTGACACCCAATTTTCCCATATGTTATATAAAAGGAAGGGTTTAGCACTCTGACGAATGGAGTGCTAACAAATGATGTTTTTACTACACGACTACATATGGAATGATTGTGTTTTTGAATATGGATAATGTTAAACCTGAATAGGACATGCATGAGCGTGGAGGGGCTAGAAAAGACTTGGCGCGCAAGCGAGATTGATCAACAGATTTTTACTTGAAAAAAATCGTAATGTTTAAAATCAGTTGATGAATGGTGCGGCAGCAGTGGAGGGGACGAAATCGATTCTGTAGAAGCGAAGCGCTCGCCTTTATCCCCTAATTTTAACCTTTGTAAAAGGGGATCAAGAAAATTAGGGGATAACAGCGATCGGAAGAACGATTCGTAACCGGAACGGATAGATCGCAGAAAATCATGCACTTATTTTAAATGAGCAATAGAATGAATCAAAAAAATCTGGGGATTAAAGCGATTGAAAGCTTTTCTAGCAATGTTACGGTCTGCATGAACAATTTAAAGGTTTGCTTTCTATATTCAATCTAATCATTCTATATCCAAATTTGAAAGGAGACACCCATTCATGGCTAAAAAAGAATTCCAGGCTGAATCCAAACGCTTGCTGGATATGATGATCAACTCCATTTACACCCAAAGAGAAATCTTTTTGAGAGAACTGATCTCCAACTCCAGTGACGCCATTGACAAAATATATTACAAAGCACTGACGGACGACACACTCGTCTTCAACAAAGAGGACTACTACATTAAGCTCACCATCGACAAAGAAAATCGTACGCTCACACTGACCGATACAGGAATTGGGATGACCCAGGAAGAGCTGGAGAACAATCTGGGAGTTATCGCGAAGAGTGGCTCGCTGGCGTTCAAGAAAGAGAATGAAGCCAAAGACGGTCACAACATCATCGGACAATTCGGGGTTGGTTTCTACTCCGCGTTCATGGTGGCGGACAAGCTGACTGTAACCAGTAAAACGCTGGGCAGCGACGAAGCGTGGAAATGGGAATCCGAAGGTGCGGACGGGTACACGATCTCTCCAGCCGAGAAGGATTCCGTGGGTACGGAAATCGTCCTGACCATCAAACAAAATACCGAAGAAGATTCGTATGACGAATTTTTGGAAGAGTACCGCCTGAGATCCATCATCAAGAAATACTCTGACTTCATTCGCTACCCAATCAAGATGGATGTGACGGGCCAGCGTCCGAAGGAAGGTACGGAGAATGAGTTCGAGGAATACAAAGAAGAGCATACCGTGAATAGCATGGTGCCGATCTGGCGCAAAAATAAAAGCGAATTGACCGAAGAAGATTACACTAACTTCTATATGGAAAAACGCTACGGTTTTGACAAACCGCTCAAACACTTGCACATCAGCGCAGATGGCGCAGTGGTATACAATGCAATCTTGTTTATCCCGGAGAACACACCGTTTGATTATTATACAAAAGAGTATGAAAAAGGCTTGGAACTTTACTCTAACGGTGTATTGATCATGGACAAATGCGGTGATCTGTTGCCAGATTACTTCGGATTTGTAAAAGGTATGGTGGATTCGGAAGATCTGTCCCTGAACATCTCCCGTGAAATGCTGCAACACGACCGTCAGCTCAGCCTGATCGCGAAGAACATCAAGAACAAGATCAAGAGCCAACTGCAAAGCCTGCTTAAGGACGAGCGTGAGAATTACGAGAAGTTCTATCAAGCGTTTGGCCGTCAGCTGAAGTATGGCGTGTACAGTGACTATGGCGTGAACAAGGATACGCTACAGGATCTGCTCTTGTTCTCTTCTTCCAAAGAGAAAAAATTGGTTAGTCTGGACGAGTACGTTTCCAGAATGCCGGAAGATCAGAAGTACATCTACTACGCTTCGGGTGAGTCCATTGAACGGATTGAGAAGCTGCCACAGATCGAGGGTGTACTCGACAAAGGCTATGAAGTGCTGTACTTCACCGACGACATCGACGAATTTGCAATTAAGATGATCACGAACTACAAGGAGAAAGAATTCAAATCCATCTCCAGCGGTGACCTGGGCATCGAGGACAGTGCAGATAAAGAAGAAACAGACGCACAGGACAACGACAACAAAGAGTTGTTCGAAGCGATGCAAGCGCAGCTCGGTGGCAAAGTAAAAGCTGTTAAAGCTTCCAAACGCCTGAGAAGCCACCCGGTATGTTTGTCCACCGAAGGCGAGCTGACAATTGAGATGGAGAAAATCCTGAAAGCTATGCCGAACAGCGAAAATGTACAGGCGGATAAAGTGCTGGAGATTAACATCAATCACGATGTTTTCAAATCCCTGAAAGACGCATTCGCACAGGATAAAGAAAAACTGAGTCTTTACACCAGCTTGCTGTATCATCAAGCATTGCTGATCGAAGGACTGCCAATTCAAGATCCGGTAGAATTCACCAACGATATCTGCAAGGTTATGGTCTAAACCACTATCTTCTCCCCGACAGGGCACTTCCGCCCTGTCGTTTTTTTATTTTCACCTTTCCTATTGCGGGGAGGGGATGGGGAAGACAGACTATTAATGAAGTGATGAATAAACAATTTAATGGTATTCTTTAGCCTCTTAAAGTCTTGATTGAAGTCCCCCTTTATAGGGGATGTAATGTCATTTTAGATTGGGTGTGAATCAAACAGCGAAAGTAGTGAAGGGGACGGAATCGATTCTGAAGAAGCGAAGCGTTCGCCTTTATTCCCGAATTTCACCCTTTCTAAAGGGAATCAAAGAAATTTGGGAATAACAGCGATCAAAAGAACGATCCGTAACCGGAACGGCCACCAAACTGTATAAGGCACTTTTTTCGTCATAAGTTACTTTCAATATTAATCATTACCTTTTAGGTGCACGGATGATAGTCTGGCGGGGTATAATAAGAGAAGACGACTGTGCATCACAAGTTGATGTGAGAAGAGATGACAATCGCAGACAGGTTTTGCTTTTCGAAACTGAAGAATATGTGTATAATCACTCAAAATAGAGACAGTCGGCTAGGAGTGATCAACATGCAATGGAACGATCTGAGAGAACATAGACAATATCCTGAACTAACGAAACTGGATGGGGTTCGTGCAGCCTATGAGCGCGACTACTCCAGACTGATACATTCACCGACCTTCCGTCGGCTGCAAGGCAAATCACAGGTGTTTGGTGCAGGAACGGGTGATTATTATCGCACACGACTAACCCACTCCCTGGAGGTGGCGCAGATTGCACGGGAAGCGGCAAGAAGCTTGCTGCGACGCTACCCGGAGGTGGAGTTGAATCAGGCAGACAGCCCCGGACTGATTATTGATTCGGAAGTGGTGGAGTGTGCTGCGATTGCGCATGACTTCGGTCACCCGCCTTTTGGGCATAAAGGAGAAGAAGTACTGGATGGCATCCTCGATGATCTCATTAACACTGAGGTCAAGAGAATCATGAAGAAAAATCGTGGGGCCAAATCACCCCAACCGGAACCGGAGATTCGTGCAGAGCTGAAGCGGAAATATGAGCATTTTGAAGGCAACGCACATAACTTCCGTCTCATTATGTACTTGGAGAAACGGGAGGATATCGATGGACTGAACCTGTCCGATGCAGTGCTGCTCGGCATCAATAAGTATCCGTATCCTGGTACGGAGAGCAAGAAGGGCATGTATCATCATGAATGGCAGTATATCCGCGAGATTCGCAATCGTTGGGATATTCCTGATGGCAAAAAGACGCTGGAAGCACAGCTGATGGACCTCTGCGACGATATTGCGTATTCCGCACATGATCTGGAGGATGGCATCAAGGCAGGCAAAATCGAAGTACATGAGCATTTCCTGCAAGATCCGCATATCAATCGACTGATTGTGGATAAGATTACAACGCTGGAGGATCTGTTCTGGAACGGATGGACAAGGGAAGCGATTGGCAAAAAAGTCGAAGAAGTCCTCGCTTCGTTCCTGCGCATCTGGAATGAAAAGATGCCGTTCTGTGAGCATGACTACTCACGCACCCGCCGGGAGGTCAAAGCTTACTGGGTCAGTCTTTTTGTCGCAAGTCTGGGAGTTATCGATAACGGAGACTGGAAGAAGGTGACGTTTGTCCGTGAAGGCGCCGAGGATCTCGATATGCTGCGTACGGTGAGCGTGCTTAAGAGCTTTGCCTGGGTGACCATGATTCGTGACCTGCGTGTGCAGAGGTTACAAAAACGCAGTGAATGGATGATTAAACGTCTGTGGGATGCTTTCCTTGATCCGGAAACGTCCAAATCCATTATTCCGTCCGATTGGCTGCAGCGTTATGAGAAGGATCAAGCGAAGGCGAATCCGATCTGGACGTGGGAGCATATGGTGATTGATTATATTGCCGGGATGACGGATGCTTTTGCCGAGAAAATATACAATGAACTTTACGGTCTCAAGGTCGGTTCCATCTACGATCTGGACTAAGATAAGCGAGACGAAGGGAGATGAGACGCTTGGGTGCGAACATCAGTGAAAAATACAATCTTGGCGTACTTGACCTTGTTCCAAGGCTGAACGGCGTCACAGCAGAACAGGCGCTCCAACAATCCGTTACACTTGCGCAGCGTGCTGAAGAGTGGGGCTATTCGAGATATTGGACGTCTGAACATCATGACATGGATGAACTCGCATCGGCATCGCCGGAAGTGCTGCTTGCCCATATCGGCGCGCGAACGAACACGATCCAGCTCGGCTCGGGTGCCGTGTTATTACCGCACTATAGCCCGCTTAAGGTAGCAGAGTCATTCCGACTACTTGCGGCGCTCTATCCGGGGCGCATCGAACTAGGCTTGGGACGTGCTCCTGGGGGCGGCCCCCATGCGACGATGGCCTTGAGTGGCAATTACTTGCAACATGTGTCCAAGCTGCCTGAATCGCTCGCGGCACTGACCGAACTGCTGGAAGACCGGTACACCTATGAAGAACATCCGGTGACAGCCCGACCGATTCCCGAGCTTCCGTTATCCTTATGGATGCTGGGTACCAACGTAAAGAGTGCCGAGTTTGCCGCTCGTTTCGGTATGGGGTATGTATTCGGACAATTCATGAGTGACGCGGATGGTACAGAGGCCGTGCGGCGTTACCGGGAAGGGTTTATCCCCAGTGCCAACAGAAAAGAGCCTGAGGTAATGGTTGCTGTCAGTGTGCTGTGTGCGCAGACGCAGGAAGAGGCGTTGTCCTGGAGTCACGAGATAGCGGAGAGACGCAAAGCCGGAGGGAAAGAGCATTCGACGCAGTCTGACATCGCCAACACGAGTACCCGCACCAACGACGACAGGGCCGATGCTGATGGAAAAGAAGTACAACGCCATTACGCCGGCACACCTGCACAGGTTTGGAATCAGTTGCAGCAGGTATGCCACAGACTGGACACGGATCGACTGCTTGTGGTGACCACTGGACCGGATTACGAGCGAAGGTTGGCCTCTTACAAGTTACTGGCGAACGCATAAGGGTGGCTGGTTAGCTGTTATATACAAAGAATGGCGGGTTCCATACCCGCCTTCGGCATGGATTCAAATCATAAGAGCTGCAGATCGGAATATGTGCCGTATGCTGCAGCTCTTTTTTGCTTCATTTTGGTCATAAATTTACATCGTTCGACTCCATTCAACAGGTCATCTGAAATAATCACAAGATTTTACAAAATAAAGCATGACTAAAACAAAAGAATGTTATAATACTTTACGTCTCTTTACCCATAGATATAATATAGAAAAGAGTATTTTGCAAGATGCCAAAAGAAGGGTAAAACAACGACAAAAGCACCTAAAATACGGAAGTGGCCGAAGATGGGCACAAGGGGGAAATCATATGTTCAGCAGATTCAGGATCAAGAGTATCGGTCTGCGTATCAGCATCGCGTTCTATCTATTAATCCTCTGTTTAATTCTTCTTAGTGTCACGATTGTTACACAAATGAATTCGATGGAAAAAAACACGAATTTGATCACCAATAACTGGATGCCTTCCATCCAGCAGATTAACCGTTTGAATTATACAACAGAACATATTTTGTCATTGAGCTATCGCCATTATGATGCACAGGCAGGGGCCAAAGCGGACCTCGCTGAAGAGCGCACCAAATACATTCGTGAAACAGCTCAGGCCATTAAAATATATGATCAGCAGGAAAAGGCAGCTGAAGAGAATGAACATTGGGAAGCTTTAAAGACAAAATGGGAAGATTACCTCAAGATTAACACGCAATCCATCAAACTGAGTGACGAAGGTCAGGAACAACTGGCTAAGGAAGTATCGGAAAAAGGGGCAGCTTCCTTCGATGCCATGCAAGTCCATCTGGACTTTTTGGTGGAATACAATCAGGCGCAGTCCGATCTTTCAGCGGCTCAGACGATCAGATCCGTCCAGGATGGCCGAATCATTATCATCATTGGTGTTCTGGTGATGATTATCATTACAGCAATTGCGATCCCGATTATCCGTTTACAAGTCGTGAAACCACTGCTTCGGGTGATTAGTGCCGTGAAACTGATTGCGGAGGGTCAGTTGAATGTCCAGGACATACATACCAAACATGAAGACGAGGTTGGTGTACTTGCCAAAGCAGTGAACGACATGAAAGGTAATCTGACCTCCATGGTATTGAATGTCAGACGGATTGCTGAAGCCGTCAACCGCCAAAGCAGCGAATTGGCCATTTCTTCTGAAGAGGTTAAGATTGGCAGTCGCCAAATTGCCATAACGATGGAAGAATCGGCAAAAGCAGCAGAGAGTCAGGCGGAAACGGCTGTTGAATCTGCCCGTACCGTCGAGGGATTGAACACACATATTCAGCAACATTCGGAGCAGGGAAACCAGCTTCGCCTGATGTCTGACCTCATTCTGAAACAAGGACTGACCGGTCGCGAGTCCATGGAGCAATCCGTGAACCAGATGCAGCAGATTGCTGGCGCAGTTTCGTCTTCCATGAACAAGATGGAGCAGCTGGATCGCAAAAACGAAGACATAACGCAGCTGGTTCAAGTCATTCATGAGATTGCACGCCAAACCAATCTGCTTGCATTGAATGCTTCCATCGAAGCTGCTCGTGCAGGAGAGAGTGGTCGCGGATTTGCAGTCGTTGCAGCAGAAGTGCGTAAATTGTCCGAAGCCGTTCGGACTTCTGTAGAAGAGATTACCGTCATCACGGAGGATATTCAGAAGGATTCCCAGGGTGTGGTTGAGGAATTGAGAACAGGTGTACGGGAGACAGAGCGCGGGCAGCAGCAAGTACGTAATTCCGGCAATCTGTTCCGTTCCATTAGTGAGTCGGTAGAGGGCATGGTTCAGGTCATTGGTACAATGACGGATGGTCTGGAGGGCATGCAGGAGGCGAGCGAACGCATGAATGATTTCAGTCAACAAATTTCGGCAGTATCAGAGGAATCCGCGGCCAGTGTAGAGGAAGTGTCAGCGTCGGCTGAGGAACAGGTGAGTTCAATGGAAACGATCAGCGGCAATATTCAAACCTTGAAAGAATTGTCCGAAGACCTGCTTGTTTCCATTGAAAAATTAAAAATATAAACCTCTTCTTATAATAGAAGAAACATGAAGGACGGCTACTATGTTGAGCTCTGCAAACGGCAAAGATTCAGTTGTCAGAAGTTACGTATATACCTTTGCTTGCCATGAGAATGAACGTGCTTTATGTGAACTGGAGTTGGAAACGATGCTCGTTCCTGGCACAGATATTCATTCCGGCAATCATGCTTATGTCCGCTCTACTCTATGCATTCCACCAGGTAGAAGTCCGTTCGTCCGGGGCAGACTGGATGTGATGGCCGAAACGGATACGGTGGAAGATTTGAAGCCTGCGGCTTCACAAATCGATCTGTCTTCCGGTGAAACGTTCAAGGTGGTCTGCCTGAAAGAGGGCGATCACATGCCGGATTATGCACATTCCCGTTTGCTGGAAAAAGAGCTGGGTATGTGCATTCGAGGCAAAGCCATGATGAAACAGCCTGATGTGACTTTCGGACTAATCCATGCAAATGGGAAATGGCTCCTCGGTCAATGGACAGAAGCCGATCGCTCGTGGCAAACCCATCATCAGAAGCCGCAAAATTATTCCACAGGCCTTGGTGTAACGCTAGCCAGAGCATTGGTCAATATTGCGATTCCGCAAGTGCAGGGGCATCAGTTACTCGATCCGTGCTGCGGAATGGGAACGGTTGTCATTGAAGCATTGTCGATGGGGATTGAGGCAAAAGGGAATGATTTGAACCCTTTGGCGGTACAAGGTGCGCGCATTAATCTTCCTCATTATGGTTATGATCCAGCCAGAATTACCCTCGGAGATATGAATGATCTGGAAGGAACATACGATGCAGCCATCCTGGACATGCCATATAATCTCTGCTCTGTTCTTCCCGATGAGGAACAACTTGCCATGTTAACTAGTCTGCGTAAGCTGACAGGACGGGCAGTTATCGTTTCCACCGAATGGGTGGAGGGGCACATTCTGGATGCCGGATGGAACATCGATCAGTATCGAACGGTGAGCAAAGGCACGTTTATACGTCACATTTGGCTATGTACTTAGCACGATTGTACTGAAAATAACAGAAAAAACCTCCACACGGGAAAAAATCCATTTTCCGGTGTGGAGGTTTTTGATTTTCATAGGAAAAATATCTCACATGGATTTGTACTATTTCACATAGGAACATCAAGCGTTTTTAGTATTTATGACTATAATTTACCAGATTGACAGGAAGGGGGTTTCCATCAATATACGCTTCCAGATTTTGCACAAAAATATCAAGAGCCCGTTCGGTGTACTGTTCTGTACTTCCAGCAATGTGTGGTGTAATCAGGACGTTTTCCTTGCTCCACAGTGGATGGTTGGCAGGCAGTGGTTCCTCCTCGAATACGTCAAGTGCAGCAAAGGCAACCTGTCCACTGTCCAGTGCACCCAGCAGGGCTTCCGTATTCACGCTTGGACCACGTCCCACATTGACGAAGCAGGAACCGGATTTGAAATGTTCAAATGCAGCCTGATTATAAATATGATGAGTTTCATCCGTAAGTGGCAGAATATTAATGACGTAATCGCCTTGACTTAGTGCTTCATGCAGACCAGACATATTGTACATTTGGTCTACATTCGGAACGTCTTTTCCAGAGCGCCGAACCCCAATTACATTCATGCCCAATGCTTTTAGAATACGCGCGGTTTCTGATCCGATCTCTCCGACACCTACGATAACGGCTGTTTTTCCATGCAATTCCGGAAGCGCTTTGCCTGGTGATTTCCACTCCGCCTGCTGCTGGTGCAGCATCGCTTGTCTGAGCCAGCGGCTGTGGGACAACATCATGCCCAGAATAATTTCGGTAATGGGAATGGCGTGTACGCCATTCGCACTGGTTAATGAAATCCCTTTTTGTTCCAGATCAGAGAATGGAAGGTTGTCCACACCTGCGGACCAGACCTGAACCCATTTGAGAGGGCCGTTTTCTTTGAGTGCATGCTCGGTTACCAGAGGAGACCAGCCTACGATAATTTCGGCTTCTTTTAACTCCGATGTATTAATCTCTTTGGCTTTGCCAATCGTAAGTGTATACCCTGGCGCTGCATCCAGAATCCGTTGCTGTTGTTTCGTGGACAGGGATGGAAAACATACAATTTTACCCATAGTTAGTGGCCTCCTGATTTCAAATATGTTGTGGTTTTAGTTTAGCAGAAAAGAAGGTGATGTGCGTAAAAGGCAGGAATACAGCCTCATGTTCAAATCCCAAAAATTGTGTCACTCTATAATTAACCAACTTGAAACTATAGAGACGACTATGAAATAATAAATCGAACTTTAGAAGAGGTGTTTACCATGAGTAACTATTCATATACGGATCTTCCATCCCGACGGGAACGATTATTTACTGCACTTCGGGTGCCTGCACCCATTCAGAACTCACTTCGAATGACTGCCGAACAGGTGCAAGGAAAACTTGATTTTCGCAAGTGGACCGATTATAGAGATTATCATATTACATTGCAATTTCTGGGAGATACCCTTGTTAGTGACATTGGACATCTTCGGAAAACGCTTCGCTCGGCGACGGACGGATTTCAGCCTTTTGAGCTGCAATTATCCGGATGGGGAACGTTTGGGTTAAAAGAGGCACCAAAGGTGCTGTGGAAAGGTGTCGAGGGAGATATGGATCAACTTCATCTTCTGCAAAAACGGATTGTGGACGCAACTTCCTCCCTTGGATTCGAGGCCGAATTAAGACCGTATTCTCCTCATATTACGATTGCGCGTAAATTTCTGGGGCAGGACCCAGGAAATGAAGATAAAGGCATATTTGGAGTGCTTCCTGAAGACTTTATGGGTGTTAATTCTTGGATGGTACAAGATTTTGTGCTTTATGTGACACAGCCAGGTCAGGCGCCGATGTATGAGGTCGTGGATACGTTTTCTTTTTCCTGAAACTCATCGATATGACATAAAATCACATTGACATTACGTTATTCCCTATGTAATATTAGCCATCGTTATTCAAATTCTTTTTTTGTGGTTACTTAGATTAGGGAATTGTTTCGACAGGAGGAATCTTCGAATGGATATTATAAGCAAGAATCGTTGGGTGGCACCGATGTTATCTGTGCTGCTTGTATGTATAGTGGGGGCTAATGTCGTTCAGGCGACTGGAAAGTGGAATGAGGCAAGTGATAGCAAACAGATGACTGAACTTGCGGGTTCGGCAGAAAATAGCGAAAATTCTTTTAGCGAAGACAGGCGAATGATGGCAGACGGGACAAGTCTGTCTGCTGATGCGTCTATTCAGGCCGATTACTGGACCTATTCGCTCCCAGCCAAGAACTGGCTGACGGCTGCTCAGGAAGAGCAGGAACAGAAAAAAGCCAAGGCTAAACATGCGGCCCGAGCGGCAGCTGCGGCCAAAGCGAAAAAAGAGGCAGCTCTGAAATTGGCCAAAGTAGAGCGTGCCAAAGCGGTAGCTGCAATTACGACTCCCCCCCAAAAACTTTACTTTACACGGACCAAACTTCTGAACCAGGAAGACTCGAAACTTGCAACCTGGTCATACAGTGTGTCCGATAAAGAGCTGCTTCTGCTGCAAAAAATCGTCATGGCAGAGGCGGAAGGTGAACCGTACGAAGGCAAAGTGGCAGTTGCCAATGTTGTCTTAAACCGGCTGCGGTCAGCCAATTTTCCCGATACTATTTACAAAGTAATCTATCAAAAATCCCAATTCAGTCCTGTAGCGAACGGGCGCTTGAAACGTGTTACTCCCAATGAGGACAGTATCAAGGCTGTTAATGCAGCGTTGAATGGGAAAAAGGAAGTCGCCGATGATACGTATTATTTCTTGTCATTGACGCTTGCGGATGATCTGACAGTGGCTCGTTCTCAGAAAAAAGTAAAAACGATTGGGCATCATACTTTTTACAAGTAATTGACCTTTAAATTCTGCAAACAGGCAGGGTAGTTAACTATGTATTCACTACATAGACCTTGAAAAGCCCTGGAATACAGTTTTATTTCGTTCGTTTTTAATTTATTTGTTGATGAGGGCTTGTTATTTAAATTACCCTTTTTTCCAGCAAATCATACGGAGATATGAAGAAAATAAAAGAAGGTTCCCTTCCGGATCAATGGAGGGGAACCTTCTTTATGCATGTCCTCAAGAGATGAAACGCCCTCGTAGAACGATTAGAAGGGGTCATAGAGCTGCTAGAATGGGATTCGGGTACCTGACAGCGAAGTGGCCCCAATTCCGGCTGTGAAGCGCTCCTTGGGTGCGGATGTGACTTCCGCTGTAGCCGGGAACAATAAATCATGAACAGCCTGGGCACAACATGTTGGATCATAGGTGGTCCTGCTGCCTGGTTTGTGGACTGATTTCAGCTGACTTTCAGCTTCACGTGGTGCATAGACCTGTTCGCTCAAGTGCTTGAAGCGATTAGTAATAACGTCAGCAGAGTGAATAACCTGACCGTATCCGGCTTGTACAAAATATTCACAGTTTTCTTCTTCCTGCCCCGGTAATGGAGGCACGAATAACATCGGCAAGCCTTTAGCCAATGCTTCCGTACAAGTCATGCCGCCTGGCTTTGTAATGAGCACATCGGATACATCCATCAGTTTGCTGACCTCGCGGGTATAACCTAGAATGCGTATATTCGGATGCTGGAAGCAGGGCATTTCCTTCAACTTGGCAATCATTTTCTCATTGCTTCCCAGACAGAACAGCAGCTGTACCCGATCTGCCCAGGAGGCGAGAGTCTTCATATGCTCTTCATCAAAGGAAAGTCCCCATCCGCCACCCATCAGCAGAGCAGTGGGCATGTTCTGAAGCCCCAATTCCTGTCGGAGGCTCACTTTGTCTCCTGCTTCCCAGAAATCAGGATGTACAGGAATGCCGGTGATTTGGATGCGAGAGGGCTCAACACCCCTGATTTCAAGCAAAGCCTTTACCTGCGGTGTGGATACCAGATATTTGTTGACCTCGGGATTGATCCACGTTGCATGTACGTCATAGTCTGTGACGAGCGTATACAATGGAATATTGAGTCCCTGACGTTTCAGCCGGGAGATGACCGCATTTGGAAAAGGATGGGTACAGATCACGGCATCGGGTTTTAATTGGGATACGACTTGGGCCGTCTGTGTATAGAAAATCCGGTGCAAGGCCAGTTTGGTAAATCCGTTTAGTGATTTGTTGTATTGCGTCCGATACAGCAGACTGACCAGCTTGGGCTGAACCGTTAGCGTCTTACGGTAAGCGGACAGAATAAGCGGAGCCATGGTTGGATTTAAAAATTTGCCAAGCTCAATGACCCGACTATGCACATGTGGACTGACTTTCTTAATGCCGCTTGCGAGCGCATGGGCGGCCTGGGTGTGACCGGTGCCGAAACCTTCGGATAACAAGAGCACTCTTGGTTTTCGCATGAGTTCACCTTTATTCATCAATTTAAATTTAACATCTCATAGTCATACCGCACGTTGCATTACTACATGAATATACAGCGAAGCGGAAAATCATGTTCATTCGTTACATATTTACACTAATAGTTGATGTTCTGATACATCGAAACTTCGTCTTTATCCGATTGTTGGAGTCATCTTACACTATAGACGACGACACGAGCAGTTTCCACTGCATTTCGGTTAAAAAAAATTAACACAAATTTTTAATGTTAGGGTTGCAATCTGATGATGAGAGTGGTAATCTAGTTTTTGACCGAATGACCGAATTGTATTTTTGGTCATTTAAAGAGAACGATCAAGAAAATGAGGAGGGGATATGATGGCTCCGATTGACAGGAGACAGCAGGTCATTCATGCAGCCTCGCAGTCTTTTGCCATGTTTGGATACAAGGCAACCACGATGGATCAGGTAGCGAAGATTGCGAACGTTGGCAAGGGAACGATCTATACGTTCTTTACGAATAAGGAACAATTGTTTGATCAGATTTTGGTGGAAGTAATCCAGGAAATGAAAAACATTGCTCACCGTGAAGTTCATCAGGAAAGTGCTTTTTTTGATAATCTGTTTCGTGTGCTTGATTCATTGCTGGAGTTTCGCCGTGATCACGATTTGCTGGTTAAATTGTCCCAGGAGCTTAAGGATTTTGGAACTCTTCAGGCCAAGGAAGGTTTGGAGAAAGTGGAGAAGGTCATCTCCGATTTTCTGGCACGGGAGCTAGAGAAGGCAAGGAGCAACGGAGAGATTCGTGATTGTGATCCACAGGTAGTAGCTTTTATGATGATTCGTTTGTACATTGCCCTCACCTCAGATTGGAACAAGCAGCACGAGCCGCTGAGCAAAGAGGAAATCAAGAATTACTTTCGCCTTTTCTTAATGGAAGGAATTGCTGTCGCAACGTAACCCGAATTTATTCTACTATAATAGGGTTAATTATAAGCATGCAGGCAGTGAGGCTTGTCGAGAGACAGGTTTGTTTTTTTGCTCTAAAGTGACCGTTTGAGGAAAGTAGTCACTTCGTGTTTCGGTAATTTTCTGTAACAGGTCAAATGAATTTCATATTTTGGTTATTCTGCTCATGGAGCAGAGAGAACAAGGGGAGAAAATAACATGAAATCTTTATCCGTGTTTTTCAAGGATGTGGGATCGGCCGTGAGAAACCCGAAGGTGTTGATCCCCGTTATTGCTATTTTGTTTATTCCAATTCTATATAGCGGTATCTACTTGGCTGCTTACTGGGACCCCTATGGTCATGTCGATGAAATGCCGGTTGCAGTGGTCAACCTTGATAAAGGTGCAGAGCTGGAGGGCAAATCGCTGCATGTTGGTAGCGACCTCGTCGATGAATTGAAGAAGAATGCAGATTTTAAATGGGACTTTGTCAGTGCCAGCCAGGCCAAAGAAGGCATGGAAAACGACAAGTATTATATGCAAATTACGATCCCGGAAAACTTTTCATCCCAGGCAACCACTTTGCTTGACGACAAGCCCGAACCGTCTGATCTGATCTACGAACCAAATGGCAATTACAGCTTCGTGGGTGCGCAGATTGGCAAGACGGCTATCAAGGATCTGAAAGCTAAGGTTTCTGCCAAAGTAACGGAATCCTATGCGGAGACACTGCTCGACAAGTTTTCCGAAGTATCGGACGGATTGGCTGAAGCGGGCGACGGTGCAGGAGATTTGAATACCGGCGCAGGCAAGCTCGATGATGGGGCTGTGAAGCTCAAGGATAATTTGGAAAAGCTGGCTTCGGGAACATTGGAGCTTCAGGATGGCTTGTCTCCACTAAGTGATGGTGTCAATGCACTGCACACGGGTGCGACCAAACTTGAAAGTGGAACATCAAATCTGGTATCCGGTTTGCAGCAGCTTCAAGCGGCGGCAACAAGCCAGCTTCAGAGCGGTGCAGACCAGTTGAAGGACGGCAGTGCCAAGCTCGAAACTGGTCTGAAGTCTTCCGTGGACGGAGCAGGCAAGCTGCAAGCGGGTCTGCAATCGTCTGAGCAAGGCAGTGCGAAGCTGTCCGATGGTCTGCAAAGCGCAGTGCAAGGCAGCGGCACATTGGCAGCTGGCCTGCAATCGGCAGTAGACGGCAGCAGCAAGGTTGCAGACGGTGCACAGGGCGTTGCAGACGGTTTGAAGCAGCTTGCTGCATCCAACCCTGAATTGGCAGCCAGTGAGGATGTACAGAAGCTGCTGGCTGCCAGTGCGGCAGTAGCCGAAGGCAGTAAGCAGCTGCATGAGAGCGAACAGAAGCTTGCGCAGGGTGCAGATCAGCTGCATCAGGGCAATCAGCAACTGGCAGCAGGTGCAGCAGAGCTCCATGGAGGCCAGGAGCAGCTTCTGACGGGCGCGAACCAGCTGGTGGATGGTCAGCAGCAATTGCTTGCGGGCGCCGGACAGCTTAGCCAAGGTGGAGCGAAGCTCTCCGATGGTCTGAAGCAGTTCAGCGGCAAGCTGGGCGATGCTGCAAGTGGTGGTACATTGCTGGCCGATGGAGCCAAGCAACTGGGCTCGGGAACCACAGCCCTGCAAACGGGTGTAGGTAAACTGAGCGGTGGCGTGAGTTCACTCACGGACGGCTCCAAACAACTCGGTGACGGTGCAGGCAAGCTGGCAGACGGTTTAACTGAACTGAAAGACGGTTCTAGCGAACTGGCTACCAAGCTGAACGATGCGGCTCAGAAAACGTCAGAAGTCAAAAAGACAGACGATGTGGTGAACATGTTCGCTGAACCTGTCAATACGTCCGAGAACACGACAGAGAACGTCAGCAATTACGGTACAGGGTTGACGCCGTTCTTCCTGTCCATCGGTTTGTTTGTTGGATCACTGATTTCAACGATTGTTTTGAAAATGCGGGAAACTTCCGTACCGGGCGCAACGGGATGGAACCGTTTTGTCAGCCGTACACTCGTATTCGGCTTTGTGAGCATGATCCAATCCGTAATCGTGGCAAGCTTCATGCTATACGGTCTTGGATTGGAAACACACAGCGTACCGCTGTTCTATCTGTTCACGATCTTTACGGGGCTGACCTTTATGTTTATTGTTCAGGCTCTCGTGACCTGGCTTGACCTGCCAGGACGTTATGTTGTCATTCTGTTGTTGGTCTTCCAACTTGCAGCAAGTGCGGGAACCTTCCCGGTAGAGCTGATTCCGTCGTGGCTTCAGGCATTTAGCCCTTGGTTGCCAATGACGCACAGCATCATGGGCTTCAAGGCAGTTGTATCAAGTGGCAATTTCGATGTAATGTGGCATCAGGTCGGCATTCTGGCAATCTATGCAGGTGTATCTGTGCTGCTGACCTTGGCTTTCTTCCTTTGGAGCGGCAGACGTCGCAAAAAAGAAGTCGAAGTGGCTGAATCCGGTCAAGTTGTGACGGCATAAGCCGAATTGGGCCCGAACAGGACAAAATATTGAAAATAAACTTTGAACTCAAGTATCAAAATTATGCAATATAGTAGTCAAATAGTGCAAATAGTCTGCGACCCGAAAATGGGTTGCAGACTCTTTTTGTATACCAATGCATAGGGATGAAGATAATCGCTGGAGCATGGCATGAGATATTGGCCCAACAATGGATAAACACAGGCCACATATGGAATGATTTTCTTTTGTCAGTAATTAAAATCAGTTGTACTCTGACATAAAATGTGTATAATTATTCGAAAAAGAGATGAATTTTAGCATCAGTACACTAAAGCTGTACTGCAAAACATTTCTTATCAGAGGTATTAAAAAGTTTAAATTGCGCTGATGTTAGGTCGGTGTTAAAATAATAGAACTATATCAAAAAACGTCGCTCCATATCAGCGGCCGTGCCAGCGGTTGCGTGTTGTTATACCAAGCTGTTTGCCGGATAATCCGGATCAGCTCCTCTCATGGATGGCCTGTCGCAATAGCAGCACTTATAAGATTGACAGCCATATCGCTGTCACCCTCGTCCATTTAGCAGGCTTTTATTCAAAACTGAAACTGCCCGCTCCTCCCGTTTCATTGTTGCTTGTTGCCTATGTTCTTGATCTTTCCGAAATACTTCATTATAGAAAGGTTGCGTTCCATGAGACACATCGGATTACCTCCTAAACAGGGTCTGTACGACCCACAGTTCGAAAAAGACGCATGCGGAATGGGTTTTGTTGCCAACATCAAAGGAGTACCTTCACACGACATCGTTAGTCAGGCACTGACCATGCTCAGTAACATGGAACACCGCGGAGGACAGGGCAGTGAGCCGAATTCCGGTGACGGAGCCGGTATATTGATCCAGATTCCACATCGCTATTTTGAACAGGAAGCGGACCGTCTTGGTTTTGCATTACCTGAACAGGGCTTCTATGGCGTAGGGATGTTATTCCTTTCACAGGACCCGGCTATCCGCAGTGCGCACGAAGAGAGCCTTAAGAAGATCATCGAAGAAGAAGGCCAAACATTCCTGGGTTTCCGGGATGTGCCTACGTTTGATGAGATGCTTGGACGTTCTGCGCTTGCAGCAAAGCCATATGTACGTCAGGTATTCATTGGAAGATCGGCAGAAGTTACGGATGAACTGGGATTTGAACGGAAGTTGTATGTCATTCGCAGACGTGCTGAGCTGGCTATTCGTTATTCAGCGGATGAAGCGGAAGGCGGTTCATTTTACCTGCCAAGCTTGTCTTGTCGTAAAATCGTGTACAAAGGCATGCTGACAACCGAACAGGTGGGACAGTTCTACCTGGATCTTCAGGAAGATCTCGTGGAATCCGCGATTGCGCTGGTTCACTCCCGTTTCAGTACAAATACATTCCCAAGCTGGGAACGTGCCCACCCGTATCGCTTCATGATCCACAACGGTGAGATCAATACGATGCGTGGTAACGTGAACTGGATGCATGCCCGGCAATCGCTGTTCGAGAGTGAATTGTTCGGTAACGATATCTCCAAAGTGAAACCGGTTATCAATCCGGACGGTTCCGATACAGCCATGTTTGATAATACATTGGAGTTCCTGTATCTGAGCGGCCGTTCATTGCCACATGTGGCAATGATGATGGTTCCTGAGCCTTGGAGCACAGATGAGGGAATGGACCCTGCCAAAAAGGCATTCTATGAATATCACAGCACGATGATGGAGCCTTGGGATGGGCCGGCAGCAATGGCCTTTACCGACGGCTTGCAGATTGGTGCAACACTTGACCGGAATGGTCTGCGTCCTGCACGTTACTATGTAACGAAAGACGACCGCATTATTTTGTCCTCCGAGGTTGGGGTACTTGATATCGCTCCTGAAGAAATTCTCTACAAAGACCGCCTGCGTCCAGGACGTATGCTGCTTGTCGATACACAACAAGGACGTATCATTGCGGATGAGGAAGTGAAAGCTCTCATTGCAGCCGAGAATCCGTATCAGGATTGGCTCGATGAGCATCTGATGGACCTGAATGAGCTGCCGGATGCACCGGAACTGCCTGATCCAAAACATGCTAACGTGACCCAGCTTCAGCTGGCCTATGGATATACATTTGAAGAATTGCGCAAAGTGTTGGAGCCTATGGCTTCAACAGGAATGGAAGCAACAGGCTCCATGGGTTATGATGCACCGCTGGCGGTTCTGTCGGATCGTCCACAGCGCCTGTATAACTATTTTAAGCAGATGTTTGCACAAGTTACCAATCCACCGATCGATGCGATTCGTGAAGAGATTGTAACGTCTACGGCAACAACGATCGGACCCGAGCGTAACCTGTTGAATCCTGAACCAGAGAGCTGTCGTCAGATTCGGTTGGATACACCTGTACTTTCCAATGAGGATTTTGCGAAGATTCGCCACGTTCGTCGTCCGGGCTTCCGTTCGATGACGATCCCGATCTTCTTTACAGCCAAAGAAGGCGCAGAAGGACTTCGCAAAGCGATGGAACTGCTCTTCGAAGCTGCGGATCGTGTCATTGACAAAGGGCATAATATTTTGATTCTGTCTGACCGTGGTGTGGACGCCGAGAATGCGGCTATTCCAGCATTGCTGGCTGTAGCAGGTTTGCATCACCATCTGATTCGTAAAGGAACCAGAACCAAAGTCAGCATTTTGCTGGAATCGGCAGAGCCGCGTGATATTCATCACTATGCCTTGCTGCTTGGTTACGGTGTAAGTGCGGTGAACCCGTATCTGGCGTTTGAAACGCTGGATGACATGATTCAGCAAGGGCTGCTGCGGGGCATCTCACATGAGAAAGCCGTGAAGAACTATATTAAAGCCGCCACCAAGGGCGTTATTAAAATATTGTCCAAAATGGGAATCTCGACGATTCAATCCTATCGCGGGGCTCAAATTTTCGAAGCGGTGGGTCTGAAATCGGACTTCGTTGATCGTTACTTTACATGGACGCCTTCCCGAATTGGCGGGATTGGTCTGGAAGAAGTGGCAGCCGAAGCGCTGACTCATCACAACCGTGCCTTTACGGACAAAGATGGCAATGACAAAGTACTGGATTCCGGCGGGGAATACCAATGGCGTAACGACGGAGAAGAGCATCTGTTCAATCCGCAAACGATCCATACGCTGCAACATGCAGTACGTACTGGCGATTACAAATTGTATAAAAAGTATTCCAAACTCGTGCAAGGTGAAAATGATCAGTTGCTGACTATTCGCTCCATGCTGAAACTGAAACCGGTCGGTCCTGCGATTCCTTTGGAAGAAGTAGAATCCGTGGAAGACATTATGCGCCGTTTCAAAACCGGAGCAATGTCCTTTGGTTCGATCAGTAAAGAGGCACATGAAGATCTCGCTATCGCCATGAACCGTGTTGGTGGTAAATCCAATACAGGTGAAGGCGGGGAAGATCCGGCGCGTTTCATAAAAGATAGCAACGGTGATTCTCGTCGCAGTGCGATCAAACAGGTGGCATCCGGACGTTTTGGTGTAACATCCAACTATCTGGTCAATGCCGACGAGATTCAGATCAAGATGGCACAGGGAGCAAAACCGGGTGAAGGTGGACAGCTGCCTGGACGTAAGGTATACCCTTGGGTTGCTGAAGTTCGTGGATCAACACCGGGTGTAGGTCTAATCTCTCCGCCACCGCATCATGATATCTACTCGATTGAGGATCTGGCTGAGTTGATCTATGACTTGAAAAATGCCAATCCACGTGCAGAGATCAACGTTAAATTGGTATCCGAAGTCGGCGTCGGAACGATTGCGGCTGGCGTAGCCAAAGGTCGTGCCGATATTATCCTCGTCAGCGGTTATGACGGTGGTACAGGTGCATCCCCGCAAGGCTCGATTCGTCACGCGGGAATGCCTTGGGAGCTGGGTCTTGCAGAGACACATCAAACGTTGATGCTGAACAATCTGCGTGACCGTGTCGTTCTGGAAACAGACGGCAAAATGTTGAATGGTCGTGACTTGGCTATCGCTGCTTTGCTGGGAGCTGAGGAGTATGGATTCTCTACAGCACCACTCGTTGCACTCGGCTGTATTATGATGCGTGTCTGCCAGATGGATACATGTCCGGTAGGTGTAGCGACACAAAACCCTGAATTGCGTAAAAATTACACGGGAGATCCTGCACATGTCGTTAACTTCATGCGTTTTGTTGCTGAAGATGTTCGCGAAATCATGGCTGATCTTGGTTTCCGTACCATTCAGGAAATGGTGGGCCGTACGGATTGCCTCGAAACGGTAGAGGCGGTAGACCACTGGAAGAAAAAAGGTTTAGATCTGTCCGTATTACTGCATGTGCCTGAAATGCCAGAAGGCTCTGCACGGTACCGTACACAGCATCAGAATCACCAATTGGAAGAGACATTGGATATGCAGCAGCTGCTGCAATTGGCACAACCTGCGATCGAATCCGGTCAACCGGTTGAAGCAGTGCTTCCAATTACTAACGTAAACCGTGCAGTGGGAACCATTTTGGGTAGCGAAATTACACGCAAATATGGAATTGCAGGATTGCCAGAAGATACGGTTCAATTCAAATTTGTCGGCTCTGCTGGACAAAGCTTTGGGGCCTTTGTACCTAAAGGTATGACATTGACCGTTGAAGGGGATTCCAACGACTATGTAGGCAAAGGGTTGTCCGGAGGTAAGCTGATCGTCATGCCTTCACCAAAAGCGACATTTGATGCCGAAGATAACATCATCATTGGTAACACGGCTCTATACGGGGCAACCAGTGGTGAAGCCTATATTCGTGGTATCGCCGGGGAACGGTTTGCTGTACGGAACTCAGGTGCTAAAGTGGTTGTTGAAGGTGTAGGCGACCATGGTTGTGAGTACATGACGGGTGGACGTGTCGTCGTTCTGGGTGATACAGGTCGTAACTTTGCAGCCGGAATGTCCGGAGGTATTGCTTATGTTTATGATCCGGAAGGCACATTCCTGAAACGTTGTAATCTGGAAATGGTACTTTTGGAGCGTATTGAAGATGTTTCTGAGAGTGCAGATCTGCGGGGCATGATTCAACGCCATGTTGCGAATACAGGAAGTACAGCAGGTCAGCGCATTCTGGATAACTGGCAGCAATCTGTAGATCAATTTGTTCGGGTTATACCGAAGGACTTCAAACGAATGACAGAGCAAATTGAGCGTATCCAAGCAACAGGTTTGACCGGGGAAGCTGCTCTGCTGGCTGCCTTTGAAGCCAACATGCGCGAACTCGCACGTGCAGGAGGTTAATATCTTGTTCAAGTGCATGAACCGGTTGTATTAAGAATAATAGGAGCTTTATGGCGTCCAATGCGGCGCCGTAGAGCTCCTATTTGGTTTTCGACAAAATTAGAACCCGCACAAAAAACGCTATCGCCATGAGACGACAACATTGAGGAACTTTCTCAAGTATAATAAGGCTAGTTTTGGAGTGCAGCGAAAGTATAAAGATAAGAGAGGTTAGCGGAATGAATATGAAGCATCCAAACAGGGGCGATCGTAAGCCGAAAGGTAAACCAGTCGAAGCAACCCAGATGGACATCATGAAAGTGTTACTGCAATGCGGAATCGACCCGGAGCGTTGGAACCATTTCGTATCCTCCGACAACAACAAGCGCGCTTGACCACACATCGACAAGCATAGAATAGATGGAGGGAAATCAAGACTTAAAAAAAGCCCAGAAACCGGAGCGTGTATTCTCGGTACTGGGTCTTCTTTGCGAGTTTAATCCATACTGCGTTCCATGCGGACAAAAGCAATAAAACGACGTGCCTCTTCTTCTGTTAAGGGTTTACCATCAACCATCAGGCCGAAGCGTTCCAGCACTTCCTTATCTGATAATTCAAGGGCATCGACAAATTCCCTTACGTCCTCATCCATCACGACATCACTTTGTTTCGTCCGTCCAATGAGATAATCAATGGATACGCCAAAGATGTCAGCAAGTCTCGTTAACACTTCGAAATCCGGTTTGCGTCGGTTCTTCTCGTAGTGGGAGAGAGCAGCTCTTGTAATATGAATGGAGCTCGCAAGTTCTTCTTGAGTAAGTCCCCGCTGTTCCCTTAATTCAGCAATGCGATTTCCGTAGCTCATATGCTATTTCCCCCTGAACGCCATCAAATATATATTGAAACAATCCTGAGCCAAGTGTTTGATCAGGGCAGCTTTCCTGCATAATCGTAATGCCTTATTAGTCCTAGTTGTATATAGGTCTGTCTAAGGACATCTCATATTGTCGTAAATCAAAAGAACCATGTCCAAATACTGCTTGACATGATACAAAATGTATCGTAAATTGAACGTATGGAGTTACAAAATGTATCATTTGGGATATTTTAAGTATGACCACGTTGCCTAGCCAATATACCTGTGAGAAAGAGTATAGGCAGCAACCCTTGCAAGCTAAACCATTCTAAAGGAATGAAGCCATGAATTCAATGATTCAAGAATGGGCGGATCTGAAATTAAATGTCCATATGTACATTCAGGAGTTTCATGGCAAATCGGTAGACCGCAAAAGACGCCCCGTTCTGTTGCTGGGAATGGACACACAAGCGATCACCTTCCTGAGCGACTTGGACTTGCCAATATCATCAGAGATGTTAATTGGTTTGGATGTAGAAGATAGCCATGTATGTGTACGACTCCTCGCAAGGCTGCAATGGAAACAGCCCTTCGGTGAGCTCACATTGTATCATTCAAACTTGCATATTCAGCAAGAGCAGACACTATATATAACGGGACAGTTAAATACAATGATTCGAGAAGTTCAGTTTCCGACCATTTCCCGGTTCCAGTATGAGAAGGCATCGGAACAACCTAACTTGCAGGAAACCTATCATTACATTGATTTTACCATATGAGTTGAACACATTCTAAACATATTCTGAACAAGCATGTACTTAACGCCATTTTACTATATTTCATAGCGTTATGCATTAGTTCTTTAACACCAAAAGCATTTGCGCAATGAATAAAGGGGCGAGGGGGATCATACATTGAGGAAGTTTGGATATGGTTGAAATGCACTGCCACATTTTATCCGGTCTGGATGATGGTCCTGTTCATATGGAACAGTCCATTGCGATGGCTGAGAAAGCGGCAGCCTCAGGAATTACCTCGATCATTGCTACTCCGCATCACCTGAACGGGCAGTACAACAATCAACCCAACGTGGTCAATCAGGCAGTGGACCTGCTACATGCAGAACTTCGCAAACGCAACATTCGCTTGGAGATCCGTCCCGGACAGGAGATCAGGGTACATGACAACCTGATTGCAGACTTATACGCAGGAAAGTGCTGCACACTCGCCGGGAGCCGTTACATGTTGCTGGAGTTACCCTTTGGTCATATCCCCTCGCAGTTCCCCGGGATACTCCAAGAACTTAAGTTGGCGGGTATCATTCCTATTATTGCTCATCCCGAACGAAATCGTCCAATCCAGAACAATCCCGATTTATTGGTTGAATATCTTGGGCAAGGTGCTCTATGTCAAATTACGGCTCAGTCTGTCATGGGACTTTTCGGGCGAAAAGTTCAGAAATGGTGTTTCCATTTTTGCAAAGAAAACGGATTTCATTTCATTTCATCAGATGCCCATAATATGGAAGGAAGAACATTTTCGATGAAAGCTGCATATCACCTGCTCGAACGCCGATTTGGAAGCCAACTGGTTCAAAATTTGCAAAAAAATGCTTGGTCGGTATGGAACAATTACATTATAGAGCCGGAAGAACCCGTAATTATGAAGCGTAGATTGTTGTTCTGGTAATCAGCTAAACATATATAGAAGAGACAATCTTCATCATAAATTGCTGACTTAAATGGGAGGAATACAGTATGGAACTAAAAGAGTATATGCAAATTTTACGAAAACGAATTTGGATCATTACTGCCTTTGTTGCAGTCGCATGTATTGGGGCAGGTGTTAAAAATTATTTTTTGACTGTACCGATTTATGAGGCGAATGCCAAATTAATAGTGAACCAGGCTTATAACGCAGAAGGTATTCCAAACTTGGATATTGGTTCAATCCAAACCAACATTAAAGTGATTAATTCTTATATGGAAATCATTAAATCTTCGGCAATCCTCGATAAAGTAGCTGCTACATACCCCGATCTTGGCATGAACGGGAATGAATTGGGACAGAGCTTACGGGTGACCACCGCGAATGAATCCCAGGTTATGAGTTTGACCGCTACCGGTTTATCTTCTGAAAAAGCGGCAAAAACGGTTAATGCCGTTGCCAAAGTGTTTAAATCCCAAATCCCCGTAATTATGAAAGTGGACAATGTAACTATTCTGAGTGAAGCCAAACCTACAGATTCCTCTGGACCCATCAATGTAAATCCCGTTATGAACATCCTGATCAGTTTCTTTGTTGGACTTCTATTATCTATAGGATTTATATTCCTGTTGGAATATCTGGATGATACCTTGAAGACGGAGGATGAATTGGAAAAAGAACTGGGTATACCTACACTAGCTGTCATCTCCAGAATCAGGAAAGAAGAAGCACGTTTCTCCAAACAGTCAACAACATCTCAAAAACAGGTAGGTGATGGCCAGTATGCCACGGTTAACCAATGATAAAGGGAGCCTAGTAACAATGGCTAATCCCAAGTCTACGTCATCTGAGGCTTATCGGAAGTTAAGAACAAACATTCAATTTTCATCCATTGATAGTCAGATTCAAACGATTATGATTGCTTCGGCATTATCTGGTGAAGGGAAAACGACCACGATCGGCAATCTGGCAGTTACCTATGCCCAGGAAGGGAAGAAGGTTCTGCTTATGGATACAGATCTGCGAAAACCTGCGGTGCATCGCATGTTTAATGTTCCTAACCATGTGGGGCTTACAAGTGTATTATCCAGCCAATATAAAGTTACGGAAGTACTTCGGGAAACCGGAGTGGAAGGCCTGCATGTCCTGTCTTCCGGCCCTATACCTCCTAATCCTTCAGAGATGATTGGATCTCGTAAAATGACGGCTTTGCTCCTGGAGTTAAAGGAAGAATACGATGTGATTTTATTTGATACACCTCCTGTTCTGGCAGTTACGGACGCTTTAATTATTAGTTCATTGTGTGATGGTGTCATTCTTGTCGTGAGCGCGGGCAAAGTGAAGAAGGATCTGGTCAAAAAGGCAAAAGCTCATCTTGAACATGTGAACGCACGTATCCTCGGAGCTGTCTTGAACAACGTGCAGCTGCCCAAAAGTCGGAGTACTTATTATGGGGGAAATGCATAACGAATTTGCGAAATAAATCAAAGATAGTATCGTCAAGGTGATGTCTACTATACCTTTATCAAGGTAGGCACTCGGTCACACTGTGGGTAGTGTACCTTAGACGTATATCGTCAAGGGTGTGATGTGAGGTTGGGTTTAATGCCCTTTTATGAAATTAAAAGTAAGAATTGCATCAATTTATTTCATGATTTCATGGATTTAAATGATCCAACTCATGCTTTTAAACATAAAAAAATAATAATGGATAGGGTGGTATTTTATGACTAAAGTGAGGAAAGCAATCATTCCCGCAGCCGGCTTGGGAACCCGATTTTTACCCGCTACAAAGGCAATGCCTAAAGAAATGCTCCCTATTGTGGATAAACCGACCATTCAATACATCGTTGAAGAAGCTGTAGCTTCCGGTATTGAGGATATCATTATTGTAACGGGCAAGGGAAAACGTGCGATTGAAGATCATTTCGATAGTGCGTTTGAGCTGGAGCAAAATTTGCTCGAAAAAGGAAAGCTCAGCTTACTGGAAGAAGTCCGGAAGTCCTCCAACGTGGATATTCATTACATAAGGCAGAAGGAAGCACTGGGGCTTGGGCATGCCGTGTGGTGTGCTCGAAATTTTATTGGCAATGAACCGTTTGCTGTATTACTGGGTGACGATATTGTGGTTTCTGATGTGCCGTGCACAAAGCAGTTAATTCAGCAATATGAGAAGGTCCAGCAATCTGTACTCGGTGTGAAAACGGTAAGTCCAAGTGAAACATATCGCTACGGAATTATTGATCCATTGCACACAGAGGGCCGTTTGTCTTCTGTAAACAGCATGGTTGAAAAACCGCCATTGGGTACAGCACCTTCCAACTTGGCCATTATGGGTCGTTACATTCTGACACCTAAAGTGTTTGAGTATCTGGAAGAACAAAATGTGGGTGCAGGCGGTGAGATCCAACTCACGGATGCGTTGCAAATGCTGAATCGGGATGAAGGAATTAGTGCTTATGATTTTGAAGGCTCACGGTTTGACGTGGGTGAGAAGCTGGGCTATATCCTGACCACACTTGATTTTGCTCTTAAAAATAAAGAATTGCGTGCGCCAGTCCTCATGGCTATTGAAGAAATTTTGATGAAGGAACAATTGAACCAAATGCTTGTCGCAGGAGGGGATAGTCTGTGAAACTTTCAAGACCGGAATACTTTGGGAGTGGAGAAGCCCTGGCCAAGGATGGCACTTCGGCAGTATTGGAGCAGCCTTACTCGCAGCGTGTTGGCGGTTATGCTGACGTAATAAAGCCTTTTATCGATTTTATTATTGCGGCTGTGCTGTTGTTGATTACATCACCGGTCATGCTTGTTGCAGCGATTATGATTAAGCTTGATTCCAAAGGACCTGTGATATTCAGACAAGAACGTTACGGGAAAAACGGAGTTAAATTTAGTATCTATAAATTCAGAACGATGCGTACGGACGCTCCAAAGTACAGCACCTCCCCCACGACAAGTGATGATCCGAGAATTACACGGCTGGGGAGATTACTTCGGAAGACTAGCCTGGATGAGCTGCCACAATTGCTTAATATTATTAAAGGTGATATGAGCTTTATAGGTCCCAGACCTGAAATGAAGCGAATCGTAGAAGAAAGCTACACGGACCTGGAGCGCAGACGTTTTCTGGTGAAACCCGGGATTACTGGATTATGGCAGGTAAGTAATGCTCGCAAGGAGCCTATTCATCATAATCTGCAATATGATTTCCACTATATCTCTAACGTCTCTCTGAAGATGGATATAATGATTATTTTTAAAACCGTTGGCGTTATGATCAAAAGTAATACATTTTAAACTACTCATTAGATAATATGGAGTGTGATCGCATTGAAACATATTGTAGTGACGGGCGCGGCCGGTTTCCTGGGCTCACATCTAGTCAAATCATTAATTGATCAAGGACATCAGGTTACCGGAATAGATAATCTTTCAACGGGAGTTTCTAAAAATCTGCAAGAGGTGGCTAACAGCCCCCTCTTTTTTTTCCGCGAAGCTGATGTTACGCTGCCCGAATCACTGGATTTTCTGGTAGATCAGCCAGTGGATGAAGTCTATCATCTGGCTTCACCTGCTTCACCCAAATTCTATCAGGCCGATTCGATGGGTACGATCTGGGTGAACACTCGAGGAACCTATCATTTGCTGGAGCTGGCCCGTACCAAAGGAGCGAAATTCCTGTATTCGAGTACGAGTGAAGCATATGGAGATCCCGAAGTTCATCCCCAGCCCGAGAGTTATCGAGGTAATGTGAACACTTGGGGACCAAGAGCCTGTTATGATGAGGCCAAGCGTTTGGGCGAAGTTTTTTGTTATGAATACTACACGAAACACAGTGTTCCCGTGAAGGTGGCACGTATTTTTAATACGTATTCCTCAGGACTTCGGAACGATGATGGCCGTGTTATTTCTAACTTTGTAACACAGGCACTTACAGGGCAGGATATTACGGTGTATGGGGATGGTTCGCAAACCCGTTCATTCTGTTATGTGGATGATAATATCAAAGGACTGCAAAAACTCATGGAAGCGGTTAGTGCCAATGGCGAAATTGTTAATATCGGAAATCCTACGGAGTACAGCGTGCTTGAAGTGGCACACTTGGTCAAACGCCTTACGCAATCAGAGAGCAGAATCGTATATTTACCTCTACCTCAGGATGATCCAAAGGTCAGAAGGCCGGTCATTGACAAGGCGAAGAAACTATTGAATTGGGAACCGGAAATCGGATTGGAAGAGGGACTGGGGCTTATGATCCAACATTATCGTTCAATGCTCCTGAGAACGAACGTGATGCCATGACGAAAATATTGATTGCCCACAGCCTTTATTCACCAAACATCATAGGAGGGGCAGAAATATCCACGCAGATTTTGGCACAGACCTTGAATCGTCATTATGAAGTCCAGGTCATGACCGTTGGAGAACATAACGATAGGATAGTACATTCGGACATTGTAAATGGGATCAATGTTATCCGCTTGCCGTACAATAATCGGTATTGGCTTGGGGATGGAGGGAAACAGGTGTCCGTTCCGAGTAAGATTCTGTGGAGAATTCAGGATGTTTTTAACGTAAAACAATATCATCACGTAAAGGAGTATCTCGTTAAGGAAAGCCCCGCCCTGATTCATACGCATAATCTACCTGGTCTCAGCTTGGCTGTGTGGAGAGCTGCTCATGAATTGAATATTCCGATTGTACACACCCTTCACGATTTCTCTCTTATTGATCCGATTAAGGTATCTGCTTATTCAAAAGTGTATAGAATTATCTCGAGGAAATTCAGCCGGATGGCATCAGCAGTCATCGGTGTTTCCAATCATATTCTTGGCAGTCACACCTCGCTTGGACTTTTTGAGAATGCAAGTAAACATGTAGTTCATAATATTGTTGATACTGATGCATATGCAAATGAACTGTATGAAAAGAAGAAGGTTAATACAGATGGTCCATTCCAAATTGGATATTTTGGACAGCTCACCGAAGTGAAGGGTGTGCATTATTTAATTGAAGCAATCAAGGCATTAGATGCTGATGTTGTTAGCAAACTATGTATTTTCGGCGATGGCCCTATGTTGAACTCCTTGAAGCAATCTGCGGCGGCGGATAATCGTATTGAATTTAAGGGAAAAATACCCAAATCTGAGGTCATGAAGCAAATGGCTGCAATGGACCTCACCATCGTTCCGTCAACATGGGATGAACCTTTTGGATTAGTGGTAATTGAATCTTATCAGGTAGGTACACCGGTATATGCTTCACGCGTTGGAGGAATGTCCGAAATTCTTCTGGATACCGATGAATTCTCATTTTCTCCATATAGCTCAGAGGCCATTTCGCAATCGATTCTAAAATATTACCATATGGGTGAACAGAAGAAAGTAGAGTTGAAGGAGCGTTGTAATCAATATAGTCAAACCTTCAACGAGGCTTATCTGCGCAAGAAACACGCGGATATATACGATAAGCTGATCGGGTATGGAGGTTAACATGCAAACTATTTCTATGAATGCAGGGAAACCTATATACGTCACAGCTAATGCTGAACCAGAGGGTTCACTGTTTAAGAATATGGTTCACATTTTGATGATTTATCTGGCTTGCTATGGTCTCGTATCCATTTATGTTGATAACATTATTATCCGTTCACTGAAAGATATGGGCATGCTCCTGATGGCCGTATTTGCTTTAAGCAAAGTATATCGAAGTCAACACAAGTTCGTTGTTCTTTTTCTGTTCCTGTTTGGCTCAATTATAGTTATTGGTTCCATGAGTCTGTTACTTGGTGGAAGTATCGTCACTTGGGTCTATGGGGTGAAGGTTACTTTTTTACCGATGATGATGATGTTTGCCGGAATGTATATTGTAAAGCTTAAGGCAACATATGCGTTTGCCCGAACGAATCTAGTCATCCTGTTCTTATTGATTGCTGGTTGGTTGATACAATATTCATTAGGGATAGATAAGCTGATCTCGCTAGGCTTCGTCTACGGTATAAATATCAAACACTATCTGGAAGGTGTACCCCGCCTGAATTCCATCACGATTTCACCTGACAGCTATGCTTATGCTCTTTTGATTACTGGATTGATAGCTGAAAGAACTCGATTGGCTGAGAAGCATCGGTTATTTCGCATATTCATCCAACTATTGACCATCAGCTTTTTATTATTATCTACGATTCGATCTGCTCTAGTTTTCTGGATTGTTTATCAAATTGTGATATTTATTCTCCGTGTGCGAAAATATAACCCCAATAACATGCTACTACTGGCCGGCGTTTTTATGCTAATTCCAGCTGTTGCTGTGTTTGGGGTTCGATTGCTGGATTCCTACAATCTGCTCTCTATCAACTCAATGCTCGTGCGATTCCAGAGTTGGGGTTCTTATCTGACGTCACCATTCTCGATGGCAGGAGTCATCGGGAATGGTCTTGGTTCTGTAGGTGCCGCCAGTCGCCGAACACATATGCTTGGTTTGCAGTCTAGAGATTATCCAGTAGATAACCAGTATTTCTCATTTTATGAGCAGACTGGATGGATCGGTGTTCTTTATCTACTCGTGTTGTTTTTGTGGATCGCGGTGTGCCTTTTTAAAAGAATGAAACGGCTGCCAGCCACTGACACTATGGCTCTTCCACAAATGGCTATTGCGCTTGGTATAGGAGTTGCAGCAGCAAGTTTCACGACTAACGTGCTTGAACTGTTCCCTAGTAATGTTTCAATATGGATTGTAATTGGCATGGCTCTCTTTCAGCAACACCAAGAAAATGAAATACCATTGCAAAGTAGGTGAACGGATAAATGAGAATTTTGCATATAGGGGAATACGTTGTTGGTGGTGTGGCGACCTATTTGAACGAGCTCGTTGCATACCAACGTCGTCATTTCGATGTATATCTATTAATGAGTGATTACAATTCGGCATCTGATTTTGATTTGGAGCCGGATCACATTCTGCGTTATGAGTATACACGCCACCCCAAATACTTTTTCGCGGCCATGAGACAAATTCAACAAGCCATTAAACGTATTCAACCAGATATTATTCATATTCATAGCTCATTTGCGGGTATGCTCGCAAGGGGCTTATTTTTTATTTTTCCACAAAAAGCGAGCGTTTTTTATTGCTCCCATGGCTGGTCCTTTCTAATGGATACCAAGCCTCTGCATAAAAAGGCCTATTTCATGATAGAGAAAGTATTGGAATTTAAAACGGATTTCATCATTAATATTTCAAAATACGAATTGGAGCAGTCCGTCCGGCTAGGGATGTCTCCTTCCAAATCCAGATTCGTATATAGTGGCTTACGGGAGAAAAAAACGATTAATCAGCCAGCAAACTCTATACAAGCCGTCTGGAACAATTCAGATGAGAAAGAAGTTATTCAGTTACTGTTCGTTGGCCGGTATGACCGACAGAAAGGGCTGGATATCCTTCTTGATGTAATGGGTAAACATCCGGAAATTCAGAAGCTGATCCGTCTGTACGTTATCGGTGATAGTGTACTGGAAAATAATGAATGGCATTTTCCGGATAATGTCGTTCGTCTGGGGTGGGTTGATAACGCGGATATTGACCGTTACTATCAGCAATGTGATGCCGTGATTTTGCCATCCAGATGGGAAGGATTGCCTCTGGTTGCACTAGAGGCAATGAAGAACCGCAAAGCGGTAATCGCAAGCAATCGGTCCTCTTTACCGGAGCTGGTTTCGCATGAAGTGAACGGTTATATCTTTGACCTTGATCATCCAGAAGAGTTGCTGGAAATCCTGTTGCAGTTGCAGAAAAAAACGCTTGTCACCATGGGGGAAATCGGGTGCGGCATATACAAGGAAAGATTTAGCGCCGATCGCATGAATGAAGAGTTCGTAAGCCTCTACTACGAGGCGAGAAACATGGATGTTACATTTAAGGATGCTCATGTGGCCTCACATTCAAAAATCATAAATAGAAATGGAGACTAGCATGATTAAAACAATATACATTAATGCACGCTTTCTTACTCAGACCGTTACCGGAGTGCAGCGGTATGCCATTGAACTTGTGAAGGAAATTGACAAATTAATTGATATCGGTGAAGTGGATGGAACGAGATACGAATTCTGTTTACTGTCTCCTTCCAATGTCATTACTAAGCTTAATTTAAAACATATCCGCCAAAAAGTGATTGGTAAATTCAAGGGTCATTTGTGGGAGCAGCTCGATCTTCCGCTGTATTCACGAGGAGGATTGCTGATTAATCTATGTAATACAGGTCCTGCTTTTAAACGAAATCAGGTTGTTACGATTCACGATGCGTCCGTATTTAGTTATCCGAAAGCATTCTCTTTTGCATTTCGTTCATGGTACCAGTTTTTGACGGTTAGACTAGGAAAAATATCCAAAGAAATTATTACTGTATCCCACTTCTCCAAGGGAGAACTGATTCAACATTGCAAGATTGCAGCGCAAAAGGTATCCGTTACTCACTTGGGTATCGATCATATCCATCACAGGCAGGCAGCTGAAGGAACGCTTGAGAAGTATGGAATTGATTCGCCTTACGTCCTGGCCGTGAGTACGATGAATCCCTATAAAAATTTTAAGCTTATTTTAGAGATATTGCCTGAGGTGAAGGCCCAAAATTTGAGCGTTGTTATTGTCGGCTCCAAAAATAGCAAGGTATTCAGCAATCAGGAGTTGACTGAATCGGATGGGGTAAATTGGGTAGGGTACGTGTCGGATGAAGAATTAAAATCGTTATACGAACATGCGGCTGGCTTCATTTTCCCATCGTTGTACGAAGGATTTGGATTGCCACCGTTGGAGGCAATGGCCTTGGGCTGCCCAGTAATCGTTTCCTCCCGTGGTTCCATCCCAGAAGTGTGCGGTGATGCAGGGTTGTATTTCGATCCACTACATCCACAGGAAGCTGCTGCACGTCTGGTCGAGATTACGTCCGATCGGGAACTTGGCCGGCAGTTATCTACCAAAGGTAGGGAGCATTCGGCCTTCTTTTCGTGGAACAAATGTGCCAAAGATACAGTTAGCATCATTATGAATACAGTATAAAGAAACGTCAATTTGAATTTGCCCCTGGAAAATATTCAGAATCTCTGCTTAGGCTCATGCCATATTTTCGCAGATGCCTGTGGATGGTCAAGACTGGGGCAATCCTATATGGGTGCACCGTAGTCAATTTAGTCAAGCCGTTGGCATGATCGGAAAAATGCATATTTGGGGTGAGAAGATGAGGGCTTCAATAGCCATTTGTACACATAACCGAGGTAACGATACTATGCAAGCAATTGATAGTCTGTTGAAAGGTGATGCCGAATACGGATCATATGAAATTCTTATTATCGATAACTGTTCTACGGATAATACCAAAGTACTGTTTGATTCTTTAGATTTCCCTCCACATGTTCGCTATATTTTAGAGCCACAGTTGGGATTATCGTATGCAAGGAACAGGGCCATTGAAGAAGCTCAAGGAGAGTTTGTATTGTTTCTGGATGATGACGCTTTGGCTTCTTCCTCATGGATCGGAGAAATCGTAAAAATATATGATATGAACCCCGCAATTGGCTGCGTTGGCGGAAAAATTGTGCCTATTTGGGAGGGGGGCAAGCCAGAATGGATTCCGGATGATCTTGTAAGTTTGTATACTCTATTGGATTTTTCGGACAGTGTTGTCGAGATGAATGCCCCACATATTCCTTTTGGAGCCAACGTATCTTTCAGGAAGAGCGTATTCAAGCACATTGCCCCTTTTAGAACAGATTTGGGACGTATAGGAAACAACCTGTTATCAGGGGAAGAGAGTGACCTTATTGAACGCATTCGAGAGCATTATAAGGTATATTACAATCCATATGCAGTAGTAGAACATAAAATCGCAAAAAGCAGGCTAAACAAACGTTGGTTGCTGCGCCGAGTCTATTGGCAAGGGATTAGTGACGCAACCCAGCACCATAAAAGTACATGGGGCATTCTTAAACATCTGTTTATAATCTCTTTGGCATCTGTATACATCCTTGTTTCAATGAATAACGTTAAAAAGGTAACCCGAGGTATGGCGAAAATATCTTATCGAAACGGAAGTATCGTAGGATCTTTTCGAAAAAGTAAAGGGATGAACGCCTAATGAGCCTAGCTATAACACCTGCCTCGAGGCGGCAGTATAGCATATTTCAAACGATTCTTATGACGAGTTTTGCCAATATTCTCATTATGGCTGCAACGACGCTTACTTCTATTCTGACAGCTCGGATGTTTGGGGTGACAGGAAGAGGTGAACTTTCTGCTGTGTTGTTTTGGCCCTCATTTTTGTCCGGACTTGCTGCCTTTGGGTTGCCGACGTCGTTGATCTTTAATGTGAAGAGAAATCAGCATCAGCTTTCGACTTATATAGGAATGAGTTTTGCCTTGCAGATACCTATCAGCTTAGTGGTAGGATTAATCAGCTGGTGGGGCATCTCGTTCTGGCTTGATGGATATTCTGATTCAATCGTTAATATGGCCCGTTGGTATACGGTCCTTATGGTTCCATTATTGCTCCTCATGGGTGTTCTTGCTGCAGCTGCCCAAGGCACTGAACGATTCAAAATTTACAACCTTTCACGTCTACTTGTACCTCTTTTGAACTTAGTAGGCCTACTTGTGATGTGGGCTACCAGTACACTTACGGTGGAACGCGCCATTATGACAAGCTTGGTAGCTACCCTTCTCGTTTTGAGTCTGTATATGTATATAATGCGGAAGCAAATTTTCGATTCGTTCAGTCGATTAGTACATCAATTTAAGGCATGTGTGCATCTATTCAGTTATGGCATTCGAGTGTATGGTGTGGAGCTATTAGGAACGCTCTACACACAGTTTGATAAGATTATTATTATTACTCTGCTAACACCGCGTGATTTCGGTCTGTATTCAGTTGTTTTTGCTTTATCGAGAATGTTTGATGTCGTGCAAAACGCGATTACGAACGTCATTTTTCCGAAGGTCGCGGGTAAAGAGAAGGATCAAGTACTTTTACTGGTAGGCAGGGCTTTTCGAATTAGTATGGTTCTAATGACGATTATCATTATCCCGAGCATGTTTATTGGGCATTTTTTTATTGGCCTTTTATTTGGAGAAGAATTTTTGCAAGCCAGCAACGTTTTTTATTTGCTTTCTTTTGAATGTATTGTTGGCGGTGGTTCGTGGATTCTTGCTTCAGCGTTTAATGCACTCGGAAGGCCGGGCGTGATCTTACTGAGACAGGCTTGCGCCCTTGTTGTGACGGTTACTTTGTTTTTCGTACTTACCCCTATGTTTGGTTTGACTGGAATTGGAATTGCTTTGTTAACCGGATCGGTGGTCCGTATTCTGATGTCCCTGTTCTCAATCTCCATTCTGTTTAAACTTCCAGTGCGCAGTATGCTTTACGATAAGGAAGATATCTCATTCCTGAAGCAAAAGATCAGAGAGAAAAATCCATTCAAAGGAGCTCGGAAAGATGCCAAACGTGCAACAGACTCATCCAATGGATGAGCTGAAACAGCGATTGAAGCAAATTTTGGAGGTCATTCCTCCATATTCAAAAATTTTATATATCGATTATCCCGTCCACAGTAATTGTGGAGATCTTTTAATTATGAAAGGAACCGAGGCTTTTTTCAAGGAGCATCAGATCAAGGTCACTAAAAGATTCAGTGTTTATGATTTTAACGAAAAGTTGGATATCCCTAAGGATCACATTCTTGTTTTACATGGTGGAGGAAATTTTGGGGATTTATATGAAATGCATCAAAATCTACGAGAAAGAATCGTCGAAAATTACCCTCATCATCGTATAGTTCTTTTACCTCAAACTGTTTTTTATAATAATCAAGATGCTCTGCAGAAGACGGTCTCCATATTTAATAAACATGAAGACCTGCATCTGTATCTTAGAGATGAAAAATCCTTCCAACTAGTGACGAAGCATTTCCCTAACTGCAAGGTGAGGCTTATGCCTGATATGGCGCATCAGCTCTGGCCGATTAAAGTCAAATATGTGCCGAGAAAAGAACGATTGAACTTTTTGCGAATGGACATTGAAGCTAATTCAGAACAATTCTCTGTCACTTCAAAAATGCAGGGGGATTCTCTTGACTGGGCAACTTTGTATAACAGATATGAAAGAAAACTGGTGCAATATGCAGGTGGGGGACTTCGCAGGTGGAAAGGGAGTACCTTGTTGCAGATTGGATGGAAAGTATACAGTGATTATTTGGTGAATAAGTCCATCCGCCGGTTTGCAAATTACGAGGTTATTTACACCTCCAGATTACACGGTCACATCCTGTCCTGTTTGATGGCGAAGTCGAATGTGCTGATTGATAACTCTTACGGAAAAAATTCAGGGTACTACCAGCTCTGGACACATGAAGTCAATACGGCTAACATGGCTGGATCCTCCAAAAGTAGCGCGTCCGTGGAGCAGGGATATAGGGAAACACAAACTGCAACGCTATAAAGCCAAATAAACTAGGAGTGGAGTGATAACCATGAGAATCGTACTTCTCTCCGGTGGATCAGGCAAGAGGCTCTGGCCCTTATCCAACGATACGAGATCGAAGCAATTCCTGAAAGTACTGGAGGGTCCCGAAGGGCAGACGGAATCTATGGTGCAGCGGGTATGGAGGCAACTACAGCACACGGGGCTAAGCGAGCAGGCCACGATTGCAACGAGTAAGCCGCAGGTGGAGATTTTACGGAGTCAACTGGGCGATGAGGTAGATCTTGTCGTTGAACCGGAGCGCAGAGATACATTTCCTGCAATCGCCTTGGCAGCTGTTTATCTGTACTCGGTACAGGGTGTCAGTCTGAACGAAACAGTAGCTGTACTCCCCGTTGATCCATATGTGGAGGAATCCTTTTTCTATAAAGTTACGGAACTTGAAGGAGTGCTGAATGAGTCTGGTGCTGATTTGGCATTAATCGGGGTTAAACCCACTTATCCTTCGGAGAAATACGGTTATATTATTCCGGAGCAACATGAAACTGAAGAACACATACAATACGCCAAAGTATCCCGTTTTCAAGAGAAACCCCGTGAAGCTGAAGCGGCAGAGATGATCGAACAATCTGCCCTTTGGAATTGCGGGGTTTTTGCATTCAAGCTGAATTATCTGATTAATCTGCTGATCTCGCTTGAACTGCCAATCCAGTATGAAGAGATGCTCAAACAATATGGAAGATTACAGAAAATCAGCTTTGATTACCAGGTGGTTGAGAAGGCTAAACATATTGTGGTTACACCTTATGAGGGATATTGGAAAGATCTTGGTACATGGAATACGCTGACGGATGAGATGAGCACCCATATTGTGGGCAGAGGTGTAATGACGAACAGTTCGGTGAACACACATCTGATCAATGAATTGAACATCCCGGTGTGTGTACTGGGCGTATCGAATCTGATCGTTGCTATAAGTCCGGATGGTATTCTGGTCAGTGAGAAAGAGGCAAGTCCACAGATTAAAGAGGTTCTTAAGGATGATACTCAACGCCCTATGTATGAGGAACGCCGCTGGGGTTGTTACAAGGTGCTTGATTATACGCGTAATGACAAAGGAGAAGAGGTATTAACCAAGCGTATTATTGTTGGGGCAGATAAGAATTTTTCTTATCAATACCATCTCAAGCGAAATGAAGTATGGACAGTCGTTTCGGGACAAGGCGAAATGATTCTGGATGGTGAGCTGAGACTGCTGAATCAAGGGGATATCGTTTCCATTCTGGCAGGTAGTAAACACAGTGTGAAGGCCGTAACCGAACTTGAGATCATTGAAGTTCAGATGGGCAGTGAGCTGGTGGAAGAGGATATTGTACGAATAGAGATGGAATGGACAGATATTATCCAAAATTGCGTGAATTGGGGGAAAACAAGATGAATATTGCGGTGATTGGAACAGGGTACGTAGGTCTTGTATCGGGAGTATGCTTTTCGGAGATTGGCAATCAGGTCATCTGTGTGGACAACAATGAGGCCAAAGTAGAGATGCTCAACGAGGGCAACGTTCCCATCTATGAGCCTGGCCTCAAAGAGTTGATGGCGTCCAACATGCAAGCAGGCAAACTATCATTCACCTCCAATATTGCTGAAGCCATTAGCCAGTCGGATATTATCTTTATCGCTGTAGGTACTCCTTCTCTTCCGAGCGGCGAAGCCAACCTGAGCTATGTAGAGCAAGTAGCTATAGAGATTGGAAGCCATATTGAGAGCTACAAAATTATTGTGACCAAAAGCACCGTTCCTGTAGGCACCAATGATCGTGTCCGTGAACTGATTAGCAGTATTTCATCTCAGCCTTTCGATGTGGCTTCTGTTCCCGAGTTCCTGCGGGAAGGATCAGCGGTCAAAGATACGTTGAATCCTGACCGGATTGTCATTGGAACAAACAGTGATCGTGCGATTAAAACACTAAAGAAGCTGCATCGGCCATTGACGGAGAACTTGATCATTACGGATATTCGATCAGCCGAAATGATTAAATATGCTTCCAATGCATTTCTCGCAACCAAAATCTCATTCATCAATGAGATCTCGAATATATGTGAAAAAGTAGGGGCCGACGTTACACGAGTAGCCGAAGGCATGGGCTACGATAAGCGTATTGGAGCTTCTTTTTTGAAGGCAGGCATTGGTTATGGAGGTTCATGCTTTCCAAAAGATACACAGGCACTAATTCAGATCGCAGGCATGGTCGATTATGATTTCAGACTGTTAAAATCCGTTGTACAAGTAAACCAGGATCAACGCTTCCAGGTCATTCACAAACTGGAAGAAGCGCTGGGATCTTTAAAAGGAAAAACAATTGCAGTCTGGGGATTAGCGTTTAAACCGGAGACTGATGACGTGCGGGATGCTCCTGCGATCGATATCATTCAACATTTAAGTGATGCTGGAGCAGTAATCAAAGCCTATGATCCCATCGCAACCGCGAATTTCCGTAAAGAGGTAGATATCGCCTCCATCACGTGGGAAGAAAATCCACTTCAGGCGGCTGAAGGCGCAGACGCCTTGTGTGTGTTGACCGAATGGAAGGAATTTGCTCATATTGATTTGAATGAACTGGCCGAAATCATGAAGGATCCCATTGTGATTGATGGTCGTAATTTGTACAGTGCTGAACAGGTTCAGGCGTCTAATCTTCAATATTATTCTGTTGGTCGTCCAGGTTTGACGAAGCTGGAAGGGAAAGCGGCAGCCATCATTTAACTTCTATTCATCATCTTGAATGTGAGTGAGGAAGAACCCATGAAAAAGTGGATGAAAGTTTCGATCTGGATTGTTTCCTTTTTTGTAGTTGTTGTGTTTGGTTATGCCATATATCTCTATCAATCCGTTAAATCAACCGCTGACCAAATTTATGAGCCTCGAAATCCTGTAAAGCCCGTCTCGGTCACAGATAGCAGAGGGGGGCTACCGGTGGACATCAACAGCAAAGAGCCTTTTAATGCGCTTATTCTGGGCGTGGATGAGCGTGCAAATGATCGAGGGCGCTCAGATACCATTATCGTACTAAGTGTGAACCCGGGGAAAAAACAAGTGCTCATGTTTAATATTCCAAGGGACACACGGACAGATATTGTGGGACACAATACTGTAGATAAGATCAATCATGCTTATGCCTTCGGAGGCGTGGACATGTCGGTAAATACCGTCGAGCAATTTCTGGGAGTCCCCATTCATTATTATATGAAAGTGGATATGGAGGGCTTCGCCAAAATCATTGATCTGGTCGGCGGTGTGGATGTAAATAATCCTTTTGCATTTGATTATGAGGGCCAGCGTTATGATCAAGGGAATATTCATCTGGATGGTGTTGCAGCGCTTGGTTTTTCTAGAATGCGCTATGATGACCCGAAAGGCGATTTGGGTCGTAATGATCGACAGCGTGAGGTTCTGAAGCAGATGCTTAAGAATACGATGCAATTCTCGAGTGTACTTAATATCCAAAATATGCTTGATGAACTAGGTACTCATGTCAGAACGGATGTTACTTTTGATGAGATGAAGGAACTCCTCCTCGATTATCGCAATGATCTGGAGAATGTAGATACGGTGGAGATCCAGGGTAAAGGCGAGAAAATCAATGGAATTTATTATTACATCGTGGATCAGCAGGAAAGGGATCGCATTCACGGGATACTTGAAGAACATTTGGCGAAATAAACAGAAACAATGAAAGGCTTATGAAAGTGGTGAGGACCTTGCTTATGGAGGAGGAGTACGGAAAACGAAGGCATAAGCATAGACGTAAACAACGACCTTATGTTTATATCTTGTCACTGCTGCTGATCGCTGCCTGGGTGCTGGTGATCTGGCACTTTTCGACACAATCGTATCAGCAGCAGACCATCCAGCCTTGGCTGCATAAATGGTCTGAAAAGGTGAAGATCGGATTTGCATTACCCGATGTGCAATTCACATATGGTGAGCTTGATTATTCCTTAAGACAACGACCCTATGATTTTGTTGAGTTCATATTTCGCAAGAGTGCACATTTATTTGTATACGCTGTGCTGGCGGTGCTTATCTATGGTGGGCTGAGATATAGGAAAATGCGAATGTGGGCATGTATCGCTGCTGCCCTGACTGTAGTAGCGATGATCGCCTCCATGGATGAATATATTCAGCAGTTCAGCCCTAACCGGACGAGTTCAATCCGTGATGTCGGCGTGGATCTGCTTGGTGGATGCGGCGGAATTGCCTTATATATGGGGTTTAATTCACTTCTCAGAAGATTCAGATCTTCAAGGCGATCTTCAGTCCAAAGAAAGTGATTTCCCAGGAAATGCTGCTCGTTAGTTCCAGCTTCTACTTGCTTGCTATCCATCATAAGTATGGAAGTAGGACAAGGGGGACGGGACATGCTGCGAAGAAGGAACCGGAACGCGTTACTTAAAAAGATCGGATTCATAGCACTTGTGCTACTGCTGTTGTGGCTCATCGGCAGAACGATCCCATACCTGTTTCGGGCGGATGCACCAGACGAAGCTGCTGCCATTGCCGAAGAGTTTTACAAATATGAGCAGACGGGTGATTTCGGCAGTTCATGGGAATTGTTTCATCCGCTGATGAAAGAGCGTTTTCCCAAAAGTGCTTATTTACAGTCCAGAGCGCATATTTTCATGCAGCACTTCGGGGTGGAAACCTTTGATCTGGAGATGGAGAAGCCGGAACGGGAGTTTGACGTTACGATAATGGATGGCGTTAAACCATTTGCGGAGGCGTATCGAATTGGTGTTACCCAGAAGTTTACGGGAACCTTTGGTCAATTTAAAATCATCCAGAATTGTTATATCGTAAAGGATGGGGATGATTGGACGCTGCTTTGGTATTATCCGAAGAACGGAGATTCCGAGACCGAGCATGATAAAACCGAATGATAATATTAACACATAGTATGTACCAAATTGTATCATTTGTACTTGAAAAGGCTCTATGAATGCGAGACTTTAGTCGCATTTATAGAGCTTTTTTTGTATTTCATTTCTTTTTAAACCCTTAAGGGGTTGACATTAGTCCCAGTGTCAAGTAAATTACGAGTTAGATACAAAATGTATCAAAATTCAGCGTCTAACGACAAATAACAGGGACTTCAAGGCTCCTTGTGAGGGGAAGGAATATCATTGATCGAAATGGACCGCTTTTACTGTGTCAGTTGTGGGATGATTGTGTCGGTCGCTAGGGGCTCTGTCGAACTAAAGGAAGAGGACTGTGGAGGCAATCACGTATTTCGCACCGGATTTTATCGGAGTGAGATGCCGCTTGGATGCTGTGAAGCGTGTGTAGTTCATACGAAACGTCAGGGGAAATCCCAGTTTGCGGGACAATATACTAAAGATTATGATACACTGTGTTCATATGAGAAACGGGCATGATGTGAATGTCCGTCGATGAAGGAGGAAATGGAATGCAGCAGGAGCCGGTCGTCCGTCTTCAGGGCGTCAGTAAAATCATCTCCTCCCGATCATTGGTCAGTGACCTGACCCTGGATATTTCTCCGGGGCAGGTTTTTGGTTTTTTAGGACCCAATGGGGCGGGGAAAACAACAACGATTCGAATGATGGTGGGACTGATGTCCATTAGTCAGGGAGATATCATCATTTCGGGACACAGTGTAAAGAATGAATTTGAGCAAGCCATAGCTCAGGTGGGGGCCATTGTCGAGAATCCGGAAATGTACAAGTTTCTGACCGGATATCAGAATCTCGTTCATTTTGCCAGAATGTCGCCTGGCATTACGAAAGAACGTATTGCCGAGACGATTGAACGTGTAGGCCTTACAGCCCGCATTCATGACAAGGTAAAGACTTATTCTCTGGGTATGCGACAGCGTCTGGGTGTTGCCCAAGCCATATTACATAAACCAAAGCTATTGGTATTGGATGAGCCCACCAACGGGCTTGATCCACAGGGAATACGGGAACTTAGGGATTATTTGCGTCAGCTCTGTCAGGAGGAAGGCATCACCGTCTTTGTATCCAGCCACTTGCTGTCGGAGATGGAATTGATGTGTGATACCGTTGCAATTATCCAGAACGGCAAGCTGATTGATGTGAGAAATTTAAGAGCTGAGGCGGGGGCAGATGTCCTTACTGAAGTTTCTTTTGAGGTGAATGATGCACCGCGTGCAGCTGAACTGATTAGTGAAGCTACAGTTCAGGGCAATGCTATTGTGATCCGGTTATCCCGTGAGCAGATTCCGGACTTCAATGCGAGGCTGGTCAGTGAAGGCTTCCAGGTATACGGTATCCGTAACGTTACCCATACGCTGGAAGATCAATTTTTGCAAGTAACTGGGGGTGGCAGCATTGGGTAATTTCGGTAATCTCATACTGAATGAAAACATGAAAATTTTCCGTCGTCCGCGTACCTGGATTATGTTATCCATTCTGGCATTAATTACACTGTTGCTACCAGTTCTGCTCAATGAAGGCATGGGGTCCAGTGAGGTTCCATACTGGCAAGCGGCGATTACAACCGTTCAGGTCGTCTTTTTCCTGAATACCATCTTCTGTGTTGTCATTGCAGCTGAAGCGGTGGCCGGAGAATTCACCTGGGGAACCATCAAGCTACTGCTGATCCGTCCGTGGTCACGCAGCAAAATACTGGCATCCAAATATTTGACCGTGATTGGATTCAGTATCCTGAGTACGTTACTTGTTGTTATTCTGGCAACTGTAATGTCGTATCTGCTGTTCTCCCATTCCGCAGTTCAGGATGGAAGTGGTGCTTCTGCGTCACACGCATTTGCATTATGGGGATATCTGTACGTTGACTTGTTTATTACACTCGCTATAGCCTTTATGGTCTCCTCCGTGTTTCGTTCGGGAGCTCTGGCAATCGGGCTGTCTCTGTTTATCATGTTTACACAGAATTTGTTCTCGCTGATCTTCAACCCCGAACGGTACGATTGGGCCAAGTATGTTCTGTTTAATAACATGGATCTTAGTCGATACATGGGTTCAGCAACAGACTTGGGATTACTGGGTGGAGGCAATGCAGGCATGACACTTGGTTTTTCTGTTGCCGTGCTAGCTGTATATTATGTTATTTTCATGGTGATCTCATGGGTTGTATTCAACAAAAGAGATGTGGCAGGCTAACCGCCTGCTTCTTTTTTTTTTTGCCCAATTTCTCTTTCGAAGTGGAAAAGAGAGTATATTCAGCATCCGCTGTGGCATGACTAGCATTTGAGGGTACATATATTACAAGAGAATACCGCTTGGATTGGAACATGCTGCCCAAGCTGTAGTAAGTTGCATTGATTACATACATATTATCGCCGCAGTCGTATTTGGCAGAGCAGCGTATGGAGGGATCACGTTTCTTGATAAACAACAAGTTTTACCGTGTATGCACAGCAATAATTTTGCTGCTGCTCATCGTGTATTTGGGGGATAAAGTTAATTTTATTTTCACCCCCCTGACCTCGCTGATTCACATCATCATCATCCCGCTGCTGATTGCTGGTTTTTTCTATTATCTGCTGCGTCCGCTCGTCGACTATATGGAACGGCACAAACTGAAGCGTGCGCTGTCAGTCCTTATCATTTACGTGGTGATTGCGCTGATTATAGCAGGATTCAGTGTGGTTGTATGGCCTTCACTGCGGGAACAAATATTGAATTTTGTGGAGAATGCTCCATCTTTGGTCACTTCGCTCAGCGATCAGTTGGCTGAATTCGAAAGGAGCGGTTTCCTTTCAAAATATTTACCTAAGGATTCCGATCTCTTCTCGCGCTTTTCTGATTTTCTGAGTCAAGGGATTGCCCAGGTAACGGATTATGTATCCGGGCTATTCTCGGTCGTATCCAATCTGGTTATCATTCTGGCGACGTTTCCGATCATGCTGTATTACATGCTCAAGGAAGGCAGCAAATTCGGAACCAATCTCACACTGTTGCTCCCGAGACGTTACCGTAAGGATGGAGAAGAGACGGTCCATGAAATCGATGAAGCTTTAAGCAGCTATATTGTAGGGCGTGTCATTGTTAATGTAGCTCTGGGCATTCTGATGTACATTGGTTTTCTCATCTTGGGTTTGCCTTATGCGTTACTACTAACCGCCGTATCCGTTATTCTGAACTTTATCCCCTATGTGGGGGCTTTGCTCGCTGCTATTCCGGTTGTCATTGTGGGGTTCATTGAATCACCTTCGATGGCGATCTGGTCACTGGTCATCATTGTGATTGCACAGCAAATTCAGGATAACCTGATCTCACCTTACGTCTATGGCAAGCAGCTCGATATTCATCCGCTGACTACCGTTATCTTATTGCTCGTGGGTGCGGACTTGGGAAACATCCTGGGTATGATTATTGTTATTCCGTTATATATGATCCTAAAAATTATAGTTCGCAAAATCCATTATCGGATTGTCGAAGATAAGACTGAACTTTGAATGGAATTTGAATAATACAACGCTGTCATGTGCCTCCACTAAGCTCTTGAATCACATAGATAAGCTCATCAGGATAAGCCGCATATCAATGGTGAAGGGTCAGGTAAGCTTGCCCTCGCGATGGATATGCGGCTTTATGCATAATAGGCTGCTCAAAATGTGGGTGAGCCAAAATAACTAATATACTCGTGATATAAACCCAGCATCAATCCCCCTTGTACTTACACTTCATTATTTCATACGTATTGCTCACTCATGTTCTATCTGTTATACTTGATATATAACAGACGATAAAAAGAAGGTGAACTCTTGATTATTCAACTTGATATGCAATCCGAACTTCCCATCTATTCACAACTTGTTCATCAAATTATCGAAGGGATTGCTAGTGGTGAGTTACAGCTAGGTGAGGCGCTACCTTCGGTTCGGAATTTGGCAGCAGATATTGGTGTTAACCTTCATACGGTCAACAAGGCTTATACACTACTCAAGCAAGATGGATACATTCTAATTCATAGACAAAAGGGAGTCGTAGTAAACCCTGATGGAATGCCTGATTTAACGGAAGATTTTTTGAAAAAGCAGCAAAGAGAATTAAGACCGATTATTGCCGAAGCGATATGTCGCGGAATGACCAAAGAGGAACTATCTGCGGTATTAGACCAAATGTATGATGATGTTAAGATGGGTCACAACAAAGAATAAAAGAATCAAGGGAGTGTGTGATGTATGCAACTATTTAGTATATTACCTATAATTTTAATCTTTGCTCCATTAGCCTTACTTCTATCCTTTGCACCATATGTGACAAGGGAAACCATTAGCTTTGGGGTTACGGTAAGTGAATATAATTACTACACACCAATCTTACGTAAGCTACGGAGTACGTTTGCTACAGTAAGTCTGATTGGGAACGGGATTGTTATACTTGTCTGTCTGTATTTACTCCGATCTACTAATGAAGAATCTACCGCAATGATCATCGGTGTTTGCACAGTGATATTCATTGTGTACTGGGCAGCACTAAACATGTTATTTCATTTCAAGATGAAAAAGCTAAAGGGAACACTTACAAATGTAGAAGCACCTCAACGGGTTAAAATTGATACCACCTTCCGCCAAAACAAGCTAACCTATTCCAACTATTGGTTTCTCATTCACATTGCTATTATTGTAGCTATTGCGATCATTTCGATCGTGAATTATGAGGCACTACCTAACATCATTCCAATAAAATATGATCTTCAGGGCAATGTCACTTCCAGTGTGCCTAAAACCTACCTTTCGGTACTGGCTATTAATCTTGTACAGCTAGGAATCATTGCACTTATGATGTTGGTGAACTGGAGTATTAAAACCAGCAAACAACAGCTTACCACTTCTGATCCAGCCCAATTTGCTGCTAAAAATATTCAATTCCGCCGTAAATGGTCCCTATTTACGATAATAACGGGTTTACTTCTTACCATTTTATTTGCCTTCATTCAGATAAATATGTTCGTCCCTAATTTGGTTTTGTTAACAGCTATTAGCTTCATCTTCCCTGTGGTGATCGTCTTAGGCGCTGTAATGCTGTCTCTCACAGGCAGACAAGGCGGTGGGGAAATTCGTAGTCATCAAAAGGATCGCGAACGATCTAAGGAGCAGCCTGTGAATGATGATGATTATTGGAAGCTTGGTTTTATTTACTTTAATGCCAATGATCCTTCTTTTACCGTAGAAAAACGTTATGGAATAGGCTGGACGATTAACTTCGCTCGTCCACTATCTTGGGTCCTGTTTTTAGTTCTCATTGCTATAGTTGTTATAAGTATAGTCCTGAGCCAATAAATGCTCATGTATCTATATATATAATAAAAAATATTAGGAGGAGTTATTACGATGAACAATTGGAAAAAGCTATTCCTTTCTCTTAGTTTCGTATGTCTTATCCTGCCAGTAACATCCATCTCAGCAGTTACTGAAGAGCCCGCTGGTAGTGAAAATCTGGTTCCTATTCGTGAGATTGCAGAAAAGAATGCGGCAGAGGTATCATGGCAACAAAAAACAGGACAAATCACAATACGAAAAAATGAACTTACTATTGTAGTTAAGGTAGGAGAGAAACAGGCGATTGTGAATGGGCAAGTCGTACCCTTAGACAATCCTATTCAGTTAACGAAAGGAGTTACCTTTATGGATGGGGGATTTCTTACCGAGGCACTGAAGGTAGCACCTGAAGATATATTCATTTCACGTATAAGTGAGGGCGATGGCAAGGAGGCTGCTAAGTATGTTCATACCTCTGTGAGTGGAGTGTTGTCACCCACGATGTTGAGTCAGCTATGGGCAGCATTAGAAGGTCAAAATGGCAAAATTACAAGTAAAGCCATAGCTAAACACGTAGAAAATAACACAGTGCATCGCAATGTCACTTATACTTTTAAGACAGAGCTTACGAGTTTAAATATTACGGTCAGAATGAATCACAACGGACTTGTGGATGACTTATATATTGCCGCCGCTACTCCTAATGGTTATCAAAAACCAAGTTACGACGACCCATCTACCTATACAGAACAAGACATTACGGTTGGTCAGGGTGATTTAGCTTTACCAGGGACACTAACCTTGCCCAAGGGAGAGGGGCCTTTCCCAGTTGTAATTCTGGTACACGGATCCGGGCCTAACAATCAAGATGCTGCCATTGGTGGTGCAAAGCCATTTCGCGATCTTGCGGTAGGTTTAGCTTCACAAGGAGTTGCTGTATTAAGATACGATAAGGTCACGTATGAGCATACCTATAAGGTTGCTTCGCAGCCTAAATTCACATTAAAACAAGAAAGCGTAGATCAGGTAACCGATGCAGTAGAATTACTTAAAAAGAATACACATATTGATTCTACAGCGATTTTTGTAGCTGGACATAGTCAGGGCGGGTTTGCATTACCGTTAATCATTGCTGAGGATAAACAACATGATATTTCAGGAAGTATTCTACTTGCTGCACCAAGTAGTAGCTTTGTGGATGTGCTTACCGAGCAGCAGGACGAATTGATAGATCGGATGAAGCAGCTTGGCTTGGACACTGAGATTATTAAAGAACAAGCGGATTTTTATAAAAAAGTTGCTGCAATAGTTAAAGATCCTAAATATTCTGTAGATCATCTTCCTGAGGCGTTTCCACTTCAACCTGCTTATTGGTGGTTTGAGCAGAGAGATTACGTGCCTGCGGAACTGGCTAAAACACAAAATACCCCTATGCTTATTATACAAGGCGAAAATGATGTGCAAGTGTCTATGAATCAATTCCAACACTGGAAATTGGCTCTTCAAGATCATTCCAATGTAACGTACAATAGCTATCCAAAGGTAAATCATATTTTATCTAGCTATGATGGACTCTCGATTGGTCAAGAGTACGCTGAGCCATCTAATGTTTCCAAAGCCATCATTGATGATATTGCGAAGTGGGTATTAAAATCAAACTAAAAAACGGGACGGTAAGTTCCATTATTGGTTGAGTGATAACCCTGGGGAAGTGACACGTTGAGCGGGAAATAATAAGAAGAGCACTTACCGATGTAGGCAAGTGCTCTTCTTATTATTTATGAAGTTGCTTTATTTAGCCCAATTAGGCCTCTTTCTCATCTTCATCGGCGTAGTCGGACATGGTCAGTGGTTCCTTCGGAACAACAGCGACTTTGTAGAAACGATTCTTGTCTTTTTCCAGCAAAACAAAAATCAGATTCTCGAACTCATATTCTTCCTGTTCATTCATCTCTGGACGATGGCTATAAAGCCATCCGCCAATGGTGTCCCATTCGTCAGCATCGAGGTTTGAGGTGAACATGTCGTTTACCTTGGACAAGGATACCTTGCCATCCATAATCACATAGTTCTCATTGATGACTTGAATATCTTCCACTTCATCTGCGTCGAACTCATCTCGGATTTCCCCGACGATCTGTTCAAGCACATCTTCAATTGTTACGATCCCGGATGTACCTCCATATTCATCGACCAGCACGGCAATATGCACGCCATCTTTCTGCATCTTTTTCAGCAGGTCCTTAACGGGAGTCGTTTCGTGAACAGCCGATACAGGCTGAATCAGGGAAGATAGATCGACGGGTTCTTCGTTTCCATATAATTCCAAGAAAAATTGTTTGGTATTAATAATACCGATAATATCGTCTTTGCTCTCATTCACCACTGGAAAACGGGTGTATTGCTCTTGACGGATAATATCCAGATTTTCCTCGTTCGATCTATTGACATAAAGGCAGACCATATCAGTCCGGGGTACCATGATTTCTTTGGCGAGCATTTCATCAAAAGCAAAAATCCGGCTTACATAACCGAACTCGGCTTGGTTTATTTTACCACTTTCAAAGCTTTCATTAATAATGATCTGCAACTCTTCTTCGGAGTGTGCATCTTCATGTTCAGAAGCAGGTTTGATTCCGAACAGTTTCACCAGTTGGTTCGCTGAGCCGTTTAACAGCCAGATAAAAGGATACATAATTCGGTTAAACCAGATGATAGGTGTAGACGTCAGCAGTGCAACAGTCTCGGCTTTCCGGATTGCAATCGTTTTTGGAGCGAGCTCACCAACCACAACATGCAGATACGTGATGGAAGCAAACGCGATAACAAACGATAAGAATGAAGAAACCGCCTCAGGAATTTGCAAACTTTCGAACACAGGATGGAGAATCTTCTCTACCGTCGGTTCACCCAGCCAGCCCAATCCCAGAGATGTGATCGTGATTCCAAGCTGACAGGCGGACAAATAGCCATCCAGATTGGCAACGGCCTGTTTCACAGCCAGCGCACGCTTGTTTCCTTCTGCAATCATTTGGTCGATCCGGCTCGGACGAACTCGTACCAGAGCGAACTCCACTGCAACAAAAAAAGCCGAAAGTCCTATCAAAAACGCAACCAATACTAAATTTAACGCATACCTCTCACTTTCCATTCACTGCTCTTCTCCTTTAAGTAATAAGTTTTTAACGAATATTATATCTAATTTTACGTAAGAAGACCACCTTCCGGTCAAGAAAAGAGGAAGAGTCTGGAAGGCAAAGTGTGCGAAATGGCGATGGAGTGCTGATCCGCTGACTGGGAAGAAGCATATGTAGAAGGAAACACAGTCAGAATATACAACACCGAAGCATGGAATGAAATGGTTTAGTGCTTTTGCTGATCAGCTTTGTATGTAAAATTTTATCTAAGCAAACGTTACGAACAGGGCATACATTGGGTATCTAATGATTAGCTAAAGGCTTTATCGTCAAAGCTTATACAGCGAGAGAGAACGGCAGGGTTACACCTTGCCATGAGGAGGAAGCCGAATGTTTTGGCTGGTCATTATATTGCTCGTATTTACTTTTCAGGCAGCCACTATTCTGTTGCTGGAATTCCGCAATCCGGCGAAAGCTGTGGCATGGCTTTTTATTTTATTCTGTGTACCTTTGATCGGCTTTGTTGTGTATTATTTTGTGGCCCAAGACTATAACAAACGCAAGAAGGTGCGTAAAGGCGGTTCGCGTATCTTTCGTGAAATACGGGAAACGATCTGGGAGCAGGCTCATATTATTGATCATGCCGATCAGATGTCTGGCGGCCGATACACCCATCAGCACCGTTTGTTCAACATGCTGTCACACCTGTCTGAGAGCCCAATTACAGGCTGCAATCGGAGTCAAGTACTTACGAATGGTGAAGAGACATTTGAAGCCATGTTGAGGGCAATGGGGCAGGCAGAGCACCATCTGCATGTTGAATTTTATATTTTTCGGGATGATGTCATCAGTACCAAGTTTCAGGAAGTGATGATTCGCAAGGCGAAAGAAGGCGTCAAAGTGCGGTTGATCTGCGATGGACTCGGCAGTCACAAGATGAGCTGGAGCTTTATTCGCAAGTTTCAGGATGCAGGCGTGGAATTTCATTATTTTCTGCCGCCGCTTATTGCAACGATTGACCGAAGGGTGAACTACCGGAATCACCGTAAAATTGTGGTGGTGGATGGAAGGATTGGATTTGTGGGTGGAATTAACATAGGAGACGATTATCTCGGACAATATCCGGAGGTTGGATTCTGGCGTGATACCCATGTACAGATCGAGGGAGATGCCGTATATTTCCTGCAAAATACGTTCCTGAACGACTGGAAACTCGCTTCCGGCGAGCAGATTACAGAGCCTCAACTGACAGAACTGTTCCCACCACATATTTGCAGCGGAGAAGAACGGATTCAGATTCTGTCCAGTGGACCGGATCAGGACTGGGATGCCATTCAGGAAATGTGCTTTGGTGCGATTTCCGTGGCTTGCGAGCGCATATACATCACAACACCCTATTTCATTCCCGATCCCGCATTGTATGAAGCAATCAAAACGGCCGCTGTCAGTGGCGTGGATGTGAAAATCATCATTCCGTATCAATCGGATTCCCGACTTGTGCATTGGGCCTCAATGTCCTATGTAGAAGAATTGTTGCGTGCCGGAGTGAAGTTCTATCAATATCGTAAAGGTTTTGTGCATGCCAAGGTCCTGATTGTGGATGAATTGCTTGCAACGGTAGGCACAGCCAATATGGATATGCGCAGCTTTTTCTGCAATTTCGAGTTGACCGCCGTGTTGTTTGATACTTCATCCATGGATCGGCTGACTGAGGACTTTGAACGTGATCTGGATCAATGCAGCCAGATTGAAGTGAAGGTGTTTCAGCGGCGTTCACGGTGGCAAAAAGGGGCAGAAATCCTTTCTCGCATGCTTTCTCCGCTGCTTTAGCCGTTATAGGGCGAATTTCTCAAGATAAGTTCACTTTTTGTGAATTTATCTTCTTTTTGCTAACTATTTTGCTCAAATTTGATCTTTTATGATATAATGTTTATATAAATTATGTCTTGGCGAAGGAGGGGAGTCTGCGGGATAACAGGCTCCCTTTTGCTCTCTTTTGGAAGTGTTAACCGGAATTAAGACATACTTGAATACATTTCATATAGCCTTTAGGTGCTTTGATAACGGGGTGCATATCGCATTAGGACGGTGTTGTTCTTCTGTATGCAGGGTTCCTCTCGGGTACTTAAATGATTTATGAAATGGATTCACATATTGATCATAACGGGGGGATACGATGTCCAATGTATCGGTTAAAGAACTAACATCCAAGCCGGACCGCAATGTTAAAAGCTCGGTGTTTTCACTGAAGCTTCTGCAGCGCATTGTGATGATTCTGGTCGGTGCTGCACTGATGGCTGTGTCACTCGAAGTATTTCTCGTGCCGAATGGCGTTATTGATGGCGGAATAACAGGGATCTCGATTATGGTGTCAGAGCTTACGAATCTGCCACTCGGAATGTTCCTAACCTTGCTTAACTTGCCTTTCCTCATTCTGGGATATAAACAAATTGGTAAAACGTTTGCGTTATCTACACTGCTCGGAATCGTCGTGATGTCCATTGGAACGTCATTGCTACACCATGTTCCTGCACTGACACCAGGTGAACCACTGCTTGGAGCTGTATTTGGCGGATTGATCTTGGGTGTCGGTGTTGGTCTCGTCATTCGTTCCGGCGGTTCACTGGATGGTACGGAGATTGTCGCCATTCTGCTGAGTGAGAAATCACCATTGTCTGTAGGTCAGATCGTACTGTTCATTAACGTATTTATTTTTGCTGGTGCAGGTTTTGTATTTGGCTGGCCAAACGCCCTGTATTCCATGATTGCCTATTATATTGCAATGAAGATGATTGATATTGTGAATGAAGGATTGGATCAATCCAAATCGGTATGGATTATTAGCGAGAAGTATCGTGATATTGGTTCAGCGTTGACCGATCGTCTTGGTCGTGGCGTCACTTATCTTGATGGAGAAGGCGGCTTCAGCGGAGATGAGAAGAAAATTATCTTTGTGGTTATTACCCGTTTGGAAGAAGCGAAGCTGAAATCCATTGTTGAAGATTGGGACCCGCATGCCTTTGTGGCGATTGGTAACATTCACGATGTGAAGGGCGGACGTTTCAAGAAAAAAGGTATACATTAGCGAATCTCATCGCACATAAACAGAAAAATAGCCGGTACCCTTGGTTTGAACTGCTCCCCGTCAAGTAGACAGTAGAAAAACAAAACTTTCTACGGCTACTATGAGGGGAGTTTTTCAGTTTGAGGGTGACCGGCTATTTTTGTTTTAAATGCTGGATAATCAGTTCAACAGGCTGGGGCTCGAGAGCTGCAATCAGGTCCCCGGTCTGCGTCAGGCGTTCCACGATGTTCATTAAGTGGTAATCCTTGACCGAAACGTTGCTCCGAACCTCATCCCATGTGAGTGGAGTGGACACCGTACCGCCTGGTTTGGCGCGGGGAGTGTAGGGAGCTGCGAGCGTTTTGCCACCATAATGCTGGAGGTAATCGAAATAAATGCGGTCCCCTCGGTCTTTTTTAAGACGCTCCAGTGTAAATAGATCCGGATGTTTTTGAGTGACATATTTGCCTACAAAATAACCGATGTCCCTTAACTCATCGAAGGTTACACCTTGGTGAATCGGAACAATAATCTGTACACCTGTGGCCCCAGAAGTCTTTGGTACCGATCGTAAACCCAGCGAAGTCAGCGTTTCGCCCACAATTAGGGCGGCCTGCATGATGCGAGGTTCTTCTTCCTGGGAAGGATCAAGATCAATCATCCACTCACAAGGAAGATGGCTGCCTACGGCATGCAGGGAAGGGTGAAACTCCAGAGCAGCCAAATTCCCAAGCCATAGCAGGTCTGGAAGGTCGTTCATCACCACATATCGTATCCCCTCATGCACTTCGGTTCGTACAAACTCCGGAACGGGCTCTGGAGCATTTTTCTGATAGAAAAACTCACCGCCTGCACCATGGGGATAACGTATTGTAGTAAGCAACCGATTTCGCGTGTAAGTCAGCAGATAGGGAGCCAGAGCCGCCAACTTTTGCAAATAGATGGCCTTGGTTACACCTGCTTCGGGCCATAACAGCTTGTCTGGATTGGTCACTGTAAGTTCCATTCCATTAATGGTTATGGTTCCCTTGATCGAACGGGGCATGAAGAACACCTCCTGTAGTGAACAAGTATGATTTTAAAGGGGAAGAGAAAGCCCTCTTACTATCTCAAGCGGATGGAAAAATGGTTTATCGTTCAAGTAAAAGGTGACTGATCTGACCGGCCTGGCACTCCTCCCGGGTCACGGAAGCAAAAGCCTGGATACTGGGATGGCGTAGTGTTCGATGGTGGGTGAGTTCCATGAATTGCACTTTGACACCGATTTGTGGTTCGATCCATGTCGTCTCCGCGCTTCTCTGGGGTAGGTTGTGAAATGGTCTATCCTTCCGAATAAGAGGTTGTACTTCTTCGGTTAGTTTACGCCAGGAGTCCGAGTTCAGTTTACCCGTGCCGACATGACCAATATAGACAAAGTTAGGCCCATCATATACACCGACGGCGATTGCATTGACGATACCACTGCGGTACGTGACCCCGCCAATCATCGCATATAGATCATGGAAAATCTTGACCTTCTGCCAGCGTTGATCCTTGCCGTTGATTCCATAGGTGCTGGAAAGGTCTTTACATACAATTCCCTCCATATGGTGCTGTCTCATAACCGTGAGCAGGGCGTCGGGATCTGACATGTTGGTCACCTCCTGAACATGGGGAGCAGGATTCAGAACTTGATGCAGAAGACGTTGACGTTCTGAAAGAGGTTGATCTGTGACCCATACCCCATCGCAAAAAAGAATATCAAACACCATATAAGTGACCGGAATCTGGTGTACAGCTTGGGCAATGCCATCCGGTCTGCTCATGCGATCTCGCCGCAGCACGTGATAAAAGGACGGTTTTCCCGTATCCGGATCAAGGGCAATAATCTCTCCATCCAAAATATAAGAAGGAACGGAGCACAGATTCCGTGGCTGGACCAACTCAGGATATTGTGCAGTTCGGTTGTGCAATCTGCGATTAATCAACTGAATTCCCTGTCCGTCCTCGTAAGCAAGCATACGAACCCCATCCCATTTGATTTGGGCAATCCAGTTTGGCCCGGTAGGGATTACATCTCGGGATACAGGTTCAAAAGGAACCAGGGGATTGAACATGTGCTTAAAACTCCTTTCCTCTTTCAAATCTGCCTCAGCTTGATCTCCCAAGGTTGAGTGGTACAGGTTTAACCCTTACGCAGCCGTGTCTTTAGTTTATGTACCATAATGAGCAGCAAAGGAATTCCGATGCCACAGGTCAGGTCCCAATCAATCCAATATGGAATAACAACCTTTAGATAGAAATTCTCGTTGGGAGCTAGAACGATGGAAATGGCTAGAATGAGCAGTGCACCCGGCAAAATGAGCGGACGATAGCTGGACAATTTGAAGAGGTGAGTGATTCCCAGTACAAAGCTATAAAAGAACAGAATGCTCTTGAAAAAGACAGCAATAATCCAGACGGAGGCCATAAAGGCCTCGATTCGCTGCAAAAAGTTGCCTATATTGATTTTCAGCGACAGATTAAATGCTGCAAACCAATGGTGTTGGGTCATAAAGGGCCCCATGACCAGCAGACAGATGGTTAGCGTTAGGGTAAGCATCAATCCGCCTATCATGGCTGAAAGAAGGATATCTTTTTCCCAATGTGCTTCTTTTTTGGCATAAGGAAAGAGCATAAGAAAGATGCACAATTCACAATAAGGATAGGTAAGCACAGCGACAAAGCCTTTAAAGGGATTTAGAAACCCTTCCGCAAGAATGGGCTTGATGTTGTCCAGATGTGAATGTGGGAACAGACATACAGTCAGAATGAGCAGGAAAACCACAATCAGGGGAAGAAGTACCTCGGCACTCCTGCCGATAGGTTCCAAACCAGAAAGGAGTCCCCAAGCAAGGGTAGAAACAAAGAGCAAATTCACAATCAGAAGTGGGGATTCAGGCAGGATCTGTGTCGTCATGAAGTCCCCAATTTCTCTTATGAACGTGGACGTACACATCAGAAAGTAGAATAAATAAAAACAGCTGAATAAGGCCCCAATCCAGGGTCCCAAAGTATGTAGTACATGTTGAATCAAATTCATCTGAGGCTGCAGTTTGTATACAACGAGCATAATGGACAACACTCCCATACCTCCAGCAACACCCACTAATGCGGATAACCATGCATCCTGATGCGCATATGAGGTGATCATAGAGGGGAAGACGATAATCTGTTCACCAATTGTGCACAAGAACATCAGGGAGCCCAGTTGTCTTACGGTTATACGCCCCTTCTCAATCATGTGGGATCTCCTTCGCATGTCGATCTAGATATTTGGTTAGGATGCACCAATTACACCAATTTTATTAGGCAATGGATAAAGACATATATCAATATAAAAAAAGAAAGCAAAAAAGCCCGGACAACTTATTTCCCCATATGGAGCGAGAAAATTTGTGTCCAGGCTAATCAGTATACTCAACTTACCGCATAACATTCTCGTCACGAATTTCCCGTGTTAGCTTGTTGTAGTCAAGCGAATGCGAATATTCTGTGGGTCTACAGTAAACCAGTCCGTACCTTGCTGTTCAATAGACGCGTTCGATTGACGCAGTTGTTCTACAGCTTGTTCCAATGGTTCTTTTCCGTCATAAATGATGGTGAAGTAGTCAATTCCCGTCGCATTGTCCGGATTCACTGGCGCACCTGCACCAGCCCAAATGTTCAGGCCGATGTGATGGTGATAACCACCTGCGGACACAAACAGGGCGGACATGTTGGCGAAATTGCCAACGATATCAAAACCAAGCACTCCCGTATAGAAACGACGTGACTCTTCCAGACTGCGTACATGGAAATGAACATGACCAATGACCGTTCCGGCTGGCAGGCCTTGCCACGGCTCGTTTGCGGCCAGAGCGAACAGGCTGTCTACATCAACAGGATCACTTGACATAATGTAGTTATTATCTGCATCCCGTTTCCAGGTATCGCGGGCACGGTCTGCATAGATTTCGATCCCGTTGTGATCCGGATCGGAAATATAGAATGCTTCACTGACCAGATGATCACCCTGACCAATTTCGATGCCGGATTCAGCCAGATTACGGAGGGCAAGGCCCAGCGATTTACGGTCAGGCAGCAGAATAGCGAAATGATACAGGCCTGAAGTGGAGCGAACAGGCATCGTCACTGCATCGGTTAACTGCTCAAGGCGTAGGAGGGACTGCTTTCCATCGGCTGTCAACGTAGCGACTTTTTCACTGCGTTCAAGCAGTTTGAGCCCGACCACCTCGGTGTAAAATTGAATGGATCGCTCCAAATTGCTGATTCGCAGACTTACTTCACCCAGATGGGTTGTAGCAGGAATCTGATAAGTAGTAGTCATAATGATTTCCTCCTGAAAACAAGTTTAGTTGGTTTGTTAAGGTGCTGTCCTCGGCAATGTATTCGGGCTATTGTAAGGTCTGGCTCATGTAGATATGAGGCTCATCTGTACAATTTTAAATAAGTTACTTTTCATAAGTTAATATAAAATATAAACCAACTTTCGTCAATTGTATTTTCGATTTATAAATACAAAACAAAAATCCGGCTTCAGGGCCGGATCTCCAATGTTGATGTGGACAAACCAATCAATATGCTTCTTGCCGCTTACGCCTTGGGCTTGGGAGCAGCTTTCTTTCTTTTGGCAGGAGCAGGAGTATCCGTTTCTCCTCCAGCCGTCGCTTGTGCCGAGGTTTTCTTGGGAGTCCGTTTTTTGGGTTTGGCTGTGGTGGTTCCAGGGTCGGAAGGTATGGGCTTCACAGCTTCTATACTTGCTTGCAGCGCTGCCATCAAATCCATGACATTGGCTTCCGGTTTGGCTGGAGCGATCTTAATTTCTTCACCTGCCACTTTGTGATTGATCAGTTCCAGAAGTTTGGCGCGGTAGTCGTCTGTATATTTACCAGGTTCAAAAGGAGTAGATAACTGATCAATCAGCAGTTTTGCCATGGTCAATTCCTTCTCATTCACGTTCAGAACCTCGGGGCGGTTGGGAACCTGAGAAACGGGACGGATCTCATCCGGATAGAAAATGGTTTCCATGGAGAGGCAATCTTCCAGCACACGAATCGCAGCCAAACTGCTTTTGGAACGAATGGATATTTTGGCGATGCCAATTTTGCCTGTATCTCGCATAGCAGTCATTAACAGTTGATACGCGTTTCCACCCGCCTGATCTGGGGAGAGGTAATACGTTTTTTGAAAATAAATCGGATCAATCTCCGTTAAATCCACGAAGTCCAGAATGGTAATGGTTTTACTGCTGGACTCATTTAACGCCTCAAGCTCGTCCTTCTCGAACAAGACGAATTTGCCTTTCTCATATTCATATCCTTTGGTGATTTCTTCCCATTGAACCTCAACGTCGCAGGAAGGACATTTGCGTACATATGCGAGTGGACTACCGCAGACTTTGTGAATATAACGCATGGAGATGTCTTTGTCTTCGGTAGCCGAAAACATTTTGACAGGAACATGAACCAGACCAAAGCTAATTGCACCTTTCCAGACCGTATGCATAAACGGCTCCTTTCCGAGAACATTTTATGATTAGTATGGGCATTTCACGGGCGGGATAACCGTATTTGCCCGGAACGGTATGCTTCAGAAAGAGTGGGGGATGATAACAGAAACATCCTTAAGATCTGCATATGTAAACGCTGGTTAGAAAGAGGATGATATTAGTTATCAACTATCACGTCAGGAGGTACCCTATGAAGAACAAACGAGATGAAGATGAAGCTCACGCCCATACGTTCTCTCCGTATCCTCGTGCTGAGTCGGAAGGATCTGAGGATTTTCATACGCCTGCAACAGCGGTTAACTGGGAGGCTGTCACTTCAGAAGAGCTGCCGCTGGACCGGGAGTCGTTCATGCTGGATATTGACCGGATGGTGAATGAGGGCCTGGGCGGGGGACAAGTCACGGAAGATAACGGTTATATAGGTGATAGTACAACGGACAGTATGGTTCGGGAATCACATGAAGATCCGGAAGGGGAGTATGAATAATCATGATGGATGTGCAACGCGCCAAAGCTATTTTTGAATCAAAGGATACAATTGCTGTTACGTTGGAGGGAGACCCGGTCTGGATCGAAAATGTGGATGAAGCCAACGGCATGGCAACGGTACAAGTTGGCAGCAGACCGGGGAATACCCAGACCGTCCGTGTAGATCGTTTGGAAGAATAGAAGCAAAAGGACGTGCTGCAGGATGTCCAAGAAAGGCCGGTGCCGTCAGGGGCCGGTTTATTTGTCGTTCGTGTGAATGTTTGGCTTGGCTTCTGTCCTGCTTCTGATCCTTCGATGTTGCGGGGGAAGAATGGGACCGATATAATAAGGTTCAAAGTGAACTCAGGCGGCAGGACCGCCAAAGGTGGGGCGTATATTGAATCAGACGCACGAGCAGTGGGTGTTTCACTCCCATGGCATTGCAGATACAGAAGTACTCGCGTCCGCACTCGCTGAACAGGCAACCGCCGGCATGGTGATTGCACTGGACGGTGATCTGGGCGCGGGCAAAACAGCATTTTCACAGAAGTTTGCCTGGCATTTGGGTGTACGTGATGTGGTCAACAGCCCCACGTTTACACTGATTAAGGAATATGAAGGGCGTCTGCCCTTGTATCACATGGATGTGTATCGCATATCGCTGGAAGAAGCGGACGAGCTTGGCCTGGATGAGTATTTCTATGGAGCCGGAGTCAGTCTGGTGGAATGGTCCAGCATTATTCCCGAATTGCTGCCGCAAGAGCACTTGCATGTACAGATCGAGACGACAGGTCCGGAGGATCGAACGATTACGCTGGATGGGTATGGTGAGACGTATGCTGCCATGTGCCAACAGTTCAGACAGAATGGAGTCAAATGATGATGGAAGATTTACAAAAAAAGCCGCGCCAGCGGTTTTTGGCGTTGGATACGTCGACTGCGGTGATGGCAGCCTCAGTTATGGAAGGTCACGCCCTTCTGGAAGAACGTAATGAACGGGCAGAACGCAACCATTCGGTGCACGTGGTGCCTGTGATGGAGCAGCTGCTGGAAGCCAGCGGCACGCAGCCGGGACAGCTGGACGGCATTGCCGTCGGCATTGGCCCAGGCTCGTACACGGGCATCCGCATTGCGGTGACCGCGGCGAAGACGCTGGCCTGGGCATGGGACATCCCCGTTGCCGGGGTGTCCAGCCTTCAGGCTCTGGCCTGGGGCGGCTGGCACAGCGGCCTCGCCGCCAAGGCCGAAGCTGCGGCAGAGGATGCCGCAGCAGGGGGTGGCGGAACGCCATCCGCGGACCAGGGCGGCACGGGTGCCGCCCCTGTCCACTGGATCGTTCCGCTTGTGGATGCACGGCGCGGTCAAGCCTATACCGCGCTGTTTGCCTCCGCCGGGAGCGCTGCGCCCCGGCGGCTGGAGCCCGATGCCATCCGTCTGGTGGACGGATGGCTGGAAGCCCTCGCCGCCCGCATGGCGGAGGCGGCGCCGGAAGAGCGGCCCGCTGCCGTCTGGATTGTCGGCGAGACGGGCCCGCATGCGGCGGCAGCGGCTGAGCTTCGCTGCCCCGCAGGAACGGCGCTCCAGCTCGTACCCTATGAGCTGGAGGGCCGCTGGGTTGGGCGCTTAGGCGCCGAGGCGCTGCTTGCAGGTCAGCGAGATGACGTGCATGCATTGGTGCCCAACTATACCCAGCTGGCTGAAGCGGAAGCCAACCTGCTGCGCAAAGGCTAAAAGAGGTTGTTCAAAAAGTCCGCTTTTGATTACGAAGGATGCCTAGTGGCATCATCAGCATCGAATATGGAATTCTGCCGAAATGTCCGTTGCTCACGTAGTTTTCCCTACGCTCCGCTACTCCATTTCTAGCTGCATCCCATCTTCTCGGTACTGAAAACCGGTCTTTTTGAACACGTACTAAAGGGGGAGGGGAAGCAGATGGACAACGTGGAGAAAGAAGAGCAGGAAGCAGCGCTTCAGTTCAGGTTCATGACTCTGGATGATATTCCAGATGTAATGATTATTGAACATGAAGCCTTCACCCTGCCTTGGACGGAAGAAGCGTTTCAGAATGAATTGACACACAATCATTTTGCGAAATATATGGTTATGGAATTGGAAGGTACAGCGATTGGCTATGCCGGCATGTGGACGATCATGGATGAAGCCCACATTACCAATATTGCTGTCCGTGAAGCTTATCGTGGGCGTAAGCTCGGCGAGCAGCTGCTGGACGAATTGATGAGAACAGCGTCTTATCTCGGGATGGAGCGCATGACGTTGGAAGTCAGAGTTTCGAATCGGATTGCCCAGAGCTTGTATCAGAAAAAAGGGTTTGAATCGGCGGGTCTTCGCAAAGGGTATTACTCCGACAATGGGGAGGATGCGATGATTATGTGGGCGAATTTGCCGCCCGCAGACCGAAGCGGCGAAGAGGAAGGAAGCGTAACGGATTCATGAAGGATTTCAATGAAAAGCTAAGTTCTGCACCATCTTATATATTGGCCGTGGAGACAAGCTGTGATGAAACATCCGTAGCAGTTGTCAAGGATGGACGGGAAGTGCTGTCCAATCTGATCTCCAGCCAGATCGAGACACATAAGGCATTTGGCGGGGTTGTGCCTGAAGTAGCTTCACGTAAACACGTTGAAGTCATTACATTGATGTTGGAACAGGCTATTGAGCAATCCGGCATCCGTCCGCAAGATCTGAGTGCGATCGCTGTGACGCAAGGGCCTGGATTGGTTGGTGCATTGCTGGTCGGCATCGTGGCAGCGAAAACGATGGCCATGGCACTTGGCAAGCCGCTCATTGGCACACATCATATTGCGGGACATATCTATGCCAACAGACTTACTCATGAGCTGCAATATCCAGCGATGGCACTGGTAGTTTCGGGTGGTCATACCGAGCTTGTGCATATGGAATCCGAAGGCAAGTTCAAACTGATCGGACGTACGCGTGACGATGCGGTAGGCGAGGCTTATGACAAAGTGGCACGTGCACTGGGTTGTCCCTATCCGGGAGGACCGCATGTGGACCGGATGGCTGCTGATGCAGAGCAGGCGGTACCTTTGCCGCGCGTCTGGCTTGAAGCGGATTCGTATGATTTCAGCCTTAGCGGCCTGAAGTCTGCTGTCCTGAATGTGTTGAATCAAGCCAAAATGCGGGGAGAAACGCTTGAACCATCTGCTGTGGCAAGGGGCTTTCAGGAAGCTGTTGTTGAAGTGCTGGTAGAGAAAGCGGTAAGGGCTGTTCGTGAGTATGGATCACGTCAATTGCTGTTATGCGGTGGTGTTGCCGCAAACCGGGGATTGCGTTCAGCTTTGCAGGAGCGTTGTGCGAAGGAAGGGCTCGAATTGCTGATCCCACCGATGGAGTATTGCACCGACAATGCAGCGATGATTGGAGCTGCGGCGTATTTAAAATGGCAGCGGGGAGAAATCTCGGAATTCGATGCCAAAGCAGATCCTGGACTTTCGCTTGAGGCATGGTCTGTTCAATCGGTATAGATTGATTCATGTATATGAAGACTTGACAGCCTCATGTGAAGACTGTATATTAATTACAAATTAAAACAGGAATTAGATATGTTCAACTAAACATTTACACGATAGCGGAGAGGACAGAAATAACCTGGAGAAGCGAAGCGTTCGCCTTTATCACCGGATTTTCCCTTTTAGAGGAGGGAATCAAAGAAATCTGGGGATAACAGCGATTGGAAGGTTGTTCTGTCATCGGAGTGCCAGTGTAAATATTCATTAGTTGACTTATATGGATTCCTGAATGAAAACGCAATGAACAGGAACAGTAGGGTAATTCCCGGTCATAGAGAGCTGCGGGGTGGTGCAACGCAGTCGAAGGAAACCTGAAACTCACCTGGAAGCGGAACGATGGAACACGGTAACTCCCCGGGAGAAGCCGAAGGCCGATGATGGCCCAAAGTACATGGTTACGGGTTGCCTCCGTGAAAGGGCCGTTGTTGATGGAATACGGATGACATATCGGTAGAAAATCAACAATAACTGAGGGGGCTTTTGTCACTTTGGGCAATGATAACGGTATGGACGCATACAGGATCAGCTCGAAGGAATGAAAGTCAACAAGAGTGGTACCGCGAAGGTGAACAGCCTGTCGTCTCTTGCAATATTGCAGGAGATGGCAGGCTTTTTTGATTTTCAAAATGGTGATGGATTCAGGATCACATATCATAAATGTAATGAACGGGAGCAGTAAAACGATAAAGCGCACAGAGAGCTGCGGGGTGGTGCGACGCAGTGGCTGGAATCGTTCGAATCTCGCCCGGGAACGGAGTTGTGGAAGCATGGAGACCGATGTCTCACCCCATTGTCCTTGCGGACGAAAGGGCATGTGTACACAGCAACGGCTAACCCCCGTTACAGGGTGTTTCTCCGGCTGTCAGTTGTACGTGTTACATGTACGCAGAGACAACTGATATGCCCGGAGACGACGAGGTGGATGGTGCCTGGCGCAAGCCTGGACCATCAAGCAAGAGTGGTACCGCGGAGGGATAATAACCCGCCGTCTCTTAGATGAGATGGCGGGTTATTTGTGTTTGCTGCCGGCAGCAGGGTGGGCGATGGGAATCTATAATCACGGTTAAAAGAAATACGCATGGTGTGCAAGTCGACGTGCACACTGGCATGGATTGCGAAATGAATAAACATAGAAAACGGGAATTGAACGCCTCGTTCCGATCCCCAATAACGAATAATCATTCAAAATTTGATGGAGGTTGATGGATATGACAACGAGCAATAACAAACGCATGATAGAGATTTTTGATACAACACTGCGTGATGGAGAACAAGCACCGGGAGCGAGTCTGCAGCCTGAGCAAAAAATTGAACTGGCACATCAGTTGGCTTCTCTGGGTATTGACGTCATCGAGCCTGGATTCCCGATCTCAAGTCCAGGTGAGTTCGCGGCGGTTCAGGCGATTTCCAGACAACTGCAAAATGTGGAGATTTGCGGATTTGCGCGTGCGGTCAAAGGGGATATAGATGCAGCCGTTCGAGCAACGGCTGACGCAGCACGCCGCCGAATTCACCTGTTTATCTCCTCTTCGGACATTCATATTGAGCATCAACTGCGCCGTCCGCGCAGTGAAGTGGTGGCTACCGCGCGGGAGATGGTCTCCTATGCACGTCAGTTCACGGATATTGTGGAATTCACCGCCATGGATGCGGCTCGTACGAAGATGGATGATCTGATCGAGATGGTTGAAGTGGCCATTGAAGCGGGAGCAAGTATTATCAATTTGCCAGATACCGTCGGGTACGCACTGCCGCATGAATATGGAGAGATGTTCCGTCAAGTACGTGAGGGTGCAAGGGGCGGAGACAAGGTTCGCTACAGCGCACACTGTCATAATGACTTGGGGCTTGCGGTTGCTAACAGTCTGGCTGCCATTGCCAACGGTGCTTCCCAGATTGAAGTAACCATTAACGGTGTGGGAGAACGGACGGGCAACTGTGCACTGGAGGAGCTGATTATGGCTCTGGAGACACGGGGAGACGTGATTGGCGCAACGACCAATATCAGACTGAACCAGATGTATGAGACATCCCGTCAGATTAGCCGTGCCATGCATTTCCCGATTGCCTACAACAAACCGGTGGTGGGACGCAATGCTTTCCAACATGAGTCTGGTATACATCAGGATGGTCTGCTCAAGAACCGGAGTACTTATGAGATTATGGACCCGGAAGCGCTGGGGATCCCACGCAGCATGATTATTCTGGGCAAACATTCGGGTCGTCACGCTTTGAAAGATCGGGTTCGTAAATATGGTTTTGAACCGGATGAACAGCAAATGGAACAACTGTATGAGGTATTTAAAGAAACGGCCGATCAACAGAAAGTGGTAAGTGATGACCAGTTGTTGCAGATGGTTAGTCAGACCATGAATATTCCCGCTCAGGATTATGAGCTGATTGAATTACAGGTAACAGCAGGCAGCATGACCGATCGAATGGCAGCCGTTCGTATTCGTACGAGCGCAGGGGAACATTCCTATTCTGCGGTTGGTGGTGGTCCGGTAGATGCAACCATTCGTGCGATTGGCCAAAGTATTTCGGACGATATTACGTTTGTGGATATGGAGATGCACGCCTTAAGCGGAGGAGAGGCTGCGAGTGCAGAAGCTGCAGTTACCGTGGAACGGGCAGGACGTGAATTCAGAGGGACAGCCACTCACAACGATATTGTCATGGCTGCTGGTCTGGCGTATGTCGCAGCTTGTAATGCTGCCGGATTGAAGGCAGAGTCTTTCGATAGTGATGAACCTGTGCACGCATAATAGTACTTCAGCAAATCACATAAATTTGTGATCACAAGCAGACCAAAGGCAGGCCTTGAATACAGAGGTCTGCTTTTGTCCTTTTATAGGAGATAAAAAGGGAATGGATGATTACGTTTGTCAAGATGTGAGTATAGTTATCCACATATCCAGTGCAAATTGTGGGTAACTGCACCAAAGTCAAACCAGTAATGTTTTCGAAAATAAAAAGCATTAGGGGATAGAATGTCTCCTATATATCCACAAAGTTGTGGATAATGTGTATAACTCGGTGGATAAATATGGTTTTTGTGCAAAATAGACTATTCTACCGCCGTATAATTAAATAGAGAGGGTTGCTTGCTAGCTTGCCCTTTTGTGGATAAATATGAGGCTGCCGAGCGGAAAAATATTTTTCGGATTTCGAGTGGATTTGACAAATATGAAAACACCCTTGTCAAATCTCTCCCATTATAATCAACAAAAAAAGCTGACCCCATCTAGGAATCAGCTTTTACTGTTGTTGTTTGTTCGGCATAGGAGGGCAGTATGGATTAGACCGAAAAGGTCATCTCATCTCCTCTGCTATTCCAGAGCTAATTCTTCCCACTCTTCGTACGCTTTGGCTAGTTGAAGCTTGTGATTCTCCGCTGACTCTTGGAGTTCTTGCAGCTTCATATAATCCTGATATATTTCAGGCAGAGCCATCTGTGCCTCAAGCTCCGTAATCTCCGTTTCCAGCTTCGCAATCTGCTGTTCCAGAGCCTCCTGCTTGCGCTGTCGATTGCGTTCTTCCCGCTTGGCCTGCTTGTCCGCTTCGAATGAGGCAGCTCCGGATTTTTCGGTTGCAGATAGGCCTGGGTCAGACTTGGCCGAGTTTTTGGAAGAGGCCAGGCGTGCTTCAGCAGCTTCGCGCGCGATGTCCTCAAGCTCTTGTTTCTTCTCTACATAATCATCATAGTTGCCGAGGTAATGCTCTGTCCCGCCGGGGTGCAGTTCAACAATACGCTCAGCCATTTTGTTAAGGAAATACCGGTCATGGGAGATGAACAGCAATGTGCCTTCATAGTCCATCAGCGCCGCTTCAAGCACTTCTTTGGCGAACAGGTCGAGATGGTTGGTAGGCTCATCCAGAATGAGCATGTTGGCTTCCTTGAGCATGAGCTTGGAGAGGGAGACACGAGCTTTTTCTCCACCGCTGAGCGATGAGATTTTTTTGAGTACATCGTCCCCACTGAACAGAAAGTTGCCCAGCACCGTACGAATCCGTGCTTCCTCCATGCCTGGATAGGCACTCCACAGCTCTTCCAATACAGTATTAGAAGGGTTAAGTCCCGTCTGCTCCTGATCATAATAGCCGATCTGCACCTTGGTTCCCCATTGGATCTCACCGCTTACAGGGCGTAAACTTCCAGTGAGGCATTTCAGCATGGTGGATTTTCCGATTCCGTTCGGCCCTATCAAAGCAACCGTTTCCCCACGTCTTAGATCAAAAGAGACATTACGGAACAACGGCGAAGCCTCATCGTAGGCAACCGAAAGCTGATCGACACGGAGCACTTCCTTGCCGGACATGACAGCCGTCTCAAAAGAGAAGTGGGCTTTTTTCAGATCTCCCATTGGTTTGTCGAGCCGATCCATCTTATCGAGTGCTTTGCGGCGGCTCTGCGCCCGTTTGGTCGTTGAAGCACGGACGATATTCTTCTGAACGAACTCCTCCATTTTGGAGATTTCATCCTGTTGTTTCTCATATTGCTTCATCTGGCTTTCATACTCGGCAGCTTTAAGTTCCATGTACCGACTGTAATTGCCCGTATATTTTTTGGAGCGGTGCCGTTCAATCTCCACGATGGTTGTGACAAGCCGGTCAAGAAAATACCGGTCATGGGATACAACGAGCAGGGCACCGGAATAACCTCTCAGGTAATCTTCAAGCCACGTCAAGGTGGCGATGTCGAGATAGTTGGTAGGCTCGTCCAGCATGAGCAGGTCAGGAGCCTGAAGCAAAATGCGAGCAAGCGCAAGGCGTGTCTTTTGCCCACCGCTCAGAGTGGCAATTGGGGTATTTGGCGAAAATTCACCGAATCCCATTCCGTGCAGAATACTGCGAATACGGGTTTCCATCTCATAACCGCCATGATCCTTGAACCAGTCAGAGCGTTTGGCATAACGCTCAAGCAGATCGGCATATTTTTTTTCATCTTCCATCTGAGCCGGGTCGGCAATATCCTGTTCCATTTGACGCAGCTCCGCTTCTGCCTGGGTCAGATGGGCGAACACATTCATCATTTCTTCCCATATGGAGCGATCAGATTGCAGTCCGCTGTTCTGCGCGAGATAACCAAGCGTCGTTTCCTTGGATTTGAAAATCTGTCCGCCATCGTAGGACATTTCCCCAGCCACAATTTTGAGCAAAGTGGATTTCCCTGCACCATTAACACCAACGAGGCCGATGCGCTCGCGTTCTAATATTTGTAAGTTCACGCCGTCCAGGATTGGATCGACACCAAAACGTTTGATAATTCCGGATACTTGCAGCAGCATAAAATTAAGTTCCTCCATGGTCCAGTTCTTGATTTGACAACTACATCCCAGTTTACATGAAATACAGAGCAAATGCACCGATTAGGAGTGCCTGGGGCGTGTAGTCTTTTTGGTCAATCAATGATAAACTGAAAGAAGGCATGTTAATACATGAGGATTTTGCAGAAAATGAATCATTTTAACGATTTCAACACGATGACAACTGTGCATAACATATAAATGGTTTTAATTGAGAGCTAGTTTACCTTCTCATCAACAGGAGGTTATTCAAAGACATGCAGGATCATACGGAATTGAAAAGCCGCCTTCGTTCCAAACTGAGACAGAGCCGGGATCTGATGGATGAAACCATGCGTCAGCAGGTGATGAATGAGATTAATGTGGTGACGAAGCGGGAGCTGGAGCGCCTTAGACAGGACAAATGGAAGCTGGGGAGCAAGCAACTTGTGATATTCAGCTATTTGTCTTATGGAAGCGAAGCATCCACAGCCTTTTTATTTGAAGAGGGCTGGAGGCATGGAGATGTGATGCTCGCACCGAAAGTGCAAGCGAATCCGGCTCGAATGGAATTGCGGCGTGTCGTGGGTGCACAGGATATTCAACCGGGAATATGGGGGATACCTGAACCCAGGGATTCCTGTGAAGTGCTGCAACCTGATCGCTGGCCTGAAATTGACCTTGTCATAGTACCAGGGCTGGGATATGACCTACATGGAGGGCGCATTGGATACGGCGGCGGTTATTATGATCGTTTTGCTGAGACACTTGCATCAAAGTGTACGATGACTGACAAAAGACCACGTATGGCTGCATTTGTATTGCCTGGCCAGCTGCAGGACGAAATTCCGATGGACCCGCTTGATCTGCGGCTTGATCTGTTGATAACAACCGAAGGTATATTACATATCGAATAAAGGGTTGTGATGTGATTGAATTCAGAAGCGAATAACGACCAGGCTTCTAGCAGGAAACTGACTCATTTTAATGAACAGGGACGAGCTCGAATGGTTGATATTTCGGGTAAGGAAAGTACCGTGCGTACAGCTGTGGCGATATCCAAAGTGACGATGAATCCGGCTACGCTTGAAGCGATTCGGGAGGGCCGCATCGGCAAAGGTGACGTTCTGGCTGTGGCTCAGATTGCGGGTATTCAGGGCGCGAAGAAAACATCAGACTGGATTCCGATGTGCCATCCATTGGCATTGACGGGTGTGGATATCCGTTTTCATGACAACGGTGTCGATGAACTGCAGATTGAAGTTACGGTCAAAACCGAAGGGAAGACAGGTGTCGAGATGGAGGCGCTCACGGCGGCGTCGGCTGCGGCACTGACGATCTATGACATGTGTAAAGCCATGCAAAAAGATATGATGATTGGTCCAACCATGCTGAATTCCAAGAGTGGTGGCAAAAACGGCGATTTCAGCCGATAAAGGACATTTATTTTCATAAAGGAGAAGGGTGATCTTTATGGTGTGGAGAACAGCAATCCTGACAGCCAGCGACAAAGGGGCCCGCGGGGAACGTGAGGATACGAGTGCCCAAGTGATCCGGGAGCTTGTGGAAGAAGAACTGGGTGGGGAAATCGTGGAGTACCGCATCGTTCCGGATGAACCCGATGAGATTATCGCGGCTTTGATTGAGATGACAGATTATTTTCACGCTGATTTGGTATTGACCACAGGGGGTACGGAGCTTGCGATTCGTGATATTACTCCCGAAGCGACCCGACGGGTTATTGAACGGGAAGTTCCAGGCATGGCTGAAGCCATGAGATACAGTGTCATGGGCAAGAATCGTTCTGCGATGCTGTTCCGTGGCGTATGCGGCATTCGCGGACGTACATTGATTGTCAACCTGCCAGGTACACCGAAGGGTGTGCATGAGCATTTGGCGGCCATTATGGACCAACTTCCGGAAGCCCTGTTAATGGTTACAGGTCAGTTCAAGCAATAAGTGAGAAATGGCCTTAGCAGCAGGTGTGAAATCAAGCAGGAAAAAAGATTGGGTATCGAGGTCTTTTTGTGAAAAATGTGGGTTATGTAAGTGGTTACATCTATGGTATGATTGACATAATTCTGATAGTAGACAAGACATCTTTTGAGAATGCATAAAGAGTGCGCGATCCAAAAGCTTGAAGCTAGGAGGGATAACAATGGGATTTGGGGGCATTGGAACCACAGGAGTCATTTTGCTGGTCATCGTTGCTTTGCTTTTGTTCGGTCCGAACAAGCTGCCGGAACTGGGACGCGCCGTTGGGCGTACTTTCCGTGAATTCAAGGAAGGGGCCCGCGACATCATCTCGGATGACAATTCATCCAAGCGCAAAGAGCAGGAAAAAGCGAACCCGGTAGTGTCAGAAGCTGTACAGGTAGACAAGCCGGAGGATAAACGCCTGCCGGAATAATTGTGACGGCAATGAATGAGAACTCCCTTCCCGCTGGAAGGGTTTTGTATTTTAAAGCTGGCAACCATGGAGGGCAGGAATGACGCAGCAGAATGAAGAAATGACGCTTACGGAACATTTAAGTGAGCTGCGCAAGCGGCTAATCTATGTGTTAAGCCTTTTTGTGTTGGGTCTGGTAGCAGGCTTTTTTGTAGCAGACCCGGTGTATCGCTACCTGACAAAGGCAGAGACGGCGCAAGGTTTTGTGCTCCATGCCTTCTCGTTCTGGGACGGGATCGGGATCTACATGAAGATTGCCGGTCTGTTCTCATTAATTATTACGCTGCCGTTTACCGTGTATCAGATTTGGAAGTTTGTTAGTCCAGGGCTGCGACCGATGGAGCGGAAAGCTACATTGCGTTATGTTCCTTATGTGCTTTTGTTGTTTCTGTTCGGTCTGGCGTTCTCCTATTATGTTGTGTTCCCGATGGCATTGGCCTTTACAACATCAATTACGGAGAAGATGGGGCTTGTGGAGACGTATGGAATGAAGCAGTACTTTAGCTTTTTGTTTGGCATTGTACTTCCGGTTTCCCTGTTGTTTGAGCTTCCATTAATCATTATGTTCCTGACAGGACTGCGAATATTGAATCCAATTCGACTTCGCAAAATGCGCAGGATGGCTTATTTTGTCCTGATCTTCATTGCGGTTGTGGTTACACCGCCTGACTTTATATCCGATTTTCTCGTAATGATTCCCTTGCTTCTGTTATATGAGATCAGTGTGTTTCTGTCTGGCTTTGTGTATCGCAAACAGCTTGCAGCTGATGCAGAGGCTGAATCCCGTTACATCCGTGCCGAGGATAAGCAGAGTGCAGTATAACAAGAGAGGAATTTCATCCGCTTGTTGAAACTGTAATGATCCTGTATAATGCCCGTCCCGGGATAAGCCGATCGGTTCTTACCCGGGATATGAAGGGCTGTAGAGAGATAGCTTTTACAGCTTATAGTCTGAATGACGGGACAAGTAGGCATATTATGTTCAACAATGGATACAATGGAAAAGGGCTGCCTGAAACGTTGCAGGAGGACCAATGGATTCTGTGGAATAAGTTATATGGTATTTATGACAATTGCTCAGGTAAATCGGGCGTTTTTTGGCTGGGGTGGTGTAAATACAACGTAAAATCTCGCAGGAATTCATGAAAAGGACTTGAAATCATGCTTCAAGTTGAAGTATCATAAAGTTGGTTGTTAGCACTGAACACTGTCGAGTGCTAATACATATGGCTACAACCTACAAAGCAACGTTATATAATTTCAAAAGGAGGCTATTTTTCATGATCAGACCTTTAGGTGAACGCGTATTGGTAGAACCACTGGAGCAAGAGCAAACCACTTCTTTCGGGATCGTACTGCCGGACTCCGCTAAAGAAAAACCGCAAGAGGGTAAAATTATTGCTGTTGGCGCCGGAGTATTGAAAGACGGAGTACGTGTAGCTCTGGAAGTGAAAGAAGGAGATCGCGTTATTTTCTCCAAATATGCCGGTACAGAAATCAAGTTCGAAGGTAAAGAATATTTGATTATGAAAGAAAGCGATATTCACGCGATTCTCGACTAATTCAAATTTAATCGGTTAACCGAACCATATAGCAACACCATTTTACACAATATTCTAGGGAGGTTTTCTTAACATGGCTAAAGACATTAAATTCAGTGAAGACGCTCGTCGTTCCATGCTTCGTGGTGTGGACGCATTGGCTAATGCAGTAAAAGTAACACTCGGTCCTAAAGGCCGTAACGTGGTTCTGGAGAAAAAATTCGGAAGCCCGCTGATCACGAATGACGGTGTAACGATTGCTAAAGAAATCGAACTGGAAGATGCATTCGAGAACATGGGTGCACAACTGGTTAAAGAAGTAGCAACCAAAACCAATGATGTTGCCGGTGACGGTACAACAACTGCAACTGTATTGGCTCAAGCGCTGATCACAGAAGGTTTGAAAAACGTAACTGCAGGCGCAAGCCCAATCGGTATCCGTAAAGGGATCGACAAAGCGGTTAAAGCGGCTGTAGCTGAACTGCAATCCATCTCCAAACCAATTGAAACCAAACAATCCATTGCACAAGTTGCAGCAATCTCTGCAGCTGATGATGAAGTAGGCGAACTGATCGCTGAAGCTATGGAAAAAGTGGGTAAAGACGGCGTTATCACGGTTGAAGAATCCAAAGGATTCGCTACAGAGCTGGAAGTGGTTGAAGGTATGCAATTCGACCGCGGTTACATCTCTCCATACATGATCACAGATACGGACAAAATGGAAGCTGTTTTGGACAACCCGTACATCCTGATCACAGACAAAAAAATCTCCAGCACTCAGGACATTCTGCCATTGCTTGAAAAAATCGTTCAACAAGGCAAACCGCTTGTATTGATCGCTGAAGATATCGAAGGCGAAGCACTGGCGATGCTGGTTGTGAATAAATTGCGTGGTACATTCAACGCTGTAGCTGTTAAAGCTCCTGGCTTTGGTGACCGTCGTAAAGCAATGCTGCAAGATATCGCTGCCCTCACTGGTGGCCAATTGATCACGGAAGAACTGGGTCTGGACCTGAAATCTGCTGTTGTGGAACAACTGGGTACAGCTCGCCAAATCCGTGTAACCAAAGAAAACACAATCATCGTTGACGGTGCTGGTAACAAATCCGATATCGATGCACGTGTAAGCCAAATCCGTACACAACTGGAAGAAACAACTTCCGAGTTCGACAAAGAGAAACTGCAAGAGCGTCTGGCTAAATTGTCCGGCGGCGTAGCAGTAATCAAAGTCGGTGCGGCTACTGAAACAGAATTGAAAGAACGCAAACTGCGCATCGAAGATGCCCTGAACGCAACTCGCGCTGCGGTTGAAGAAGGTATCGTATCCGGTGGTGGTACAGCGCTCATGAACGTATACAACGCGGTTGCAGGTGTAGCTCTGTCTGGTGACGAGCAAACAGGTGTAAACATCGTCCTGCGTGCTTTGGAAGCACCAATCCGCACAATCGCAGCTAACGCTGGCGAAGAAGGTTCCGTAATTGTGGAACGTCTGAAAAAAGAACAAACTGGCGTAGGTTTCAACGCTGCGACTGGCGAGTGGGTTAACATGATCGAAGCAGGTATCGTTGACCCTGCGAAAGTAACACGTTATGCATTGCAAAACGCTGCTTCTGTAGCAGCAATGTTCCTGACTACTGAAGCGGTTATCGCTGACAAACCAGAACCTGCAGGCGCTGCTGGAATGCCTGACATGGGCGGTATGGGTGGAATGGGCGGCATGATGTAATAAAGGTGTAAAAACCTTTGTAATGCCGATAGATGGAAGGCTCCCGGAAGGGAGCCTTTTTTATATATTTAGAGTAGGATGCTTTGAATTATGTTTTAACACTGAATCGATACTTGTTAGCTTACTTCTTCCTATGTACAATGATACATATATGAAATTATATGGAATTTGATTGAGGAGGAAATGAATTGAGAAAGAGTACAAAGTGGACGTTGTGGATTCTTGGCTTGATGCTAGGTGCAATTTTTATCAATTTTTACATGAACCTATATAGTTTCGCTTATGCTTTGATTACTGTACTTTTATTTGTATTCATGGGCTGGGGATTCTTAGCAAAGTTAAAGAACGACGTTCGTCAGCATGAAGACCATCATAGAAGAGAGCACCAGTCTGCGATCGATGACATTGATCGATACACGAGGTAGTAATCAAGGAATATACCATACATAGCTGTGTTGTTAACAGGCAGGCTACCATTTTTTATTAAGCAGTTTCATATTACGCGTTAAGTCGTTCCTCAATGGAACGACTTGTTTGCACATACGGAACTCATTTAACTGCTTTTATTCCAAAAGTAGAAATATCGTCTTGGATGCTGAAGCGATATTCAAATTCATTTCGAACAGTCGTTCCATTAAATTCACTCTGACTTACATCGCGATCTAATAAGCCGATATCCTGAATCACGTCTTGGGCATCATTATATGTGTACTCGTTATTGGTTGTCAGAATAAGTGTAGCGATCGCAGTTAACAGGTTACCACCGGTTGGTTTACTGACATCACCAGTCTCGTATAACATGACTTCCTGAACTTTTTGCTCTGAATTTAACACACCAACCATACGTAAATTGTCATTGAAGATATACTCAAAGGTTTTTGTACCATGTTCTGAGGCCTCTTTCACGTTCAAGACGGTTATACTCAGACCATTTAACCGATATTTACCTACGACTGAATTGAATTTGTTTTTGAATTCATCGGTAGTCATGTGGAATTCAGAGAGATCGTTCTGGTTTGGGTGATCATGGCTCTCATCAGCTGTAGCGGCTCCCGATTCGTGCTCCTCCGTTGGATATATTCCTGGTTGTGTAGGGTTGGAAGATAACGTCAACATTCCATACATTCCTATAGAGGCAATTGCAAAACACATCGCCGTTAGCATAACGTGCTTTAACGTTATCCGATTATGTTTTCTTATAAAGATGAGCATCCAAACAAGAAATACGAAGAAAGCAATAAAGCCTAGTGTGAATAGTATTGTGAACAATGGTTGCAAAATCTCACCTCGTAATACATCCTTATTATGTATTCTCATTATAATGTTGCTATGGGAAACTTTAAACCTATACTCTTCACTTCAAAAAAAGCACTGCTGACATACGGCCAGCTAATCAGGTACCCATACACCGGACACTTAGAAAAAGAAGTGTTTAGTGTATGGGTACCTTTGTAGTTGCCTTCGGTTCGTTATTACCTCAATCTCTGTTTAATCAGGCATGATCCAGACGATTTCGGCGATACGTACTAAGAATTTTTTGTTTCTTTCCTCCAGTACAACATGATCATGCTTAACAGCGACGACGCATCCATCAAGTCTACCGCGAGTTGTTTCCAGGATAACCACTTTTCCCACCAGGGCCATCAGACTCTCGACTACGCAATGATCTACTGGGTGAACCACAATATTATGAGGCATGTGGTGCATTTGCTGCATATAAGGCGAGTTAGCCATATGATGCATCATTGGATAATTATTCAAAGTAAAACCTCCCAAATCATTTATAGGGCATTCTATGCAATGGCCCACCCAAACGACTGGGCGTTTGACCAGAAATCTGTTCATTTGGTAAATCTTTATGAGGCAGAACACATGTCAATAGGTCATCTTGTAAGATTATTTCTTCCATTTATTTTAAAAATGATGCGATACGTTCTCACAATCAGTCTGCCGGAGCTGTTGAATTTTTGATGTTCTTTTCATCTCCATTTCAGATTCCATTAAGGTAGCAGGGGTAAGATAAGTCTTGTAAACCCCTTCTCGTGTTAAATAGATGTGTGACTAGCCCCGTCGGATCCTCCGGCGGGGTACTTTTTTTCTCATTTCAGCGGTTGATGGTATGATAGATGCATACATAAATGCTAATAACGGAGGGATGGTTCGTGGACTCCAGTCTGCATCCGATGTTCAGACCCATTCAGATGAATGGGACAGGTAGGCACACGTATTACATGGAGCAAATACCTTCTGCATCCCTGTTGGCTCATGTAGCTTGTTATTGGGAATCGGGTTCGATTCTACAGTCTTCCAAGAAACCTGATATCGATGGAGATATAGTTCAGCCTGAGATGTCTGTGCCTGCCCGGGTATTGCCGGATGGCTGCACGGACATGCTGATTACATACGACTCGGTCGGTTCGTTGCATTCTTATGGTTACTGTGGCAACTATACGCATCCGTTTGCTGTACCAGGGCCGTCTAATGCGCCTGCTTCTGCCGATTACACATTTGGGGTGCGCTTTTTCCCAGGTGGAGCATATGTTTTTCACGGTTTGCCGTTGGAGGAATTTACGGATAGACGAATTCCACTTCATGAATGTTGGCCAGTCGAGCTGAGTGAGCTTCAGGAGCGGATGGCCGGAACGAAAAGCTTTAAAGAACGAGTACAGGTGATGAATACCTATCTGAGTCCGCTATCCTTGCAACCCAATACATATGAGCATGATTTGATGAAAAACGTGCTTCACCGCATTTTTAAGGATGGGGGCCGCATGAGCGTCAGTGAGCTGGCGATGCGAGAGGTTGTCAGTGAACGCCAGCTGCATCGGAAGTTTGCAGAATGGGTTGGAGTCAGTCCAAAGCGATTCAGCGAGGTCGTTCGTTTTCACCGCGTACTGGGAAGTATTCATCAGGGGCATACGGCAGATGGGGTAGCGCTGGCCCTGAATCATGGTTTCTATGACCAAGCCCATCTGATTCGTCAATTTCGTAAGTTCTATGGAGAAACCCCGCTCACTGCTGCCAAAGAACATCAACGAATGTTGTCCGATTTGTACAATAACCCGGTTGTCCCTTCCGTTATACTGAATGGTAAGAATGAATAGTAAAGGAGATATCATATATGAATGGAACATTGCAAATCAGAGATCATCTGCTAAGTGAATTGGAGACGGGCGTGCGTACGGGGGCTAGCCTGATCCGCTTGATTCGTCCGGAGGATTGGGCTTACCGCCCGCAGGACAATATGCGTTCACTGGTGGAACTGGTCCATCATTTTATTCAGATTACGGCATCGGACCTTGCGATTATGCAGGAGAAAGGCGAAGCAGAGGTAGGCGTGGTGGAGAATAGTCTGTCAGAGATCGAAGATATTGAAAAACTGGAGTCAACTCTCTGGGCCAATTTGGAGGGCTACAAAGCGTATATCCTTTCATTAAGCGAAGAAGATCTGCTGAACCGCTCAACTAAAGCATTCTATATGGAGCATGGTCATTTGCAAGTCCAATGGCAAATAGAAACGCTAACGCATGTATTCCATCACCGTTCACAGCTATATAATTATCTCAAACAGCAGGGACATGAGTTGAACTTTTTCATGCTTTATGCGTAAGAATCTTAGAAAATGAGTTTGTGTGTCAGTGGCTCCGCCGGTTGATCTGGTGGGGCTTTTTGATTAGTTAGTCTAGCATCTCTATCAAAATGTACGTTATCACACGGTCACTTCACCGTTACATTCATAGATTTCATACATAGAATACGGTATCCAAGCCAAAAGGAGGTGATTTCCATGGCCATCCTTTTACCGCAACAATTTTATGCCTTAGGGGCTAGTGTGGGTAAATCGTATTATGAAAACCTGGCTGGAGGCACGAATGCCAGCATCACAGTGAACAATTTTGGTCCTTTTCCGGTAGACCTGGTTGTAACTCGTGTTAACGCTCTAGTAATCACGTATATGATCCCTGCTGGCAACAGCCTTACGTTGTCTGTTGACTTGCTGCTCGTAGCTGCACTGCTGACTACTCCCGCAGGTGCTTCAACAGGCACGATTCAAATCGCAACATCTGATTTCTAATGAAATCAGGGTGCTTTGAGAACCTCTGTCGGACATGTTGTCCGCAGAGGTTTTTTTCTTTTTTTATGGCTGCATTATATCGATTCAACCAAGAAGCAGTCTCAGAAATTTGTATGTGCAACTCCAGTGATATAATAGGTTTAGATCATATTTTTGTTTACACAGGCTGCAATTCGATTATTTATATTAGGAATGGTACGCAGACTGATGTTGTGAAACAGGAGGTTATTGGATTATGGATAGAACAAATGAAACGGATAGAATGGAAAAAACAACGTTTCTTGAAACGGAGCGGCTTGTATTCTCGACTTGGAATGAAGAAGACCGTGCCCTGGCATTTGCTCTATGGGGAGATCATGAGGTAACGAAGTGGATCAGCAGCAAGGGATTTTTGAGTGAGGATGAAGTAGAAGCGCGGTTGACACAAGAAATAAAAAGGCAGGAGGAAGCGGAGGTACAATACTGGCCTCTCTTTGAGAAGGAATCGGGAGTGTTTGTCGGTTGCTGTGGCTTGCGCCCGTATTCTCCGGAAGAAAACATATATGAACTGGGATTTCATCTTACCAGAGACTACTGGGGCAAGGGCTATGCGATGGAGGCTGCACGGGCGGTGATTGATTATGCATTCGAAGAACTGAAGGTTAAAGCCCTGTTTGCCGGGCATCATCCGGACAATGAGGCATCCCGTCACATGCTGTCCAAGCTGGGCTTTGAATATGTACGCGACGAGCGCTATGAACCGACAGGGTTGATGCACCCTTCCTATTTGCTGAAAAGGGAGTAGAATCCTTTACACATTCAGGCCAGCTTAAAATCTTTAAATGTATAGCCTGAATGGATGGATAGAAGCGGTGACCATAATTATTTGGTAAATGGGTTTTCATCGTTTTTTTATTTCATTTTCAGCTTCTATTAAGGTAGCAGAGGTAAGATTATTCTTGTAAACCCCTTCTCGTGTTAGATAGATGTGTGACTGACCTCGCCGGACGCCGGTGAGGTATTTTTTTTGTGTATTTTATAAAAAATACATAAAACAAACACAAACAAAAATAAATGAGTTTATATATCTGTGTATAATTGACTAATAAAGATAAACAAAGGTATAATGAATGTGAAAAAAGGAACTTACTATGTACGTGACCGCCATTCTATTTTTAACCTAAGGAGAGAATGAGGATGAACGTGACCCTTACCAATGAAACTACGCAGGCTGCTGGATTCCATATCCCATTTGTCCGTGAGATGGCGGAGATTACTCAACATATGTGGAAAAATGGATGGGATGAGCGCAATGGCGGCAATGTCAGCTATTTGCTGGAGGAAGAGGACGTCGCCAAATATATGGATATCAACCATGTGATCCGCAAGATCAAACCTGCCTTTTCGATGCAGGAGCTGGCAGGCAAGTATGTTATCGTGACCGCTTCGGGCAAATATTTCAAAAATGTGCTAGCTGATCCGGAGAGCAATCTGGGATTGCTGCGTGTCTCGAAGGATGGACAGGAGCTTGAGGTGCTGTGGGGTCTTAAGTCGGGAGCGAACCCGACGAGTGAATTGCCTACGCATTTTATGAGTCATATCGAGCGTTTGAAAGTGGACCCGAACCATCGGGTTGTCATGCATAACCATGCGACTCACGTGCTGGCAATGACCTTTATCCATGATCTGGATGAGATGAAGTTCACAAAGACGCTGTGGCAGATGTGTACGGAGTGTGTAGTCGTTTTCCCGGATGGCGTTGGCATTATTCCGTGGATGGTGCCTGGATCGAATGAAATCGGACGGGAAACGGCTGAAAAAATGAAGGAATACCACGCGGTCATTTGGCCGCAGCATGGGATTTTTGGAACAGGTACAACGATCGATGAAGCCTTTGGTCTCATAGAGACCATTGAGAAAGCGGCCCAGGTGTATATGCTGGTTGCAGGTCATGAGATCAGACAGCGAATTACGGATATGCAGCTAGCTACATTAGCTCAGGCTTTCGGTGTTACTCCACGTCCTGGTATATTGGGTACAGAGGTTTAACGAATCGAGATCGTATAAAAGAAAGAGTTACAACACAGCCTAATATGAATGGTCTTTGGTTTATTAAACCGAAGGCCATTTCCTTTTTTTCGGCGCACAAACGCCGTTTTGGTTCAAAAAAGTTCAAAAATCTAATAAAGCGCGGCTTTGTTATCGATTATTGAATCGTAGAATGCATTATCACGAGCTGGCGAAATTCGGGTGAGATGACGTATTGTCATTGGCTCAGCGATTTTGCATAATAACAATGCTTCACAGATGATGGATGGAAGGAAGTTATGATCATGCTTGGCAAAATGAAGAGAATCTTAATAGGCAAGCCTATGAAATCGGCTGAATTGGATGCAGAAAAATTGGGGAAATGGAAGGCGCTCGCCATCCTGTCCTCCGATGCCCTATCGTCCGTTGCCTACGGTACGGAACAGATCTTACTGGTGCTCGTTGCGGCCGGATTCGCCGCCTTGTGGTACTCTGTTCCAATCTCCATCGCCGTGTTGGGATTACTCGTCATTTTAATTTTCTCCTATCGCCAGACGATTTTTGCTTATCCAACAGGCGGCGGCGCGTATATCGTAGCCAAGGATAATCTCGGTACGGCTCCGAGCCTGATTGCCGGAGGATCTTTGCTGGTCGATTATATTCTGACGGTTGCGGTTAGTTCGTCTGCAGGGACCGATGCGATTACATCTGCCTTTCCGATGCTTCATGATTACAGCATAGTCATTGCATTGATCATGATTTCGTTTCTGACGATTATGAATTTGCGGGGCGTGACGGAATCTGCTTCCGTGCTGGCGATCCCTATATATCTGTTTATCTTTTCCATTGCGATTCTGATTATTTCCGGGGGCATCAAATTTCTCGCTGGTGGCATGGAAGCTGCGGCCCCTGAATTCGGAACGAGTATGTCTCATGTGAGTCTGTTTCTGTTGCTGAAGGCATTCAGCTCGGGTTGTTCCGCCTTGACCGGGGTTGAGGCGGTGAGTAACGCGATTCCAAACTTTAAGCAGCCTGCCGAGAAAAATGCAGCGGGAACCTTGATGCTGATGGGATGTATACTGGGAGCCATGTTTATCGGTATCACGTTACTTGCTTATGGTTACGGGGTAAAGCCTGATCCCAAAGCCACGGTTATTTCCCAGATTGCCGAAGCTACGTTTGGCAGGGGTACAATGTATTTTATTATTCAGGGTGTGACGGCACTGATCCTGTTTCTGGCAGCCAATACGGCGTATTCTGCTTTTCCGCTGCTGTCCTTCATGATGGCAAAGGATAAATATATGCCGCATATGTTTATGGTTAGAGGAGACCGCCTTGGCTTCTCGAACGGTATTATTTTTCTCAGTGTGATGTCTGCCTTGCTGGTTGTCGGATTCAAAGGAAACACGGAAAGCCTGATTCCGCTCTACGCAGTGGGCGTGTTCATTCCATTCACCCTGTCGCAGCTGGGCATGATGATTCGCTGGATCAAAGTCAAACCGTCCGGCTGGGGCGTGAAGCTGCTCGTCAATACGATTGGTATGCTGACCACCCTGTCGATTACATTGATTTTTATATTCACCAAGTTCACGCAAACATGGGTTATCTTTATTTTCCTGCCGCTCGTCGTCTATGTATTCATGCGCATTCACCGTCATTATTGCAACATCGCAGATGAATTGCGGATTGATATCAAGCTGGAGAAACCGGTAAGAAAGGGCAATACCATCGTTATTCCGGTGGCTGGCATTACACGGGTCGTGATGAACACGATCAGTTACGCGCAGACGATGTCTGACCAGGTGGTTGCCTTGTATATCGGGTTTGATGATGAAGCGATTCGTAAAATGGAGCAGAAATGGGAGGAGTGGAATCCTGGCGTTCGTCTGGTTGTCATTAAATCGAGATACCGCAGCATTATGGGGCCGCTCAAGAAATTCATTGATACCGTGGAATGGAAAACCGCCGAGACGGACCATATCACCATTCTGATTCCACAGTTCATCACCAAGCATTGGTGGCAAAATGTACTGCACAACCAGACCAGCTTCATGATTCGTGCCTACCTGATCAACTATAAAGATGTGATTGTGACGACTGTGCCGTATCATCTCAATCGTTAAAAGACTTCGTCTACAATGGGCAATGGCATGAAAAAAGTATGTGATTTGCTTACTATCCATCCATTTTATTATAAATTTCCAATTGAACATTTGCGTTAACATTAAATATCCAGTTTTCTGTAAAATTTATTGAGTTTATATCAAATTTTTGTTCATCTTCTCTTTACAGACAAAACCGCAGGAACATTCCCGAACCAAGGGAGTTCTTGCGGTTTTTTGCTGTTCATTGACCCTGGTTTGAAGTCAATTTAATGTCCCTTGTTTGGTAAAGCCACTTGTCCACGATTAACGCTGCGTTGATTCAGAACGGATGCTGCTGTAACAGTTGGCTTTTACACTAGATAACGTGGGTGATGAGTTCACACACCGAATGCGTAGATCAAGGGGGAAGAAAATCCGATGAGTGAGCTTGACAACCGGATCGGCTTGCCTGCTGCCAGACGGCGCGTATCCAATACGAGTCAGCGCCGGACAGCTTCGCTGCGTGTGCAGCGGATACGGGAGAACATACTGGCCTATGGTTTCCTGGCACCATCGCTGCTTTTATTCGCAGTGTTCCTGTTTTATCCGATGTTTAAATCGGTGTACCTGAGTATGCATTCCACGGACCCTACCGGACAGATTGCAGCTTATGTAGGGCTAGACAATTTCAAGGCGGTATTCCAGTCCGGATTGTTCCTGCAGGGGATGAAAGTAACGTTGTTGTTTGTCCTGTTTACCGTGCCAACGGGCATGCTCGCTGCTCTGATTCTGGCGGCACTGACCCACAACCGATTCAAGGGGATGCGCGTGTTTCAGTTTGTATTCTCTCTGCCTGTGGTGTTATCTGTTGGTTCTTCGGCGGTCATCTGGAAATTTCTGTTCCATCCGACCTTGGGCATGCTGAATTATTTATTAGGAAAAGTCGGAATTGACCCGATTCCCTGGCTGACCAGCCCGGATTGGGCGTTAATATCGATTTCCATCATGACGATTTGGATGAATCTCGGATTCAATTATATTATTTTGTCCAGTGGATTACAGGGCATCCCGGAAGAAATTTATGAGAGCGCAAAGATTGATGGCGCAGGTCCTTTGCTTACTTTTCGCAAAATCTCGATGCCACTGCTGTCGCCAACCCTGTTTTTCGTCACCGTAGTATCGATCATTGGTGCGTTCCAATCATTTGGTCAGATCAACATTCTAACCCGAGGTGGCCCAATGGATAGTACCAATGTATTCGTCTATTCCATCTATCAGGAAGCCTTCGTTAATTTCCGATTCGGGACGGGCAGTGCGCAGGCACTTATCCTGTTCGCGGTCATTATGCTGCTGACCCTGATTCAGTTCAAATGGGTGGAAAGGAAAGTGCATTACCAATGAGAACACCATGGACGAAAACATTGCTGTATGTGTTGCTTACAATTTGTGCGGCACTTGTGCTGTATCCGGTGCTGTACACCTTTTTCATGGCCGTGATGACGCCGGAGGATGCCAGTGCGTATCCGCCGCACATCATACCGCGGTCCATAGACCTGTCTAATTTCGCTGAAGTATTCGATATCGTCCCGATTGGTTCATTTATCGGTAATACGTTCCTCGTTGCAGGACTGACGATGTTAGGTCAGCTTGTTACGGCGAGCATGGCGGCCTATGCATTCGCGAAAATGGAGTTTAAGGGCAAGAACGTCATCTTCAGCATGTTTGTGGCCACGATGATGATTCCTTGGGAAGTCACTATGATCCCGAACTACCTGACGGTGCGCAGTTGGGGCTGGCTTGATACGTATCAAGGGCTGACCATACCGTTCCTGGCAACGGCGTTTGGTACATTCCTGCTGAGACAATTCTTCATGCAGCTTCCGAAAGAGTTGTTTGAAGCGGCGAAGATCGATGGCTGCGGACACATCCGCTACTTCGTATCCCATGTTCTGCCACTGTCCCGTCCGGCACTTGGAACACTGGCGATCTATTCATTCCTGAGTATGTACAACTCCTATCTGTGGCCATTGCTCGTCACGAATACCCCAGAGATGAGGACGGTACAGATCGGGATCTCGATGCTGGAGTTCCAGGAATCCACCGCATGGAATCTGGTGTTTGCTGGTACGGCTATGGTGATTCTGCCATCGCTACTGCTTCTAGTTTTCGGTTTGAAACAGCTTGTCCGCGGTATGGCAGCAGGCGCGCTGAAGGGATAGTAGGAGTAAGGTTTGTTTTAAGAATTTAAAAGGTTGGCGGTTTGGATACCAGGAGCGAATAAACAAGGCTCACTCTTGAAATAAGATGTTGAGAAGATATACCACGGTAGTAGTGGAGGGGACGAAATCGATTCTGAAGAAGCGAAGCGTTCGCCTTTATCTCCGGATTTTCCCCTTTGAAGGGGAATGAAAAAAAATCCGGAGATAACAGCGATCGAAAGAACGATTCGTAACCGTAACGGCCACTCCGTGTCATCTCCAAGATTTTATTTTGAAGTGAGTCCCAAAAAAGGAGAGCGATTATGATCGGGTTTCGTTTGAAAAAAAGAGGTACATTTGCACTGATGCTGGCTGCACTGATGTTGGTACTGGCCGCTTGCGGCGGAAAAACCGAAACGACAAGTACAACGGGCGGAGCACAGGCAGATGCCGCAGCTGCTGAACCAGTACAACTGACATGGTGGCATTCCATGTCGGGCGCAGGGGAGAAAGCCATTAACCAACTCGCTTCCGATTTCAACGCAAGTCACCCGGACATTCAGGTAAAGCCAATCTATCAGGGGAAATACGATGAGAGCCTGAACAAACTCAAAGCTTCCATGGGCTCGGACAGCGGCCCGGACATTATCCAGGTATATGAGATTGGCAGCAAGTTCATGATCGACTCGGGCATGATTACGCCAGTACAGCAATTTATTGATAAAGACAAGTTTGACCTGTCCCAACTGGAGCCGAATATCATCCGTTATTACACCATTGACGGCAAATTGAACGCAATGCCTTTTAACACATCGAACCCGATTTTGTACTATAACAAGGACATGTTCAAAGCAGCCGGTTTGGACCCGGAGAACCCGCCTAAGACATATGAAGAATTTGAGCAAGCAGCCAAAGCACTGGCAAAAGACGGTAAACCCGGCGCATCCATGGCGATCTATGGCTGGTTTATGGAACAATTCTTCGCGAACCAGAATGCAGATTATGTAAACAATGGTAACGGTAGAACCGGCGCAGCGACTGAATCCTTGCTGAACTCCGAAGCTGGCGTGAAGACTTTAACATGGTGGAAAAAGATGATGGACGAGAAGACCGTCTCCAATCTGGGACGTAGCACAGACGATACGACCGCTGCATTTACTGCGCAACAAATCGGTATGACGCTGGATTCTACCGCTGGATTGCGCAAAATTGTAGAGGGTGCTGGTGGCAAATTTGAGCTGGGAACAGGCTTCCTGCCTCGTCCTGCTGATGCCAAAGAAGGTGGCGTCGTGGTTGGTGGCGCAAGCTTGTATATCATGAACAACAAATCCGATGCTCAACAGCAAGCCGCTTGGGAATTCATCAAGTATCTGGCAACACCTGCGGTACAAGCCAACTGGAGCGTTGCGACAGGATACTTCCCTATTACGACAGCAGCCTACGATGAGCAAGTATTAAAGGATAATATGGCGAAGTACCCGCAATTCCAGACAGCAGTCGACCAATTGCACGCTTCCGCGGATTCGACAGCAACATCCGGGGCCGTTATGGGTGTATTCCCCGAAGCCCGTCAAATTGTCGAAGGAGCGATCGAGACGGTTCTGAATGGACAAGGAACTCCGCAAGACGCATTGGATGCAGCAGCGAAGCAAATTACAGACAAGATTGCACAGTATAACAGCACAGTGAAGAAGTAAGGATTATTTTTTAAGCTTTTGAAGAATGGGTACAGCGATTGGGCTGTATCCATTCTTTTTTTGTATATTAATAAAATTGATCGTATTCAACTATCTTATTAAAATACAGCCGATCAGAAATACGAATTTCAAATGGAATTAATAAAATTTCATCAAAAAACAGCTTTGCGCGCTTATATCTGAAAAGTATGGCAATGGAAAATAAATCGTATTCCATTAGATTGCCGATTCCACAAATAAAAGTTCTATTCATGGAGGAATTGAACGTTTGGGTAATTAATTTGGAAAAAGAGGAAAGGTAAAATGAATAAAGAATTAACATTCCTTTGATTCGGTTTGAGTTTGTTTTTAATACTTTAATTTTAAAATAAAAACATGCGGGGGACAAACTCGCATGTTTTTTTCTGTGTGGAATTATACAATGAAAGATTGGCCGAAACAAAAATAGGGATGGAGTGGATGGAATTTAATGTCGAAATAATAATTGTATTTTTATTAAATGTTATATTAACTTACATTTATTGAGTTTAATGCAACGAATTTATCATATTTAGAGATTTGATTAGTTTGTTTTCACCTATTTATTGGTTTTTAGATATGATTTTGAATATTTTATTTTTTATTTGTGATGTTTATGTTTTGTTTTATATCATTTAACAAGAATATTGTTTACATCTGATTACAGTTCAGTTATCTTATATTTGAACTAATGTCCAAGCTTCATGAACAAATGATTACGAATTTAAAACATGGAGGTAGGTAAAAGATGCATGTTCTGCAAATGAAGAGGTGGCTCAGGTTGTTCCTGGCTATGGTCCTGCTCATCACAGGTGCTATTCCGGCTGGATTGTTCAGCAGTAAGGCAGCCGCCGCGGATGAGCCGTTAACGGTTGCTCAGGCAATTGCTCGCAGCAATGATGGATTACCGGCGATGGTAGAAGGGTACGTGATCGGATATTTTAACAATAATTCCAAAAACCAACTTCAATCCTCACCCCCTTTCAGTGGAGGAAGTAACTTTGGATTGGCGGACAATCCAGGTGAAACAGACTTAAATAAGATCATGTCTGTTCAAATCCCTAGTGCTACTTCAATACGAAATACGTATGGATTGGATAGTAACCCCGATCTTCTTGGCAAGAAAGTTAGGGTAACGAATGGAACACTAGCTTCCTATCTCGCTCTTCCCGGTCTCAAATATGACTCCACTTCAACAACCTTCCAACTAATCGATGAGACTCCTGTAACCAAAGTGGAAAATGTAACAGCCAATCCTACTTCAGGCGCAGTTCCAACAGGGACCAAGGTGGCCTTGGAAACAACTACTGTCGGTGCAACTGTATACTACAAGCAGAATACGGACGCTGATTATCTTCCCTACACCGTGCCCATCACGGTAAATGAGGCAACGCATATTGAAACCTACGCGGCTAAAGAGGGGATCGACAATAGTGATGTTACAAGTTTCGATTACACCCTCGTCGACACAACTCCTATTCCAATCTCTGAGGCAAGAAAAGCAACTGAAAACAGCACCGTTACCGTTCAAGGTATTGTAACCTACAGTGAGTTATCCGGAAGTGTATGGAATCTATATATTCAGGATAACGATGCCGGGATCGTTGTGCGCGGCAATGCTTCTGGTGTGGAAGCAGGAGACAAGATTGAAGCCTACGGCCCAATTACGATCTACAACGGCCTCGTCCAGGTTGAAACAAGCAAATCTGGATTTCAGGGTGGCTATATTCGGACTGTCGAAAAGTCACAGGACATACCTTCACCTGTACCGCTTAATTCATCCCATTTTGCTCCAGGTACGGGAGGAAACAAGGGGACTGGAGGGCAGTATGAAGGGATGCTTGTCGAAGTAAACAATATTCAAGTGACAAAAAGCAACACGCCCACTTACACTGCGACAGATGAACAAGGCGGGGAAATGCTGATTTATGCCAAGAACAGCCCGTCTGCTCTCTCCGTTGGCAAATCATATCATAAAGTGACAGGGGTCTTGACTTACCATTCCACTTACGGTCTGGAATTGATTCCTCGAACGGCATCGGATATTCTGGAGGATCTGCTCTCCGTGACAGCGAGCACACCTTCGGGTGGCATTGTAAAAGGTACGGAAGTTACGTTGTCTTCTCCGTATGAGGGTGCCCAAATTTTTTATACACTGGATGGTTCTGAACCAACCGTGAATTCGACGGAATACACACAGCCTATTACGATCAATGAGGATCAAATCATTAAAGCTGTTGCCACAGCTGATAGCAGAGTAAGCGCCATTTTTTCTTTTGAGTATACTGCGGTGGATCGAGTGGATGGTGTACGTATTCACGAAATTCAGGGGGCAGGCCATTATTCCATTTATGACGGACTGAGAGTACAGAATGTAGAAGGGATTGTTACATCTCTAGTTAGCGCAGATTCATTCTATATGCAATCCATTCCTGGTCAGGAAGATGGAGATCCGGCAACTTCTGAGGGGATTTTAATCTATAAGAAAGATCATGGAATGAAAGTTCAGCATCAAGTAAAGGTTTCGGGTCAAGTCAAAGAGTATGCAGCAAGTGCAACAGACCTGCCAACCACTGAAATTGTTGCTTCTGAGATTACTTTGGAACAACCTAATGTTGAATTGCCACAACCCGTAATCATTGGAACAGGTGGTCGCGTAATTCCGAATGTCATTGATTCGGATGGATTGAGCGAATTCAACCCGGACGTGGATGCCATTGATTTCTATGAAAGTCTGGAAGGCATGCGTATTCAGTTAGATAATGCTACGATTCTTGGACCTTATTCCTACAATCCTGGATTAGCAGTGACGGTAGACAACGAACCTAATAATCCATTGAAGACTCCGGCAGGAGGGTTAATCTTACGTGGAGACGGAGCAGGAGAGTTTGAAAGTTCACTTAATCCTCAACGCTTGTTCATTAATAAAAAACCTTCTCAAGCTGTGACTACGGGTGATAAATTTACAGGTCCGATTAATGGTGTGCTTTCTTATTCGAGTAGTAATTATAAGGTCACGTTGGAAGGCGACTTGCCTCCGATTACGTCCAGTGGTTTACAACAGGCAACAACCTCAATTGAACCGCAACAAGACAAGCTGACCATTGCGACGTTCAATGTAGAGAACTTCAGTAAAAAGGATGCAACACGTGGAAATAAAATCGGCAAGATTATCGTTAACAATCTAAAAAGCCCTGATATTATAGGGATCATGGAAGTTCAGGATAACGATGGCGATACAAATAGCGGAAACACAGATGCGAGTGAAAGCTTCAAAACGCTTCTGGATGCAATTAAAAGTAATAATGGACCAAGCTATCAGTATACCGATATTGCGCCGCTAAATAATATGGATGGTGGAGCAACCGGAGGCAATATTCGTGTAGGTTTCCTGTACAATCCGGAGCGGGTATCTTTAAAAGCAGGTACCAAAGGCGATGCAACAACAGCATTGGCCCTTGATGCAAGTGGAGATCTGTCTCTGAATCCAGGACGCATTCAACCAGATAATGTCGCTTTCAAAACTTCAAGAAAACCGCTCGCGGCAGAGTTTGAATTTAATGGTAAACGTGTAGTTGTTATCGCTAACCATTTCAACTCCAAAGGTGGGGATTTAGCCCCAGTTGGGAATGTCCAGCCTGCAACCCGCAAAAGTGAAGTGCAACGTGCGCAGCAAGCGACAATCGTCAATGAATTTGTAACTGAATTAATCGAAAAAGATTCTGAGGTAAATGTCGCTGTTCTTGGAGACTTCAATGACTTCCAGTTCTCCAGAACATTGAACATTGTTGAAGGCAATGAGCTGGACAATCTGGTAAACAAACTGCCAGAGAACAAACGTTATTCTTACATCTATGACGGAAACTCTCAGACACTGGATCACATTCTAGTGAGTAAAAATTTGTCCCAAACTGCTGCTATCGAAGCTGTTCATGTGAATGCTGATTTTGAAGACTCGCATGGACGCGTCAGTGACCATGATCCGCTGCTTGCACAGCTAAGCATTGGAAGCACCGCAGAAGAGGGCGACTTTAACCTGCGAGTATTGCACACCAATGATACGCATGCGCATTTGGATAACATTCCACGCCGTGTAACAGCGATTAAGGAAACACGCAATGATAGCACTCTGGTGCTGGATGCAGGCGACGTCTTCTCGGGTACATTGTATTTTAATCTCTTTAACGGTCTGGCGGATCTGGAGTTTATGAACATGATCGGATACGATGCCATGACCTTCGGAAACCATGAGTTTGATAAAGGTCCTCGTGTGCTCAAGGATTTCGTTGAACAAGCGAACTTCCCGTTTGTGAGTGCCAATATTGACTATACGAAGGATGCGAATTTGGGTGGCCTGTACAACAGTAACATCGGAAATCCAGGCGAGAATTCCCAAATCTATCCGGCTATTATTACAGAAGTAAACGGCGAGAAGGTCGGAATCTTTGGTTTGACGACACCGGATACCGTATCCCTGTCCTCGCCGGGGGATGATCTGACGTTTAAGGATTACAAGACAAGTGCTCAAGCGACAGTGAAGATGCTGCAAGATGAAGGTATCAACAAAATCATCGCTCTGACGCATCTGGGTTACTCGGAAGACCTGAAGCTGGCAGAAGCAGTGGAAGGCATCGACATCGTAGTTGGTGGTCATTCACACACCATTCTGAGCGCACCGGTGGTTGTGGGTTCGCACACGGATCCGACGCTTGTGGTACAGACAGGTGAATATGATGTTTCATTGGGTCAACTGGATGTAACATTTGATGAAGCAGGCGTATTGAAAACATGGAACGGCAAGTTGCTGAACCTGGATGCGAAGGATGCCTCTGGTCAATATGTATACGCAGATGATCCGGCTGCGAAAGCGAGACTGGCTGAATATGCACCAAAGCTGGCCGAGTTCAAGAAAACAATCATCGGTAAAACGAATGTATTTCTTGATGGAGAACGGGGTACTGTCCGTAAACAGGAAACCAACCTCGGTAATCTGGTAACAGACGGCATGCTGGAGAAAGTGATATCCATAGTGAAGGAGAACGACGTTAAAGGATACGTGGCTATCCAAAATGGCGGTGGAATTCGCGGTTCGTTCAAGCAGGGAGACATCCCCCTGTCAGATTTGCTGAATGCAATGCCAAATGGAAATAACCTCTCTGCATTAAAAATGACAGGCAAGGAAATTACGGCTGCGTTGGAAAATGGCGTGAGCGGTGTAGAAACAGGTGAAGGACGCTTTCCGCAAGTGTCAGGCATGCGGTACTACTATGATTCCACGAAGCAGGCCGAAAAAGTTGATTCCCTGACCAATACGGTGACTCAAGTCGGTCAACGTATGGTCAAAGTACAAATCAAGAATGCCGATGGGACGTACACGGATATTGATCCAAACGGATACTACATCGTAGCGACGAACTCGTTTATGGCGAATGGCGGAGACTTCTACCGTGTTATGAGAGCGGCGAAGAATGACAACCGTTACTATGAGCTGAATCTGGTCGACTATGAAGTCTTCCATGAACATCTGGACCGTGTAGGTACAGTAAATCAGACAACGGAAGGACGCATTACGGATCTGAAGGGTTCCCCTCTTCCGGGTGATGGAAATGGAAGTACCCCTGGTAACGGTGGTGGAAATAATGGAAGTAATCCAGGCAGTGGTAATAGTGGTGGAGGTACAACGACACCGACTACACCTGTAACACCAACGGATCCTACAACTCCGACCACACCTACAACACCATCCGTTCCAGGTAATGGGAACGGTGGCGGTACTACACCAACCAATCCGGGTGTGATTTTGAAAGATATCGGCAATCACTGGGCGGCAGCTGCCATTGAGCAGGCCATTTCCCGGGGAATTGTGAATGGGTATCAGGACGGTAGCTTCCGTCCGAATGCTCCGGCAACACGCGCCGAGTTCATTGTGATGCTGGCAAGAGCATTTGAACTTCCAGCCAGCACTAAGGCGTTGACGTTCAAGGATGCTTCCAAAATTCCGGCATGGGCGCAATCCTTTATCGCTCAGGCTGTGGACCAAGGAATCATCAGTGGATATACGGATGAGACGTTCCGTGCATCCGGCAAAGTATCGCGTGTGGAAATGACCGTTATGCTTGTAAGAGCATTGAGTCTTCCCGTTGATTCGAAATCCACATTAACCTTTGCAGATGCGAATAAAGTACCTGCATGGGCCGTACCTTACATCGCGGCTGCATATGATGCAGGACTGGTGAAGGGCACAGGCAAGAACTTGTTTAATCCGCTCGCTGAAGCAACTCGTGCTGAAGTTGTGACATTGCTGATGTCAGCAAGTGAGCTACAGTCCAAGCAATAAGATCGAATCATGTGCCACCGGAGCAGAGTAAAAACTCAGTTTTATACTGAACGGCTAACTCCGATATTTAAACGAAAACGGCTTGCAGACTCTCATCTGCAAGTCGTTTTTTTTACTAATTAATGACTGTTCATTTTCACTAGAGGAAGGTATAGTAGACAGGATTATGATGAAGGAGTGTTGACATGCAAGATCAACCGGTTTTAATCGCACTACTGGCTATCGCCGCAGGGATTTTCAGTTTGTTGGGTGGGATCAACAATTGGGATTGGTTTATGAGGAGTTTTCGAGCAGGTCTCTTTGTAAAAACGATTGGACGTCAGGGTGCAAGAGTGGTGTACGGTATTCTGGGAATTGTGCTGATAACCATTGGCGTATTATTGTTGCTGATTGGGTAAGCGTAGAAAAAGAAAAGAATTTGCAAAGCCTGAGTACATAATTCAGTTTCACACAATTTAAGATGCAAGGTAAAAGGAAACGAAAAGTATGTTCAGCCTATCCTTGAGATTTTCGAAGTTAGTTAGGATCTGTCCTCAAATTCATTTAGGTAAGCTATATGATGATCTAGGTGAGCATAAAAAGTTTTGAAGCCCAAGTCGGCTTATGCTGAGGGATGGGTAGACGATTTTCTAAGGAACTCAGAACGTCTTATTTCGCCTTTAGCTCCTCTTTTTACAAAGTAAGGAACATCAGACACGTTATTTCCTGGAATTTTTGACAAAAACTCTGCAAACGACTGTTTTATTCTGACATAGCGTGTCTCAGGTTCGTTAGATTTCTGATATCACTTCAAAATTCTTTAATAAGACGTCTCCGATTCGTTAGCGCTCGTCTGCTCTGAACACGTTCAGGTACACTTCACTTTTCAGTAGGATTGAAGAAAAGCCCTAGAAAAAGTTACACTAAAAAAGCCCACCGAAAAAATTTCGGTGGGTTTTTACCAAATTCAGGTTTATCCATCTCAATCTGGTTTAATTATCTTTTAAATCTTCAATGGAGTTGATGTCCATATAGGTTGGGACAACTAGACCTGTTTTGGCACCGTCCATATTTGGACCGAGATCATCGATCTGATCCTTATACTTGTTGAAATAATCGGCAGAGGTGAGTGGCAACCATGCGGCTGGAGTTGCATCCACATCACCGTTGGCAATGCCGGTCCACATTGGACCAATCTCTACCTGTAGTGAGGTTACTTTGTAACCCAGTTTTTCTTTCAGAATGTACTCCAGCAAGTTGGTACTTGCAATCTCGGAGTCCCAGGCTACGTAACTCAGTTTAATGGAATCTCCATTCACCGGGGTCAGCCCTTTGGTCCATTCAGCCACTTTGTCGCTATGCTTCTCGGCAAAAGCTGCTGCAGCTTTTTGGGGGTCATCGCCGTCCTGAATGGCAACCATGATTTCACCCATGTCCTCAGGTGTCCAAGAGAAGCGATCCAGGAATTCATATGCGACAGGTTTGTCTTCCTTTAACCCTTTGCGGGCAATGGTATGAATTTGTTCAGCTTCACCGTAGACACCTTCCGGATCGTCCAGGTATTTGAGATCATATGCGTTGAACATCCAATGCGGTGTCCAACCGGTAACAATAATCGGTTCTTTATTTTTAACGGCTTTATCCAGCGTAGCTGTCATTGCCGCTCCTGAACCTTCAACCAGCTTCCAGTCAGACAAACCGTATTTCTCAATAGCACTTGCAGTGGACTTCATAATTCCGGCACCTGGATCGATGCCGATAATTTGGTGATCCACTTCATTACCCACATTGGCATTCGCCGATGGAGTAGAGGAAGCAGCTCCTGTTTCCAAGTCTGCAATCGAATTAACATCTGTCATGTACGCAGGAACAACGAGCCCTGTGCGTACACCGGTCATGTTGGCCCCCAGGTCATCCACCTGGTCTTTGTAACGTTCCCAGTAGTCAGCGTGAGTCAATGGCAGCCAGGCTGCTGGTGAGGCATCTACGTCGCCTGTGGCGACACCCGTCCACATTGGTCCAGCTTCAACTTGCAGGGCGTTAACTTTATAGCCAAGTTTGCTTTCCATGACATATTTCAACAGGTTGGTACTTGCGATCTCGGAATCCCAGGCTACATAGCCAAGTTTAAATGCATCACCGCTAACTGGTGTCAGACCTTTGGTCCATTCATCAATCTGGTCTGCATGTTTCTCAGCGTAGTCTTTAGCGGCTTCTTCGGGTGATGTACCATTTTGGATGGCACTCATCATTTCGCCCATTTGATCTGATGTCCATTGGAATCGGGACAGGAATTCATAAGCAACGGGGTGATCCTCTTTCAAGTCTTTACGGGCAATGGTGTGAATTTCTTCTGCATCACCAAAAGATTTTTGCGGATCTTCCAGATATTTCAGATCATATTTGTTGAACATCCAGTGTGGAGTCCAGCCTGTAATAATGATCGGTTGTTCTGCTTTAATCGCTTTGTCCAGTGTGGCAGTCATCGCTGCACCAGATCCTTCAATCAGGGTCCAGTCTGTCAGATGATAATCTTCGATGGCTTTGGCAGTGGACTTCATAATTCCTGCACCCGGGTCAATACCAATGATCTGATAATTGACTTCTTCACCTACAGCACTAGCTGGTGTGTTGTTACCTCCGGCCGAAGAACTATTTCCACCAATGAAGTATTGGGAGAACCCTGCTACGAGAACAACTAGTACTGCTGCGGCAGTAATCCAGGCTGTTTGTTTCGTTGAGAAACGGGAGCTCTTTTTGCGGCCTGGCATAAACAGATTTTGAGTGAAGCGGTCAAGCACGATTGCCAGTACCACGACAGCCAAACCTGCTTCAAAACCTTTACCAATCTGCAGCTGTGTTACAGCACGATAGACTTCCGCACCAATACCCTGTGCACCGATCATGGAAGCTATAACAACCATGGACAGCGACAGCATGATGGTTTGGTTAATCCCTGACATTACGGTAGGCAATGCAAGTGGAAGCTGTACTTTAAACAACTTTTGCATAGACGTGGAACCAAAAGCATCCGCTGCTTCAACCAGTTCGCCAGATACCTGCTTAATTCCGAGGTGAGTCAGGCGAATTGTAGGTGGAATCGCGAATATAACGGACGCGATAACACCTGGAACCACACCAAGACTGAAGAAGGTTACCGCTGGCAGCAAGTAGACAAATGCAGGCATGGTCTGCATAAAGTCAAGCAATGGAGTGATAATGCGGGCTGCAGTTTTGCTGTATGCGAGCCAGATACCAACAGGCACACCGAGCAGGATGGATATCAATCCTGATGTAATAACGAGGCCAAGTGTGTCCATTGATTGGGACCAGTATCCGAGGTTATCTACGAGCAAGAAACCGATAACCGTAAAAAGGGTCAGTGGTAATCGGCCAACAAGATATGCGAGTACACCGAGTATTACGATAAACAGGAGCGGATGGGGGAGCATGAACAGCCCGGAGAAAAATCCGACAACCTCCTGAATGACAACGGAAATGACTTTAAATAATCCGGAGAGCGAGGAGCTCATCCAGTCAACAATCGATTCAATCCACGATGCTAGTGGTATTTTGGGAATCATTCGCAAGTTCCTCCTTTACTGCAACTTCACCGCTTAGTGCGCCAAGCAGGGCACCGCGGACGATAACACCTTGCAGACGGCCAGTTTCGCCAACAACAGCGAGCGGCACATGGGCTGAACTTACAATTTCGAACAATTCATGAATCAGGGTATCCGGCGACACAGTTGGTCCATCCGTGATCAGAATGTCGTTCAACACTTTGTTTTCGCGCATCGCACGGGTTGCATCTTCAGCTGTAATGACACCAAGCAGTTTGATCGAACGGTCAATGACAAACAGGTTGGAAATACCACGTTCGCGCATTAATTCGAGGGCAACACGAGGACCACGGTCTAGCGTAATCGTTTCAGGACGTCTCATAACATGAGCTGCGGTAAGGACCTTGGACAAGTCCACGTCTTCGACGAAGCGGGCCACATATGAGTTGGCCGGTTGAATCATGATTTCTTCCGGAGTACCGATTTGCACGACTGCGCCGTCCTTCATGAGGGCAATACGATCGCCGATGCGCAGCGCTTCGTCCAAGTCATGGGTAATGAAAATGATGGTCTTTTTCATTTTATCCTGAAGCTCAATCAGTTCATCCTGCATATCACGGCGAATCAGTGGATCTAGTGCACTGAATGCTTCGTCCATTAACAGGACTTCCGGGTCATTAGCCAGCGCACGGGCCAAACCTACACGCTGCTGCATACCGCCACTTAACTCATCCGGCATTTTATCTTCCCAGCCCTTGAGGCCAACCAGTTCAAGCGACGTTTTTGCTTTTTCCCGACGTTCATTTTTATCTACCTTTTGAACTTCGAGTCCATACTCCACATTATCAAGAACGGTACGGTGCGGGAATAACGCAAACTTCTGGAATACCATGCTGATCGTTTTCCGACGCACTTCGCGCAATTGTTCTTTGTTCATTTTGCGTAAATCTTTACCATGGACAAGAATCTCTCCGGATGTCGGTTCAATCAGACGATTAAACATCCGAACAAGCGTTGACTTACCACTCCCGGACAGCCCCATGATGACGAAAATTTCACCTTCCTGAATCTCCATGTTGACCCGGTTGACACCAACCGTTATCTGTTTTTCTTTGGCCAACTTTTCTTTGCCCCAACCTTGCTCCAGTAATTGCAGACCTTGCTCGGTTTGGGGGCCAAACAGTTTACTTACATTCTTTACTTCAAGTATGGTCATGTTTTCACCCCTTCTGATGTGTTGTGCACTTCGAACGGCTTTCAGCATCCACAAGCCCATACACTTGTGCGCCCAGCCACGAAATCCGGTAATTGTTGCTTCGCTTCCCGTCTTTCTGGGTAACGTTTTGTATTCTAACAATACTTAACCTGTATAGCAACCGAATAAACAGTACATAATGTTCGTACAGTAAAAACTGTACAAAGTTTTCCGTCCATATGCTCTGTCATTCTCCTTATTCTGGCTAATAAGACACCTTTACTTTTGATATCGCTTTTTCTACAATAGAAAATGTGCTGAATCTAAGCAGTTTTTTTTGGTTAAAAGATAGTCGTAGGCGTTTGCAACTTGGTAAAGCTCCCATGATATACATTGGGTAACCTAAAGCCTGTTGGCATATAGGATGTCCTGCCGGATACGTTCCCATGTAAGCAGGATCTTAAACAGTTGCAATTATTTTGCCGAGACTGGGAATGTTCAGAATGGAGGTTGCAAGCATGAGCTTGGACCATTTACAAGAGGAACAGCAGGCCACCGTTCTTAGAATCCGTAAACGCGTCATTGAAGCCATTGGGCGTAATATGGATCTCTACGGCGTTACGCTGTCCACGGGACACTTATATGGATTGCTTTTTTTTGCAGATAAACCTATGACCCTTGACGATATGGGCCGGGAAATGGAAATGAGCAAAACGAGCATGAGTACCGGCGTACGTACACTGCTGGATCTAAAAATGGTAAATAAAGTATGGAGCAAAGGCTCCCGGAAAGACCTATATGAAGTGGAGTATGACTGGCATCAGACGTTTACGGATTATTTTGTGATTAAATGGAGAAAAGCCGTGGAGAGTAACCTTCAGGTACTGCGCAAATCCATTGAAGAAATGAATCGTTTGATTTCTGATCTGGATGAACAAGCAGATGCTGAACTTCTTCATATTCTTAAGGAAGACAAGCATAAGGTGCTTCAAGCAGAGGCCTACTACAAATGGCTGGACCGCTTGATTGATACTATGGAAGATGAGGAAATATACAAATTGGTTCCAAAAGAAGAAATCAAGGAACATGAATAACAGCAAAGCAAAGGGCCCTTTCCAAATCGGAGAGGGCTCTTTTGTCTTGGTTAGTTATGCACTTGTACATTTCTAATGAAGAAATACGCACGCATTGATCTTAGTTTATGCGTTACAATTGTCCAATTAATCCCACACGTGAAAGGGTAACAAGTTGCTGAACGATCTGTTCCAGTTCGTCCATGATCTGATGACGTCCGATTGGAGTCCAGGATCGTGCGGACCAATCGGATATATCGTGCACGCAGCCTCTCAACACGGCCGGAGAGCGATTCCAGGCGGTAGTTTGTTTCATGCGCCGAAGCAGTTTCTCACTCACAGGAGAATTGGAGACGCGATGTATGAACAGATGATCCGTGTCCAGCATGGGGATGCTCTCAGCCGCATACTCGTCTGACATTAAATCTGTTGATATGATCTGTGCAGGCTTTAGCCCCAGTTTACCGTAAATAAGGTGATGTAATGGATGCTCGGCATTTTCCTGGAGCCGAATAGACTGATTCGTAACCTGCATAAGCATAATACGTTCTTGCCCGAAGTGGTGCTTCAAACGAAGTCCGATGTCCAGGCTGCGAAGCTCCAGCTGCTTGAAATTCTGCAAGGCCTGCTGCTCCCGTCCGACCAATTCAGCCAAGCGTAAGTGATTTTCTTTCCAGTCATGGGCCTGATCCAGGATGACCGTAGGTGCAATACTTTTGAGCTTATCGTAAAAGGGTTTATGATAGAAGTCACCGATAATCAGGTCCGGCTTGGCCTGACGTAATTTCTCCAATGGTGCGACTAGCCGCTGCTTCTGCTCGATTTCATCAAGCTCCCGATCAGGGAATCCATCCATTATTGCTACGGGATGCAATCCGAGTGAAGAAAGGTTCTCATGAAGTCCCATCAAGGACGCCGTAGCGACGCGAATTTGGTCTTTTTTCATATATAGGCTGGGTGCGATCCCCAAGCTTTGTTTGAATTTGCGGCTAAAATAATATTCATTGCCATAGCCAACAGATACGGCGACGTCTTTAAGTACGCACGATTCCTGTTTGAGCTGTTTTTTGGCTTCGTCAATCCGTAAGCGATTTAGATAATCGGTAGGAGACATGCCTTTGGCTTTTTTGAAACTGCGAGAATATGAGCTTGGCGTCAATCCGGCAATTTTGGCTAGTTGATCCATGCTGATGCCTTCACTCATGCACCGTCGCATATACATAATGCTGCGTTCAAGTGCTGGGTCGACCTTCTCATCATTTTCCTCAAGCCGATTCTCCGAGAGATACTGCAAAAGCTCGTGGAGCTGGCTATGTATACTGATAAAGTGATCGGGCTGAATGCCGCGATAGGCTTCAACCAATTGTTCAAATCGTGCTCTGGCTTGTTGGGCATGGCGAACCCTCAGTCTGCCTGTCTCCCAATCCAGCGGGAAACCAGAGGAGGAGGTCATTTTCCATTGGCCGTGCACTTGCTGCAAACAGACCGTATCCATACTAAGGAGTATGAACTCCGTAACAGCCGAGCGTGCAGCTGCCTCAATCGTTGTTCCTGGCTTCAGAACGTACAGTTGATTGGCTTCGGCGGTATAGACCGTATCGTTCAGGACCAGGACACCGTCTCCTTGTAAAATAAGACAGAGCATGGGCCGGGACACCGTCTTGCCTTGCACACGGAAATGCTCCCCGCGCCGTACACGGCACATGGAAGAGAGGAGCGGTAGAGATGAGGTTTCAGAAATGAAGGGAAGCTGTTCAGTCATACGGACCATCCTTTTGTCTTATTTTCTTAATGATAACAATTATCATTCTCATATGGAAGATGTTTTTGAAAAATAGTTTTGCACATGACAAAAAGAGGATAACCAGAGCCGTGATGGCTTAGGGTTACCCTCTTTCTTTGTTTTGGACAAGAATATTGAGATGGCTATGAGCCATCATTAACATGCGTGGGTTAGTTTGGCACGACCAATAGGATATCATCCAGGAAAACGTCGCTTAGCACCTTTTTGCCTGTGCCATTGGCTTGAACATGATATAGACGGTAGAGATCATTTGCGTTGATATAGAACATGCCCGGAACATCGTCATGAAGCTGGAACGTTGCCCATTCCTCTCCGGCAAGCTTGGTTACTTTGAGAGCTGTGCTCACGGAATAAAGACCGTTGGTACCGGATAGATATGCAAGCGTTGATGTTCCGTTGGTCAACTGTGTTGTTACGAAAGTGACGTTGTTCAAATTCAGATAGGCAGATTTGGATACCTTGTTTCCGGCGATGGTTTTGGCATACGCCTTTTTGTCTGCATCCACAATGACAACCTTATCCGTACCCAGTGAACCAACTTCCCGGATGCTCTTGCTATGAATCTGAAGTGTTTTGCCGGAAGTAGTTAATGCAAAGGCTTTACCTGTTGAATAATCATAATCCTTGCTGCTGTCCAGCTTGATGCCTTTGTTATACACATAAAGATTGTTACCCCAGCCGCCGGCATAAACAGCGTTCACATCCAGCTTTGCTTTTGGATTAACGGGTGTTCCCTTGCCTGTATTGTAGTTTACCTTGTACATGAGAATGGCGTTGGTAGAGTAAAACTGCTCGTACGGGTCAGTGTTCACCATCAGTTGCAGTTCGTTTTTGGCAATATTCATAAAATAACGACTTTCTACTGCACCAGCAGCAATCCGCTCTACGGCACCGCTGCCGTTGGAAGCTTTGGATACAATCCAGGGTTTTCCATTAACAAGCCCGTTATAATATACACGGCCTTTCGTTACGGCGAGCAGGGGGAAATCAGTATTCGCTTTGTCCGCAATTTTGGCGGTAGCCGAAGCTTCGCTATTGCCATTCCCACGATAGATTGAGCCTTTGGAATCCATATAATAAATGAACCCACTATCCGTATAGTAGCTCAACACATCTGTCGCATACGTTTCAGCCGAATCGCTGGAACCGTCATTGGGAACACGAAGCAGCGTTGTGGAGGAATCGGAACGGGTGTAATAGAGATAAGATCCCGCCGCAGCAAGGCCATCTCCTTCGAAATCAAGCAATACTTCCGTGGTTCCACTACCGTCACCAGATACTTTGTACAATACACCGTCGGAATCATAATATACCGTAGTTTGGCTGAGGGAAGCTGCATGAGCACCGGCTCCGCCTCCAAGCATTGCCGCAGCGACCAGTGTAAACAGCAGCAGGGTGCAAACCGTGCGTTGCATGCGTGTAAACCAATTGTTCATAAATCAATCGTCACCCTTCTTCATTATGTATGTAATAAATACCTTAACACCTTAAGTTATATCGGTAAACTATGGAAAATATGTTATACATCTTAGCCTTCATAATTAACGTTTAAGATGCGGGCAAAAAATTAAAACACCGCGCGCAAGAAGATGCACGCGGTGCAAACTTAAATCTGACTTTCAGCGAGCTGCTGACGGCTGTTCCACAAGGTGACCAGACGAAGCAGAGCGAAACTGATGAGTAGAAGCACGGCTCCAACTAAAATCAACATGAGTGGACTGATAAGAAGCATGCCGCTCGCCTGTCCAGCAATCAGGGCGAGCAATGGAATTACCACCAATCCTCCTAGTTGATAGGCCTCCTGAAATCCACGCACCTTCGCCGAGATTAGGACATTCAACAGAATGACCACGAGACTGCACGCTGGAACAACCCATAGGACCAGAATGATCCAGTTCAGATTGGGGAACATCAACGCTCCGAACATCGGGTACATCAGGATATTGGCAATGATTCCGTAGATGATGAATGTAGCCCAGGATAATATCAGAGAAGGAATAAGAGCTGCTAACACCTTGCCTTTAAACAAAGTATCCATACTCATCGGAGTGAAGAGAAGGCCTTCCAGTGTCTTGCGTTCCTTCTCGCCTGCAAAGCTGTTAGCCGTGAGAATGCTGGATGCCATCACCGGAATGATGAGAAACAGCGGTGCGAACATGTACAACGCCAGGTAATAGACAATGCGATGGTTATCGGTAGGCATCGAAGCGAGCTGTGGAATCCGCCCGGCATCGGTTAGGCTATCCAGCGTATCAAGCAGGAAGCTCATATTGCCGAGGGAAGCAAGCTCCATTCTTGAGGCTGCCCAAATGAGTATCCCAGGCATGATGATCCCGATAACCAGCGGAACGATCAACATGGGCAGCCAGAGCTGTACGCTGGCTGTAATGGCTCGAATGTCTTTGCGAACAAGTGCACGTATGGCTTTTCGGTTATTCATATTGGTGTGCCTCCCTAATGGCAAAATAAATGCTCTCCAGATCATTGCCCATAATTCGGGCCTGATAGACTTGTCCATGCTCGGTCAGTTGTCGAAGTAGCAATGGAATATCCTCACGGGCTTGAAGCTGAAATACTGCCTTGTTTGCGGAGATCATCTCCGGTGTATATTCAGTTGCCGTTTGCCAGCCATTCAGCATGATCGCTTCAACTTCAAGCCGGGGTGAGGTTAGGTAACGGTTGATGATCTCCTGCTCCGTACCTTCCTCAACCTTGCGCCCCTTTTCCATAAAAATATACCGATCGCACACGGCAGATAGCTGGGATAGGACATGAGACGAAACGAGAATCGTCATTTGTTCCTCTTGATTTAACCGGCGAATGATACGAAGTACCATCTGAATCCCGTCCGGATCAAGCCCATTGGTCGGCTCATCCAGAAAGAGAATGGAAGGGCGATGCAGCAGCACTCGCGCCAGACCTACGCGTTTCTTCATACCTGTGCTGTAGGTGCCCACTTTTCGATACTGATAATCCTGCATTTCGAACAGATCCACGAGCTCGTCTATCCGGGCTTTGGCATGTTGTACACCGAAAGCTTCAGCGAAAAAGATCAGGTTGTCCCGTCCGCTCATATTTTCATACAATCCGCTCTGCTCGGTTAGTGTTCCGCATATAGCCAGTACGTTCTCCGTCTCACGAAAGGGGTCCAGGCCGTTAATGCTTACTTGCCCACCCGAAGCGCCGAGAACGCCATTCATAATTCGAATCAGGGTGGTTTTGCCTGAACCGTTGGGTCCAATTAACCCGGTAACGCTGCCTTGTTCAACCGTGAAGCTGACATCGTTCAGTGCCTGATGTACTTTAAATTGCTTGGAAATGTTACGAACTTCAATCATGTTCCTTCACCGTCCGATCTGAGTTTGGAGATTATACGTTCAGATGAGTCATATCGTTCAAATGATGGGCCGAAAAATAAAATTTCTCCGTCTTTAGTCCCAAACCCAGGCAGCAACTTCACCCTAAAGTCCGGCGAAATCGGGTCTCAGGTTTGTTTTCACCCTGGTCTTTACCATGTATTCTGATAAAAAGGGATGCACTATCCCGTTTCATTGCCATCCATAACGTGGTAATTAGATTTAAGGCCTCTTACATATTATGAACGCCTATTATTCATCTAACGCCGGTCTTGGTTAGCCAAGGCCGGTTTGACGTCGTCACTTGGTGATTCCGTCGTCACTTGGTGATTCCATTGATGGATCGCCCCATTTATTGCGATTACATAATTGATTTCGTTTAACACATCATATGCACACATATCTTTTGGGCATGTGATGTGTTTGGACCCAAAGGAAGGTGAGCAAAATGACAGCATCCAATGAGTATCGCTTTCAGGTGAACCTGAGCGGCATGATTCAGATTTTATCAAACCATCTATACAGCAGCCCCAAAGTTTTTTTGCGTGAACTAATGCAGAACGCAACTGATGCCATTACAGCTCGAACAGAGGCAGAACCGGGATATCGGGGTGAAGTACGTGTGGAACTGACCGGAACAGGTGATCAACGTACGATGATGGTGGAGGACAACGGTATTGGTTTGACGGAAGCGGATATCCATGAGTTTCTGGCGATGATTGGTCAATCTTCAAAGCGTGGTCAGCAGGCGTTGCTAGATGGAGAGACTTCGTTTATCGGGCGATTCGGGATCGGATTATTGTCTTGTTTCATGGTAAGCCATGAAATCGTCATGCTGACCCAATCCGCGAAGGGTGGACCTTCGATGGAGTGGCGGGGTAAGCCGGATGGTACCTATACGATTCGGCAATTGGAGACACAGCTGTCTCCGGGAACGAAAGTGTATCTTCGCTGTACGCCGGATGCAGCCCATTATTTCGAAACGGAATATGTGCAGGAAGCCTTGTTCTATTATGGAGCGCTGCTGCCTTATCCAGTCATCCTGCATAGTGACGGTGTTCAACATATTGTAAATAGCGAGTCACCGATCTGGTTGATGGAGCCTGAGCTTGCACGTGGACGCAGAGCGGAAGTGTTGGCATTTGGTGAACGATTACTTGGAGAGAAGTTTCAGGATTTCATTCCACTGACGACGGTTTCAGGGCGTACAGGGGGCATTGCTTTTGTGCTGCCGCATGCTGTCAATCTGAATGCCAAGCGTTCCCATCGGGTGTATCTGAAGAGAATGCTGATATCGGAGAAGGCGGAAAATATTTTGCCGGACTGGGCGTTTTTCGTGAAATGCCTGATCTGGACAGACGAGCTTCAACCAACGGCTTCGCGGGAACACTTTTATGAAAATGAAAAGCTGGAAGACGTACGCTTTGAACTCGGTGATGCCCTTCGTAAGGGATTGACCGACATGGCTGAGAGCCAGACGGAACGGCTGCAGAAGCTGATTCGCCTGCATGCACTGTCGATGAAGGCACTGGCTGTGCAGGATCAAGAGTTCTATGCCATGATTCACCGCTGGCTGCCGTTTGAGAGCACCCGTGGTCATCGGGAACTGGGCGAGCTGATGAGTGAGGGAGAGACGTTGTACTTCACTACCACGGTGGATGAGTATCGTCAGATTCATCATGTCGCCTCAGCCCAATCGATGCTGGTCATTAATGGAGGATACATCTACGATAGCGATTTGATGGCCATGCTGCCATTGGCGGTGCAGGATGCACAGACCGAACAATTACAGCCGGATGAAGTATCCATGAGTTTCACCGACGTGCCGCCGGCTGAACGGAATCAGTATTATGATGCCTTGCGCCTCGCTGATTCTGCTTTGCAACGTTTCCGCTGCCGTGCAGAGGTCAAAGGTTTCAAGCCAGCCGATTTGCCGGTGCTGTTCACGCTCTCGCAGGAATCTTCTACGCTGCGTGCATTGGAAAAAGCTAGTGAGGAGAGTACAGAATTGTTCTCTTCAGTCCTTGGTTCATTGTCATCTGGCATTAGTTCCGCAGGTTATTCGACCCTGTACCTGAACATTAACAATCCAATTATTCAGCGGGTGCTGACTTCACCGGATGCCCAAATGACCCCGATTGCCATTGAAATGTTGTATGTCAACGCGTTGATGATGGGGCATTATGCCATGAATCGGCAGGAGCTTGAGGTGCTCAATCAGGGCATCGTTCGTTTTATTGATTGGGGTTTGCGTGCGAATACAGATCGTAAGGGGGATGTCTGATGCAGACCGAAATGGATTTTGAGGATTTGATGGATGAGGCCTATGGCCTGCCTAATGGAACAGCAAAGCTGGGCATTCTGGAGGAAGCGGCAAGAGTCGCCGATGTGAATGGCATGGAGGAAGAGGCGTACGAAGCACGTTCAGAGATCGTGGAGACAGCGACATTTTGCGGTTATCCGATGAAGGCACTGATTGCTTTTTCCTGGCAGCTGGGCAAGTTTGATCAACAGCCTGAACAATATGACGAAGAAACGTTAATGTGGTCGTACAAATGGATTTTGGGCGAGTTATCCAGCTTCCCGGAAGTGTCTCGCGATAAAATGATGGAGCTGTTGGAGGACTTCGGACGTCGCTTTAAATCGTTTGGATACAGCGAGCGTTCGTACTGGTATTATCGGTTCCGCATTTCCATGGATCTGGGGGAGCTGGAGGAGGCTGGAAACAGCTATACGAAGTTCAGAAGTATGGATCGTGATTTTATGAGTGACTGCGAGGCCTGTGAGCAGGACGAGATTATGCGTTACTGGATACTTGTTGGAGATGATGAGAAGGTGATGGAAGCGGCGAAGCCCATCTTGAAAGGGCGGATGAGCTGTGCCGAAATTCCGCACCTGACCTTATCGGAGATTTTGATGCCACTATACCGACTGGGGAAGGTGGATGAAGCTAACAAACATCAGGCCAAAGGTTATCGCATGATCAAAGGACATAATGATTTTGTGCAAAGCTTTGCCGAGCAGATGGATTACCTTGCACACACCAACCCGGCCAAGGGTATTGATGTGCTGGAAGAAAGTCTTGTGCTCGCAATGGATCATGAGGATCCGTTTGCCAAAATGATGTTCTATGCCAGAGCTGCACAGCTGCTGCGCCGCTGGGCTGATGAATCTCCGCAATACCGATTGCGGCTTCCGGCTTCATTCCCCTATGAAGGAGATCCGGCAGATTTGCATAAACTGGCCGATTACTTCGCGGTGTATGCCAAAGCAACCGCAGACAAATATGACCAGCGGAATGGCAATCAACATGTTTCGTCGATGTTGAGCGAGGTATAGTTAGAATATTTCACTAAAGCAGTAACGAACCCATCCACCTTATTAGGCAGTATTATGCGATGGCCACCGCCCCAAACCCAAACAGGCTTGTTCAGAAGGAGGGTTTCCTCCTTCGAACAAGCCTGTTTATCTTTTTTTATAGCGTGAATATGAGGTGGCTATTCAGGTTATTCAGAAGTCACGGTTGCAGGCGCGGGTGTATCTTCGGCCGGATCCTCATCTACGGAAGTTTCGGGCTTCGGCTGCTTTGCCAACAGGTCAGCTACAATCTTGTCAGTTGGCTGTGTAAACAATTGGTACATAATCGAGGCTTCTTCCTGACGGATCAGTGGTTTGCGAGAGAGGAAGTCAACCGATCCATCCTCCAGCACCTTCACTTCAGGACCGTGGATACCAAGCTTAACCATCATTTGAATCGCAGGCACAGCCCAGGCATCTGTTTGCCCGGCCAGCTTCACATCCTCGAACAGTTCGTTCGGATATTGAAGCTGGAGAGTTCTCCAGATCATCACCATGGCTTCCTGACGGGTAATGACCTGATCCGGCTTGAACTGTTTCTCATCCGCACCCGTGATCATGCCAGATTCATAACCAAGCTGGATGTAACCTGCAGCAGGATGGGTAGCCCAGTCGGTATCCGCAGGTGGTGTCGTTTTGCTGGCTTTCAGTCCGCTCATTTTAAGGACGTCCTCAATGAATTCAGCCCGTGTAACGGCATTTTTGGGTTGAAAAGCTTCACTTGCATCATTGGTATAGTATCCAAGCGATTGTAATCCATAGATGGCTTCAGCATAAGTGCTGTTCTCACGAACATCCCGGAAGCCTTGAGGCTTTTGCCCTTTTTTCTCATATCCGAACGGGTTGAGATAAGGTTCTTTCATATAGATGGTTCCATCAGCATTTTCCTTGAACGCCGTGAACTGACCTGTTAACTCATCCTTGAAGAGATTATCTTCAACCTGAATCAGGGTACGTGGGCCAAGGAAGACGTCGGAAATGCTTAATTGTCCGGGTTCCTTCCCGCCCTCTTTCAGGGAGCTGACAATCGTGCTAAGCCGCAGATCTGCATAAAGTCCAGCGAAGCGTTGCAGTTCTGCCGTGGATTGAGGTGTATATTCCTTGAACTTGACCGGCTCCGCATATTGCGGGAAGAACGTCTGGATAAAGGCCGGGTAGAAGAAGTTACGAAGTGCTCCTGTCTGGTTGTAGGTAAGGAAGACACCGGTGTTTTGCTCAGGAATTAGGAAGAGATAAGAGCTGAATCCAACGATGTCGCCTGCTTTGGTAATAATTTTGGAACTGCTGCCTGTACCCGGAAGCTGAAAAGCAGCTTCGAACCCATAAGTGGTGTCCGGTAACAGCGGATGAATGGACGAGCGGTATTGTTCCATGCTTTTTACCGTAGATTCTTTCCAAATACGTTCGTTATCCTTCACACCATCATTCAGGAAAGCAATCATGAAATTCCCGATATCCTCTGACGTTGAGAGCATGCCGCCTTGAGGCATAGGTGATGGGGAAAGGGTATACAGGCCAAGTGGATTATGAGCCGCATCATAGGCTGTTGCAAGTTGATTTTTGAACTTGCCATTCAGCATAAAACTACTGTTATCCATACCCAGAGGTTTAAAGATATGCTGCTGCATATACGTTTCGAACGGCTCTCCGCTAACATTTTCCACAATCATGCCTAGCAGCAGGAAGGAGAAGTTGTCGTACATGTAGGCGCTACCAGGTTCTCGAACGACAGGTGGCATATGTAACTTGGCATAATCCTCCATCGATACAATTTTGTCGAAGTCATTATGGATGTCTTCCTGCTGTGGGTCGCGAATCTCGAATCCGGTGGTGTGTGTTAGCAGATTCTCCACTGTTACAGGTTTGTCAAAAGGGTTATCGAATTCCAGTCCTTTCACATAGGTCTGAAAGTCAGCTTTTAAATCGACTTTGCCTTGCTCTACGAGCTGCATGACAGCGGCTGATGTAAATGTTTTGGAGACCGAGGCGATACGAAAGGTGGTGCTTTTTGGATCAACCGGTGTTTTGCTCTCCAAATCGGAATATCCATAGCCTTTCTCTGCTACGACTTTTCCATCTTTGACAACGACTACGGAAGCACCAACATATTGGGCCTTCGCTTCAGGAGAATCGAAAAATCCATCGAGAAAGGCTGTTGCCGATTCACTTGTCAGCGCTGTCACTTTCCCTGTTTCATGGACCGCAGTGGGTGCCGTCTCCGCCTGTACGGCGGGTGCCCATAGACTGAGGGACAGGACCAACGCCATGAACGCCCCGGTTATGGAGGTGAGCCTGAAGCGTGTGCTTCGATTGGATAAATGCATGCAAACACTCCTTCTAAAGAAAATTTTGTAAAGAGAACTCTCCTGTTTATTACTGATTACGGACACGATCGGTTTCAAGATCGTAGATTAAGATGTGTACATTTTCAATAAAATTCAGAACAACATTGAGCCAAATACAGTCTGAAGAGGCGGGTATTCAGGATTTCAGGATGCATCTGCACATAGTCGTGGTTCACCTTGACCCGCTGATGGAGGAGTACAGCGGACATAATAAGCAGCCAGGCCCAATTGATAAACAGGAAAGAACATGCACACCACGTTTCGCTTCGGGATTATCGTGTAGTTTCATTCGGGATGCCAGATCTGCGACTGTGAGTGAAGAGAAGTCCGAATACAGAAGAAGAGAATGCGAGTTATCCGGCATATATCCCATTGTGGTAAAGTGTGTAACTTCACAATGGGATAGGCCGGTAGGGGATGTTTTTAGACGGATGATGTCTTTATAAATTCAATTGGATTCGTACCAGGTTCCAGCAGCAGGGGAATGGAGAGAGAGCTTATCGTGTCCTCTTCATCCATCTTAAATGTAAATGTGACCTTCAGGCCAAACAGGACAAGTTCCACGGAAAACGTATCTTTTCCAGCGTATTTCATAGGCATGTCAATGGCATTCAAGGTGGCTTGTAGCCCATCAATCGACTGTTGAATAACGATCTCGCCGTAACCTGGATGTGTATAGCTGCCCGCATAAGCATGGATAGGACGATCATGGGGGTGAACCTGGGTTTCGTCTGGTTTTTCCTCAACAAAGGTTTCTGAATTAGTTGGTGTTTCTACGATATCTGTGGCTGCTTCAGATTCATTCGATTCTCCAGCCACTAATTTGGCTAATCTCCCGCTCCAATCCACAGGTTCCACTTCAAGCAAACGATCAATAATGTTAAAAGAAATCGTGTAGGGAAGAACGCTCCCATTGGTATTGCAAAGGACTACAACACCGAGCTGTTCCTCCGGCAAAAAGGCGACCTGTGAAGCGAATCCATCGATTGCTCCGCCGTGATGAATCATGGCGTGTCCGCGATAAGAATCAATCATCCAGCCCAGACCGTACGTGCTAACAGGCAGCTCTTTGCTGTGGAATGGTGAAGTACAAGCCATTTGCGGGCTGTGCATAACAGCCAACTGTTCTTTGGAGATCAGTTGATTCCCATCCTGTTGCCCTTGATTCAATTGGAATTGCACCCAAGCGATCATATCGACCAGATTGCTGTTAATGGAGCCAGCGGGGCCTACGGCATCTATTTTTCGAAAAGGTATTCGTGTACTCTCTCCGTTTTGATCCATATAAGGGAAGGCGAAGTCAGGTTGATTCTGCATCTCATCGACAGAGAGGACAATTGAATTCATACCGAGGGGATTAAACAGAGACTCCTGAACAACATTCTCCCATGAAGTTCCTTTGAGTTGCCCCACCAGATAACCAGCCGCCATATACATCAGATTCTGGTATTGCCACTTGTTCCGAAAGTCTTCATTTGGCTCCAGATACTGAAGCGCGTTTACGAGTTCTTCTCTGCTCCGTGATGAGTTGTACCACATCATATCGTGCCTTGGAAGTCCGGAGCGATGACAGAGCATATCGCGGATGGTCAGACGTTCTGTGGTTACGGGATCGAACATTTTGAAGTCTTTCAAATACGTTCGAACAGGCGTGTCCCACTTCAGAATGTCCTGATCGACGAGCAGGGCAGCTGTTGATGCTGTAAAGGCTTTGGTACTGGAACCGATCGCAAATAGTGTATTGGGTGTAACTTCGAGCTTGGACTCCAGGTCGCGATAACCGTATCCTTTTTGCAAAATAACTTCATCCTTGTGGATGACCGCTACTGCCACACCTACGCCTTTCCAGCGTTGAAGCTGCTCTTCCACAAAATCATCCAATCCATTCAGCAATGAGTGATGATAGGTTGTATTCATTATTTTCCTCCAATTTGAAATAGAGTTGTACCTCAATTAAGCTACATCATAGCGGTATGTAATTGCATTGGTTGAGTTGTTATCTGTATTTACTATGAAGAATCTGGCTGAATTTAACATCCTACCCGAGACTGATTTTGTTACCAAATAGAGTATTGTGGCATTTGAAAAAAGGGAATGCTTGTCAAACTAGTCCGCATATATCGAACAAGTCCCTCATAACATGTACTAATCAAGTAGGGGTTCTGCTGTACGCACAATCCTGAAGTGAAAACATGTGCTAAAGGGGATGATGTCATGCGCCGAATATCATGGATGCTTGCCATGGTATTGGTCTTATCGACCTTACTTGCCGCCTGCGGGAAGAAGGATGCGGCAGCCGTGGTCAAAGATCTGAACGAAGTCGTAGGAGAAATGGAAAGTTATCAGGGGGCAGGCGTCATGACGCTGCATACTGGAGATACGCCGCAGCAGTACAAGGTCGAGGTATGGCATCAGAAGCCTTCGTATTATCGTATCGCGTTAACGAATGCCAAAAAGGATGTAACGCAAATTGTACTGCGTAATGATGAAGGCGTATTTGTTCTGACGCCGAGCCAGAACAAAAGCTTCCGTTTCCAGAGTAACTGGCCAGATAATCAAGGCCAGGTCTACCTCTACGAGACGCTGATCCGCAGTATAACAGGTGATTCGACCCGCCAGTTTGCCGATGAGAAGGAAAGCTATGTTTTCGATGTAGCTGCCAACTACAATACACATGCATTGGTCAGACAGAAAATATGGTTAAACAAAAGCGATTACGCACCGAAGCAGGTAGAAGTATCTGATTCGAATGCCAATGTGGTGGTGGATGTGAAGTTCGATAGCTTCAAATTTGGCGCCGAATTTGAGAAAGACGCGTTTGACATGCAGCGTAATATGACGGCTGCTTCAGAAAATGGTGGCAAAGCCGGTACGGACTCAGGCGCGGCTCCTGCTGGGGATGGTAAAGAGACCACCAATCCTCAAGCTGCAACAGAGGAAGGTTCTGCATCGAATCCAAGCGGAACCGTTAGTGATGGACAGACCGGTGTGAGCGATAACGCCGAGCAGCAGGGTTCGGAAGACCCAGCCAGCGGGCAAGGCACGGAAGAACCGACATCGGCTGAGCCGGACGGCACAGGCAGCTTCGGGGTTATTCAGCCGACCTACGCCCCAGAAGGAGTCAAGCTGAAAGACGACCAGATCGTAGAAGAAACAGGAGACTATTCGGTGATGCTTCGTTACGAAGGAACGTATAACTATACGATTTTCGAAGCGCGTCCACAGGACAGAGCTGTATCGCTTGCACCGTCCAGTGTTGTTGATCTTGGATTTACGCTTGGTATGCTGAGCGGAGATGCCTTGCAGACACTTACATGGATGACGGACGGAGTGGAGTACCGAATTACCAGTGCAGACTTGCCTGTTAATGAGATGGTACAGATCGCGACATCGATGCAGGAAGAGTCAGGGAAATGATTTGGAAAGTATAGTCGTCCTAACATAAGGAATGCTAAGAAGCATCGGAGATGATTTCTCCGGTGCTTTGCTGCATACACAGGTCATTGTCCCTGTTTTATATCCGTAATTTGCAGGATTTAATTTCAGTTGAAGGTATTAGTATCAACAGGCTATGATCCTGCGTAAGATAAGCAAGGAATAGGTCCGGTGCACTCAATAATGCAAAACACGCTTCTACGCGGGAGGAACCGGGTAAATAAAACGATATAAGCAGATCAGTTAAGTTATGGAGAGATGAATATCTCATTCATGGTCTCGCTTATAGGTCTTATTCTGCGTTTGCTCCCGACTCCAGGATAGTACTCCTGTATGTGTTTTGGTCTGCAGATCTTTCGTTCATTTGACAGTCACATGCTTGAGCATTACGATGGAGTCTGACGTGAGCCGGATTAAGATGATTAGAGAAGGTGACTTAACGTGCAAGAACAATATCGGCCGACCCAAGCGGAGATCAATTTGGATCATTTGCGCAACAACGTAGAAGCTTTCCGTGAAGCATTGCCGCAAGGCAAGAAACTGCTCGCCTGTGTGAAGGCTAACGCCTATGGACATGGGGCAGTGGAGACGGCCAGGGAACTGGAACGAGTTGGTGTGGATTACTTAAGTGTAGCTTTTCTTGACGAAGCGCTTGAATTGCGACAACACGGAATTACCCTTCCGATTCTTGTATTGGGCTACACGCCGCCAGAAGGCATCGCTGAAGCATGGAAACATGATGTAACCATTACGCTGTTCAGTAAGGAAGTGCTCGACGCCATTCAACATTTGGAGACGGGAATTTCCTCTCGTAAGCTAAAGGTGCATATCAAAATTGACAGCGGCATGGGCAGGCTTGGCCTGCTGCCGGGCGACGAGGCACTTGCTTTCATTCAGGAAGCAGCCAAGCTGAAGCAGGTCATGCTGGAAGGTATGTTTACTCATTTTGCCAAGGCGGATGAAAAAGACAAGACCTATACACTGGAGCAGTATCGACGGTTCCAAGGCGTGGTTGATGCGTTGCGGGATCAGGGATGTGTCATCCCGATTATACATACGGCGAACAGCGCCGCTACCATTGATACACCGGAATTGTCGGATGATATGGTTCGTGTAGGAATCAGCCTGTACGGATTATACCCGTCGGCAGAGGTGAATCATCAGGTAGTGAAGCTTTCCCCGGTATTGACACTGAAGACGAAGGCGGTTCTGGTCAAAACGCTGCCGCCCCACTGGGGTGTCAGCTACGGAACCCGTTATGTAACACAAGGGAACGAACGAATAGCGACCCTGCCTATCGGCTATGCAGACGGATTTTCAAGAATGCTGTCAGGTAAAGCACAAGTGCTTGTACGCGGCCGTCGTGTTCCCGTCGTCGGTACGATCTGCATGGATCAGTGTATGGTGTCGCTACAATCTTTTGCTGCAGAAGCAGAAGAAATTCAAGTCGGCGAAGAGGTTGTTCTCATCGGTCATCAATCAGGTGCAGTTATAACTGCAGAAGAGGTGGCATCTCAGCTCGGTACGATTCCCTACGAAGTGATCTGCATGATGGCGCATCGAATCCCTCGGGTCTATACCCGTAATGGAGCAGTAATCGCCAGAATCAACCCTCTTTTGACATCCTGACAGCTCGACTGGACGCTATTTCCAATAAACTTTTTTTCAGAACAGAAGGAAAACTGTCGGAGCATCTCGAATTATGAATGATGACTGGGATGAAAAATCCTGAAAAGAGATGTTTGGTCTGTACGAATAATGTTCTCCGTGTTTATAATGGAGTACAGCATACTTGATATACTCGGGGCATATATATTCCTTTGTATAAAAGTTCTGGAAAAACGTAATACTGGTTCACAATGGCGAAAGGTTTGTGGGGGTGGAAGAAAGGTGGCCAACTTGCAGAACACCAAGCGGATCATGATCAGTTTGCCTGATTATCTTTTGCAGGAAGTGGATGGCATCGTAGCGCTGGAGAATTCCAACCGCAGCGAATTGATTAGGCAGGCCATGAAGCTGTATTTGACGGAGCGTAAGAAACGTTACATCCGTGAATCGATGCAGCGAGGGTACATGGAGATGGCGAAGATTAACCTCACCATGGCATCCGAGGCCTTTCACGCGGAGGAAGATGCGGACAGCACTCTGGACCGCTTAGTTAGCGGGGTGTAGACATTGATCGTAAAACGCGGTGACGTTTTTTTTGCGGATCTTTCTCCCGTTGTCGGTTCCGAGCAAGGTGGAGTCAGGCCGGTTCTGGTTATCCAGAATGACATCGGCAACCGGTTTAGTCCTACTTGTATTGTGGCGGCGATCACCGCCCAGATCCAAAAGGCAAAGCTGCCGACGCATGTGGAAATTGATGCGGCGGCACACGGCTTTGACCGGGACTCGGTTATTTTGCTCGAACAAATACGGACGATTGATAAGCAGAGGCTGACCGACAAGATTACCCATCTGGACGAGGAGACCATGAAACTGGTCAACGAAGCCTTACAGATCAGCCTGGGTTTAATCGATTTTTAAGGCATCAGGTAGTTGTTTCCTTGTTCTGCCGTGCCGCCCGTAGACAATGGATGTTCCTTACAGGAACACACAATTTCAGACAGCAATCAAAAGAGCGTACAACAGCCTAACGGCCGGGTACGCTTCTTTTGATTAAAGCTTCATGAAAGCGTAGAACATTTAGAGTCTTTTCGTTATAATGATACCTGAGAAACCGTTTACGTTAATTAACATATATAGAGGTGGAGGAGACATATGAGCATTTATATTGACCAGGAAAAGCTTCAATTTCATCTACAGACTCAAAAGGCAAGCTACGTATTCCAGGTGCTGCCTTCGGGATATTTGGTACATTTGTATTATGGCAAAAGACTGCGTGATACCGATCTGAGCTGGCTTCATGTGCGTACGGAGCGGGCCTCATTCAGCCCGAATCCGGTACCGGATGATCGGACGATCTCCTTCGACACGTTGGCGCAAGAGTTGCCAGTATACGGTACGAGTGATTTCCGTAATCCGGCAATCCAATTGCAGCTTGAGAACGGTTCAACCGTTTCGGAATTTACGTATACAGGCCATCGACTGATCAAAGGAAAGGCAGCACTTACCGGGCTGCCGGCAACTTATGTTGAATCTGACGATGAAGCGGAGACACTCATCGTTGAACTGGAAGACCGTGTTGCAGGGATCAAGATTGAACTTAGCTACACGGCCTTTACGGCATTTAATGCGATTACGCGTTCCATGCGTATCGTTAATGAGAGCGCTGCCTCGGTGAATATTGCACGTGCGCACAGTTCTTCCGTTGATTTCCCGCATGCCGATTACGAATTACTGCAGCTGTCAGGAGCATGGACGCGTGAACGGGACATCGTTCGCAGACCGCTTGCTTCCGGCCTGCAAGGCATCGAGAGCCGTCGCGGCTCAAGCAGTCACCAGCAGAATCCGTTCATTGCTCTGATGACACCGGGTACAGACGAAGATCAGGGTGAAGTCTATGGGTTCAGCCTTGTATATAGCGGCAGCTTCACTGCACAGGCGGAAGTGGATCAGTTCCACACCACTCGTGTATCGCTGGGAATCAATCCGTTTGAGTTCGGCTGGAAGCTGGATTCGCAGGAGTCGTTCCAGACGCCTGAGACGGTCATGGTTTATTCGGATGCAGGTCTGGATGGCATGTCTCAGTCGTATCATCAACTGTATCGCGAGCGCCTTGCACGTGGCAAGTTCCGTAATGCAGAGCGTCCGGTTCTGGTCAACAACTGGGAAGCGACCTATTTCGGCTTCAACGCTGATAAGATTGAGCAGATCGCACAGGCAGGGAAGAAGCTTGGTATTGAACTGTTCGTACTGGATGATGGATGGTTCGGACATCGGGACAGTGATAATTCCTCACTCGGTGACTGGATTGTGGACAAGAACAAACTGCCACAAGGCCTGGATGATTTGGCCAACCGGGTAACCAGTCTGGACATGCAGTTCGGACTATGGTTCGAGCCTGAGATGATTTCGCCGGACAGTGAATTGTACCGTGCTCATCCGGACTGGTGTCTGCATGTGCCGGATCGCCGCCGTACGGAAGGGCGCCAACAGTTGGTACTCGATTTCTCCCGTCAGGATGTGCGAGATGAGATTGTACGCATGCTAGGCGATGTGCTTGGATCTGCGCCGATCACTTATGTGAAATGGGACATGAACCGGAATATGACGGAGGTAGGTTCTGCATTGCTGCCAGCAGACAGACAGCGTGAGACTGCGCATCGGTATATGCTTGGATTGTATGAAGTCATGGAACGGATTACTTCAGCGTTTCCGGATATCCTGTTCGAGAGCTGTTCAGGTGGTGGCGGCCGTTTTGATCCAGGTATGCTGTATTACATGCCGCAAACGTGGACCAGCGATAATACGGACGCGATATCCCGTCTTCGTATTCAGTATGGTACAAGCCTGGTATATCCGGTAAGCTCAATGGGGTCACATATCTCAGCTGTTCCCAATCACCAGGTTAATCGAATTACTTCTCTAGAGATTCGTGGACATGTCGCCATGTCCGGTAACTTTGGATATGAATTGGATTTGACTCGATTCACAGAGGAAGAGAATGCCATTGTGAAGGCTCAGGTAGAGCTGTACAAGGAAATTCGGGGAACCATTCAATACGGAACGTTCCGGCGCTTGCTAAGTCCGTTTGAAGGAAATGAAACGGCATGGATGTTTATTTCACCAGATGGCAGCGAAGCCGTTGTATTCTACTTCCGTGTGCTGTCTGAACCCAATGCACCGCTCCAACGTCTGAAGTTGAAGGGCCTGGACCCTAACGCGGATTATCGCCTCAAAGGCGGCTCCGAGACGTTTACAGGGGATGCGCTGATGTATGGCGGGATCTCCGTAGGTCGTGCATCGGGAGACTATCTGAGTGAAATGTTCCGATTCGAACGGGTCTAAATAAGTTGAACTACAGATTATTTACACGGATACTACGATGACAGAACAACCTTCCAATCGCTGTTATCCCCAGATTTTTTTCGATTCCCTTTTCTTAAGGGGAAAATCCGGGGATAAAGGCGAACGCTTCGCCTTTTCAGGTTTTTTTCTGTCCTCTCCGTCATCGTGTAAATGAATAGTTTCACTTATTTAGAGTTCAATTGCATATAAAGTCCTAATGAGGAAGACCGAACAGCGTCGCGTTGACGTTTTTCGGTCTTTTTTTGACGTAATGGGGAAGGCTGGAGGAAGACGTAATTCTGTCAGAACTTGTATGCCAGTGGAATGATGGAAATCTGGACGTGATTTTGTGATAATATAGGGTAGAGTGGTTGAAGCAAATGGTTCAATCAAAATGTAATTACAGCAGCAAAGCTGCCCTGAACAAGCTTCAACTGAACGATTCAGGAAGGAAAGAGGGATTTATTTGTCTGAACAGGAAACGGTTCTGGAACCCAATGAAGAAACAATAAAGGCAGAACGCCATGAACGAATCATCAAACAGGTAGCCAAGGAACTGTCACTGTCCTTGAAGCAGGTCCGCACGACGTCGGAGCTTCTGGACGAAGGCAATACGATTCCATTTATCGCCCGCTACCGTAAGGAAATGACTGGAGAGCTGGATGAGAACGAGCTGCGGCTCATTGAAGACCGCATCGTATACTTGCGTAATCTAGAAGACCGCAAAGTGGAAGTCATCCGTATTATAGAGGAACAAGGCAAGCTGACCGGAGAACTGAAACAGTCCATCACCCAGGCAGTTAAGCTCCAGGAAGTGGAGGACTTGTACCGTCCGTTTCGCCAGAAGCGGAAAACCCGTGCCAGTGTAGCGAAGGAAAAAGGTCTCGAGCCACTCGCTGTATGGATCTGGGGTCAACCGAAGCAAGGGAATGTCCTGGAGGAAGCGGCGCGTTATATCAATGCTGAACTTGGGGTAGACGATGCAGAGGTTGCACTTCAGGGAGCCAAGGACATCTTGGCTGAAAATATCGCAGATGATGCTGCTATTCGTGCCTGGATTCGTCGATATACACTCGATCATGGCATGCTGACTTCGGAAGCGAAGGATGCGGAGCAGGAGTCTGTATATGAGAACTACTATGATTATCGTGAGTTAGCCAAAAAAATGCCTCCTCACCGCATTCTCGCCATTAACCGCGGTGAACGTGAGAACATTTTGAAAGTGGGTCTGGACGTACAGCCTGAACCGGCTCATCGTCATATGGAAGGGCAGATCATCAAGGGTACATCTGCGGTTCAGGACATTTTGCGTGCTGTGATTGAAGATGCTTACAAACGATTGATTGCCCCTTCGATTGAGCGCGAGGTTCGTGCAGAACTGACGGAAAAAGGTGAAAACCAAGCGATATCTGTATTCTCGGCTAATCTTCGGAATTTGCTGCTTCAGCCACCAATTCATGGCAAACGTGTGCTTGGTGTCGATCCTGCCTATCGTACCGGCTGTAAGCTGGCCGTGGTCGACGATACGGGCAAGCTGCTTGAAGTGGCTGTTACGTACCCAACGCCACCACACAACAAGAAGCGTGAAGCTGCCGAGGTCTTCCATCGGATGATCAAGCAGTATGATATCGGATTGATTGTTATCGGTAATGGTACAGGGTCCCGTGAGACGGAACAGTTTGTTGCCGAGATCATTCAGGAGAACGGTGACGAAAGTCTCGTGTATCTAATCGTCAATGAAGCTGGAGCGAGTGTGTATTCTGCATCCAAGCTGGCCCAGGAAGAATTCCCGGATCTCGACGTTGCCGAACGTAGTGCTGCTTCGATTGCCCGCCGGGTGCAAGACCCGCTGGCTGAGCTGGTCAAAATCGATCCAAAAGCCATTGGTGTAGGTCAATACCAGCATGACGTATCCCAAAAAATATTGGAAGAAAGCTTGAAGGCTGTTGTGGAATCCGCAGTTAACCACGTGGGTGTGGATGTGAACACGGCTTCACCTTCACTGCTGTCATATGTGGCTGGTGTAAATGCCACTATTGCCAAAAATATCGTGAAATACCGCGAAGAGAACGGCCGGTTCACGAATCGTCGCCAGCTGCAGAAGGTGCCGCGTTTGGGTGCCAAAACCTATGAGCAATGCGTAGGCTTTATGCGGATTGGCGAAGGGGAGAACCCGCTGGATCGTACACCGATTCACCCTGAATCGTATAAAGTGGTTGACCAGCTCTTTAAAGAGCTTCAGGTTGAGCTGGACAAGCTGGGCAGCAAGGAACTGTCTGTTCTTCTGTCTGAGCAACAACCGGAACAGCTGGCTGTGAAGCTGGATGTGGGTGTACCTACACTGCGTGACATTCTGGACAGCTTGCAGCGTCCGGGTCGTGACCCGCGTGAGGAAATGCCGCTACCGATCTTCCGCACCGATGTGCTCAAAATTGAGGATTTGGTGGAAGGCATGGAGCTGCAAGGCACGGTTCGCAACGTAATTGACTTTGGTGCATTTGTTGACATCGGCATCAAGAGTGACGGGCTTGTCCATATCTCACAGCTGAGCAACGGTTACGTCAAACATCCGATGGATGTGGTATCTGTCGGGGATAATGTAACGGTTTGGGTGATGAATGTGGATACCAAAAAAGGCCGTGTCGGCCTCACGATGAAGAAGCCTGCTTCTTCTCAGCAGTCTTCCTAATCCAGCACAATGCTCGGAGAACAGCCTTCCCTGTAAGGGGAAGGCTGTTTGTTGTCAGCTATAATAGTACTGTTGCCCGTACTGTATTCTTCGAAGGGATTTTATGAAAGAAGTGAGAGCTTGAAGTGGACGAAAGAGAGTGGTGTCAGATGCTTAAAGTTCGCTGTCCGCGCTGCGCGGGGTGCCACTTGTCGGTTTGTTTCGGTAAAAGAACCAACATTCGTTCAGCAGCTTGATCTGTCTGCTGTCCTTTTTGTGAAATGCACGCATCAGTTGATTGCAAAGCCATTGAGGCAAGGGTATCTCCTCCTCTTGCATAATTCATCTGTACGTTAGCATATGTGGCAATAGCCTGGACTGTGCGGATTAACCAGTGAGGAACACGGAAAATTCAATTTCTATACGGATATGGATTAAAGGGCGAAAAAAAGCACAACTCCCGCTTTTAGGAGATGCGCTTTTGGTTCCATCCTGCATGAAAAATAAGTCCATAAGTGGATTAGAGTGATTCCATCTCTTCTTCATACCATTGCTCTAATTGAGCCTGGAGCGCCCGAATTTCAGTGAGCAGGGAAATCAAAGGATATTCACTCTCTCTTAGTGCTGCGAAACTTTGTTCAAGGGCATTGATGTAGTCAAGGCCTCCGATGATGGAGAGCTGCTCGTCCAGAAGGTCAAGATTGTCACATTCAGCGATTGCCCAAGGCAGAACAGGTACATCTGCTGCGGTAAGTTTGTCAATTTCTTTGTGCAGGCGCAGGTTGAGCGCACTGAGTTGATAAGCGTAATCGGCGGGCATTTCCACAAACTGCAATTGCTGTTCCTGCTGCAGGATGACGTAGCGCATTGTAGGCATAACGAGTAATAATCTCCCCTCATACATTCTACTTGACAGTGTAGCCTACGAAACGGTTAAAATTCAAGTATTATGGCGGAAAAACAAACGGCCCAAGGGGAATGAAAGGAGGGAAAACCGTTGGAAAATGAGGAATTGCAGCAATGGATTGAGCAGGTGTCGCTGGATCATTTCGGGGTTCCGTTCACTCACGAGGCGATGTTTAACCGTCGTCTGACCACGACTGGTGGGCGTTATATGCTCAAAAGTCACCGAATAGAGATTAATCCTCATCAGCTCGAAGCCTATGGGCGGGAAGAGGTTGAGAAAATCATCAAGCATGAACTGTGTCACTACCATCTGCACATCCGTGGACGCGGCTACCAACACCGGGACCCGGAATTCAAAGCCTTGTTGCAGAAGGTGGGCGGTTCGAGGTTCTGTCAGTCCCTTCCGGATGGAAAGGGCAGAAAGCCGCTACCGTATCGCTATAAGCTGGTGTGCAAGAGCTGTGGCACGGAATATTTGCGTAAACGCAAAGTGGATCCGAAGAGGTACCGCTGTGGTCGTTGTGCGGGGAAGTTAGGGATTCAGAGTATCTAAAGCTTATTAAGAAAGTCATCGGAGGCATGTTGACTTGGAATATTAATCATGATAAATTTAGGATATTCAAGATCAATATTCCCTGATAGCTCAGTTGGTAGAGCACTCGACTGTTAATCGAGTTGTCACAGGTTCGAGCCCTGTTCGGGGAGCCATTCTTGGAGAGATACCCAAGTGGCTATAAGGGGACCCTCTGCTAAGGGGTTAGACTGCGTAAGCGGTGCGAGGGTTCGAATCCCTCTCTCTCCGTTCTGAACAAAACATAATCCCCCTTCTCACGAACCATTAACGGTTCGTGAGAAGGGGGATTTTTGATGTATCGTCATTTTACTAATGTACACGAATACCTAATTGCCGCCCTACAATGAAATGCCCAATACCTCGTACAAACCCTTCTTGCCGACTTCCGTGACTTCAACCGAACGGCTGCCTGCCTTCTGACGGGTCCAATTCAGTTCAGACAAGCGGCGCCCGAGTTCGTCTCCCAATACACCGGAGATATGATGACGGCGTTCACTCCAGTCCAGACATTTGCGAGCCATAGCGCGGCGCGATCCGGCTTTACCTTCTAGTATAATGCCAAAAGAATTGAACCATTGAATCCCTTTCTCTGTAATGTGGTAATCCTTGGCCTGCTCATCCTCAGGTTCTTCGAGATAACCTTCCCGCAATAAAGCTTCGCACAACGATATCCCCAATTTTCCGGCCAGATGCCCATAACAGGTTCGAGCAAAGCTCAGATGTTGAAGCTGATCAGATTGTTTGAGGGACCTCACTTGAACTGGTGCAGCGATACTACCCATTGTTTCAATTAGAAAAGCAACCTCTTTGCCTGCAAGTCGATAATATCGATGTCTTCCTTGCTGTTCAACGACGAGCAGCCCGCCTTCGACCAGCTTCGCGAGATGACTGCTTGCCGTTTGGGGGGTAACACCCGCCATGTAAGCAAGTTCGCCTGCAGGAAGTGCACGACCATCCAACAAAGCTTCCAAAAAAATAGCACGACTGGGATCAGCAACTAACGACGCAACAGCAGATATATTCGGATATGCATTCATACTTCGATGATACCTGAACTATTGGTGTATTACAATTCAATCGTGCATGAATGACGATCCAAGAGATCATTGGATGGATTGAAGAATGGAGGAAGAAGCAATGTATACAAATGACAGAACGAAAGAAGGTCCTGAACCAGAGAGTCACCGAGGCTCAAACCGAGAGTTGACTCAGCATGAGGTGATAACTCCAAGTATTTTGTACTATGGCACACCTGTATTGTTACTGAGCACGTTAAACGAAGAGGGGATAACAAATCTATCACCACTTTCTTCATCCTGGGCACTCGGCGACTGCTTGGTACTTGTAATTGGTATTCAAGGCAAAGCCTTTGAGAACCTGAACCGACGCCCTGAATGTGTAATTAATCTGCCCGATGCATCCATATGGGAGCAGGTTGAGATACTGGGACGTTATACGGGGAAATATCCCGTTCCTGAAGAGAAAAGAAGGATGGGGTTTGAATTTTGCGATGATAAATTTGCTGCTACTGGACTGACACCTCAAAATTCAGTTCTGGTTGAGCCGAATAAAATAGCGGAGTGTCCGCTCCAGATTGAAGCCGCGGTACAACACATACGTATTCCCGAACACACGCCATTCATGGCGATTGTAGAAGTAAAAGCGTTGAAGGTACATGCTCATCACCGCTTGATATCAGATTTCAACAAGATTAACCCAGAGAATTGGAATCCTTTAATTTATAATTTCCGACATTATTATGGACTTGGAGAGCGGCATGGGGAGAGCTTTCGGGCAGAGAAGTGATGTATTAGGATACTAAATTAGCATACGCAATCCATAAGTGATACAAAATATACGAAGGAGTGGGGCCAGTTGGGGCTCCGCTTCTTTCTGCCTACATTGAGAATTATTTAGGAGTTCCTCCGGCGAATGTATAAGTGCGGCTATTTTATTAGTCAAGGATTGGGTAAATAGTAAAGAAAGATACATGTAAGCATATACATAAGAGAGGTGATGAGCATGGAAACGGAATACTTGATGCGTGTACTCATAGCTGGCATATGCGGCGTGTTGATCGGATATGAGCGCAAGAACCGAATGAAGGAAGCGGGAATACGTACTCACTTTGTTGTTGCTGTGGGTGCAGCATTAATGATGATTGTATCCAAGTATGGCTTTCAGGATCAGGCAGGCTGGGTGAATCTCTCGCTTGACCCATCCAGGATTGCAGCACAGGTGGTCAGTGGGGTCGGCTTCATTGGAGCCGGTATGATCTTCACACAGCGTCATACGGTCCGAGGATTGACGACAGCGGCGGGAATTTGGGCGACTGCAGGAATGGGACTGGCTGTTGGTTCGGGATTGTATTGGACAGGTGCGGGGGTAACGCTGCTTATTGTTCTGGCCCAGATGCTGCTGCATCGGCCGACACGCTGGTTGGTATCCGCGAGAACAGAGACGTTGACCATTCGACTGCTAAAGGAAGGGGACACCCTCAAAACCGTTTTGGCTTTGCTGGGACAGGAAAAAATCTCGGTAATCGGATTCAAAACAGAACAGCAAACAAGCACAGACTCCGGAGAGGAGACAGTGCTTGAATTCACTCTGCAACTGCCCGGATCATATCGGGCCGAGCAGCTAATTATTTTATTGCAGGATGTGCCTCACGTTCGATCCGTTGATATGAGGTGAGCCCAGGCCATCGTTAGATCGCTAGGTTCTCATACCGAACATTACGAAAAGCGATTACTGACCGCCTTCAATGACAGTCTCCGGCTGGGAAACAGGCTTGCCTTCAAGAACACAATGAATGGCATGTGCGACACCATGCTCCACATTAGTCAACGACACAGCATTGGCAAGCGCCTTAATCTCCGGTTCAGCATTGCCCATGGCAATACCGAGTCCTGCCATTTTTAGCATGGATACGTCGTTGAAATTATCACCAATGGCAGCTGTATCTTCCATGGAGATGTTCAAATGCGCAGCCAGTTTGGTTAAGGCATTACCTTTGGATACATCAGGATGCTGCATTTCGAAGTTGTGTTCAGAGGATACCACCATGGCTACATCGGAGCGAGAAGCAAAGTATTCGCGTCCCTGCTGCAATTGAGCGGGGTCCAATGAAAAGGCCATAATATTGTAAATGAAAGCTTCGGAAGGGATTTCTTGATGGGAATTAACGCGGTGGTAATCTTTCTTGTCATAGTGCTTCTTAACAGCTCGAATGAGGCGTTCAATATCCTCCCCAGGACTCGAACCTAGAATGCGATCCATTTCAGCGAGCATCGCCTCATGACTGCCTATAGGGGCGTAGATTCCCTGTTGCGTGGAGGCCTCGTAGTAGCAATGATGATCTTCCAGCCACTGCATGACGGATGCAGCCGTTTCACGCTCAAGTGGAAGATGGAACAGGCGCTCACCATTGGCATCATGGATGGTAGCTCCGTTGGAGCCGATGACTGGTGTGTTAATTCCGCCTTCGCTGCTTATCGTTAATACGTCGGAATAAACCCGTCCTGTAGCGATCGTAACCTTCAATCCTTCTTGTTGTGCCTTATGGATTGCAGCTGCGTTTTCCGGGCTGATCTGACTGTCTCTGTTCAATAGGGTTCCATCTAAATCGGTAGCAAATAATTTCATATGTTACAGCTCCTTTTCAATTGTAGGTTCAGGGATGAGAATCTCCACTTGCTGTTCGGTCAAAAAGTTTCGCCAATCTTGGGAAGGCCATTGATCTGTAATTAACATATCAACGAGTGACCAGTCCGCAAAACGGTAACCATAACGCTTATCAAACTTGGAATGGTCAGCGAGTACAATAACCTGTTTTGCAGCTTGCATCATTTTGTGTTTGATCTTTCCTTCTTCTTCGGAAGCGCTGAAGCCGTCCATCGTAATTCCGCCAATGCCGATAAAGGCTTTGTCTACATAATAGTGGGAAAGAGTTTCGATTACGGAAGTGCCATAGACATAACGCTGCTCTTTATCGACTTTACCGCCAAGCAAACGTATCTCGACAGCCGTATGATTGGAGAGAAGTTCAGCTGAGTAAATGGAATTGGTAATGACGGTACAGGATTTGCCGTTCAGATTTTCGGCACAAGTCTGCACTGTAGTGGAAGAATCCAGAATAATGTGTTCGCCTTGGCGGACGATCGCAGCGGCTAACTTGCCAATAGCTCTTTTTTCATCGGAAATGTGGAGCAGACGATCTTTATAAGATCGGTGCTCAACTGGTGGAACGGGGAGAATTGCACCGCCGCGCGTTCGGATGATGGCGTCCTGTTCTTCGAGCTTGATCAGATCCCTTCGAGCCGTGTCCCGGGAAACGTCAAACAGGGATACAATATCCTCAGCTGAAATGCGATTGTGTTTGCGTAGGTGTTCAATAATCAGCTGCATTCGTTCTTCCTGAAACAAACGTGCCGCCTCCTTATACGTAGCTGACCGTGTTTATAACTGATAGGTTAATTATAAGTACTAATAATGATATTTGCAATATTATAAGTGAATGTAAGTGTATTTAAGTTTTTTGATATTAATTTTACAAATTACGATGATTACGGTGATAAATATGTGAAAGAGATTTTGGAGTGAGTAGGCTCTTAAGCTCATGAAGAAGGGGTAAAAAGGAGAGGATAAAAAAATCAAAAAAAGTGTTGCACATTTTATTTAGCCTGTGATATACTCATTCTTGTCGCCAAGAAAGACAACTTGTTAATAAGGCCCGTTGGTCAAGGGGTTAAGACACCTCCCTTTCACGGAGGTAACAGGGGTTCGAATCCCCTACGGGTCATTATCTTCACCACCTCAGGGATGTACAATCCTGATGAGGAATCCTCATAAAGTCATAGCTCCTGAACAAAAGAGTTACTCATGGCACATCCGGTGAAGTTACAGCAAGAGCCATTAGCTCAGTTGGTAGAGCACCTGACTTTTAATCAGGGTGTCGAAGGTTCGAGCCCTTCATGGCTCACCATTTTTACAATTAAATATGCGGTCGTGGTGGAATGGCAGACACGCTATCTTGAGGGGGTAGTGGGTGTATACCCGTGGAGGTTCGAGTCCTCTCGACCGCATCACAGCAACAGATGTTATAAGATAGACTCTCATGATTATTCATGGGAGTCTATCTTTGTGTTATAAGAATTACCAGAACGTATTCCTGGGATTAAAAGGCTGAGGATTCAGGAAGGTTGTGGTATAATTTAGGTACATGTATTGATTATTACGGTTGGAAGGCGGTTCTGTATGCAGTCGATCTATGAGCGAATTGAACACCTGATTGCCGAACGAGGAATGACCAAGAAGGCTTTCTGCCAACAGCTGAAGATCAGCACGGGCAATCTGGGTGACTGGAAACGCGGTAAATCTATTCCGAGTACGAATAAACTAATCGAGATTGCTTCGTTTTTTGATGTGAGCCTGGACTGGCTCATGATTGGCCGTCCATCCAAGGAGGCGATGGTGCGGGAAAAACGGGAGGATTATTTTTTTGACGTGTTGCGGCAATTGAATTGCCAAGAAAGCGAATTATCGACTGTGGAACAGTCTTTTATCAGTGAATATATTGAATTTACCCGTTATCGCAAATCCAAGGAAAGCAAAAATTCAGGCGACTTTCGTTACAATGGAGAAGATAAGCCGGTAGCGGATGAATCGGTGCACCGGAAAGATTAAGCACTTCTCTTCATTACAATTTTTATGTAATATAATGCCATAATTGGGTTTGATCATTTGTTCGGCAATGAATTGGAGAGACGTAAAATTTTTAAGTGATTCGGATAGGAGGAAGTTCTGTATGCAGTCGATCTATGAGCGAATTGAACATCTAATTGCCGAGCGAGGGATGACCAAGAAAGAGTTCTGTAAACAACTGAAGATTAGCACAGGTAATCTGGGTGACTGGAAACGAGGCAAATCTGTCCCGAGTACGAATAAACTCATTGAAATTGCTGCGTTTTTTAATGTGAGCCTGGACTGGCTCATGATTGGCCGTCCATCCAAGGAGGCGATGGTGCGGGAAAAACGGGAGGATTATTTTTTTGGCGTGTTACGGCAATTAGATTGCCAGGAAAGCGAATTATCGACTGTGGAACAGTCTTTTATCAGTGAATATATTGAATTTACCCGTTACCGCAAATCCAAGGAAGGCAAAGATTCAGATGACTTTCGCTACAAGAGAGTAGATACGCCCGAAGACGATGGCACGATATAGCTCCAATTGCGATGTGATCGGCTAGCTTGGATAAGCTCAAAAACCTCTGAACAGATCCGAATCCATTCGGTAAGCTGTCCAGAGGTTTTTGGTTTTTTAGAACAGTGCACATTATGAGTTTTCGAATGGCTCGTCGGACCGAATTAAAACCGTTATTTGCGGAAAGCCAGCATTTCTTTGCCCAAAAGATCGGGTCGAAGAGTGTTCCAAATTTGTAGGCACTGCTCCTGAAGTTCCCAGGCTGCCATTCCGAGCAAACGAACACCAATCCCGCCTGTAGCGAGCAAGCTGGCCCCGGCAAGCATGCGACCATCAGGGGGAAGAATGGACCTTACGGACTCCAGCTGTGCTGCACCCAAACCAGGGGCAATCATCCATAAAGCCGCAGTGTGGGTGTAGTCTAACAACGCTGCGGATGATTTCGGATCATCGGATTCTGGTTCGAGCCCAAAGCGATCCCAGACGGCCAATTGCTTCCCTTGCCAGATTTCTGTCAGACTACGATATCGCTTGAACTGAAAGGCTTCCCCTCGATGAATTCGCCCAGCGGACCAGATATCCGCATACGCAAGTACTGCTTGTTCACCCAGCTCGAAGGTCGTGGTGAGTGAGGATGAGCTGCCTTTAAACGGAATAACACATTCAGGAAAGTACTCCAGCACCGCTCCTTGTTCCAGTCGGAAGTGATGGTTCACAGATGACGGAACAGTAGGTGTGGGATGAAGCCTCGTGGCTGATGTGCTGCTTAGCATTACGTGAGTGTTCTGGCACAACTGCCACTCGGATCGATAATGATCACCGTTCAGCACGCCTGGAGAGACGTCTGAAGTGTATATACATAATTCATCTCCGCCACCCGGAGGTCGAAAGGATCGACTGAACCGGAGAGGGGCGCTATAATACCGATCAGTCATGACGGTGCGCCCGCCTTGGAGGGCAAATGAGGCCCTGAGCTCGCTGCGGCGTATCACGGCCTCTCCAGCTCTGCGGTTCAGTCCAAATTCAACTCCATCATGTAAAGGGGGAGGTGAATTAATGGCTGTGGGTCGTGCCGTGTTCATGGGTGTGTGTATGCAGATGCGCAGCGGAAGCATCGTCATCCATATATTGATGTTCAAGCCAGTGTACGATCTCGGATACCCCTTCGCCGCTCATTAGGTTTGACATCACATAAGGCCGTCCTTCACGTACCCGCTCGGTATCATTTTTCATGACTTGCAGACTTGCGCCAACGTAAGGAGCGAGGTCGGTCTTGTTAATCAGCAGCAGGTCTGAACGTGTAATACCCGGACCGCCTTTGCGAGGCAGTTTTTCACCCTGAGCCACATCAATAATGTAAATGAAAACGTCCGCCAGTTCCGGGCTGAATGCGGCAGAGAGATTGTCGCCGCCACTTTCGATAAAGATGAGCTGCAGGTCCGGGAAACGTTCAATCAATTCATCAACGGCTTCAAAATTCATTGAGGCATCCTCTCGAATAGCGGTATGCGGGCATCCCCCAGTTTCTACACCGATAATGCGTTCGGGTGCGAGTGCGTTCTGACGCAGCAAAATCTCGGCATCCTCTTTCGTGTAAATATCATTGGTAATAACGGCCAGGCTGTAGCGTGTGCGCAATGCCTTGGACAGCTTCTCCACCAGGGCTGTTTTTCCTGAACCTACCGGCCCGCCGATTCCGATTCGCATCGGGCGACTCCGATCAAATACCTTACGTTCCCATCCTGCATGATGCGTATGATTAGCTCCTCCACACATAACAAATTCCTCCTTGGTTTTGAATTAAATTAATATAGTCAGGACATGAACAGACGGGCTGGCAGACTCTCATGCCTCATGGCATAGATTTCCTGGGCAATACCGAAGCTGTGCATATCTTCCGGGTCGTTATCCCGGATTTGAGACCATTCTGAATCAATATCGTTCAAAAGTTTCTGAATAAGCATCTGTGCCTCGGTTTGCCCGATGGGTAGAAGGCGCAGGGCGCTATTGACATAAGCGTTAACAGAGGTGTACAGATGACCGGTGACGGCTTCGTCCAGTCCGATTTCCAGTTGATAGTTGATGTAGCCATGAATCGTTGTGATGCCGCAAAAGGCACCGTGATCCTTTATGGCTTCATCAATTAGTGTGAAATCCATCCATGGGTAAAGTGACCTCGCGAGCTTGAGTAATCGCTTTCCCATCTTGTGTCCGCTTTCCCGCAGCTCCCTGGGGGTCCGCTGGGCGTGTACACGTTTGTCATAAAGGGCTAAAAGGGCGGCATCCTGTTGCTCAATGGCCTGATAGACGCCTTTGATGGCGAGACCATCGAGTCGTACAAGGCTGGAATGAAGCTGACCACGAATGAAGTGTTCGAGCTGAGCGGTGTTCCGTATCCTGCCGTCATGCGTATATGCCTCCAGACCGAACGAATGGGAGAACCCGCCAATGGGCAGGGCCGAATCCAACAGTTGAACATAACGGAGCAACTTCGTGCCGCTGTGCATCATCATGCGTGTCCCCTCTTATGTGTTTAAATTACAATCCAAATCTAATATAAATTTTTAAAAAATATAAGATGAACAAGCGGTTTACCCGAGAACGTAGAGGGCAGAAAAAACCTGGAGAAGCGTAGCGCTCGCCTAAAAGATTTCTGAAAGAAAGCTACGTCGAAAGCATACGCTATCACAAGATTTCTCCCTTTCAAAAGGGGGTCAAAGAAATCTGGGGATAACAGCGATCGGAAGGTTGTTCTGCCAGCGGAGTGATCAAGTGTAAATGGAACAGTTCAACTTATATTTTGCTTTTTTATATTAGATGTCAAAACATGAAATAGCGTTGAGCCATCGGCAATTCATCCGCAGGTTCACAGGTGAGAAGTTCACCATCGGCCCGAACCTCATAGGTTTCGGGATCGACTTCGATGACGGGTGTGACGTCGTTATGAATCATGTCCTTTTTGCTCACGGAGCGGCAGCCTTTGACAGGTTCTACGCGTTTGTTCAAGCTCAATGCCTCCTTGATTCCTGCATCTGCTGCGGCTTGGGAGACAAAAGTGATCGACCCTTTGGCAATTGCGCCGCCGTAGGCACCGAACATTGGTCTACCGAATACGGGCTGCGGCGTAGGGATCGAAGCGTTGGGGTCACCCATCTGGGCAAAGGTGATCATGCCGCCCTTGATGACCATCTCGGGTTTAACACCAAAATAGGCCGGGTTCCAGACGATCAGGTCTGCGAGCTTGCCTACCTCTACGGAACCGACGAGATGACCTATACCGTGAGCAATTGCCGGATTGATCGTATATTTGGCAACATACCTTTTGATCCGATCGTTATCGGAAGGGGAGCCAGAGGTCAGTTCAAGCTTGCCTCGCTGCTTTTTCATCTTGTCGGCTGTTTGCCAGGTGCGAATTATGACTTCGCCAACCCGGCCCATCGCCTGCGAATCGGAACTGATGATGCTGAATACACCAAGATCATGCAAAATGTCTTCGGCCGCGATTGTTTCGGGACGAATCCGTGAATCAGCAAAGGCAACATCCTCAGGGATGGACGGGTCCAGATGGTGACAAACCATCAACATATCGAGATGTTCTTCTACGGTATTGCGAGTGTAAGGACGTGTTGGATTGGTTGAAGAGGGGATGACGTAAGACTCTCCGGCAGCGCGAATAATATCTGGCGCGTGTCCGCCACCAGCACCTTCCGTATGGTAGGTATGGATCGTGCGTCCGTTAATGGCCGCCAGTGTATTTTCGAGAAATCCTGTCTCGTTCAGCGTATCGGTATGAATGGCTACCTGAACATCATGCTCTCCCGCTGCGGTCAGACAGGCATCTATAGCACTTGGCGTTGTGCCCCAATCCTCATGCAGCTTCAGTCCAATGACACCGGCTTCAATCTGTTCAATTAATGGAGCGGTGCTGGAACTGTTGCCTTTACCGAGATAACCGATATTCATGGGAAATGCTTCTGCTGACTCCAGCATGCGGTGGATATGCCAGGCTCCGGGTGTACAAGTGGTCGCTTTGGTGCCGGTTGCAGGTCCTGTGCCGCCGCCGATCATGGTTGTTACTCCTGAAGATAATGCCGTTTGAATCTGTTGAGGACAGATAAAATGAATATGGGTATCAATGCCTCCAGCGGTCACAATCATGCCTTCCCCGGCAATGATTTCAGTTGAAGCGCCAATGACCAGTGCAGGATCGACTCCGTCCATCGTATCCGGATTGCCGGATTTGCCGATTGCACAGATGAGGCCATCGCGGATGCCGATGTCTGCTTTTACAATCCCCCAATGATCGATGATGACGGCGTTGGTGATGACTGTATCAGGCGTACCATCACTGCGAAGGGCAGATGTGGACTGACCCATTCCATCACGAATCACCTTGCCTCCGCCGAATTTGCTTTCATCCCCATAGACCGCATAATCATGCTCGATCTCTGCCCATAGTTCCGTATCTGCCAATCTGACGGCATCCCCGGTCGTCGGCCCGAACATGGACGCGTATTGTTCCCGGCTCATTCGTTTCATAAAGGGTCCCCTCCGTTCTGCACAGGGGGCGCGAAGGCCTTCAGAAATGTTTCCAGTTTCTGTGGATCAGGTGGCTGATCTGCCGATCCTTCGGTTAATCCGTTAAATCCATAAATCTGACGTCTGCCGCCAAATGTGGTGAGTTCGACCGGTTTTTCTTCACCGGGTTCAAAACGGACAGCAGTGCCTGCTGGAATATGCAGGCGGTGGCCGAAAGCAGAAGGGCGATCGAAGTCCAACGCAGCATTGACTTCATAGAAGTGAACGTGAGAACCGACCTGAACGGGACGGTCGCCACGGTTCAGTACAATCAGACGCACGGTTGAGCGATCGGGATGACAGACGATCTCATCATCCTGTTTTAAGCGATATTCACCAGGGATCATGGAGTTCTCCTGCCTTTCTCAGCGTATAGGTTCATGGACCGTGACCAGTTTTGTTCCGTCAGGAAAAGTGGCTTCCACCTGTACCTCAGGGATCATATCGGGCACACCATCCATGCAATCTTCACGTGTCAGGATCGTGCCGCCGTATCTCATCAACTCCGCAACACTCATGCCATCGCGTGCGCGTTCCATGAGTTCGGAGGTCAATAATGCGATTGCTTCGGGAACATTCAGTTTAAGTCCGCGTCCTCTGCGTTCGCGAGCGAGGTTAGCGGCCACGGTAATCAGGAGTTTTTCTTTTTCCTGTTCAGTCCAGTGCAAGGCAATCCGACCTTTCCTTTAGATAGTCTATATCGTCATGGATCATGTTATATGTTAAATATACTCACACAGGGTGGACCCTTTGTCAATATGGTTCTAATTATATTAGCAGTATGCATGAAACGAGTATGCAAGAAATAAAATTGTGTAAGCATTATTGACACGGAGAGTGTGACCCTCCATAATTTGGATCAACGAACATTTCGGGCATATATGACCTTAATGTTCGTCAATAGACTAAAAAAAGGGAGTGTAGGCTATTGAAGAAGAGGTCGGTCAAGTTATGGAGTGTTTTGCTCGGTGCAGTCATTGCATTGACGGGATGTGTGGAAGGTGGCGCGCCGCCTGAGGCATCGGGTTCCGGTGGAACGGGAGAACCTGCTTCGTCCGGAGATACGATTAAAGTAGGTGTTCTTCACTCCCTGAGTGGAACGATGGCGATCAGTGAAGTGTCGGTTAAGGATGCGGAGATGCTTGCCATTGAAGAGATCAATGCAGCGGGCGGAGTTCTGGGTAAACAGATCGAGCCTGTGGTTGAGGACGGCGCTTCCGATTGGCCTACATTTGCGGAGAAAGCAGGGAAGCTGCTGCAGCAGGATAAAGTAGCCGCTGTATTTGGCGGATGGACCTCTGCGAGTAGGAAAGCCATGCTTCCGGTGTTTGAACAGAACAAGGGTCTGTTGTTTTACCCGGTGCAATATGAAGGATTGGAATCATCACCCAACATTTTTTATACAGGTGCCACAACGAATCAACAGATCGTACCGTCTGTAACCTGGTTGCTGGAGAACAGGGGCAAGAAGTTCTACCTGCTGGGTTCAGATTATGTGTTCCCGAAAACGGCCAATCAGGTGATCAAAGCCCAGCTGGCAGCTGAAGGTGGCAAAGTGGTAGGTGAAGAATATACACCGCTGGGGCATACGGATTACAGTACGATTATCAGCAAAATCAAGGCTGCCAAGCCGGATATTGTGTACAACACGCTGAACGGGGACAGCAATGTCGCCTTTTTCAAACAATTGAAGGATGCCGGGATCTCTTCGGAGCAGTTGACCACTCTGTCAGTGAGTGTGGCGGAGGAAGAAATCCGGGGGATTGGTGCGGATGTGTTGAAAGGGCATCTGGCTTCATGGAACTATTATCAGACAACAGATACTCCTGAAAATAAAACATTTGTAGAGAAATATAAAGAAAAATATGGAGGTGATCGGGTGACGGCCGATCCGATTGAAGCGGGATATGTGGCGGTGTATCTGTGGAAAGCAGCTGTGGAGAAAGCCGGATCAACCGATGTTGAAAAGGTGAAGGAGGCCGCCAAAGGTTTGGAATTTGATGCGCCGGAAGGAAAAGTGACGGTGGATGGAGAGAACCAGCATATCTACAAAACGGTGCGGATAGGCGAAGTGCAGGAAGATGGACAGTTCAAGGAGTTGTGGAACTCGGGCGCTCCAGTCAAACCTGATCCGTATCTGAAAACGTACGAATGGGGTGCTTCCCTTAGTAACAAATAGCAAAGGCATCTCACGTCAAAACTGCTGAATAACCGACGAGGGTGAGACAACACACCCTCATACAACATTACGGTAAAGCGTTGATGTGGAATGGAAATGGTGTCTTGTACTCATTTTGAATTCAGATGTTCACAGCATGAGGAGGGAAAGGCGATGGATATGTTTGTCCTGCAACTGTTCAATGGGTTAAGCATCAGTTCCATCCTGCTGCTGATTGCTTTAGGGCTCGCAGTTACGTTTGGGCTGATGAATGTCATTAACATGGCTCATGGTGAATTGATCATGATCGGCGCTTACGCTACGTATGTGACGCAGAACCTGTTCATTTCGTATGCTCCGCCAGCGTGGTTTGATGTCTACTTTATTGTAGCTTTGCCTATCGCCTTTGGTGTGGCGGCTCTTATAGGCTGGTTGCTGGAAGTGGTGCTGATCAGGCATCTATATGGGAGGCCGCTCGACAGTCTGCTTGCGACATGGGGCGTAGGTATGATGCTGCAACAATTGGCCCGAACGATATTTGGGGCACCGAATGTAGGGGTATCCAGTCCGGCTTGGCTCAACGGAGGTCTGACCATCGCGGACGGCATTGTGTTCCCGTATAAACGTCTTTTCATTATCGCGCTGGTTGCGATTGTGTTGTTGTGTATGTACTTGTACATTTATCGGACTTCTTCCGGGAGACGGATGAGGGCGGTGATGCAGAATCGAAGTATGGCGGGCTGTCTTGGGATTTCCACCAGACGAGTGGATGGCATGACCTTTGCCATTGGTTCGGGCATTGCCGGGATCGCTGGATGTGCCTTGACGCTCATTGGCCCGATTGGCCCCTCACTGGGTACGTATTATATCGTGGATGCATTCATGGTGGTTGTGCTGGGTGGTGTCGGGAAACTGGTGGGGACCGTGTGTGGTGCGCTCGGAATTGGTATGTTCAATACGTTATTCGAAACGTATACCTCCGCCTCCATCGGCAAGGTGTTGGTATTTGTCTGTATAGTAGCTTTTCTCCAATGGAAGCCGCGCGGGCTCGTTGCCATACGGACCCGGAGTCTGGATTAATGCGAAAAAGGGGGTTATGTAATGTCTGCACTTCTCAAGACGGGTAGTCTGAAAATGAAGATCATCTGGGCCGTTGTCCTGATCATGATGTGTCTGGCTCCGCTTATTTCCACGGAATTCCGGCTTAGCTTGTTGGCGAAATTCCTGGCCCTGGCCATTCTGGCAATCGGTCTGGATCTGATCTGGGGATATGGAGGGGTGCTTAGTCTGGGGCATGGTGTATTCTTCGGACTTGGCGGGTACGCCATGGCGATGTATCTGAAGCTGCAGGCCAGTGGTACAACACTTCCGGACTTTATGGGATGGAGTGGTCTTAGCGGTCTGCCGTGGTTCTGGGAACCGTTCAGGTCATTTCCGGTGGCGCTATTGCTGGGCATTGCACTTCCGGCATTACTAGCCTTTGCTCTGGGGTGGTTCACGTTCCGTAACCGGATCACCGGTGTGTATTTTACAATCCTGACCCAAGCTTTAGTCCTCATTACAGTGACGTTATTCGTTGGCAAACAGGAATGGACGGGAGGGACCAACGGTATAACGGGATATAACGCCATCTTTGGTTTTACCCTTCATTCGGCAGGGACAACGATTGCTCTCTACTATATAACGCTTGCCGTCCTGGTGCTCGCTTATCTGCTTTGTCGCCGGGTGGTGAACAGCAGGTTCGGTCAGGTGCTTGAAGCTGCGCGGGATGGGGAGAATCGGGTTCGCTTTCTTGGATATGACCCGGCAGGTTTCAAAACGCTAGCCTTCGCCCTTTCCGGAGCGCTTGCGGGAATTGCCGGTATGTTATTTGTGCTCCAGGTAGGGATCATCTCGCCTTCCATGATGGGAATCGTGCCTTCCATTGAGATGGTGTTATGGGTTGCTTTGGGCGGTCGGGGGACGCTGATTGGTGCGGTAATCGGAGCTGTGGTGCTCAACGCTGCCAAAACGGGTATCAGTGAAGCTTATCCGGAAGGTTGGTTGTTTGTCATCGGAGGACTCTTTGTTACAGTGGTCCTGTTCATGCCCAATGGGCTGGTTGGTGTATACCGTCATGTAGTGCGCTTGCTGAAACGGAGAGGAGAGGTTGTGCATGTTCCAGTCGGTCAGGAAAAACCAAAAGTCTACTGACGTTCCGGTAGTGCTGGTCGCCGAGGAAATTACGGTGGCATTTGGCGGTTTTGTTGCGGTCAAAGGCATGAATCTGAAGCTGTACGAACATGATCTGCATTTTCTGATCGGCCCCAATGGTGCGGGGAAAACGACAATGCTGGATGTCATTTGCGGTAAAACCAAGCCCTTGTCCGGTACGGTGAAGATGGAGGATGGCGCGGATCTGACACGTCTGAAGGAACACCAGATTGTTCGGAAAGGGGTAGGGCGCAAGTTCCAGGCTCCATCCATCTTTGGGGGTCTGACCGTGCAGGAGAACCTGACGTTGGCTGCGGAAACTCGTCGTTCTCCTTTACAAGCTCTAGGTATTCAGCGGTATTCGAAAATAAGTCCTGCGATGGAGCGGATTACGCACCAAATTGGTTTGCAGGACCGTGTGGATGCACGTGCAGGGGCCTTATCCCATGGGGAGAAGCAGTGGCTCGAGATTGGCATGCTGCTGCTGCAGGAACCCCGTGTATTGCTACTGGATGAACCAGCAGCGGGAATGACGGATGAAGAGACACATAAGACGGGACGCCTATTGCAGGAGATTGCACGAGATCGGTCTGTTGTGGTGGTGGAGCATGATATGGAGTTTGTACGCGAGTATGCAGCCAAAGTGACGGTGATGCATGAAGGCAAGCTGCTAAAGGAAGGTACGATGGCGGAAGTGCAGGAAGATCCGAGAGTGGCTGAGGTGTATCTGGGCAAAAGGAGGGATGACCATGCTGTCGCTGCAACGAATTGAATCTGGTTATGGGGAAAGCAATGTGCTGCGCGGCGTAAATCTGGATGTCCGGCCGGGTCAGGTGGTATGCCTGATGGGGCGAAATGGTGTAGGGAAATCCACCTTGATGAAAACATTGATGGGTCTTCTTAAAACGCGGAAGGGAAGTATTCAGTGGAAAGGTCAGGAACTATCCACCCACGACCCGGCCAGGCGGGCCAGGGCGGGAATTGGATATGTGCCGCAGGGACGGGAAATCTTTCCGCAGCTTACGGTAAAAGAAAATCTGTTGCTAGGTCTGGAGACAAGCAGCTCAGGAGTGAAGACGTTCCCGGAGGATGTGCTGGCCATGTTTCCGGTGCTTGCCACAATGTATGGACGGCAGGGTGGTGATCTGAGTGGCGGGCAGCAGCAGCAGTTGGCCTTTGCCCGCGCGCTGGCTTCAAGGCCTGGTCTGTTGCTTCTGGATGAGCCAACAGAAGGCATCCAGCCTTCCATCGTAGAGGATATCCGGCAGGTTATTTTGCAAATTAAAGCAAAGGGTGAGATCTCCATCTTGCTGGTAGAGCAAAGCATTGATTTTGTACGCGGTGCTGCAGATTATATCTATGTAATGGACAAAGGGGCAATTGCACTGCAAGGAACACCGCGGGAACTGGATATGTCGCAGTTTGAGCACCATCTGTCTGTGTAGCTAAGGTTCGTGGTGTAGGGAAAGTTCAGGCGTGCTTGTCCAGAATGTTGGAGTACTTCGGATATAGTCTTCGGATGCAATCTGGGCAGATATCATGGGTGAATTCGGCATGAGTATGCTTCTCCAGATAACTTTCAACTGAATTCCAGCTGTCCTGTTCATCCTTAATCTGTTTGCAGACAGCACAAATGGGAAGCAGACCACGCAACGTGCGCACTTCGGACAGAGCTTTCTTCAATTGGCGTTCTGTCTGTTTCTGTTCGGTAACATCCGTGTGCGCAATCAGTGCGAGATCAGACAGCAGGGATGGGTCGGCCTGAATCAATGGGGTGAGTTCGAGACGGAACCACCGTTGTTCGTTGTGGATAGTTTGAACGGAGATGTCATATGTATGACTGTCTTTAAAAGGTGCAGTGATACTTTTCAACTCCTGAACGATCTTCGCATTCTTTGCTTGTTCCTCGCGTAATGTCCACCCCTCTATTAAACGAAGGTAATAAGATGTTTCGGGTATGGTGCTGGAGTGGCCGGATACGCCCGGTTTGGGAAGCAGTTGCCCGAGTCCTTGTTGCCAAGCTGTGTTGCAGCTGCGGATGATCCAGTTGTGGTCAACGATGATGAGCTGGTGTTGCATGGACTGGAACGATAATCTCTCCAGATCGGATATTAAGTACCTCATGAAATGAGCTCCTCCTTGGCAGAAAATCTTATCTTAAATCATCTGGAATATCCAAAATGTCGGCGACCTGGTTCCTGAACCGGGTTGCTTTGCGTGTGCCGTGGATGAGATTGGACAGACGGTATGGCGGGATGTTGTACTGTTCGCAAAATGTCTTTTGGTCGACCTGGAGTTCGGTTAGTCTTCGTTTGATGGCCCATCCGAAAGGAGTCACAGGTTTCTTTTTGTTCAAAAGGGTTCACCCCTCAGTGGAATGTAGTATTCAGCCGGTTATACTTGATGTAGAATATATAGATATGCGAGCTGTATAATTTTATTATATACGTATTTGCGTCATCTAACAATTAAAAAAGACGGAAATAAGTGTATTTTAATGTGTTAAATGGCGTAATTACGTTAAATAGACAAAATAAATGACATAAAAAACACGCCAGCAATGAGGTTGCGGCGTGTTTTTCATGTTTTACTGTATGAGGAGGTGAGTTGTATGGAGGCGAAGGGGATAAAGATCAGGCCCTGTAGGCGTGAAGTCCTGCTCCAAGCATATGGAAGCTGGGGAACAACGTTTTCATGGACATTGAGGTTGGTTGTACCAGTCCATCCGCAGCGGAGGCGCTGACGGTATGCCATTCATGCTCCAGGTCTGCGGCCAGGCGAACCAACAGCTCCTGGGTTGTATCGGGAGTGAGGGGAATCACTTTGGAGGCTTCGGTTATGCAGGCACTCATGGCTGAATACAGATAACCAAGGACTGCCTCCTCGACAGGGATTTCGAGGTGGTGGTTAATCCAGGCGTGAACAGTGGAAAGGCAGCCAACGGATTCATACTTAGCCAGAGTTTGTTCAAGCTCGCTAAAATCAATCCAGGGGTGGAGTGCACGAGCCAGCTTAATCAGTCGTTTGCCCATTGTAGAGGCATGTTCTCTGAGACTTACTGGGGTGCGCTGGACATGAACGAGTTTGTCGATAAGGGCTGTACGCCACGCGTCATTATGATCTGTGGCGGTGTATATGCCTTTAATCGCCATACCTTCCAGACGCACGATACTGGGGTGCAATTGACAGCGCATGAATGATTCTAGATCTTCAGCACTGCGAATGGTTCCTTCAACGATATGCGTTTCCATACCGAAGGAATGGGTGAACCCTCCGACCTGGATAGAGGAATCAAGCAGTTTGACGTAATCGAGCAGCTTATTCCCACGGTTCACAATCTTTCGCCTCCTACGTTCGTTAAATGTCATGTAAAATAACATTTATACTCCGTTTTAGTTCGTTTTCTGTTCGTAAATCCGAATTATATGATATATATATTCACATAAATATCCGCTTTTTGTCAATAGTTTCTTGCTTTTAAATTTAAAAATCTTGTTTGTGTTAATTTATATAACATTTAAAGTTATATTGTAAAAGGTGAATGGAGTAATTGTTCCTTATAAAGGAAGAAGAGTGATCAGCCTGCTCGGATATAAAAACGGGATCAATTTTAATCATATGTGCTTTATAGGAGAAAATGACGAGATTATACGATTTTTGGAAGGGAAAGCGCAGTTGAAATGATAATATTAAAAATGCTTTACATTTAAACCTGAAGCGGGTATAATCAATTCTGTTGCCGATTATTTACGACATGCGGTCGTGGTGGAATGGCAGACACGCTATCTTGAGGGGGTAGTGGGTGTATACCCGTGGAGGTTCGAGTCCTCTCGACCGCATCATAAGAACGATTAAAAAGAAGCTTCCCGTACGGGGAGCTTCTTTTTTATGTTTTTTTACAGTAAAGATGAGTCCAGACAAAAAAGGGTCACCCGGTTTCCCTCAATACATGTTCACTCTGCCTGCCGGTTCGGATGACCTCTACTTCTTATTTGAGCAATTCTTTGATGTCTGCTTCAATTTTATCAGGTGTTGTTTTGGGAGCATACCGTTTCAGAACACGTCCGTTCTGATCCACAAGGAATTTGGTGAAGTTCCATTTGATGGCTTTGGAGCCGAGTACGCCGGGTGCTTCTTTGGTAAGATGCTGAAATAGAGGATGAGCGCTTGAACCATTCACATCGATCTTCTCAAACATCGGGAAGCTGATACCATAGTTCATCTGGCAGAACTCGGCAATATCATCAGAAGAGCCTTTTTCCTGTGCAAACTGGTTGCTTGGAAAACCAAGAACTTCAAATGGGGAGTCTTTAAACTTGTCCTGGAGTTCTTGCAGACCTTTGAATTGAGGTGTAAGGCCGCATTGGCTTGCTGTATTCACGATAAGCAATACTTTGTCACGATAGTTGGACATCTCAACTTCCTGACCGCGAAGGGTGTTTACTTTGTAGTCGTAGACTGACATGAAAATCGCCTCCATTTCATATTCTTCTATCTTCTATTATATTGATTGCAATTAAATATTGCAAAATTAATATTGTTTTTTTAACCCCATTTGGACCTCTCGTGTATGAACTGTGAATGTTTTGCTACCTGAATTTCGCTAAAGAGAGAATTAGAGAGCTTTAAAGAGATGGGTAGAGAATGGATGTGTTGTAAGCGTTATTATTGATGGGAAATGGCAAAAATCCGTCGATTCGGTGATCTGCGCAGACTTTACACCGATATGGCACGGGTGTATGATTCATATCGTAATTCCAATTTAAATTAAATTTTACATGAAAAACGAAACAAACGATAATATCGCTCTGATTAATGATGATAAAGGAACGATGTTTTAATCGCTGAGTTTCCATTCATTCATGGGTGGGAAACGGGGGAACCAACAGGATGAACTGTCCAGGACAGTGGGCATCCATGGGGTGAATTTTCCGGTGACAGCCGGAAATAGGGCGACTCTCGCGTCCGAATCCGTCAGCTAACCTCGTAAGCGTTAGAAGGGAGAGGCAACAAGCCGTACGCTGGTTCATAGTGTCTTTTTGCTATGGATTATTAAGAAGCGTCCGGGAGGCCTTGGTCCCCCACGCTTCTTTTTTGTTGTCTTTTCACGCCAAGGGAGGAACAAATGATGGATAAAGAGATGATCTTAGTGACTGCTCCAAATGAAGCAGGACGTAAATTTATCAAATTGCTGATGTACAAAAAAATGCCGTTTGCCGTTCTGACCAACAGTGCAGGGGAAGAGCGCAGGCTCCGGAGAATCGGTGTGGAGCATGTCATTCGCATGAACACGGCTGCAGCTCAGAAATGGTTTTTGCCGCAAGGCAGTGTTGGCAATGTTTTTATTTTTGAAAATAGCTTAAACCTGACCTGCCGATATTTGCAGATCTGCCGCTCCTGGACATCCAAGTCCCTGTGTGTCATTACAGAACAGAGCCATCCCAAAGGGATTTATCGGGGAATGGGTGCAGACCGTATTGTATATTCCTTGAATGGGGAAGTTGGGTTTTTGCTTAATGGTTAGTATCTAGTGTCTAGTGCTATTCCTGTGATTGATCCGATGTAAGCTGCCTGTTATAATTGAAATCATAAATAAACGGAATCTTGAGGAGACTCATGCGTGATGGTGAGTCTTCTTTTTTATGGTTTGGGTAATGGGGAAATGAATTTCCTGTGGCTAACGAGGAGGAATAGGCGTGCCGGATGTACGTGGAATACAATGGTTGTTCTTTGATGTGGGGGATACGCTCGTGGACGAATGGGAGCCGGTGGATGATATTATCGGTCAGTTCGTTCGTGAAGCTTGCGCACTGGGTTACCAGGTGGAAATGCAGACGGTACGAGAACTATTTGCCGCTTCCTACCGAAATTACGAGCAATGGCCGATGAAATTGGCTATTCGTACCCTTATTAGCGATGAAGGGCACCGGGAACAGATACAGGAGAAGCTAAAGTTCCGCAAAGAGCTTGAGCGCCCCTTCGCGTCAGCCGACGCTGTTCTCCAGACGTTGTCGCAGCACTATAAGATTGGCATCATTGCCAATCAGAGCCCGGGAACGGAAAATCGTCTGGAAAGCTACGGCTTACGCAAGTATGTGGATGTGCTGGCCTGTTCCGCTGAAGAAGGAGTGTCCAAGCCTGATCCTGAATTGTATGCTGTAGCTCTGAAACAGGCGGGATGTAAACCGGAGGAAGCGGTCATGATCGGCGATCGGATTGATAATGATATTATTCCGGCTAAGAAGCTGGGTATGCACACGATCCGAATTTTGCAGGGGTATGGCAGGTTCCAGCCGGAGCTAGCAGATGCAGAGCGTCCGGACTGGACGGTTGAATCACTGGATGAGCTACTTCCCTTGCTGATGGTAACTCAAAATTGATAAATAAACTAAAAGCGGTATTTAAGAGCTAATCTAATCGGTATGGATCAGGTTGGATTAGGTTCTGCTAAAACATATAAAAGGCTGATCGTCTCAAGGGAACGGTACTTGAGTTGATCAGCCTTTTTGAGTTAGACAAAATACGGATTCGTTTCAATTAGCTTAGAACAGCATAATGGTCTGGATGATCAGATACACATTCAGGACAACAATAACTCCGGCAATGATCCAGGAGGTGATTTTGAGCCAAAGCTTGTTAGCAAAATCCCCCATGCTTTTTTTGTCACTCGTAAACATGATCAGCGGAATGACGGCAAAGGGTAGCTGCAGGGACAGCACAACCTGGCTCAGAATCAACAGTTCCTCTGTTCCGTGCTCTCCGGCAATGGCTGTTACGATGACCGCCGGGATGATCGCGATCAGACGTGTTACCAGTCGACGAAGCCACGCCGGAATACGAATGTTCAGGAAGCCTTCCATTACAATCTGTCCGGACAGCGTGCCTGTGAGTGTTGAGTTCTGGCCTGAAGCCAGTAGGGCTACACCGAACAGGATGCTGGCTATGGTGGTTCCCAGCAAAGGTGTCAGCAGATGGTAAGCATCCGTAATTTCCGCGACCTGGGTCATACCTGCACTATGGAACACGGCAGCTGAAACAATTAGGATGGCTGCATTGATGAACAGGGCCAGCGTTAAAGCGATGGTTGAATCCATAGTGGAATACAGAATCGCTTCTTTTTTACCCTGAGGTGTCTTTTCAATCTGACGGGTCTGTACGATGGAAGAATGCAGATACAGGTTATGGGGCATCACGGTTGCGCCAATAATGCCGATGGCGATGTAGAGCATGGCTGGATTTTGCAAAATCTCGACACTTGGTACAAAGCCGTGCATGACGCCACCCATATCCGGTTTGGCGAGAAACAGGTCGATCCCGAAACAGAGGGCGATGGTAGCCATCAGCACAATGACGAGGGATTCCAGTGCACGGAAGCCTTTATTTTGCAGCAAAAGAATGACAAGTACATCGACTGCGGTAATAATGACGCCATATAACATGGGAATGTTGAATAGCAGCTTGAGTGCGATGGCTGAACCAATAACCTCCGCAAGGTCGGTGGCTGCAATCGCAAGCTCACACAATATCCATAACACCATCACGACAGGCATGCTGAATCGTTCGCGGCAGGCTTGCGCCAAATCCCGTCCTGTGACAATCCCGAGCTTGCCAGCGAGAGACTGTAACACAACAGCCATCAGGTTCGAAATTAAAATAACGGATAATAAGGTATAGCCAAATTGTGAACCACCTGCAATATCAGTTGCCCAGTTCCCGGGATCCATATATCCAACGGCAACCAGGTAACCCGGTCCAACAAAAGCAAGGAATTTTTTCCACCAAGCAGCGTTCTGAGGCACCTTCATGGAGCTGTGGGCTTCCCCGAGAGATGGGGCCATACCCGCAGCCAATGGTTCATTGGAAGGAGTGTTGAACGGATTCTTTTTACTCATAATATAATCACCCGACTTTGAAGTATTGATATTCTATATGAAGAGGAACGGTGTCGTTCCATTGATTAAATTTGAACATTGAAATCAAAATGAAATCAAAATCAAAAACGTAATTAAACTACTTTCGATATGTCTAAACGTTTATGTTGATACTTACATTGTACTCCTTCAATTATTTTTGTCTAGTGCAACTTTTGTGTAGAAGGACAAGATTTACCGGAGAGTGAGTTGTGCCTTAGTATATTACCCAACCCTCAATAAATAACCAATGTGCATCTCACGTGCATGAAAATGATAAAGATGTAAAAGCTGAATAAGGAACAACATGCGTTTCAAAATAAGTCAGAAGTTTAAATTGAATAATAGGCAGTAAAAAAATTTGAAGGCGAAGGAGAGATTCTTAATGGAAGCTTTATATACAGCAACAGCGACAGTCAAAGGTGGACGTACAGGTTCGGTTGCTTCTTCGGATGGTGTGCTCAAGCATGATCTGAAAATGCCAAAAGAGCTTGGAGGCCCTGGTGGTGAAGGAACCAACCCTGAACAGCTCTTTGCAGCTGGATACGGTGCATGTTATGAGAGTGCCCTCGCTAATGTGGCGCGCAAAGCAGGCGTGAAGTTGGAGAATGTGGTGGTAACCAGCAATGTCTCCATTGGCAAAGACCCTGCGGATGACGGTTTTCAGTTGTCGGTACGCTTGGATGTGAGCATGCCTGGTGTGGATCACAGTCAAGCCGAAGATCTGGCGCGCAAGGCACATGATTTCTGTCCTTACTCCAAAGCAACTCGCGGCAATATTGATGTGGTACTTAATGTAGTTTAAGACCTGACTCCTAGGAGTAAAGGGAACATATAGAGCAGGGTATCTTTGGATACCTGACGTTCGATTACAAGACCCTGCTGGCCATCGGCAGGGTTTTGTATTGTATACCCGTTGAAATGCAGGAAAATGCATGGCGGACAGCGTACTATTTTACATAATCTACTCTTGCTTGATGTCATACATTCGAATGAGGGGGGAACAATATTGAGTATTGAAGAGATGATAGAACGACGATTTGTATGTACCAAATGCAGGGGGACGGACTGCAATATTAAGGAAGTATCCATGTCAGGAGCTGGACTTAGCAAAATGTTCGACATTCAGCACAATCATTATCTCTTCGTCGCCTGTTCTTCCTGTGGATATGTTGAAGTATTCGATCCGGATGTGTTAAAAGGGAAAAAACAGGGTCAGGTGGGTACCATTCTTGATATTCTATTTGGCGGGTAAATGTGCTTGAGTTGACATCGAACTAAAATTTCTTTAATATGACTTAGTACTAAGAAGTGTCATTGCATGAACCAAATTTGAATTAACAGGTGATATCCATGTCTTATAGACCGCGTATTGCAAATTTAGAACTAGCTAGTGGCAACAAGGAAGACGGATTGTATGAATTTAAAATGAAATTGGTAGACGGTACACAATGCCGTGTATTCTACTCCCATTCCCCGGAATGGAAGCTGACCAATATCAGCCGTCTACAGAAAACACCTTGTCCGGTATGTCGCAAAGATTTCATTTGCAAATGCATGGACCAGTGGGCTGGTGACCTTCATCAACAGATGATCGACGACCAATGGATGGAAAAGGCAATTGCCGAGTAATTGCCAAAACAGATACGAGCGTGGGCACAAGCCTGCGCTCTTTTTCTATTTTCCACGGCCCATTCATAATATCTGAAAAAAACGTCCGACAGGGCTAAAAACGGGTAAGTTACCCTAAGAGAAGAGCACAACTATGAGGAGGCCACGATTATGACTGCAAATCAAACGGATCAGCATCAGGGACACCCGATTGTGCTTGTGGACGGAGTGTGTCATTTCTGCCAAGGCTTAACGAAGTGGATTATCAAGCGTGACCCGGAGGGGAAATATCATTTTGCATCACTTCAATCGGATGTAGCGAAAACATTGCTGGAGAAGGGCAATTTGTCCACAGACAGCATGGATACTTTTGTACTCATTGAGGATGGGAAATATTATACGCGTTCCACCGCAGCGCTGCGGCTGGCCAAAGGATTGAAATTCCCTTATCCATTATTGTATGGGCTAATTATTATACCGAAATTTATTCGCAATGCCGTATATAATACGGTAGCTCGCAACCGATATCGCTGGTTCGGTAAAGATGAAGCGTGCATGCTGCCTACACCTGAAATGAAGGAGCGTTTCCTTTGAATAACTGAAGTGTAACATATTGTATCAGGGCGATTGATTAATAACGGAAATAATTGGGTAATGAGTACGGATCAATTCTATTATGGGGGGCAAATAACTTGAAGAAGTGGACTACATTAATTATTGGGGCATTATTAGCAGTAAGCATGACCGCTTGCGGAAGCGATGCAGATAACAGTACAGCAACGCCGCCAGCTGGCAACGAAACGTCTAACGAGGGCAATACAACTGCGGAGCAGGAGACAAAGATCCCAACATTGGACGAGTTAATTGAGGAAACGAATGCAGCGACGAAAGACATGAAAAGCTTCACTACCGAAGCCAATATTGATCAAAATTTGAAGCTGGTGTCTGGCGAACAATCCCAGGATCAACAGGTGAAAACATTGCTGAAGATGGATATCATCAAGGACCCAATGATGATCTATCAGGAGATGAAGATGGAAATGTCCGGACAGGAAGCGCAGAATGTGAAGCAGTATATCACTTCGGATCATATTTATTCCCAGGTGGGAGAGCAATGGGTCAAAATTCCTGACGATCAAACGAAACCATTGATTGAACAAATGCAGTCAAGCATGAATCCGGAAGGTGAGCTGGAGCAATTCAAAAAGATTGCAGAGGACACCAAGATTACGGAAGAAGGCGACAACTACGTCATTAACGCTGACGTATCCGGTGATAACGTGAAGGAGCTGGCCAAAGCAGTCATGGAGCAAAACGGATCGGATGCACAGACTCAAGCCATGCTTGATCAAATGAATATTACCAGCATGAAAATGAAATATATGATTAACAAAGAAACCTACCTGCCTGCAAGTACGGATGTCAACATGGTGATGGAGATGGAGCAGGAGGGACAGCAAATTTCGATGGACATGAAAATGACCAGCACGTTCTCGAACCATAACGGCGTGGAAGAGATTAAGATCCCGCAAGAAGCATTGGATAGTGCTAAATAAGAAGCGTGGAGATAAGCGGGAGGATTCTCTCTGACAAGAGGTTAGCCTGGTTAAAACCGCCATGAGGTGGATCTACTGGAGAAGGCATCTTTGATATGAATTTGCGTGAACCGACAGGTTCGGCGGATTTTATCAGGGGTGTTTTTCTTTTTTGTATGCGTTGTGGTCAGATTATTAACAAAAGGGTGAGCAGTAGCGGCTTCCACATGGGAAGCGATAAGCTTATAGGCTACAGATTGCGTATTATAGGCGTAATTTTGCTTGTGGCATATGATTGATCGAGCGACGAAGCTTCATCTCGAACTCCCATATCTCTTTTAAGCCTTCTATGCAGCGTATCAAGCTGCCAAATTCGTTGTTTCAAAGGTGAGGACTGGGAATGAGAGGGTTCCCTTAGAGAGCAAGTGTGCAAGCGTCATAGCATCAAGAAAGAATCCAAGAGGAGCATCACTTCCGTTAACTGAATTCTTGCGTGTCCCTAAATATGCCATATGCTGTGTCCTGACAGACAGAAGCACTCTCCCCCTGGTCACACATGGTTTTGGTTGAGCGCGATGTTAAGACTGATTATCTTGTTTCTATCGTCATTTCCAGTGCTGCATGTTGAGAAAAATTTGTTCGAGCTTCTACTTGATCGCGGAAGTTAAATCAACATCGGTCGTAGCACATAGAGCTTGTTAGCGAAAGCCTCTATGTCAATGCTTACGTGCCGTTCGGTTCGCTGCACGACAATCACCGGAATCAGGAGAAGTGGTCACGCTTTCATTATAGCTGTCGCAGCTAATTTGTTCGAACGCAGGTCCTTAGCTGTTCTATTGTTTACTTTTCCTGAACTTTTTTCCTTGGCGAAAGCACTTGGATTTTCTACAATAGTCATGTAAGCGATTGAATTTAGAGTTGGTAGGAAGCTGAAGGAAGTCTATCTCAGGGAAGAAGGTCGAAGAAATGATTGAATATGCACATATACACCACGTGAGTCTGGCTGTACGTAATTTGGAGGTTGCGAAGAAATTCTATTCCGGTTTACTCCGCATGCAGGAGATTGAACGTCCGCCTTTCAACTCGACAGGCACATGGTATACCATTGGTGATCAACAGCTTCATCTGTTACAGCACCCGCAGGGACATACGCTTCGTGAGGCTGGCATCGATACAACGGATGGACATTTTGCGATCTGGGTGAAGAATTACAAGGAGACTTTGGCATGGCTGGAACAGCAGGGAATTGAATATGAGGCAAGACCAGATAGTGTTGCCGGGTTTGCACAGATTTTTGTGCTTGATCCTGACCGCAATATTATTGAGTTTGATGCACCCTATCATTCTTGATCGGATTTTCGAATAAAATGGAAGAGAGTATTTGAGTTGGTAGATCCTAATTTTTCAAATAACCACCTTTAAGAATCCAAAAAATGTACTAATTTCTTATATTCATATAACTTGACTGAAGTACCTTCAATAACCTGCATGTTTATGTGGTTTTTGGTGGTGCTTTTTTCACGAAGAAAATGAGAATAAGTTAATGAATTATTACATAATAATCATAGAAAAGAGGGGATGAGTTACATCCCCTCTGGCTAAGTATAAGTTTTATCGTACAGTGACTGTATAGAGCACAGTATCACCATTTGGCAAATAACCAACTACTGTACAAACACCAGGAGAAAGACCAATAATTAATCCTTGTTGATTTAAATAAATGCCTCCATAATCTCCGCTAATCCAAAAATTAGATCCAGCTACAGTGATGCTCTCACCAACTCTTAAGCTAATAGGAACAGAAATTTGATCTGCAAGAGTGATTACATTGGAAGTTTCTGCAAGAGTAGTACTAGGGCTTGGTGTAGAAGCGCTAGCCGCAAAAGATGTAGATCCAACAGTGAAGCAAGCAACGACAGTTAATAGACCAGTAATAAGTTTCTTTTTCATCGTTATCATCCTCTCATATTTGGAATACTACTCTAGTATATAGAATATTTATCCAAAAGTAAATTAAATTTGGTAAATAAAGTTTTTTATTGGATGAATATTATGTGAACCAAGTATTAATTTTGAGATACTCAATTTTGTGATACTGATAATAATAGTTTATTTTTTTCTCAGCAAATTGATAAAAATATTAGATACGGTGGTGTAACGTTACGAAAGGGATAAGCGATAGAATGTGCAGTGACAAACATGGCGTAAGACATGGAAGTGATACAACAAAGAAGATATTGTTACCTGGATGACAGCTATAAGGAGTAAGAGCATTATCGTTTGAATAAATCCCTTGCTCCTCCAGAAATTGTATGCTATATTATCCATACATTCATAGCACGTGACGGAAGCACCGTCCATATACTGCATATTTTTGCGGTTATTGGACGGTGCTTTTTTGTGCTTTTTTTGCAGGGAGGGAAGAAGAATTGATTGTTCTAAAGGCAGTGCTGGCTTCCAAAGACAGAGAGTATATCAGCGCATGGCTTGATTTTGTACAAGGCAGTCCGTCTGGCTCCAGTATACGTTTCACCGCTTTTTCACAATGGGAACCATTCAAAGACCATATGGACGAACAGGAAGGACGGGAACTGCCAGATCTGGTTATTGCGGAACCTGATTTTCTGAACAGCTGGCTGAGTAACGGGGGGGAAACCGCGGGTATTCCATGGCTGATGCTGAGTGAAGGACTGGATGAGGTGGATGAGGATAAACGGCTGATGAAATATCAACCATTGCCTGCCCTGATGGACGCTGTTCTCCATGCTTGTCGGCAGCCACGTCGGAAGAAGACTCATCGTCCGGGACAGGGGGCGCTCTCTATTGGAGTTGTATCAGCTTCCGGCGGGAGTGGCAAGACTGCGGTGGCGATGCATATGGCAAAGCAACTGGGGGTTGCGGGATATGCTGTTCTGTATCTCAATCTGGAGACGCTGGATAGCTCAATGCCGTTTCTGGAGAAGGGTCTGTCTAGAAGTGGACAGCTTATACCTGATGCAGAAACGGGGCTGTCACGTCTGCTTTATGATTTGAAGGTGGGCAGGAAGGAATCAGGCAAACAGGGACAGGTGCAATCTTCCTCCAAAGGAGTCGACGGATACGTGCTTCGTCACGAAGCGCTGAAGTCGGATGTATTCTGGCCGTTATCAAATCGGAAGGAACTGCTGCAAATGTCCCGTGAGGATACGAAAAGCCTGATCCGATATTTGGCGGACTGTGGGCAATATGATGTGCTCATTCTGGATGGGGACTCAGGCTGGGACGGGCGCAGTGAGGGGATTTTCGATGCTGCCGATGCATTTGTGTGGCTGGTTGAGGATGACATCTCTTCTATGCACCGCTGGGGTCAATGGATGCAGCATACGAAACGCACCAAGCCGGATCTGTATGAAAGTGTACTTGACCGTGCCCGGTTCATTGTTAACAAGTATCGGGACAGCGTCATTAATGCCCTGCCAAGTCCTGATCTGCATCTGGATGCTGTGCTGCCGTATATCCCTTCCTGGAAGCAGCTGAGTCAGGAGGAAGTGATGCTTAGTTCACCGATCTTTCAACGCGAAGTGAAGAGACTATGCGCCATGATCGTGCAGGATGGAGACGAAGAACTGAAGCAGACGGGGCGGATACAGAAGGCTGATGGGTGGCCATTATGACGGATTCATCCAAGATGATACTGGACCGTGAAGAGCAGTTTCAAATCATGCGTCGCGAGGTCAGAGCAGGTCTGGATTTAACATCCTCTGCTGGAGATGATGAACTGTGGCAGGGGATTGAGCGTAAAGTGCTCTCTGACCCGACGCTGGATGATCTGACCTCCGGGGAGCGTCATACGCTGGTGCAACGCTTATTTGATTCCTTTCGAGGGCTGGATATTCTGCAGCCATTGGTGGATCATCCCGAAATTACAGAGATTATGATCAACAGTCACCGGGAGATTTTCGTTGAGCAGGAAGGTGAAGTTAGACAGATCACGCTGGAGTTCGAGTCCAGGGAACGACTGGAAGACATTATTCAGATGATTGTATCCGGGGTGAACCGGATTGTGAATGAGTCTTCTCCAATTGTGGATGCACGATTGAAAGACGGGTCGCGGGTCAATATCGTGCTGCCTCCGATTGCGTTGAAAGGTCCGACCATGACGATTCGGAAATTCCCGAGTGAACCAATGAAGATGTCCGATCTGATTGATAAAGGTGCCTTGCATGAGGAAGCGGCAGAATTGCTGCAGCAGTTGGTGCGCAGCAAATACAATATTTTTATCGGCGGTGGAACCGGATCGGGGAAAACCACTTTCCTAAATGCATTATCTCAATTTATCCCGGCGGATGAACGGATCATTACGATTGAGGACTCTGCTGAATTACAGATTGTCACAGTACCCAATCTGGTATCGCTGGAGACGCGGAATGCCAATACCGAGGGCAAGGGGCAAATATCCATTCGGGACCTGATCAAGTCATCCTTGCGGATGCGCCCGAATCGAATTGTTATTGGTGAGGTGCGGGGAGTAGAAGCGCTGGATATGTTGCAGGCCATGAACACTGGACATGATGGCTCGTTGTCCACGGGACACGCAAATACGATCTCGGATATGATCAGCAGATTGGAGACCATGGTGCTCAGTGGAGCGGATCTTCCCATTGCAGTTGTCCGGCAGCAGATCAGCTCGGCCATTGATATCTTTGTACATTTATCCCGCTTACGGGACCGTTCGCGTCGGGTGACCGAGATTAGTGAAGTGATTGGCATGCAGGACGGAGAAGTACTGCTGAATCCACTGTTTCGTTTTCAGGAGATCGAAGAAAAAGAAGGCAAAATTATTGGGGGACTTGTTCAAGTTGGAACGCTGAGACAAGTGGACAAAATTCAGATGGCAGGGCTAGGAGAATGGCTGAGCGAGTACATAGAAAGTAATAATGATAAGTTAATTAAATCGGGTAACAACGTAAATTAGTTATATATTTTTGGAAGGTGATGAATTTGGGCGAGGCCAGACAGGCGTTAACGGACTACACCGTCTATACGCTATCCCGGAGACAGCGGTTGGTCTGCATGCTGATTAGTGGTTTGTTGTTCTTTGGCATCGGTATCCTGTTCTATCATCATTGGTTGGCCGGATTGATATTGGCTGCGGGGTGTATATGGGTACCGAAACATTGGACCAAAGTGCTGCTGGAACGCAGAAGAATGACACTCAGTTTACATTTTAAGCAGGCATTATATGCGTTGTCCTCCGCGCTGGCAGCTGGAAAATCGGTAGAGAACGGATTTAAGGAATCAGTGGAGGATCTGCGTATGCTGAATCCTGAGGCGGATACAGATCTCATTTGTGAATTCACTATTCTAAGGACGCGGATGGAGTATGGTCAGCCCATTGAAGAGGCACTGCAAGATTTCTCGGATCGCGCCAAAATTGAGGATATCACCAACTTTGCCGATGTGTTCATCACTTGTAAGCGAACCGGTGGAGACCTGGTCGAAGTGGTGAGGCGAACCTCTGCGGTGATTGGTGAGAAGCTGGATATTCAGCAGGATATCATGGTAGCGGTGGCACAGAAAAAGTTTGAATCCAAAGTGATGTTTGCCGCTCCGTTTATTTTTCTGATTTTTCTGAACTTTACGGCCAAGGATTTTATGGAGCCGTTATATAGCGGGATGGGATATATGATCTCTAGCGGGGCGTTGGCGTTACTTGCCTGCTGTTATTTGTGGATTACACGCATTATGGATATCAAAGTATAAGGAGCTGACACGATGCTGCTTCCCGTTATTTTCGGAGGGGTGCTCGGAGCAGGGTGGCTGGTGCTTGATCGAACGCGAGGGCAGACCTACCGACATCTGCGCAAACTGGACATGGAAGGATTACGTCTGAAGAAGCTGCATGGCCCCTTTTTGTTTTTACTGGACAAGTTCGAGGTGGGCCGCAGATTGCCTGTAATCATGTTCCGCATGCAGCACGCCATTCAGAAAATGTATGGCATACAGCATAGTGGCGAGAAAACAATGCTCTACTGTGCTGAAATGCTGACTTATTCGTGGCTGATGTTGCTCGTAAGCTGCCTTTTGTCGCTCGTTGGGGATATGGGGCTTGGCGGCATGGTAGGTGGACTGGCATTGGGTGTTGCACTGCCCTTTGCACTATATAAAGACCTTAACACCAAAGTGCAGCGAAGAGATCAGGACATACTCATGGAGCTGCCGGAGTTATTGAACCGAATTGTCTTACTGGTTGGAGCAGGGGAAACGGTACAGCGTGCCATTGTTCACTGTGTAGCCAGTCAGGGAGAACGGGATCATCCCCTCTACAACGAGCTACGAAAGACAGTTGGGGATTGGAATAATGGTTATTCGTTTCAACAATCGTTTGAACAGTTCAGTCGTCGCTGTGGTGTGCAGGAAGTGACGATATTTACAACAACCGTGCTGCTGAATTTCCGGCGAGGGGGAGGTGACTTTGTACTGGCGCTGCGGGATCTGTCCCATGTGTTATGGGAGAAACGCAAGGCCGTTAGTCGGGCTAAGGGAGAACAGGCTTCTTCCAAACTGGTGTTTCCGATGGTGCTGATCTTTTTTTCGATTGTGGTGATGATTGGAGCACCGGCTTTTATGATGATGAATATGTAGGAGGAATTGGGATGCTGGACTTAATGAAAAGCAAGGTAACTGGATTTTGGAAGGAAGAGGATGGGCTTGGCACGCTGGAGCTAATTCTGATCATCGGCGTTATTATCATTATTGCATTGATATTCAAGAATCAAATTTCAGCATTAATTACGAGCCTGCTTAGTAAAGTGGACACGAAAAGTAATGAATTTTTCCCGAGTAAGTAGATTGAAAAAGGAAGAAGGGAGCTTCACCATTGAAGCCTCCCTGGTCTTCCCTATCGTGTTGTTTATTCTCGTGTTGCTTTTATTTTTCTCCATGTACATGTATCAGAAGACATTTCTGAACCAGCATGCGTATGCAGCTTCTGAACGTGCAGCCTACAGCTGGGACAACAGCCACAAGCAGGCGATGACGGGTGAAGTTGTGGCTGGGGAACATGACAACTTGTACTGGAGATTGACCGATGATCGATTGCTCGGAGCACTGTTTGGTTGGGCGGGAGCGGACAATGAGGTTATTGTTGCTGTACCGGCGGGAGAAGGCGGAAGCCTTTCGGAAAAGAAACTTTCCCAAGCGGCACAAGGCATGCCTTCTGGCATGAATGGAACGATTGAATACCAGAACTCGCTGATCCAGCGAAAAGTAACGACCAAGCTGGAGCAGGTGATTTCCTTACCCCTGCCTTCTTTTTTATTTGATTCAGGTAACAGTGTATTAACGCAAGGATCATCTGCGGTTGTAGAACCGACAGAATTCATCCGAACGGTGGATCTCGTCCGTTATTATGCAGCTAAATTTAAAGGCAAGGGCGGAGCCGCAGCCAGTACTGCCGCTGAAGCGGGACAGGTTGTACAGCATTTTGGCAAAACCAAAAAATGAGGAAAGGAGGAGGAAACGCTGTTCAGAAAAAAAGACGGTGAATCAGGAGCTGTAACCGTGTTCTTGATCTTGATTTTGGCTGGAATCTTTATGTTTGTTTCCATTTTCATTGATTATGCACGTATTGCAGCGTTCAAAGTACAGGCAGAACGAATGACGCATGCGGCGATGAGATCCGTGATGTCAGCCTATGACACGTCCCTGCGAGAGTATGGTCTGTTTGGATACGGTGACAGCAGTGGTGAGGCCATTATGGCCAAGGTGCTGAATGATAGTGTGAAGCCCTCGGCTGTAAAAGATGGATTTCCTATTCTGGATATCCAATGGGATACGACTTCACTGAGCATGGAGCGTGAGCTGGGCAGGTATGATATTTTTAATCGCCAGATTCAGGAGGATATGAAATATCGAGCGCCAGTTGATTTTACCCTGGAAGTAGTCAATCGTTTTAAGCCGATGTCGGAAGAGATGAAAGAAGCTGCTCATACCGTGGATTTGCTCAAAAAATTGCAGAAACTGTATGACAAACGTGAGGAGTTGCTGGACGAAGCAATAGCCAATCAGACGGAGTCGGCCGAAAAGCTGAAGGCTCTTCCGGCTTTGATCATGAACCCGCCTTCTTCTGCGATATACGATGAGATACTGAGAGACACACCTGAGACAGCCGCTGAGGTAGCAGCACGATATGCGGATTATCTGAACAAGAAACAAATGGATGAAGGACTGCCCTTCAACCAGCAATCGTACATGCTGGAGCTGGCTCGTTATCGTACAGGCACGGGGAATGTGGCGACAGGCATAAGCGTGATCATACAGCCAGCATTGCAGGCTCACCAGGCGAAATTGGAGGAAGCACAAGTCAAGATTGAAGAAGCTCGCAAAATCAATGAGGAAATGAAGCGGGTAATCGCTGAAGGGGAGAACCGTTCACAGAATGCCAGTTACGAAAAAGTAGGAAACTCAACGCTGCCTGGGTCGAGCCCTCCGTCTACCGGATCGGGTAGTGAAGCCAAAAGTACACGCTCCCTTGCCTCGGAACTTGTAAGAGCTGACACGTTGTTCGATCAGTTAAACGCACGTATACGCTCGCAAAATTCAGATTTTACCAATGTCAGAAATGACAGCATGGAGCTTAATACACAGCTTCGCACTGTTACGGTGATGAGTGGTGTTTCCATTAAACCAGCGGTTAGACAGGCTAGTCAGGTAACGGAACGATACATGGACACTTACGTGAGAAGTGGACCCTCCAATGTCATTCTTCAAAGTAAACAGCAGTTGGAGAGCGGTCGCGGATCTGATGCCCAGCGTAAAGCAAATGACAAGGAATCCAAAGGGAAGTTGAAGGATGTTAAACGGATTTTGTCGCAGATTGAAAAGGGAAGCTCCGGATCAACGGAAGCTTTCAAACAGCTGGAAGAGTACTACAACGCCAACATCGCTTTTAACAAAGCGAGCCGGGAGGAAGCTAAAAAGGCAGAGATTGCTGGCGATCCGTATGAATCTGGTGGTGACGCCATGAATGGAATGGACAGTTTATTCAGCGGCATGTCCGGTCTGCTGGATAGCCTTGGCGATGAATTGTTCCAGAATGAGTATGCACTGGCGTATTTTAATTCAATGGATTTTGGACAATTGTTCAACTGGACTGAAGGTAGCGGAGATTCTGGTGAAGTATTCAAACTGGAGAATCAGGAACTGGAATACATCGTCTATGGTTTTCATAATCCTTCGGGCAACATTGCTGCTGCATATGCGGAGATCTTTGGTATGCGTCTTGCCATTCGAACTGCAGAAGGATTAATTGAGAACAGCAAGCTTGGGAATCCACTTCTTGTACTATCTGCTGCCATTTTATATGGAATTACAAACGCTATAGCAGATATGGTGAAATTGGCTAAAGACGGTAGTGTGGAATTGTCTAAATATATCAAAGTCAAGCTTACCTACAGGGATCATCTCCGATTGTTCCTTTTAATGCATAGCAACAATGAACGCAAAATGTCCAGAATGTTGGCTTTGATCAGGTTAAATACGGGCGTGAACCCGGACGAGAAGCAGACCTATGCCTCGGGAAACATGCGCAGCAGTATCAAGCTGTGGTTTTTGCCGGGCGTCACCAGAAGTATAGGTGCTGTCATGGGTAGTGCTGACCAAGTAGAAGATGGGCGATTTTTCATTGATCGGAAGGCCGATTATTCCTATTAAATAATCCGGGTCGTTTCGGTGGAGGGATTATGGATAAGCAGCATCAGCAGGAAAAAGTTTTGGCATCTTTGCACAATCGACTAACACGAATAAACAGACTGGAAAGATTGAAATTCCTGAATAAGCAGACACGTTTTCTCCAAAAGTTGCGTTCTCCCAAAAGGGAACAAGGCAGCATTGTTTTGGAAGCCTCACTGGTTTTGCCTGTATTTCTGTTCTTTGTCATGTTCCTGATATATATCGTACAGATGACTTTAGTATCGACAGCGTTGCAGAGCACGGCAGGAGAAGCGGTAAAGCAGTTATCTACTAAAATATATCCGGTCTCTCTTGTATTTACGCCCTCTGATTCCGCTGGTAGTGGAGACTCGGAGGGTGGATGGAAAATACCTGAGCTGTCACTGACGGAATGGGCCGAAGAGTATGCCTCTTCACTACCAGAGCCGCTAAGCGATTGGGTACGTGCAGCCGCTGCCAGAGGAGAACAACCATTACAGGAGATCAAGACATCCGTTCTTGAGACTGTGCTTGATCCGACTGTTAAACCGCTACTTCAGCCATTTCTTAATACTTCTGTGCTGGATATTGAACGTGTCCATGTTAACGGTATTTCCATACCTGATCTCAAAAATAAAACGAATCCGTACTTCCGGCTTGAACTGAGCTATGAATTGCCTGTTAAAGTCCCCTTCCTAGGAAAATCTTTACGCATTCAAGCGGCAGCAGCAGAACGAGTATGGATCGGAGATACTGGAGAAGGCTCGAGCAGCAGTGGAGGAGACGCGGATTCCGCAGGAGCTGCAACCATTTTATCCAAGCCGGATCCAGCATACATAGGCAACAATGCGACGATTAAGGTCAAAGTGGAGCCTGGAGCTACAGCGAACTTAACGATATTTTACAAGTCGGGTGAAAGTTCGGCCAAGCATATCGGGTGGGCGACTGCCGATGAAAATGGTGTGATTGAGTGGAACTGGTTTGTAGGAACACGTACAACGGAGGGTACATGGACATTTGTTGTGGAGACGGCGGATGGTGCCAAGACGGTGACTGAGTTTAATGTGGCTTCCAGAAAATAATAAAGGAGATGATGGAGGTGCAGTGGTTTTACCTGGCCTGTGGTCTTTATGTGATTGCAGCTTTTGTTACAGATGTTCGTTCGATGAAAATTCCCAATCGTTTGACTTTACCAGTAACTGCCGCGGGAGTACTGGCCCATATTATCTGGGGAGGATGGGAGGGATTTCTGTTCTCCGCAGCTGGGTTCGCGGTTGGGTTCGGTGTGCTGTTCCTAATGTATATGATCGGTGCAGTGGGTGCCGGAGATGTTAAATTGTTTGGAGGCATTGGCGCCTGGACTGGGCTGGCCTTCGGCGTTCACGTTATTATTTACTCCGTTTTGTACGCAGGGGCAATTGGATTAGTCATTCTCTTGTTCCGCAGGGATTCAGCAAAGCGGGTACGGGCCATGGCAGGAAATCTTGCCGGTTTCTTCATGCTCGGTTCGCTCAAGCTGGTCAATCAGGAAAAGACATTAAAGTTTCCTTTTATGCTGGCCGTATTGCCTGGATTTATTAGCGCCTATATTTACATGTCTTAATAAGAGTTTTATAAGATGTGGGAATTGTGAATTAAAGCTTATTAACGGAAAGAGAGGATTGGCATGTATGGATTAACGAGAGATTTCATTCGAAATGGCGGATCGTTTATGGTTTTGGAGAAAGCGGAAGGGCTGCGTATGGACGAACTGAGCCGTGTGCAGATGGGTATGCTGTCTTCCAATCAAATTCCAAGGCTTCTTCCCGTTCATATCCGCGAGGTGGATCGAAAGGTAACGTTACAGTATGACATTTCAGGGTATAAGATGTTACCTCATATGTTAAAGGCAGGAAAAATTAAACTGCGCGTGTTATATGGTCTATTGTTTCAATTGGCGGACACGTTTACGGAATGTAGACAATATATGTTGGATTCACGTAAATTACAGATTCAGGAAGAGTACATATTTATTAATGGTTCACTGGAAATAGGAGAACTTGGATTGGTATACATCCCGATTGTCGATGCGGTTGAGGTTGATCCGACCCCTCAGCAATTCCGCGAACTGGTTATCAGGCTAATGGCCCATGTTCAGGAACTCCAAGGCGAAGGGATTCAGCGTGTCCTCCAGCTATGTGACAGTGAACAATGGGATATCAGACAGCTGCGTGAACTTTTGCTTGAATTATATGCAGATGAGCAGAGCGGTTCTGGTTCAGGCCAGGCATCGTTTATGTCTTCGCGTGGGTCATCCGGGTCAACTGACAGTGAGTTAGGAATGCCAATCTCTGCAATTCAAGAGCGGGGAAATGAGCCGTTTTCAAAGAGAAGTGGGCAAGATCATCAGTATCGTCAATCGGATGGATATAGTGAAGTTGAACAGCAATTGAAATCATTCCAGCAACCAAGAGTAACTACTATAGAGGATGACAAACCGCTTAACAAACCCTTTTCAGGATTTTCCGGCAGACGTTCACCGATAGAGTCCTCATTGCAATCAAAAGGTGTTACGAATCCGTCACAGCGCCAAACATTTGATTCATTACAGGACGATGACATGGAAAAGGACGAGAAGCAGGGATCTTCCAAAACGACCTATATCCTTCTGGGCTGTATGATTGCCATGGCGCTGGTATGGAGATTCATCTATATGGAACAACCGGGTCAGACACAAATGATTCTATCCGCAGCATTAAGTGCTGGGTTGCTTGGTATCGCGGGTTGGGCGTGGGTGACTAAAGGGAAATTCGGAAATTCGAAATCCAATCTGCTGCGCAAAAAGATTCCGATTGAAGAATATACAGATGGCGAATTACAGGAGGGCTCATCGAATAAGCGATCTGCTTTATTTGGCTTGGGCAGAGGCAAAGATAAACAAAAAGAAAGTGAAGAAGAGATGTTTCAGGAGAGCTGGCGTTGGAATGCATCTGAAATGTCACCAGAAGGTAATGCGTATGCACAAGGTTACACGAGTCAACAGAGGTCTGGTGATATGCAGAGTCAGAGTGCTCAATCAGAGCGGGAGCATTCTTTTGAATCCAGGTCATCTGTAGAAGGTAATTCTCGCTTTCAAAATCTACATATACCATCCGAAGCTTCTGATGAACCTTTCGTTCAGCATGCTATCGAAGCCACTGCTGCAACATCGGAGCTCTTCCTTCATCATGCGGCTGATGCAACTGTAAACTTGCAGAGTGTTGCCGGAGGAATTACAGGAGCAGGTCCAGTGATACCTTCCTTTTATCTTGAACGCAGATCAGCAACAGGGGATAAAATTGAACGGATGGATGTCCGCGGAGCATCGTTTGTTATTGGCCGATCGGCGGATATGGTCCAGTGGGTGGATTCAGCAACCGGCGTGTCCCGTGCTCATGTGGAATTGAGCCGGAACAAATCGGGCTATGTCATTAAGGATTTGGGTTCTGTGAATGGAACAATTCTCAAGGGCAATGTCCTTGCTCCGTACAAGGAATATCCACTTGAAGATGGAGATACCTTTACGTTGGCTGAGTCTGTTTACACGTATCGATCAGTCGGATAGACCCCGGTGTTTCAGATCTTCCAGTGCTTCGGTCAATGTAGGGAAGGTAAACTGGAATCCATGATCCAAAGCTTTCTGCGGAATAACACGCTGTCCCTGAAGCAGCACGACAGAGAGTTCTCCAACCAGTGTTTTGATCAGAATTCCGGGTACGGGGAACCAGTGCGGACGATGATACACTTTGCCTACCGTGCGTCCGAACTCATCGTTGGTTACCGGGGTGGGCGAAGAGGCGTTCACCGGACCGGAGATTTCTTTATTTTGGATTGTGAAATCAATCAAACGCACAATATCCATAATATGAATCCAACTGGTCCACTGTTTGCCACTTCCCACCCTGCCCCCAACACCAAGCATATAAGGCAGTTTCATTAATGGAAAGGCACCTTTTTTATGACCTAGCACGAGGCTAACGCGAATCTTCACAAGTCTCACATGTTTGATGGCATCGACAGCTACTTCCCATTGTTCCGATACGCGGGATGGAAAATTCATCGATTGTTGCGGACTGCTCTCATCAAACGTTTCTGTGGGAGAGGTGCCATAGATTGCCATGGCAGATGCCTGTACGACCACTTCCGGTTTATGTTCCAATGAATCTATCAATTTAGCTACGCGTGCTACAGTAGTCACTCTGGATTCCACAATCTCCAATTTTGCCTTGGTTGTCCAGCGTTGATTCAACGTTTCCCCGGCAAGATTCACCAATGCATCCATTCCTTCCAGCAAATGAGGCTGTTCCTCCACCTGTTCCCATGAGATATAGGTAAGATTTTGGCTGGGATTATGTAAATTCGGCAGTTTGCGTGTAATAACTTTCACATGATGGCCTGCCTGAAGCCAGTAATCAACGAGCGCTCCTCCGACAAAACCGGTACCTCCGCAAATCGCAATCTTCATCTTGGCGACCTCCTTGTTAGATTGACTGTACTGACATGTATTCTCGAATCGGCAAACAGCCCCGGATGGTAAGCACTGCCTTGCTGGGAATGACTTACCTGACGGAGCATGTTTGCACATATGTAAGCAAAATACATGTTCTGCTGAAATCCATGATCTATTTATTCATCAAATGTTTATAAGGCGAGTAGTCAATTTGGTTCTTCTCCAGAAATTTTACCAAAAACTTATTATCCCGTTTTGGTGTGGCTATAATGTATCCTTTAATGCAATGATCCCTGGATACTTCAGGCGCATTATTTTCGTACGCAATTTTGCCGATTTCTGCTGCGATGGAATGTTTGGCGATATCTCGAAATGGTCCAGGTACGGGCTCTACAAGCTGGTCGAGAAAAGCCTTTGCTTCATCAGTCCATAAATGACGACTGGTCTCCACCCAGTGATTCTGCCAATCGAGTTTTGATTTCCCGTCAGCCTTCGGAAGCACTTTCAAAAACTTGCGCATCATAAAAAATCCGCCAACACACATACTTCCGAGCAAAAGAACGGTCCAGAATGCGATCGTGTTCATAAACCAATTGCTGGGGGAACTACTGGTCAACGTCAAAGCGTAGGAGCCGAAAATCATTGCGGAGTCACCTCGGTTTATTGATTTTCACGGAAAGACGGATTCCGCCCACCCATGTTCCAAATTACAGCTGTAAAAAATAGCCTATATCCCGAATTATAGCGCATTTCTAGATTTATTTCGATAATCGCGTTAGAATAAGGGATAATTCAGAAAAAGGGGGATTAATAATGCTGAAAATCGGCTCCCATGTGTCCTTTTCGGACAAGGGATTATTGAGTGCAACGAAGGAAGCGTCCTCGTACGGTTCCAGTTCGTTTATGATATATACGGGTGCACCGCAAAATACCCGCCGCAAGCCTATTGAGTCCATGTTTATTGAGGAAGGCAAGCTTGCGATGCAAGAGGGCGGAATGGAAGATATCGTTGTCCATGCGCCATACATTATTAACCTCGGATCATACAAAGAAAACACGTATGAACTGGCCGTAAGTTTCCTTCAGGAAGAGATTCGTCGTACACATGCGATTGGTGTCAAAAATATCGTGCTGCATCCCGGCGCATTTACGGACAAGGATGCTCACTACGGCATCGGACGTATTGCTGAAGGATTGAATGAAGTGTTAGACGGTGTAAAAGAGACGGATGTCAATATCGCGCTGGAAACGATGGCTGGCAAAGGGACTGAGATGGGCCGCAGCTTCGAAGAGATCGCTCAGATCATGGAGAAGGTTACGCACAATGAACGTCTTACCGTATGTATGGATACATGTCACATCCACGATGCCGGTTATGATATTGTAAACGACCTGGACGGTGTTCTTGAACAATTTGATCGTACGGTAGGGCTTGACCGCATTGCCGTAATGCATATTAATGATAGTAAGAACCCTGTGGGTGCGCACAAGGACCGTCATACACCGATTGGCTCCGGCTGGATTGGTTTTGAGGCAATTAACCGCATCGTGCATCATGAAGCTCTGAAGGGCCGTCCGTTTATTTTGGAAACGCCTTGGATTGGTAAAGATGCCAAAACACAACGTCCAATGTATGAAGCGGAGATTGCGCTGCTTCGTGGGGATGTTGCAGGTCGATTCGGTCCCGAGTTCCTGACAGAAGTGGAACAACTGCATCATTTCTTCAAAGGAAAAGAGATTGAGTCCCGTTCGTACGTTCTGGATATTTGGACGCTGCTCAAAAATGATGCCAAAGCCAAAAAAGCCGACCCACGCGAGCCGTTGGAACGTCTGTATGACCTCGTGGCAGAAGCCGCATTGTTCCCGCATCTGAATGAAGAACAATTGAATCATCGCTTGATTGCCTGGCTTGCAGGGAAAGAACTGCTGGTCCTGGCATAGTTGAAGGAGGAAGAATAACCCGATGGAGATTCACGCTAAACAAGTACGTCCTGATGTTAAAAACCGCGCCGATCGGGCGCGGATGCTCATTTCCTGTCCGGATGGACCCGGAATTGTTGCTGCAGTTTCCCATTTCCTGCACCAGCATGGTGCAAACATTGTTCAGTCGGACCAGTACACGATGGACCCGGCTGGCGGCATGTTTTTTATGCGGATCGAGTTCGATCTTCCACAATTGTCGGCGAACCTGCCCAAGCTGCAAGCTGATTTTGAAGAAGTGGCAAGCCGTTTCAAAATGGATTGGAGTCTTTCTGCGGTTAGCCGCAAGAAGAAACTGGCCATTTTTGTATCCAAGGAGGATCACTGTCTGGTTGAGCTGTTGTGGCAATGGCAGGCTGGCGATCTGGATGCAGACATCGCACTCGTCGTGAGCAATCATCTGGATATGAAGGACTATGTAGAATCATTTGGCATTCCTTATCATCATATTCCGGTATCAGCGGATACGAAGAAGGAAGCGGAACAGCGCCAACTTGACGTCATTGGTAATGATATCGATGTAATCATTCTTGCGCGTTACATGCAGATCATTTCCCCAATGTTCATCGAGCATTACCGTAACCGCATCATTAATATTCATCACTCGTTTTTGCCTGCCTTTGTCGGCGGTAAACCGTATGCCCAAGCGTACAACCGCGGTGTCAAAATTATTGGTGCGACGGCTCACTATGTTACGGAAGAGCTGGATGGCGGACCGATTATTGAGCAGGACGTACAGCGTGTAAGCCACGGGGATGATGTAACCGAGTTGAAGCGCATTGGACGTACCATTGAGCGTGTTGTTCTTGCCCGTGCCGTCAAATGGCATGTTGAAGACCGTGTACTGGTTCATGAAAATAAAACCGTTGTATTTTAAGCTAATGCTTTAATACTGCGCAAGGTTGATTCGGAAAGATATATACTTTTATTCCTAAAAAAGAAAAGGCGATTCCCTATTCGTGTCTGAACGGGGGATTGCCTTTTTGGTTGTGTCGCCATATATAACCGCACAAACCAACGACCACGCCAAATAACAGATGCCCTGCCAGCCAGTAAAGGATCGCTTTTACATCATACAGATCAGGCACACGACTCGACAGCTGGGAGAGCGGAATATACAGCAGGGAAGAGAGTGCGCCAATCAAGACGCCTTTGGATATTGGATGGCCCGAACGCTGAATCCACCATATGTACAAGATGCCGAGGATTATGGAAACGATAAGATGCAGCACAAATTCGATGTATTCGGGTAATGTTGGCGGGAGCCAGGGAACAAAATCGATGTTCAGCAGCAGGGTATAGACTTTTACACCGGTGTAAGTCTGCATGGCCTTTAAAAAGAATCCAAGTACAAAACCTGATGTAATCCCTGTTAAAACCCCGGCTTTCCAGGGTAATATGTGCTTTGACGACTTTGTTGACTTAGCAGAATGATTCAGCATAAGCGAATCCTCCTTTTGATATGAAGTATAGCCTGATGTGCACAAAAGTCCGATTTTCCAATCATGATCAAGGATCATTATATGCAAAATCAACTTCAATATCTAAAAAGAGTATGGTTTTCCGCTTAAAGGTTATACTTCATCCGATGGATTTGCGATGCTGGCTGAGCTAGAAGATATACTGAAATGCTCAGTATGACACTCTTTTTGCGCAACTGGAAACAAATCCCTCGTCACAAACAGCCGAATTTTCCCGATCTTCTAAAAGAAGGTTATGGAAAACATTCACGCCAAGTGATACAATACAAAAGTGAATAAGTCAAAATGAAACACTCAAGCGGATTCACTTATTGTGAAATTCGGTTTGCTTGTATGATGAGAGGGATTCGCTTGCGCAACCCGACTTATCTAAAGACATGAGGAGGACAAACCATGACTGACAAGAACGAAGCGATTCAAAAGGAAGAAAACAACACCATCGACAATCTGTCAATCACTACCGTACGTACACTGGCGATTGATGCAATCGAGAAGGCAAATTCCGGACACCCGGGAATGCCTATGGGCTCCGCTCCAATGGGGTACCAACTTTTTGCAAAAACGATGACACATAACCCGGACCACCCAACTTGGGTTAACCGGGACCGTTTTGTCCTGTCCGCAGGACATGGCTCCATGTTGCTGTACAGCTTGCTTCACCTGAGCGGGTATGACCTGCCTATGGATCAACTGAAACAGTTCCGTCAATGGGGAAGCAAAACGCCGGGTCACCCGGAATTCGGACATACTGCAGGTGTTGATGCAACAACTGGACCACTGGGTCAAGGTATTGCAATGGCTGTAGGTATGGCTATGGCTGAAGCTCAACTGGGCGCAACATACAACAAAGACAAATTCAACGTAATCGACCACTACACGTATGCAATCTGTGGTGACGGTGACTTGATGGAAGGCGTATCCCATGAATCAGCTTCCCTGGCTGGACGTTTGCACCTGGGCAAATTGATCATGTTGTTCGACTCCAATGACATCACATTGGATGGTAAATTGAACCTGTCTTCTTCTGAAAGCATTGCGAAGCGTTTTGAAGCTTATGGCTGGCAAGTGCTGCGCGTTGAAGATGGTAACGATCTGCCTGCAATCGAAAAAGCGATCCAAGAAGGTCAAGCAGATACACTGCGTCCTACACTGATCGAAGTTAAAACTGTTATTGGTTATGGTAGCCCGAACAAACAAGGTAAAGGCGGCCACGGCGGTACTCACGGATCTCCACTGGGTTCAGACGAAGCCAAATTGACTAAAGAATTTTACAAATGGGTTTACGAGGAAGATTTCCACGTACCAACTGAAGTTCGCGACCACTTTGCACAAGTGAAAGATCGTGGTATCTCTGCAAACAAAGCATGGGACGAGAAATTGGCCGAGTACAAAAAAGCATTCCCTGAGCTGGCAGCTCAATTCGAAACAGCAATCAATGGCGACCTTCCAGAAGGTTGGGATCGCGATCTGCCTAAATATGCAGCAACAGACAAAGCGGTATCCACACGTGTAGCATCCGGTAATGCGCTGAACGGTTTGGCTCATAACGTGCCACAACTGACAGGCGGATCTGCTGACCTGGAAAGCTCCACAATGACTCACTTGAACAATCTGGAGAACTTCTCACCAGAAGATTATTCCGGTCGCAACATTTACTTCGGTATCCGTGAATTCGGTATGGCTGGAGCAATGAACGGTATGGCACTGCACAGTGGTGTGAAAGTATTCGGAGGTACATTCTTCGTATTTACAGACTATCTGCGTCCAGCTGTTCGTCTGGCTGCCCTGATGGGTCTGCCTGTGACGTATGTTCTGACTCACGATAGTATCGCTGTTGGTGAAGACGGTCCTACTCACGAACCAATCGAGCAACTGGCATCCCTGCGTATCATTCCTAACCTGACGGTTATTCGTCCGGCTGACGGTAATGAAACTTCTGCAGCATGGGCTTATGCGCTTGAGAACAAGAGCAATCCGGTTGCACTCGTACTCACTCGTCAAAACCTGCCGATTCTGGAAGGTACCGTTGAAGGTTCACGTGAGAACGTGAAACGTGGTGCGTATGTTGTCTCTGATGCAAAAGAAGGCAAAGCTGTCGCCCAAATCATCGCAACAGGTTCCGAAGTGCAACTGGCTGTCAAAGCCCAAGCAGCACTTGCTGAACAAGGTATCCAAGTTCGCGTAATCAGCATGCCGAGCTGGGATCTGTTCGAGAAACAGGACAAAGCATACAAAGAATCCGTCCTGCTTCCGGATGTTAAAGCTCGTCTGGCGATTGAAATGGCTCATCCAATGGGCTGGGAAAAATATGTCGGCGACCAAGGCGACATTCTCGGAATCAGCACATTTGGTGCATCCGCGCCTGGCGACCGTGTTATCCAAGAGTATGGTTTCACTGTGGAGAACGTGGTTAGTCGCGTGAAAGCATTGCTGTAATAGCTTGAAAATTGCTGCCAGGAGGGACAGTTTAATTTTTGTCCTGCCGAGCAGCAAGTGATTTCCGGCAGAGAATGAGCGGGTAACCGCCCTGATCTGTTTTGCCTTTTGTTTTCATTAACTTCAGGGGGAGCGGGTACGCATGTCACAGTTTGATCAAGTCAGTGTAGTCAAAGAGGCCAACATTTATTATGAGGGCCAAGTAACGAGCAGAACAGTTATTTTGGGGGATGGCAGCAAGGTGACTCTGGGCATTATGCTTCCAGGCAATTATGAGTTCGGCACAGATTCCCGTGAGATTATGGAGATTCTGTCCGGCGATCTGAGAGTATTGCTTCCCGGAGAAGCAGATTGGCAAGAGATTCAAGGTCAAGCTACGTTCCACGTGCCTGCCGAATCCAAATTTAAACTGGAGATACGCAGCGTTACCGACTACTGCTGTTCGTACCCGGCGGAATAATACAAGAAGGGTAACCAGAACCGCTACTCGCGGATTCGGTTAACCCTTTTTGCTTCTTCAACTCTTACGACAAAGTTCGGGCTGCAAGCTTGTCAGTCCTGTGGATTTGAAGTATCCTTAGGCTAAGTTGTTTCGAATGGAAAACGGAAAAAAATACGCTACCGATATCAGGAGGTTTTATAGATCATGGCAAAAAAAGTGAAGTTTGACTACAGCACAGCTCTGCAATTCGTCAATCAGCATGAAGTGGACTATTTCGCTGAACCGATTCGTTTGGCTCACGAGCAGCTCCACAACGGAACAGGTACAGGATCCGATTATCTGGGCTGGATCGACCTGCCTACCGCTTATGACAAAGAAGAGTTCTCCCGTATTCAAAAAGCGGCTGCCAAAATCCAAAGCGATTCCGAAGTACTGATCGTTATCGGTATTGGTGGATCATACCTGGGTGCTCGTGCAGCGATTGAAATGCTGACACACTCTTTCTACAACAACCTGCCTAAAGAAAAACGCAAAACGCCTGAAATCTATTTCGCAGGAAACAACATTAGCTCCACATATGTAACTCATTTGCTGGATTTGATTGAAGGCAAAGACTTCTCGGTTAACGTCATCTCCAAATCCGGTACTACAACGGAGCCAGCAATCGCATTCCGTATCTTCCGTGCAGCACTGGAGAAAAAATACGGGAAAGAAGAAGCTCGCAAACGTATCTATGCAACAACAGATAAAGAGCGCGGCGCACTGAAAAAACTGGCGAATGAAGAAGGCTATGAATCCTTCATTATCCCAGATGATGTAGGTGGACGTTACTCCGTTCTGACGGCTGTAGGTTTGCTTCCAATCGCAGCAGCTGGCATTAGCATTGAGGAAATGATGCAGGGTGCGGCGGATGCTTCCAAAGAATACAGCAACCCGAACGTAGCTGAGAACGAAGCATATCAATATGCAGCTGTTCGTAACGCGTTGTATCGCAAAGGTAAAGGAACAGAAATCCTCGTGAACTACGAGCCATCCCTGCACTTTGTATCCGAATGGTGGAAACAGCTGTTTGGAGAGAGTGAAGGTAAGGACTATAAAGGGATCTATCCTGCATCCGTTGATTTCTCGACTGACTTGCACTCCATGGGTCAATTCATTCAAGAGGGTAGCCGGAACATCTTCGAAACCGTCATTCAGGTTGCTGAAGTATCGGAGCATATCTCGATCGAAGCGGATCCGGATGATCTGGATGGTCTGAATTTCCTTGAAGGTAAAACGATGGACTTTGTTAACAAAAAAGCATTCCAAGGAACACTGCTTGCACACACAGATGGTCAAGTACCAAATTTGATTGTGAACATTCCAGATATGTCTCCATATTCTTTCGGATATCTGGTATACTTCTTTGAAAAAGCATGCGGCATTAGTGGTTACCTGCTCGGAGTCAATCCATTTGACCAACCAGGCGTGGAAGCTTACAAGAAAAATATGTTCGCTTTGCTGGGCAAACCAGGCTTTGAAGAAGAGAAAGCAGCGCTGGAAGCGAGACTTTCCGAATAATTCATCGGTCTGCTCATATAGCTAAATAAGGTAATGTAATTACATTCGGGGAGTCTTTGTCGTAGCAATGGTTTCCCGAATGTTAAACCAAGGCAGTTCGTCCGCGTCCGCGCGGGGAACTGCTTTCTTGTAAAATGGATCAAATTGGAAAGTTGGATAGGGATGATTGAACGTTATCGCACGGTTCGAGGACCGGGCAATCTGGAAATTGTAATCAAGAAGTCGCGATTTATCGGTCATATTATGCCGGTCACGACGGAAGAAGAAGCCAATGCGTTTATTGATGAAATCAAGAAAAAACATTGGAATGCCACTCATAACTGCTCGGCTTACATGATTGGTGAGCGGGATGAGATCCAGAAGCAATCCGATGATGGGGAACCAAGCGGAACCGCGGGGAAACCCATTCTTGAAGTGATCAAAAATCAGCAACTGAAAAATGTGGCTATCGTAGTTACACGTTACTTTGGGGGAATCATGCTTGGAGCAGGTGGGCTAATTCGCGCTTATACAGATGGAGCAGTTGCAGCCATTGAAGCGGGGGAAGCGGTTACCAAAGTGCTTCATCGTGAAGTTTTTGTTGAACTGGATTACACATGGCTGGGCAAAGTGGAAAATGAATTAAGGAGCCGGGAAGTCCGTACAGGTGAAACTGGATTCACCGATAAGGTTACGTTGACTTGTCTTCCGCCGGATAGTGAAGCCGAGGCATTTGTAGCCTGGATCACAGATTTGACGCAAGGGCAATCCCGGATCACGGAGGGACAGCGGCTTTATTTTATTGAAGGGGAATAAAATATATGGCTAGAAGAGCAGTCGAACAGGAGTTGTCGAGGGAGCGGATACTGGAGGCGGCGAGGCATCTTTTTATTACCAAAGGATACCGCGCCATTTCGATGCGAAGCATCGGCCAGCATCTGGGCTATAGTCATGGGTCGCTGTATTATCATTTTAAGGAAAAGGCGGAGCTGTTTTATGCCATTGTGGTTGAAGATTTCAATCATCTGGGGCATCTGTTGCTGCAAGCCATGGTCAGGCCAGTCGTGGGCGGCGTGAGCAAGGTGGAACATATCATGATGGAGTTTATTCGTTTTGGTCTGGAGAACCCGTATCAGTACGAGATCATGTTCATGATTCGGGATGAGGAATTGTTATCGTATTGTCGTACGGAGCAAGGAAGATGCTTCGAATTGTTTGCCTCTATTATTCGGCAATACATGAATGAAGAGGGATGCACAGAAGAGGATATTCAATGTGTACCACGTACACTGTTTTTGTCTATGCACGGATTCATATCATACTATATTCAGGATCGTTTGACCTTTTCAGAGATTGAATCGGCTGCGTTATCTCATGTCAAAGTACTCTGTCGAAATCTCCAACACCAGCCTGGCGTCCAATAAGGCGCTTTTGTCGCACTCCTATACTTCAGGGCGGTGAATTGTCATAACATTAATTCTTTATAACGTTGTCTCGCGAAAGTTTTTAAGCGAAGAAGACCAAGACAGGCGGATTACATCCCGGAAATAGGGTGGACCGCCTGTTTGTTTTATGATTTTGATGAAGAATAGTTGGACATGGGTGTAAATGAACTATCCTTCCATGATTTTAAGGAAATATTCCCGTTGACGGGGACCGTCAAATTCACAAAAATATATGCCCTGCCATCTGCCAAGCAGTAATCTGCCCTCATGTATAATCACTGTTTGTGATGGTCCGGTTGTGATCGATTTCAAGTGAGAAGCCGTATTTCCTTCAGCATGCCGATATTCAGGATGCTCCCAAGGGTACACTTCGTTCAGGCGAAGCAGTACGTCATGTTTGACATCCGGGTCTGCATTTTCATTAATCGCAATGCCTGCTGTCGTATGTGGACAGTAAATCAATACCGTTCCATTCTGCACACCACTCTCACGGACAACCTGCTCCACTTCCCGCGTAATATCCTTCATCTCATCCCGTCTGGATGTCGATAGATTCTTCGTATATAACATATTACTCCACTCCTTTGCTCCAAATTGGTCCTCTAGATTGTACCTTAACCATTACATACCAAACAAACCACTTCAATAAAAGGGATTAAAGAAATCTGGTGATAACTGCGATGGGAAGGTACTTCTGGCCGTGTAGCATGCACCGTAATTAGATATGAATCCATCTCATATGTGCCCCGATTTTATTCAATAAAAGCATTGACGATTAGCACTGCAAACTGGTAAAGTATCAGATAAGCAAAAAAACCAAGTAGACTAATGGGAATAATATTAAAGTAATAAAATCCAACTAAGGAAAATGGTTGTACCAAAGCAGGAAGACTGCCGACCGGACATAGAACCGGAGGCTGGGAGGGAATGCAGCAATGAATACCGTTCTTCGTCATAAGGGATGGACTTGGGGATTCCGTAGTACCGTATTGTTATATTTTATCGTACTCATTGTACTTCCAATCATCGGTGTGTACGTCAATTCCTTCTCTGAAGGATGGAGCAACTTTATCCAAAGCATCACGGACCCCATTGCATGGAAAGCCGTGCTCTTAACGATCCGGCTGGCCGTTATAGCAACGGTGATTAATGTCATTCTGGGAACCATGATCGCCTGGGTGCTGACACGTTATCGCTTTTTCGGGAGGTCGTTCCTTAACAGTCTGGTAGATCTTCCTTTTGCACTGCCAACAGCCGTTGGTGGACTGATGATTATGCTGCTCCTGGGTCCGGTTAGTGCCATCGGCAAATTGGCGGAATCCATGGGGTTTGAAATTGTGTTTCACCAGCCTGCGATTGTGATCGCGATGACCTTTGTGACGTTTCCTTTTGTCATCCGTGCGGTGCAGCCTTTGCTCGAAGAGATCGATCCTTCGGAGGAAGAGGCATCCTACACGATGGGAGCATCGAAGGCGCGCACGTTCAGGCAGGTCATTCTACCGTCCATGGCTCCGGGCATGATTAGTGGGGGAATGCTTGCATTCTCCAGAGCACTGGCCGAATTTGGCGCTGTTGTGCTGGTGGCAGGCAATATCCCGGGAAGAACTTTGACGGCTTCCGTATTCATATATGGCGAGATCGAAAGTGACAATCCAACTGGTGCCGCTGCGGTATCCGTACTGCTCTTAACACTCTCCTTTCTGATCCTCTGGCTCATTAATCTGGTGCAGATACGGGGGAGAAGACGATGAGGAGACTATTAATCGGATTAACGTTTGCGGTGTTCATTGTACTGCTGATCATCCCGCTTGGACGTATTTTTATTGGTGCATTTGAAGACGGGGCAAGAGGATTCCTGGAAGGGCTGTTGCGCCCTGAGGCGCTGCATGCCTTGATGATGACAGGACTTGTTGTACTTGTCGTCACGCTGTTAAATACATTGTTTGGCGTTATGATGGCCATCTATCTGGTTCGCGCCGGGTGGTTGAGTGACCGGGTGAAAGGGCTGCTGAACAGCATCGTGGATCTGCCCTATGCTGTTTCTCCGGTCATTGGCGGATTAATGATTGTATTGCTGCTGGGCCCTAACAGCATTATGGGCGCTTTTTTTGAAGGGATTGGATTCAACGTAGTGTATGCCTTTCCGGGCATGGTCATTGCAACGTTGTTTGTTACTTTTCCACTGATGGTCCGAGAGGTGATGCCTGTCTTGCAGGAGCTTGGATCTCAGCAGGAAGAGGCTGCGTCAACGCTTGGTGCATACGGCTGGAGAACGTTCTGGAGTGTGACTTGGCCATCCATTCGCTGGGCAGTCGTATACGGTCTTGTATTGACGGTTGCCCGCTCGCTTGGGGAATTCGGTGCAGTGCTGGTTGTGTCGGGTAACATTATGAACAAAACGCAGACGGCAACAACGCTGGTATATCAGGATGTTGAGAATTTTAACGTTGCTGCCGCAAATGGTGTGGCATTGGTACTGGTTACCTTTTCCGTCGGGCTGCTGCTTATGATGGAATGGGCCAAGAAGCGAAAGGAAGTGCATTGAGATGCATGTGGAAGTCCGTGATCTGAACAAACATTTCGGTGATTTTCATGCGGTAAAAGATGTCTCGTTCGATATTGCCAAAGGCCATCTGATCGGTTTGCTTGGCCCCAGCGGGGGTGGGAAAACGTCCATTCTGCGTATGCTGGCGGGGCTGGAGAACCCGGGTTCCGGGGAGATTCGTTTTCACGGAAAGGTTGTAAACCATCTGCCTCCGCAGGAGCGGGGAATCGGATTTGTATTTCAGAACTATGCTTTGTTCAAACATATGACGGTATTTGAGAATATCGCCTTTGGACTCAAGGTCAAAAAGACACCCAAAGCCCAGATCCGTGATCGGGTTATGGAACTTGTTGAACTGACCGGGTTGAAAGGTTTTGAACAACGTTATCCGCATCAATTGTCTGGTGGACAGCGTCAGCGTGTTGCTTTTGCCAGAGCGTTGGCTCCGGAGCCGCAGCTGCTGTTGCTGGATGAACCATTCGCCGCCATTGATGCCAAGATCCGTCAGGAACTGCGTTCATGGCTGAGGGAGCTGATTGAGCGAGTAGGCATCACTTCGATTTTTGTAACCCATGACCAGGATGAAGCCATTGAAGTTGCCGACGAAATTATGATTATCAGCCAAGGGCGGTTGGAGCAGAAGGGCACGCCATGGGATATTTACAAAAACCCGGAGACACCTTTCGTTGCCACATTTATCGGGGAATCCACCGTTGTGGAGGACGCTTCACAGCTTAAGGGCTTCGAACATGCGGTGGAGGGGGAGCGCACGCGTGCACTGATTCGGCCTGAGTATATCGAGATTGGTTTGAAAAACGAGTTTAGCATGCTGTCCGCTACTGAAAAGGGTACCGTCAAACACCTTCATTTCCGGGGCAGTGAATGGATGGTCGAAGTGGAAGTTGAGGGCCATAAACTGATCACGTATCGTTCCCTGGAGAAAACAACTTTGCAAGTCGGCCAACAGATTCGAGTACTCGTGCATCGTGCGTATCTGTTCAATGACACTCATAGCTGGGTTGTTGAGAACCGATTGAAGGAAGATCCAATGCCCGTCATCATCTAATTAGAACATCCATTGTTCAAAGAATGATCCAGAAATTTTGGAGAGAGGTGCTGCCCATGCAGACGAGGAAGAAGAAAATCACACCTTTATATGTTGTCCTCATGCTTCTGCTCGTCTGCATGACCGTTGGATGCAGCAAGCAGGAGGATGCGATCGAACAGAACGGAACCTCGGCAGGTGATCAATCCAATACGCTGGTTATCGGTGCTTACAGTGTAGCCAAAGACGCTGTGGGAGAGTTGCTGCCCAAATTCAAGGAGGAATGGAAAGCCAAGACGGGGCAGACCGTTAACTTCCAGGAATCCTATGAAGCTTCTGGTACACAAGCGAGAGCCATTGTTGGTGGGTTCGAAGCTGATGTAGCGCTTTTGGCAATGGAAAGTGATATCGACAAGCTGGTCAAAGCCGATCTGGTCAGCTCCAATTGGAAGCAGGCACCGAATGATGGCATGATCACCCGTTCGATTGTCGTTCTCGGTACAAGAGCAGGCAACCCGCTTGGGATTCGTGATTTTGAAGATTTGACCAAGCCGGGGGTCAAGGTGCTCTATCCTAATCCGAAGACGTCAGGCGGTGCCCAATGGGATATTAATGCCATCTACGGTGCAGGTTTGAAGCTATCAGAGGAGCAAGGCAAGAAAGATCCTGCCGTGGCTAAAGCCTTTTTGGAAAAAGTACATGAGAATGTCGAGTCATTGGATAAGAGCGGTCGTTCTTCGATGGCGGCATTTGAATATGGCGTGGGGGATGTTATCGTCACGTATGAGAATGAATTGCTTGCCCGGATTGCGAAGGGTGTACATTATGACATTGTGGTTCCCAAAAACACGATCCTGATTGAAAATCCAGCGGTTGTCGTAGACAACTATGCGGATAAACATGGCAATCGTGAATTGGCTGAGGCCTTTATAGCGTATCTGCGTACGCCGGAAGCACAGCGCATTTTTGCCAAGCATGGTTTCCGCTCGGTAGACCCTGAAGTGTTTGCAGAGACGAAGTCTTCGTTCCCTACACCTGAAGGTCTGTTCGATATTAATTACCTCGGTGGATGGGACAAGGTACGCAACACACTGTATTCCAAGAGAGGTGTATGGTACCAGGTGTTGGCAGGGTTATAGTATTTGCGATCCAAACCTTCATTTCACTTGAAACGTGAGTTGGAGGTTTTTCTACTTTTAGGGAGGATACCAATCCTTCTGCTCTGCACTGGACGAAGAACCGGAGTGGGTGGAAGTTTCGCCAGAGCACTTTGTATCCATGTATCGGGACAGGATATAATGGATTAGGAATAACCATGGAATAACGTTACATAGTGATAGGAAGGTGTGAGTTGGATGAGTGCTGAGTTTAAATTGTCCCAAAATACAGCTATTCGGCTGGAACAGGCTCGTAGCAAAGGTATGTCGGATGCAGCTTTGCTGGAAGCCATACAGGCCAAAGATGTCACCGCTTTGGATGAAGTGTCTGAGGAGCACTACAGATATGATGATTTTTTCTCCTATGCGGACGAGCATGGCGAGAATCTGGAAGGTGCGGTTAAAGACGGCTACCGGATTACCTTTAACACTCGTGGCGGTCTGGGGATCTACTTGCAAAAGTCCTTCGGATTACAGCCAGAGAAGGACTTTACTGTTGGTGAAGGCATCATAACCGGATTGAAATTGCAGCCGGAGCAGGCAGATAAGCTGTCAAAACGCCTTGCGTCGAATTGGGTCATTACCGAGTCAAAGGAAGTGCCTGAGGGTCAGGAATTGACGTTGAAGCTGCGGGCTTTGATCTAGCTGATAGCATAACAAAGGATATGAAGTTGGACTGTTCAATGTCAGACAACAGACTGTCCCGTTTGCAGTGAATAGCTGTGACGGAATAGTCTTTTTTTTTTGCAAAAACAGAGGTGGGGGATTACAATCTACATATCAATTATTCGGATGGAACATGAATTTGGAATGTATTGCTTTCGCGATAGAGAGAGGAGACTTTCATAATGAATCAGCTAACATTTCTGGGAACCGGGGATGCGATGGGTGTTCCGCGGGTGTATTGTGAGTGTGACGTCTGCACAGAAGCACGGCTTACGGGAATCAACCGCCGCAAACGCTCTGCTGTTTTGATCCATGGAGATGGTGAGCACGAATCTTTCATGATTGACTGCGGACCGGACTGGAGGTCATAGATGGAAGACCTCGGGATGCGGATGGTGAAGACGCTGCTGATCACACATGCGCATTTTGATCATATCGGAGGCTTGCCGGAATGGGCAGATGCCTGCCGCTGGTTGGGTGTAAAAGGGCAGTTGTATGCACCACGGGAGGTGATCGCAACCATTCAAAGTCAATTTCTATGGCTCGGTCGCCATATGGATTTTCTGGAAACGGATGATGATATCGAGCTTGGTGGATGGAAGGTGCAATCCTGGAAAGTTTGCCATGGTCATAATGGTTATTCGTATGCGTATCGACTGGAACGTGAAGGATATACCTGGGCGTATTGCTCGGATGCCATTGATTTGAAGGCTGCGGAGAAGCAGCCATTGTACGGATTGGATCTGCTGATCCTCGGAACGAGCTTTGTTCATGAGCTTGCGGAATTCTCCACACGTTCGGTGTACGACATGGTTGAGGCGCAGGAGCTGTTGCAGGAGTTGAAGCCGGGTCAGACTTATTTTACACATATGTCTCACGACGTGGATGTACGCCAGAATTATAATCTGGATCAGGGGATTACGCTGGCACTTACCGGTCTGCAGGTGAAGCTGGGAGAATAGGATAGGCATCCTAAAAATAAATTCAGAAGAGCGTATCCTTTGCCGGAGTTTCTTCGTTTACATAGTGTAAAGCAATTACAGCAAGGGAATTGAAGCAAGATCAATCAGGAACCAACAAAGGGGGGCCCCAAACATGGCCTTTGTGAAGTCCGTGGATTGCAGAATCAACAGACCACATGATGATAAACCGATTGAACCATATAGCCATTCCGGTGTTCAAACCGGATATACGTTAGAGCAATCGATTGAAGCTGCGCTTCCGAGCCTACTGGGATCGTTGTACGCCTACTGCATGTCATTAACTGGTTCAGTCTGGGAGACGGAGGATCTGGTTCAAGATACATGTGTTAAAGCACTATCCTCTTCAGCTACCCGAAGAACGGGAATGCCAGAGGACATGAACTGGGAAGCTTATCTCATCCGTGTTGCACGCAACACCTGGATTGACGCCATACGGAAGCGTGAGAACTTGGCGAGCAAACTGGAAAGCATGAAGCCATTTATGCAAGAATTTGAGGAAGAAGAGCGATTCGAGGAAGTGGAGTCCGCTGTTCAGATCCTTGTGCATGAACTGCCACCGTGGCAGCGAGCGATATATATGTTACGTGATTTGATGGGATACACGACGGTAGAGACTGCTGAACTGTTGGACACAACGGAAGGAGCGGTCAAAGCCGCCTTGAATCGTGCCCGATCTGCACTGGCTAAAGTGAGACACAGCCTGAACGAAGCGGATTCTGATCAGACAAATCAAGCGGATGAGAATCAACAAAACCGGGAGGAACTGCGCAGTTATTTACTGGCATTCCGCAGCGGTGATACAGCCCGTTTAATTGATTTATGCCTGAATCAGACCGATGATCCGATGGCTGTAGCGGGAACGATTTTGCAGCAGACTCTGCCGTCTCAATCGATGCAACCCGTGATGTACAGTTATTCAAGCTCCGGTACGAATTCCATGTCGTATGGGGGAGGATATACGGTCAGCATGGTTGCATAAACCGGGGAGGCAAAATGCATGAACGTGGTACCTTATGTTGTTGAACAGACAGCCCGCGGAGAGCGGAGCTATGATATTTATTCCCGATTGCTGAAAGATCGAATCATTATGGTATCCGGGGAAATTGAGGATCAGATGGCCAATGCGATCGTGGCCCAATTATTATTTCTGACCGCAGAGGACCCGGAGAAGGATATCCAGATGTATATCAACAGCCCGGGTGGTTCCGTGACCGCCGGTTTCTCCATCTATGACACGATGCAATTCGTGAAGCCTGACATTTCCACGATCTGCACAGGCATGGCGGCGAGCTTTGGTACGATTCTGCTGGTTGGTGGAACAAAAGGGAAACGACTGGCGCTGCCGAACAGTGAAATCATGATTCACCAGCCGCTTGGCGGTACGCGAGGGCAGGCATCGGATATGCTGATTCACGCGAACCGGATTATCCAGCACCGCCAGCGCCTCAACAAGCTGCTTGCCGATCATACGGGACAGCCAATGGAGCGGATTGAAAAGGATACCGATCGAGATTACTTCCTGACTGCGGCAGAAGCTGTTGAGTATGGACTGGTGGATAAGGTCATATCCAGTTCGTAGGCTGCTTGCAGATAACAGAAACGCAGATTAGTTTAACATAATAGGACTGAGTAAACGCCACAGCCCGAAAGGTTATTTAGTGCCTTTCGGGTTTGTTATGTTTAATTTTTTTACTGGTATAGTGAGAATATCTTTTATCTTTTGGACGATCAGCTAGTGCTGACCTCAGCAACGTGCCATCAGGTATTTTCAGCCAGCGCAATGAGTCTGCTCATGCCTTCCCGGATCTGCTGCTCGTGAGCATAAGAGAAGGAAAGCCGCAATTTTCGACTGGCGTCCGCATCGGAAGGATCGAACACCGTTCCCGGCACAAAAGCAACGGAATGCTCCATGCATCGGTGAAGCAATCGTCCTGTATCCACGCCTTCCGGAAGCTCTGCCCAGATGTTAAGTCCACCTTCGGGGCGTGTCCACGTCCAATTGGTTTGTTGAAGGCACTGTTCCATGACTTCCATCCGTAGCTGAATGGCGGTACGCAGCTTGGACAGGTGCTGGTGCATGCGTGGCGACTGGAAATAACGTAGGAACAGCTTCTGATTCAGCAGAGGTGATCCGTTATCCGTCAGTGCCTTTACAGCCTGTAATCCAGGCATGAACCGGGGACGGCACATAATGGCGGCAATTCGCAGACCCGGCACAACATATTTGCTATAGCTGCGAATATAGAGCGTATGCCCCGTTGTATCGTATGTGAAGATCGGCGCCGGAGGCTTTTCTTTGAAATAGATATCGTAAGTGCTGTCGTCTTCCACCAGGAAACATCCGTACTGTTCCGCCAGTTCAGGCAATTGTTTGCGTTGCTCGGTTGGAATATTGATGCCCGTAGGATTCTGGAAGGTCGGCGTCATATAAAATACTCTTGGTTTTTCTTGCTTCATAAGGCGTTCAATCTGTTCCAGATCGTAGCCGTCAGTATGAATATCGGTAAAAATCAACTTTGCACCCTGTTTGCGAAAAATTTCCATCGCAGGCCCATACGTAGGCCTCTCCATAAGTACACGGTCACCGGGTCTGACGAGACTTCGAGAGATGACATCAATGGCCTGCTGTGCACCGGAAGTAATCAGCACTTCATCGGCCGAGAGATAGAAGCGTTCCCTCGTCGTCAGATGGCTTGCCAAGGCAATACGCAGCTCCAGATCTCCCTGAATTGTGGAGTATGTGCCAAGCAGACGGGGATATAGATCCAGCAAATCCCGCATCAGCTCGCCCCAATATCGGTTTGGCAGCAGGGCGGGATCAATCAATGATTTGGAAAATTGGAATTCCGCCTCAAGGGATTGTACGCGGGCAAGTGAATCCCAATGCAGCCAAGCGGATACTGCCGGGTCATCGGCCTGGTCTGTCACGGGAGAAGGGTCAGCAGGACTAACATAATAACCGGACTTATCCTTGACGTATACATTCCCGCGATCTTTTAACTCCTGATAGGCCTTGAAAACAGTGAGGCGATGCACGCCGAGCAGCTCAGACAGGCTCCGCACGGACGGCAGCTTCTCATTTTCTTTCCACTCTCCCGCTTCGATCCGTACAACAAGATAATGTACCACTTGCTCATATAGTTTCAGGCTGTTATCTGTCATCAACATGGCTTTGCCCACCCCGCTCACACTCCTTTTGAACTCCATTGTAACAGCAAATGAGAGCTAACTGTTCTGTTTTATTCATTCTGTTCTGTATACGGTGCTATATGATGGAGAACAGATGAAGGAGGGGCTAGCATGGTTGGATTATCATTTACCGTAATGTGTCTTATTTTTGGAACAACGTTTCTGGCGATTAAGATTGGCGTGGAGGCAGGCATGCCGCCTTTTCTGTCGGCCGGACTACGCTTTATTATTGCAGGTGCTCTAATGTTTGCATGGATGTGGATGAAAGGGAAAGTGAACCTGTCTTTACTGTGGCGGAAAGAGATGCTTCTGACAGGGGCCGGACTGACGTTCGGAACCTTTGCGACTTTATATTGGGCTGAACAATATGTGAGCTCTGGTGTTGGCGCAATTCTGTCAGCAACAGGTCCGCTGATGATTATGGTGATGCAGACAGCATTGTTGCGTCAAAAGACATCTGCACGCATGATAGCGGGCTGTCTGATCGGTTTTGCCGGGGTTATTCTCGTTGTATTGCCGGGTGTATCCATCGGTGCAAATTCCCTGTGGTTATGGGGCTGTATTGCCGTATTGGTGGGTGAAGTCTGTTATTCGGCGGGTGCACTGTACTCCAAAAAGGTCATTAACCAGTTTAAGGAGGCCAGTCCTGTAGCGATTAATGCGGTGCAAATGATGTACGGAGGACTGCTGTTATCCGGGCTCTCCGCAGTGACAGAATCATGGAGTACAACTGGACTGGATTGGGTGCCAGCGGTATCATCTCTGATCTATCTGACGGTAGTCGGTTCGATGGTTGGTCACAGCTTGTTCTACTGGATCATGTCTCGTACCAACCCGCTGTTTCCAGCAACCTGGTTATACATCTCCCCACCCATTGCGGTTGGTCTTGGGGCGGTTCTCTACAATGAACATGTTAGCTGGATTACGTGGATCGGTGTTGCGCTGATCGTTTCAGGTTTGCTGGCGATGAATGAGAAAGTGATGGGCTGGTTGCAGAAAGGAAAACGCAAAACTCTATTGGGTCAGACTTCCAAATCCATGGTAAAATAGGAAATATATATTTTACGCAGGAATGAGGCGAGACATCACATTGAACAGACAGGGACTCGGTGTTGTGTTATTGTTTGCGGGAATTGTGCTCTATGGCATTATTCATATTGGGACTATTATGCATTTACCTGACGTAACGAGCTGGTCAACTCAGTGGGGGCGTTATTTGCAAGGGGCTTTTGAAACGGGAGGCATCATTGGACTTTTCTTGTCCATTCTTTTATTCATCATAGGCGTAACGCTCCTGCTTCCTAGGCTATTAGCCGATTTATCCAATGGCAAGGTGATGGATGACATCCGTGAGCGGAATCGCGAATTCGACGAGAAGTACGGTAATCAGAATAATTAAATGAAACGAAGTAACGAATGAAGATTATCTGGGGCGGAGTGTTGGGTTTACTTCCACTTTATAATGTTGTAATCGAAGCAACGACTGAATAGAAAAACAGCCCGGAATCCACAATCTACTGTGGTCTCCGGGCTGTTCTGTCTCTGAAGCATTTACTCTGCGTTCAGCACAAATTTCTCAATAACCTGCTTCACGCCGTCTTCGTTGTTGCTCGCGGTGATGTAGTCTGCCAGCTCTTTCAGAGCAGGGATCGCATTGCCCATCGCCACACCCAGTCCCGCAACTTCCAACATTTCATGGTCATTCCAGGAATCGCCGATGGCGATGCATTCGCTCAGTTCGCGGCCAAAATGATCTGCCAGGAACGTAAGGGCATGGCCCTTGGTTCCCTCATGATGCATGATTTCAAGGAAGTATGGCTTGGATTTGGTGATGTGCACTTCAGGTCCGAGCAGTTTGCGCAAGTCAATTGCAACTTCGTCGAGGTAGTCTGGCTCATCAATGATGAGCAGTTTCGGTGTTTTTTGCTCGATCACTTTGATGAAATCCGGTTCGATATGGTACTGCGTACCGTTCAGCTTGGCGTAATCACGCAGCTTGTCGTTTTCTTCACGGGCATATAATTTATCGTCAATGTACGTTTGCAGGTGCAGATTATGCTCCAGGCAGTAGTCGTACAATTTGCGGGAAGCGTCCTGTGGAACGTAGCGCTCATAGAGTACTTTTTCGTCCAGCAAGTTTTTCACCAAAGCACCTTGATACGTAATGATTGGCACGTTCAGTCCTGTCTGACGAGCGAGTGCTTGTGCAGAAGCATAGGCACGTCCAGTTGCCAAAGTTACAACCACACCATGAGCAACCGCTTGTTCCAGGGCGGTCTGTGTTGCGGGCGTTACTTCCTTGTTATCGTTGATCAGAGTATCATCAATGTCAATTGCGATTAATTTGTAGGTCATCTGTGTTTCTCTCCTTTTTATCTGTATCTATAAAAACGAACGAATGGATAAGCATTACACGAGACCACTCCGACTGCAGACTCATCTTTCGATCGCTGTTATCCCCGGATTTCATTGAATCCATTTCCTTTATAGAGGAAATCCGGGGATAAAGGCGAACGCTTCGCTTCTCCAGATTGATTCTGCCTTCTTCGTTAACGTGTAATTCTGGAATTCGTTCTAAAACTATACTCACATCTAAATTTTACTCCTCCAGGAAAATGAGGCCAATAAAGTCCTCCAGCTCCAGGTTGCCGAAGTAATGTTTTACATCCAGGCCCTCAAGTGCAGTACGTACCTCGGATTCCTCGTAACGCTTGCCACGCAGCATGTCTTCGATATCCGCCACATCGCCTACGCCGAAGAAATCACCAAAGATTTTGACATCTTCAATGCGTCCATCTTTGATATTCATGCGCAGATCAATAATGCCGACAGGGAATTTGCGTGTATGCTTCACATTGCTCTCCGGGGAAAGCCCGTAGTTCCAATCCCAGTTGCTATAACGCTCGGCGGAGATTTCCTTGATCTTGTCCCAATCTTTCTCCGTGAGTTCATATTGAGGAACGTCCTGTGGCTCCATGCGGAAAATGTGACGCAGCAGCTCGTCCCGGAATTGTTCAATGGTCAGATTGCTGTCAATCAGATCACGAATGTTGGCAACCCGGCTGCGCACGGACTTGGTGCTCTTGGACTTGAACTTCTCGGGATTCACGTTGAGTGAAGCCTGGACGTGGTCGAGGTTCAGGTTAAACATCAATGTGCCGTGACTGAACATGCGACCGCGCGTAGAGAATTGGGCGTTGCCCGAAATTTTCTTCTCTCCGACTTGCAGATCGTTCCGTCCCGTCAGTTCGGCATTAACACCAAGCTCTTGCAGGGCTTCCACCACAGGCTGGGTGAATTTGCGGAAGTTGTGGAAGGATTGTCCGTCATCCTTGGTAATAAAGCTGAAATTGAGGTTGCCCAGATCGTGATAAACGGCTCCGCCTCCCGAAAGACGACGTACGACTTGAACACCGTTATCCTGAACATACTCGATGTTGATCTCTTCAATGGTGTTCTGGTGTTTTCCGATAATAATGGACGGGCGGTTGATGTAAAACAGCAAGTAACTGTCATCCATCGGCAAATGCTTCAGAATGTATTCCTCAATGGCGAGGTTTACAGAAGGATCTGTAATGCCCTGGTTATCAACAAACAGCATGGTCATTCCTCCATTAATGTATGTGAGGGATAGAATATCCCTTATGTAGTGATGCTTTACGGAATCGAAATTCCTTCTCTATTGTAAACGAATTGTCGATAGGACACAAAGGAATTACAGCTCGAACGGGCTTGAACAGGCAAAACAGGATTGACCCCTGACTGTCACGACATCCATAATAAAAAGGACATGCAGAAAGGATGACGGACAGAATGACCGGTTTAATTGAAGTTTTCGGACATGGCGGTGATGTGGAGACAGCCGCTGCACGTTTTGGAGGGAATGCTGCGGATTTCCTCGATTTTAGCGCGAACATTAATCCACTGGGTCCACCTCGGGAAGTGCTGCAGGCTCTGGAGCATGGATGGCAGACGGTACTTCGTTACCCCGATCCGGGTCATAGGGCGTTCAAAATGCTGCTCAGTGACCGACTGGGTTTAACCCCGGATTACATATCCGTGGGCAACGGGGCGGCGGAAAGCATGGCTCTAATCCTGCTTGGACTTGCGCCACGTAGAGTAGGCACAGTAGAGCCAGGTTTTTCGGAGTACAGTGCATTATCCAGACAATTTGGAGCGGAAGTCCATTATGTTCAAGGACGGGAAGAACTGGACTGGAGAGCAGAATCAGAGGATATCGAAAAGCTGATGGAACGGGTGGACTTGCTTTTCCTTGGACAGCCGAACAATCCCAATGGAGTACAGTATCCGGTTGAGGTTCTACAGCGACTTGCGCGTAAAGCGGAGATAATAGGTATAACATTGGTAATAGATGAGGCATTTATGGACTTTATTCCTGAGTCACAGCGGCAATCGCTTGCGCCCAGATTGAAAGAGTACCCCCAAGTGATCATTATTCGCTCGATGACCAAGTTTTACGCGATTCCAGGCTTGCGATTGGGCTATGCGCTGGGTCGTCCCGAGCTGATTCATGACATGACTGAGAAGCAAGTGACCTGGAGTGTGAATGGGCTGGCGCTGATTGCAGGAGAAGCCTGTCTACGCAGTGGAGAGAATTTTGAACAGGAGACCGTGGCACTGGTGTCCTGCGAGCGGGAGAGATTAACGACAGGGCTGGAGGCTTTGGGATGTAAGGTGACGCGAGGGGAAGCGAACTTTATATTGGCAGCTCTGCCAGAGCCGTGGACAGCAACATCCATGCAGGCTGCTCTCGGTGAACGCGGTGTACTGATCCGGAGCTGTGCCATGTATCCGGGACTTGGGGAGCGGCATGTACGCTTTGCAGTCAAGGACGCGGAGGCTAACGGGCGTTTGCTGGAGACCATGGGAAATGTAATGGAGCCTGACACGACAACCGGACTAGAGGCAGGGGGACAGAACGATGGCACTGCCATTCTATAACGCTTATAAGCAATGCACCGATGTACAAACAGACTATAACGAATATAGATCTTCTGTGTGGCCGGGACTAAACATCTCTGTACATGAAAGACATATTAAAGTCTCAAGCCCCTCTGTTGTAAAAGCACTTTCCAGTGCCGTGTATGGGGGCGGCATGATTGAACTGGACCGTATATTCAACATCTATGTGGACAGACATTATCGGTGTGACGATCCACCGCGTGATATTGCCGATCTATTGAGTGAATGGCAAGAGCAGCAGGATCAATGCGGCGGACTTCTGACTGCGGTTCAATTGGAGCACACGGCTATCCAGGAATACGAAAGCGATGAGTTCGGATTACTCTGCTGTACGACAGCAGGGGTATCCAACGCTGCACGGGCAGGTTCTGCAAGAACTGTGTTTGATGCTGAGGGAAATGAGGTGGGGCATGAGACCATGCCTCCGAAACTTGGGAAAAGCTCAGTTTCAAGCTACACCCCCGGTACGATCAATATCATGTTGTGGATGAACGGGCGAATGACCGCCGGAGCGATGGTGAATGCCATTCAGACTGCGGTAGAAGCAAAGGCCGCTGCGTTAGCTGATTTCGGTGTGGTGGATTCAGAGAATGGTCTGATGGCAACCGGAACAACAACGGATGCCATCGTACTCGCGGTAAGTCAGGCTGAAGAAAATAAACCGTTCATCAGTTACGCCGGAACGGCTACGGTAATGGGTGCAGCGATCGGCAGGCTGGTGTATGACACGATCACGGAAAGCCTGCAAGCCGCGCAGGAGTGGAAAGAGAGGAATAACAAGCAATGACATCTCTGCTGCATCAATGGGCTTCCTGGCCGATCTGGACGGGAATGGCCGGAGCCTGGATTATTATAGGGGCATACATACTGGATCGCTGCATCGGAGATCCGCGCTGGATTCCTCATCCGGTGATTGGTATGGGCAAGGCCATCTCTGCACTGGAGCGGGCGATAAGGTCACGGGTGGACTCAAACCAGGCCCTGAAAAGGGCTGGCGTGTTATTTCCCCTTTTGATTACAGGGGGCGCTTTTGCAGTCACCTGGGGATTGGTATATGTTCTGGGCCTCATTCATCCTGCCATTGCGGTTGTGGCTGAAGTGGTGTTGATCGCAACCACCATTGCTTCCAAAGGTTTGAAGGATGCAGGCATGGAAGTCTACCGCCATCTGAGTCAACAGGATTGGCCTGCGGCGAGACGTTCACTGGGCATGATTGTAGGGCGTGATACGGCCCATCTGGATGAACCGGAGATTGTGCGGGGAACGGTGGAGACAGTTGCCGAGAATATCGTGGATGCCATCGTTTCTCCACTGTTTTATGCCCTGATTGGCGGTGCACCGCTTGCCATGGCTTATCGGGCCGTGAATACGCTAGATTCCATGGTAGGTTATAAAAATGAAAAATATCTTCATCTCGGCTGGGCATCTGCCCGTCTGGATGATTGGGCCAACTGGATTCCCGCACGGCTTACCGCCTTGCTGTTGATCATTGGAGCCTGGTTCATGAAACTGGATGCGAGAGGGGCAGCGCGCATGGTATCCCGGGATGCACGGCTGCACCCAAGCCCCAACAGCGGATTTCCCGAGTCAGCAGTGGCCGGAGCGCTGGGCATAAGACTTGGCGGTCATAACGTGTACCACGGAGTGGCTTCATTTCGCGCTTATATGGGCGAGCCGTCACGTCAGATGGAAGCAGAAGATATTGTACGAACAACAAGACTTATGTTTTGGTCAGCAGGTTCTTTTGTTTTATTATGTTGGCTGGTCACCCTAGGGATATGGGCCGCTGGAGGTGCACTGCTATGGATATAGAAGCTGGACAGAGTGGAATACAAAGCCGAGAAATTGTATTGATACGTCATGGTACAACGGCGTGGAATTTGGAAAAAAGATATCTCGGGCATACCGACATCGGTCTGCTGCCAGAAGCAGAACAGGAGCTGGCTCTGCTGCGCGAAGAGATCAGCAATGTCACATGGGACGCCCTGTATTGCAGTGATCTGCTGCGTTGCCAGCAGACACTCACTCACATTGCACCGTCCCAAGCGGGACAGGCCAAGCTTGATGCCCGTCTAAGGGAGATCGACTTTGGTCAGTGGGAGGGATTGACCTATGATCATCTCAAGGACAATCCACAGTACCGGAACTGGATCTATGCCCCACAAGAGGTGACGCCCCCGAAGGGCGAGCCATGGAAGGCATTTGCTGCGCGGATTGATTCATTTCTGGAAGAGAGTCTGTTGTCCTTTTCACTAATATTGCATTCTGACAATACAAACGTGCCAAAGGTAGCCGTGATTACGCATGGCGGTGTTATTCGTTATATGGTATCACGTCTCATTCCGCATCAAGGATTCTGGGATACGCAGGTGATACCAGGACAAGCGATAAAGATTCGGCTGGATGGCGATGGGGACAGCTGGGTTGGAACCCGATTGACTTTTCCATAAATCAGGTTGTAAGGATGTACAATATAACCTATAATCACAACAGAAGTGTGACTTAGCAAGTGCATCATCGGATAGGGGCGCAATAACCCCTGCCAAGGATGCAGGATGCTCACTTGAATGGTTAAACTATATTAGCGACCAAGGGTCCCGCGTGCATGCAGCAATGTTTCATGGTTTCTTATCAGACTATGAACAGCAAACGGGTGAAATAGGGAAGCCGGTGTAAATCCGGCACGGTCCCGCCACTGTAAATCAGGATGAATTCCTGTAAGTCAGGTTACCTGCCCTGGACGTACAAGCCGGTGTTCCTTCGAGGAAAGGACAGCGTTTCGGGCAGTTCTCTGTGCATGTACAGCGTTAAGCTGGCATGTGCTGATCGCCACATGCGAGACGTCATCCCTGATCCTGACCTAAGGATTGGGGATTTTATTTTTTCATATAAGATGAACCGAATATTTACAAGAGAACGAAGAGTGCAGAACCAATCTGAAGAAACGAAGTGTTCGCCTTTATCACCGGATTTTCCCTTTTCAAAAAGGGGATCAAAAAAATCTGGGGATAACAGCGATCGGAAGATGGTACTGCAATCGTAGTGGCCTAGTAAAGTTTTACTGGATCAACTTATATAGGAACACAAATTCAAGGGAATCGAGACAGGAGCACTACTCAATTAGAGCTGATAGAGAAGGGGAGAACGAACACAATGAATTTCAAGACATGGAAAGGCACGGCGTCCCTGCTAAGTGCAGCGATGTTGGCACTGGCTTTGGCCGGATGTGGCACGGCAACGAAAGAGGGTACGGGAACCTCACAACCTGCACAGGAGCAATCCCAAGGGCAGGCACAAACAGATCTCAAAACACAATATCCAATCACGGTTACGGATGCTACGGGTGAATCGTTTACGTTTGACAAAGCCCCAGCCAAAATCGTATCTGTATCTCCGGCTGAAACGGAATCCCTGTTCGCACTGGGATTGGACGAGCAGATCGTAGGGGTATCCGACTATGACGATTATCCGGAAGCAGCTACGGCAAAACCAAAAATGGGCGGCATAACGAAGCCTAACGAAGAATCGATCATTGCTGCTGAAGCAGACATCGTATTTACAGGTATTTCGATGAGCGAAGAGTCTGTGAAGAAACTGCGTGATCTGGGCATTACCATTTTCAAAACAAATCCCAAATCAGTGGATGATGTGATGACCAACATTGAAACGTTTGGTAAAATCACCGATCATCAGGAAAAGGCACAGGAGATCATCACCCAGATGAAACAGGATGTGTCTGATGTCACTGAGGCTGTAAAAGCGGTTAAACCGGAAGAGAAGAAAAAAGTATATGTTGAGTTCTCCCCAGGTTGGACTGTGGGTAAAGGTGAATTCATGGATGAATTGATCACCTTGGCCGGAGGTAACAACATCGCTTCGGACAAAGAAGGCTGGTATGAGATTAACGAAGAGAATGTTATTGCTTCCAATCCGGATGTGATTCTGTATGCGAACGATGTCATTGATGAAAATTCCAAAACATTGGATCAAATCATCAAAGCCCGCAGCGGCTGGGATCAAATCACGGCTGTGAAAAATGATGCAGTTATCGGTCTGGATGCCAACCTGCTGAGCCGTCCGGGACCACGGGTAACCCAAGGTCTGAAAGAAGTAGCCAAAGCGATCTACCCTGACTTGTTCAAATGAGTAAAAAGCTGGCAGTGTACGGATCGGCCGGAATGGTGCTGCTTGTGTTAACCGTGCTCATCTGCACGGGCATCGGTTCGGTTGCCCTGCCTGTCCGGGACATTGCGGGCATCTTGCTTCATCGCATTCCCTGGCTGGGCGACTGGATTGTTCCTGACTGGAATACAGCAGCAGAACAAATTATATGGAAGGTCAGATTTCCACGTGTACTGCTGGCCGTACTTGTAGGTGCATCACTGGCGATTGCGGGAACGGGATTCCAGGGGGTTCTTCGGAACCCTCTGGCTGATCCGTTTACGCTGGGCGTATCGTCCGGTGCATCGGTGGGTGCGGCTTTTCTGATTTTCTTCGGATTACAGTATGCACTGATTGGAATCTGGACCCTGCCACTGGTCGCATTTCTGACGGGAGTAATCACACTGTGGTTTGTGCTGGCCCTCGCTCGTGAGGGACGCAAAATACCAACACACAGCCTGATTCTGGCTGGGGTGGTCATGCAAAGTTTCCTGGGAGCAGTCGTCTCCTTCCTGTCGACGATGTCGAAACAGACCATCAATGAAATTATATACTGGACGATGGGGAGTCTGTCACTGCGTGGGTGGTCGTATACGGCCATCCTTTTCCCGTATTTTGTGCTGGGACTAATCTTCCTCTGGAGCCGTGCGCGTTCGTTGAATGTGCTTGCCCTGGGGGAACGTCAGGCCGCGCATATCGGGGTTCGGGTTGACGGATTAAAGTTGTCGGTACTGGCTGTGGGTACGCTTCTTACGGCAGGCGCTGTCTCCGTATCGGGCGTGATTGGCTTCGTCGGACTGGTCATTCCGCATATTCTTCGGCTCATCGTGGGACCCGATTATCGATTGCTGGTGCCTTTGTCCGCGATTGGGGGAGCGATCTTCATGGTCTGGGCAGATACGATTGCACGCACATTGCTGGCACCGACCGAAATTCCACTGGGGGTAGTGACGGCCTTTGTTGGAGCACCATTCTTCGCTTATTTGCTGCATCGGAACAAAAAGCTGCGGAAAGGGATGATGCCATGAGTATGTTCGTGAGAACAGACCTTACCGAGAACCGGCCGATGATTAAGGTCACAGGAGCTGGTAAAATGTATGGTAACCATCAGGCTCTGCATGCGGTGGATTGGCAAGTCAAAGAGGGTGAGTGGTGGGGCGTTGTTGGCCCAAACGGCAGCGGCAAATCGACTCTCCTTCAGCTACTTGCCGGAACCGAACATCCGAGCGCAGGCAGCATACAGATTGATGGCCAGGATATCTCCTCATACAACCGTAAAGAATTGTCGCGCATGATTGCGGTCTTACAGCAGGATGGCCTGCCTGCCATTTCCTATCCTGTAAGGGATGTTGTCGAGATGGGACGTTACCCTTACCAGAACTGGCTCGGAAAAGAAACGTCGGATGGAGCGGCAGTAGTCGATCGGGTGCTGGAGGAGTTGGGTTTAAGTGACATGGCCGAACGGCCTTTGGATGCGCTTAGTGGAGGACAACGGCAGCGGGTTGCGCTTGCCAAAGTCATGGCTCAGGAACCACGGCTGTTGTTGCTGGATGAACCAACCACCTTTCTCGATATCAAATATCAATTGCAATTTATGGAGTTATTATCGGCATGGCGTCAAAAAAATCATATTACGATTGTGGCGGTACTGCATGATCTGAACCTGGCCGCGCAATTTTGCGACCACATTCTGGCACTGCGAGACGGAACATGCGTAGTCGGAAAGGGTACACCCCATTCATTGATGACGGAAGAGAACATTCGGGAGATATTCCGGGTGAGTCCAGCGATGGTGAGTCATCCCGACAATGGATTGCCACAGCTGTTGCTGAGGCGGGAGAAGAAGTGAACGAAGCGGGGGTGACCCCGTATTTTTAATAAAGGAAGTGCTGGCCGTATGAATAATGAACAGGTGTTGGAACAGTTAATGGGTCGGATCGTAGGTCCACAAGAGAAAGTGGCGGCGGAAGCCTCCGCACATGTGGATGCATTGACGAAGCCACCCGGCAGTTTGGGCAAGCTGGAACAGCTGGTTATTCGTCTGGCGGGAATCACGGGTAAGACTCGTCCTTGCTTTGATCGCAGAGCTGTCATCGTTATGGCTGCGGATCATGGGGTGGTTGAAGAAGGGATTAGTGCTTTTCCTGCTGAGGTGACTCCACAGATGGTCCTGAATTTCCTGGCGGGGGGAGCGGCTGTCAATGTCCTTGCTCGCCACGCTGGAGCTGATGTAATCTGTGTGGATATTGGCGTAAATGCCGATCTGGATCATCCGGATCTGGTTTCGCGCAAAGTCCGCAAAGGCACAGCCAACATGGCGAAGGGTGCTGCAATGACCCGGGACGAAGCGATTCAGGCCATCCTTGCAGGGGCCGAAGTGGTCTCGAACGAGGTGGCGAAGGGGACGCAGTTGTTTGTGACCGGAGAGATGGGCATCGGCAATACAACCGCTAGTGCGGCAGTGATGTGTGCTATAACGGGAACAGCTCCTGCTTCAGCAGTGGGTCGGGGAACAGGCGTGGATGATGCCGGTTTGCAGCGCAAAGCCGCAGTGGTCAGCCAGGCTCTCAGCGTGAACGCTCCGGATGCAGACGATGCACTCGATGTGCTGTGCAAAGTAGGCGGACTGGAGATTGCCGGACTGACGGGCGTGATTCTCGCTGCCGCTGCAAACGGATGCCCCGTTGTCGTGGATGGATTTATCTCCACCGCTGCGGCGTTGATTGCAAGGCAGCTTGCTCCGGTGAGTACAGAATACATGATTGCTTCCCACACATCGCATGAAAGTGGACATGCAGCGTTGCTGCGTGAGCTTGGCCTGAAACCGATGCTGGATCTGGACATGCGTCTGGGTGAAGGCACCGGAGGCGTGCTCAGTCTTCATCTGATTGATGCCTCATGCCGTATTCTCAGCGAGATGGCGACATTTGCGAGTGCTGGCGTGTCGGATGGCACGACGGAGACTCAACCTAATGACGCTTCATCCGCTTCTGCTGATTCATCCGTTTCAGGAGAGGAATCCCCATGAGTATACTCGTGACGGGCGGGGCGCGGAGTGGCAAAAGCTCGTTTGCAGAGCGTCTCTGTATGCAGCGATCCTCCGAGGCCTGGTATGTGGCTACGGCTCAGGCTTATGATGATGAGATGCGCGAGCGTATACGTCTGCATCAGAATCAGCGGGATGAAGCAGGATATCTGTGGCATACGGTGGAGGAACCGCTGGCACTGCCTGAATTCATTACACAAATGGGAGAGTCCCATACGGGTATGTCTGCACCGACCATTTTGGTGGATTGTCTGACACTGTGGTTGACCAATGTGCTGTTAGCGCATGAACATGAGCCTGAACAGATACTGTATGATCATATGGACGCACTGGTAGCGGCCACCCAGTCGTATCCGGGTCTGCTCGTGCTTGTTACCAACGAAGTGGGCGATGGCATTGTACCAGAGTATGCGCTGGGCAGAAGATATCGGGATTTGGCGGGCATTCTCAATCAGCGGATTGCCGCGATTTGCCGTGAAGTGTTTCTGGTGACTGTGGGCATTCCGATGGAGCTGAAAAGCAAGGAGTACCGTTTATGAGTAAAGGCGATTTGGAACAAAAACATGCGGCTGCGGCCGCTTTTCAATTTCTGTCCCGGTTCCCGGTGAAATTGCAGATTGATTTCGTCCCGCCATTATTGCGGGAGAGTGTAGTGTATTACCCGCTGGTTGGCGCGGTCATTGGATTGTGCGTCTGGTTAGGCGGAGCCCTGACAGGTGCGCTGCTTCCATCGTTTCCGGCGGCGGTATTAACTTTGACGCTATGGGTATGGCTAACCGGGGGTCTTCATCTGGATGGGTGGATGGATACGGCAGATGGACTGCTCAGTTATCGCACCCGTGAACGAATGCTGGAAATTATGAAAGACAGTCGTGTAGGGGCCATGGGCGTGATCGCCTGTGTGCTTCTGTTAATGATGAAAGCAGCTTTGATTGCTGATTTTATCGCGCGTGGGAATTGGGCCTATGGAGCTTTGCTCATCCTGCCGCTGATCTGGAGCCGCTGGTTCATGGTGTATGCCATGGCGGCCTGGCCGAATGCCCGGAAGGACGATGGGCTTGCTGTCCTGTTCAAGGGGCTGGGAGACCGGAAGGAAGTCCAGCGTGCGCGCAGCTCTGCAGTAGGACTTACCATTCTGGCAGGTGTGATCACGTTGGCAGCGGTATGGATCTTCCAACCGGATACAGCCATGTTCCAGGTGTTTGCGACAGAGAATGGGTTGGGGACATTACCATGGTGGCTATATCCCGTTGCAGCGATCCTTGCGGTGCCACTGGCCGGTTATGTGATTGGCAAATTCGTTGCCGGGCGTATCAGTGAACGGCTGGGCGGACTTACAGGGGACACGTATGGGGCTATGAATGAGTTGCTGGAAGCCGCACTGCTAACGGTACTTAGTCTGTTACAGGGATTCTTTTTGATATAACGCGGAGAGCTGAGGTGTGGGAACGTGGAAGATACGTCTGTACAAACGTCCGAACAAACGGCGGCAGTATTAATGCTGCAAGGGACGGCATCGGATGTGGGGAAAAGCGTAATTACGACGGCGCTATGCCGAATATTCAAGCAGGACGGATTCAGGCCAGCCCCGTTCAAATCACAGAACATGGCGCTAAATTCCTACGTCACGGAAGACGGCAAGGAAATCGGAAGAGCCCAGGGGGCGCAGGCTGAGGCGTGCGGCATTGAAGCGACGACGGACATGAATCCGATCCTGATCAAGCCGATTCGGGATATGCATTCCCAGATTGTCGTACACGGTGTACCGCTTGCGCAGATGAGTGCTTGGGATTATAGGCAGCATTTTCTACCTGAAGCCAAGGCGACGGTCATGGATGCGCTGAATCGACTACGCGCGACGTACGATATCGTGCTGATGGAAGGCGCGGGCAGTCCTGCGGAGATTAATCTGAAGGATCGGGACATCGTTAACATGAATTTGGCGGGCTGGGCGGATGCTCCGGTTATTCTGATCTCGGATATTGATCGTGGCGGGGTCTTTGCTTCCATTGTAGGTACACTGGAGCTGCTTGAGCCGCATGAGGCTCAGCGTGTAAAAGGATTCATCATCAACAAGTTTCGTGGAGACCTGTCCTTGCTGCAGCCTGGATTGGACTGGCTTGAGGAACGGACAGGCATTCCTGTATTGGGCGTGTTGCCTTACATAAGTGATATTCAGATTGAAGCGGAAGATTCCGTGGTGCTGGACTCCATGCGACACGGCAAATCCGGTGAGCAGGAGCTGGACCTTGCGGTAATTCGTTATCCGCGAATTTCCAACTTTACAGACTTTGACGCCCTTTCCAGGGAACCGGATGTGAATGTGCGATACGTGACTTCTCCCGATGATTTGGGGCAACCCGATGCCATTCTGCTTCCGGGTACAAAGGATACGATTGGAGATCTGGCATTTCTGCGTGCCTCAGGACTGGAGCAAGCGATCGCTAGCCAGACGGAGCGTGAACATGTTCAACTTATCGGGATATGTGGTGGATATCAAATGCTCGGTCAGCATCTCAAAGATCCGTTTGCTGTGGAAGCGAATCAGATTCAGGAAGCCAATGGATTGGGATGGCTGCCGCTATCGACAACGTTCCTTCAAAACAAACAAACGGCGAGAGCCTCAGGGCATCTACACGGTCATCATGCAATTCGTTTGCCCAAGGAACGCGATGACGAAAGCTCATTACCCATCAATGGATACGAGATTCATATGGGCGTTACCGAGTGCCTTGAGCCTGAACGTGTAACGGCCTTGTTTGAAATTGCCCATGCAGGAGGTCCATCCTTTAATGAAGGCTGGGGCACGATAGACGGCAAAGTGTGGGGAACGTACCTGCATGGTTTATTTGAAAGTGATCAGTTCCGGCGTTCATGGCTCAACGGTCTTCGCGAAGGAAAAGGGCTTGCTCCGCTGTTGGAGACGTACAGCGCAAGTGAACGTAAGGAAATGGAGTTTGAACGTGTAGCCGAGTCGTTGCGATCTGCACTGGATATGCAGCGGGTATACGAGATTATGGGTGTTAAGGCGCCATAATAAAAAAACTGCATTCTATATGAATTTAAACTAGACATTTTCACGAGAACGTAGAGGACAGAAATAACCTGAAGAAGCGAAGCGTTCGCCTTTATCCCCAGATTGTACCCTTTGTAAAAGTGAATCAAAAAATCTGGGGGTAACAGTGATCGGAAGGTTGTTCTGTCATCGGAGTGGTGCGTGTAAATATACATTAGTTCAATTTATATCATGTGCAGTCCAAAAGAATACCCCCATGCGTCGCAACGTTCCCTGAAATCTGGAACGAGGCTGAGTACGGGGGTATTTGTGTACCTAATGTTAAGGTTTGATTCGAATATGGGAATAATGGGTTAAAGGTATTCCGGTTAGTTTATTTTGAAGTTTTTCATGGCGGACTGCAGTTCTACCGCTTGCTCATGCAAATGACGTACGGTGTTCGAATGGGAATCCATCTCATTCAGTTGAAGATCTGCTGTAACTGCAATCTGCTGCATGCTTTGACGAGACTTGGACGTAATCTGAGCCGTTTCTTCCACGGAAGCACTGACTTCTTCTGCTCCAGCAGATACTTGCTGGGTAGAGGCTGATACCGTCTGAATCGTCAGATTGACGTTCTGAATTAATTCGTTAAGCTGCTGGAACGCGGAGCCTGCTTGTTGAACCACGTGAGTACCTGATCCAATCTCTTGGGTTACACGGTTCATGGCATCAACCGAACGTTCGGCGTCTTCACGGATGGTACCCAGGTAATCAGAAATTTCCTCTGTAGCCGTCTTGGATTGTTCCGCCAGCTTACGTACTTCTCCAGCAACGACGGCGAATCCGCGTCCATGCTCCCCTGCACGTGCTGCTTCAATGGAAGCGTTGAGGGACAGCATGTTAATCTGTCTGGTGATCTCAAAAATGGATTCAACAATGGTACCTATGGCGATCGAGCGTTCATTCATCGTTTCGACATAGCGCAGTGACTCACTCGCGGTCTGGCCAACACGTTCCATTTGCTGAACGGCATCCTGTGCCAGTCGGTTACCGTTAACAGCTTCATTTGCAGCGTCTCCGATCTGCTCGGAAACTTCGGCAGAGGAAGAGGCAATATGCATAATACCTTGCGTGATTTCTTCCATGGCTCTTGCATTTTCGGCTGCGCTGGAAGCGATGCTTACGCTGCCTTTTTCGGCGCTTTCCGCAGAACGGCTGGAGTCTTGCACCATACCGGACATGGATTCTACCCGTTTGAGCAAATCATTGGAGCCTTCCACAACTTCATTGGAGGTCGTGAGTGCGCGGCTGATCATTTCTTTCAAATTATGGGTCATCATCTGGAAGCTTAGAGCAAGCTGTGCAATTTCATCCTTGCCTTTAATCTGAAGTTCGGCAGTCAGATCACCTTCTGATATCTGCTTGCTATGCTGAACAAGCTGAATGATCGGTTTGGTTACTCGCTTGATCATGCTTGTGGAGATAAGCCAGCCAAGCAGGAAAACCAGGGCGGTAATTCCGAGGCATAACCAGAAGATCTGGGCAATTTTGTCCTGAATGAACTGGGCATCCATACTAACGCCCATGATCATGTTACTTCCTGCGATCGGAATAAAGGCTCCTTTATGTACACCGAAGGAATCGACATAAACGTTGCTGATTTCCATTTCTTTTTTCTCAATGGCCGCATTCATTGCTGCTTCTGCTTTAATCTCATCTCCGGCTTTCATGCCTGAGGAGGTATTCGCGATCACAACGGTAGCTTTGCCATCCTGTATAGCCACGACGTAGGCCGCGTCCAGACTATGCTCTTTTGCTTTATCAGCCAAGTAGGATTCAACGGTCAGTGCTGCACCATCGGAACCTGCGCCGCCACTTTGAACCTGTAAAATTTTAGAAGCCGATGTGTTCTTGTATATATCCTGAATCGACGTGTTCAGGACCTTGTCGAACTGTGGAAGCACGTAGCTTTGCATAATATTCATAGAGACAGCATAGAAACTAATACTGAACAACAGGGAAGCAACCAGCAGTACGAGGAACAACGTGCCTCTGATTTTACCAGCAACGGTGCGATTTCGAAACATATAATCATCCTTTCACGTCATGTTCATTAACATTGTCGCTTTTCCGTTATCGTAAGACTAATTACCAACGAAAAAAGGCCTAATTTTCACGTTGAGAAAACTTGGGAATAAGCGGATATACCTATATTACAAAATTAACCTGAGGTTGAATACAACAATTTTCGCGATTCGGTGGTTTTTTTTCAGAAATAGATGAATTGATTACATACATATTACATAATATCAATTAATACCTACCAGAATAGTTTGTTATGTGATATATTGTTGAATATCGCTTTTGAGCGAGTAGAAAACCGGAATATCCGGTTACTCACACTGAGGAGGATTTATACAAATGAATACCTTTTTAATCATTTTGAACGTAGTGGTTATGCTCGCTCTTCTAGGTGTCCTGTTCTGGATGCAGAAGAAACATATTTCCTTTACGAAGCGTGTATTTGCGGGTCTGGGCATCGGGGTCGTCTACGGCGTCATTCTGCAACTGCTCTACACGTCTGATTCTGACATCATTACCAAGTCGGTCGATTGGTTTAATCTGGCCGGTTCAGGATATGTTCGTTTGTTACAAATGGTCGTGATTCCACTAATTATGGTTTCCATCATTTCGGCTATCATGAATCTGAAAGGCAAGCAGAATCTCGGTAAAATGAGCCTTTCGATTATCGCCATCCTGCTCATCACGACGGCGATTGCCGCAAGCGTGAGTATTGTGACGAGCTTGAGCTTCAACCTGACTTCCATTGAGATTGAGGGTGGAGACAGAGAGCTTGCACAGGGGCAGAAGATGGAGGAACGTCTCGTTGACGTGAAGGACCAGACGATTCCACAACAAGTACTGGAGTTCATCCCGTCGAATCCGTTCGCGGACATGACCGGAGAACGTCGTACATCTACACTGGCAGTTGTTATTTTCTCGGCCTTTATCGGAGTAGCAGTGCTCGGATTGGATCGTAAAAAACCACAGCAGGCGGAAACGTTCCGCGGCATGGTTAATGCGGTATATGCAGTGGTTATGAGGATTGTAACGCTGGTGCTCAGGCTGACGCCATACGGGATTCTGGCGCTGATTACCAAGGTAACCGCGACAACCAACCCGGATGAGATTCTGAAGCTGATCAAATTTGTCATTGCTTCCTACGTGGCGTTGATCGTGATGTTCATCATCCACCTGATTATTATTTCACTTTTTGGCTTCAATCCAATTACGTATGTGAAAAAGGTTCTGCCAACGCTGATATTTGCCTTCACATCCCGTTCAAGTGCGGCAGCGATTCCGCTTAATGTGGAAACACAAACGAAGAAGCTGGGCGTATCGGACGGGATTGCAAACCTGTCGGCAAGCTTCGGGGCTACTATTGGTCAAAACGGCTGCGCCGGGATCTATCCGGCCATGCTGGCGGTCATGATTGCTCCTACGGTCGGGATCGACCCGATGAGCTGGGATTTCATCATTACGCTGATCCTGGTAGTCGTAATCAGTTCATTCGGCGTAGCCGGTGTAGGCGGCGGGGCAACCTTCGCTTCCCTGATCGTGTTGTCCACGATGAACCTGCCGGTAGCTTTGGCAGGATTGCTGATCTCGGTTGAGCCGCTCATCGACATGGGTCGTACGGCGCTGAACGTGAACGATTCGATGACCGCAGGTCTCGTATCCAGTAAGATTTTGAAAGAAAACGATCAGGATACATTTAATGATCAAAGCCGTGATCTGGATTCCGCGATTCAAGTGTAATTGATCCGGACTCTCTTTTCACCTCTGGCATGCGGGTGAACACATGAATACCATAAGCCTGATCAGCCGTCCTTCGGGTTAACCCGGAGGGCGGTTTTTTTGCGGCAATCAAATTGTACTGTGTACGGTGTGTGAAGCAGTCTCCTTTTTCGATACACGGGAGGAATATAGTAGGATAGTAGCTACTCGATTAGGCTTGGAGTTATTTAGTGCTGTTCAACCTTGGGGAAATGTGATAGAGTAATCATGTTTTGGCCCGGAGCCAAACCGCGGTTCGTAACCATCCCGCGTAATCAAAACTAGGAAGGCAGTGTATGATTTGTGTTTAATTTAGGATGGGGAGCGCTTTTCGTTCTCGTAACGTATGGATTTTTCCTTTTGTGTTACCGCTTGTTCGGTAAAAAGGGTCTTTATGCCTGGATCGGTGTGGCAACAGTCATTGCCAACATTCAGGTGACCAAAACGATAGATATTATGGGTATCGTTCTGACACTGGGCAATACAATGTATGTCAGTATGTATCTGACCAGTGATCTGCTCAATGAGAAGTATGGACCAGGTGAGGCGCGTAAAGCCGTATGGTTCGGGTTCTTCACATTGATCATGACGACAGTGCTGATGCAGATGGTATTGTTCTTTGAGCCGGCGTCTACGGACTTTGCACAGGAGTCGATGGAAAAATTGTTTGGTATGCTGCCACGTCTTGCACTCGGAAGTCTGTCAGCCTATTTCATCAGTCAGTTTCTGGATGTACGACTGTACACTTGGCTGCGTAAGGTGGCGCCTGGGCGCAATCAGTTGTGGATACGTACCAACGGCAGCTCGATTATCAGTTCGTTTGTGGATACGCTGGTATTCTGCACGATCGCTTTTGCGTTCATCTATCCATGGGATGTCTGGCTTGAAATTTTCCTGACGACGTACGTGATCAAATTTGTATTGACCGCGGTAGGAACGCCGTTTCTATATGCTGCACGAAGCTTTAAATTCAAGGATGAAGCCTAGACTTGTCGTTAAGTTCGTCCGCAGAATGCTGAATCGAAACACAAAAGTCCCGCAAAGCCATGCATTCATGGTTTCGCGGGACTTTTGGTTATGGCCAATAAGGATTAGTCCGTCAGAATTTGCAGCTCTTTTGGATAGGTTGTCAGCACTTCGACGCCATTTTCGGTCACGAGTACATCATCCTCGATACGCACACCGCCTGCGCCAGTGACATAAATGCCCGGCTCAATCGTAAATACCGTACCTTCCTCCAGAATGTCCATGTTCTGACCATGCAGTGAAGGATACTCATGCACGTCAATACCCATTCCATGTCCGACTCTGTGCAGGAAGCGCTCGCCATATCCGGCTTCTTCCGTAACCTGACGCGCCGCACGGTCAATATCCGCACAGGTGACGCCGGGCTTCACAGCACGAATGGCAGCTTCATTTGCTGCGAGCACGGTATTATAGATGGTTTGGAGTTCAGGTGAAATGTCCCCAAAGGCAAATGTGCGTGTAATATCCGATGCATACCCGCCAGCGTAGACACCCATATCGAACATCAAGAGATCCCCGTGTTGGAGCTTGCGATCGCCCGGGGTGCCGTGCGGCAGACCTGTTTTGGGTCCAGTAAGAACCATGGTATCAAAGGAAGGACCGTCTGCACCCAGCTTCTTCATCTGATATTCCATCTCGGCAACCAGTTCAATTTCGGTTACGCCTGTACGAACGTGGGACAGTCCCTGGCGAAGCGTCTCTTCGATCAGATGAATGGCGTGGCGAATACGTGCCACTTCATCCGGTGTTTTTTTCACACGCAAGGTGCGAAGCAGAGGGCCGACATCTTCAAAGTTGCCTGCGCCTAGCGCGGCGGTCAACTGTTCGTAACGTGCGACCGTCACGTATTCTTTTTCGAGTCCCACGCGGCCCAGACGTCCCTGATAACGCTCAAACAAAGCGTAAGGATTGTCCGTGTCTGAATGCGTGGCAATGTTGGATACCGAAGAAGCGGCTGCGGCGGCTTCCTCGTCGAGTGCGGGCACGATCAACAGCGGATCTTCGCCGCGTGCGAGAACAAGCCCGAGGAAACGTTCATGCGGATTGCTCGCAAAACCGGTTAAATAGTAAATATGTTTTGGATCCGTGATCAGCATAGCGTCCAATCCTTGCGTAGACAAACCAGCTTCTAGCCGGGATAAAGGAGTTTGATTCATGAGTGTATACGTCCACCTTTCAGTTCGTTATATATAAATTGAACTTAAGAATATTTACACTTGCCACTCCGATGACAGAACAACCTTCCGATCGCTGTTATCCCCAGATTTTTTGGAATGTCTTTTTTCAAAGGGGAAAATCCGGGGATAAAGGCGAAGCGTAAGCTTCCGATGCAGCTTTCTTTCAGAAAGCTTTTAGCTCCGCTTCTTCAGGTTATTTCTGTCCTCTACGTTCTCGTGTAAATGTTTAGTTCAATTAATATATCTTTCTATTATAGAAGAATATCTCGGAAATCCAAACGGGAGACCATGATGCCTGGAAATTAGCTTCAACTCCCCGTTTGAGGAGCAGAAGGGAAGGGTAATACAGGGCGAAACCGCGTAGAATTGCTAATTTGCTTACTTAGATTTATTTACTCGTTTACTTACGTTGGAAATGGACGGTCCTTGAAACCAGGATTTACATGATATAACAACGACATTAGAAGGGAGATGTAATCATGAATAATCGACTAAACGTTCCGTTATATGCTTCGTTACTCAGTATCGCCTTATTAACCGCCTGTGCTTCCGGTGACCCGACGACAGGATCACAGCAGACGTCTCAGGGTCAAGGTACAGGTCAGGAGCAGACGACAGCGAGCGAAGGCAATGACGGTGCGAGTGGCGGTGAAGAAGAAACGGAGGAAAATGCCATTATTCCTTACGAGGCTTCCGTGCTGGTCGACGGACTCAATGTACCTTGGGAGTTGGTAAGCGTGCCTGATGGACGGATGTTTGTAACAGAGCGACCGGGTACCATTCGGGTCATCGAGAACGGAGAGCTGGCATCTGAACCTCTGATTGAATTTACTGCTCCATTTAATGAAGAAGGGGAAGGTGGCCTGCTTGGACTTGCTGCTGATCCGGACTTTGACAATAATGGCTATCTGTATGCATACCATTCCTATCTGGAAGGTGGTGGTGACATTGCCAATCGGGTGTTGCGCCTGAAGGTAAGTGATGGGAAGGCGACCATAGACAAGGAGCTGCTCAGTGACATTCCTGGTGGGGTGAATCACAATGGAGGACGGATCAAGATTGGTCCGGACAACCTGCTCTATATTACGACAGGTGAACGCTATGAGCCGGAGCTGGCCCAGAACGAAGATAGCTTGGGTGGCAAAATATTGCGGGTTGGTCTCGACGGATCGATCCCAGAAGATAACCCTCGGCCTAATTCACCTGTGTACAGCATGGGGCATCGGAACGCACAGGGCCTGGCTTGGAACCCGGACAATGGCTATCTGTATGCCACAGAGCATGGTCAGCGTAATTTTGATGAAATTAACCGGATTGAAGCAGGTGAGAATTATGGCTGGCCAGAGGTAGAGGGAGACGATGATAATAATGGCACATATCAGGCTCCGCTTGCCCATAGTGGAGACGAAACATGGGCTCCATCAGGTGTAGCCTTTATAGAGGAAGGTCCGTGGGCCGGATCACTGCTTGCTGCCAATCTGCGGGGTGAACAACTGCTTAAAATTACTCTGTCCGAAGATGGTACACAAGTAACGCAGGTGGAGCCGATTTTTAAAGACGAGTGGGGACGTATTCGCAATGTGACTTCTGGAGAAGACGGGAAGTTATACGTGCTCACGAACAACCGGGATGGCAGGGGATCTCCACGCGATGGAGATGACCGACTGATCGTTCTGACGCCGAAACCGTAACATTTACAATAGAAAAGGGGTTGTCCCGCCATGTTCATGACATATGGGACAGCCCCTTCGCTTATTATTGAAGTAAACATAGCCTTAGGTTGCAGGTTCCGATTAGTCCGCGCTTTCCGCAAGTTCAGCAATGCGCTGACTGGGTTCAGTGGTGTACTCTCCACCATGGTAACAAAGCACTTTCTCCAGCTTCAGGCCAAGCAGCCTTTTCAAACTGCGCAGCGCTTCAGGCATGTCCGGTGTTGCGGGTGGAGAAGGCCCCACCAATTCATCATCGACCACACGCAATTCATCGGCAGCGAGCAGGAATTGCTGCTCCCGGAAGTACAGGCAGATATGTCCTGGGGTGTGCCCCGGTGTATGAATGACCTGGATGCCCCCCTGTAAAGATAGCATGTCACCGTCCTCTAACACTTTGGATATTTTGAACTCAGTCCGTTGGGAGATCAATTGTTCCGCCAGCTCCGCTACAGGTTCAGGCAGCAACGCTTTGCGTTCTGGTGTGAACTTGATCATGGGCTCTTTGCCCGTGATATACGGAATTTCATCGCTATGCGCCCAGATTTCCACTTCTGGAACAGCATTCACCAGGGCACCAAGATTACCAATGTGGTCTATATCGGAATGTGTTACAATAATGCGCTTGATATCAGATAGCTGAACGCCTTCATGTTCCAGTGCGGACTGAAGTTCATCGAATTGGCCAATCATGCCTGTATCCACAAGTGTAATACCATCTTCATCGCGCAGCATGACAGGGTAGATCGGGTTTTTACCCGCAGGTGTGACAATGTGAAGATGTAGAGCCGTTATATCCGTGGATGGATTTTTCATACTGGTTCCCGGATTGAATCCGGTCCACCTCCTTTATAGAGTAGGATCATTGTGTATTTATCATTTATCATGAACGGGTCAATTCTCTGGCTGATTATATTTCAAGTGTTTTCTATATTGCTTCACCGTATCCAGGGTGGATTCGAACTCTTGTTTCGCATCGTGATTCTCTCTGACGATGGAAGCATAAGAAAAGTTGGAGTGAATAAGTTTATTTCGGAGTTGAAACACGTTGGTGATTTCTTCTTCAATGTTCTCCATTCCCGATTTCAGGGAAATATGTTGATTTTTTAATTCAGCCTGAAGGATCTCGATATTGGATAAAGAACGGTATGCAGGAGTTTTCATAAGCTGGATCGAATTAAAATTTTTTTTATGCGTTTGCTGGTATAGTTGATTCAGCAGGTTTTCAATAATCGTGCATAATTCAATCGTCCATGAACTATATTTGCGTTCTTGCCGTTTTCGGATAAGGTCACCAATCTCTTCATCGTCCCACAGTTTATCCTTTTCGTGCAGTGGTGAGTCTGGCTTTTGCTGGAGATTTTGAACCTCCTGTTCGATTAGTGTAATGTCATGTTTCGCTTCTTTTTTCAGTTTCTTGAAGTCTTCTTTGGTTAGCATACGTATCCTCCCTATAAGACCAATATGTGATCTTTCGATTATCTCATATTGACGTCAGGAGTGCTTTATAAACTAGAAGACAATGGTCCCAAAATACGAAGAACTTCGGTTCAGAAGGGAAATACCTGATGTCCACAAAGACAGCGATTGTAACGGGAGCCAATTCAGGCATGGGTCTGGCAACCACTATTGAACTTGCAAGGCAAGGGTATCACGTAATTATGGCTTGCCGCAGCGAGAAGCGCGGACAGCAGGCTCTAGAGGAGGCACTGCGTCAGTCCGGCTCTACTGCGATTGAACTGATGCTGTGTGACCTGGGGTCACTGGAAAGCATCCGTCATTTCGCCCAATCATTTCGGGAGCGTTATGATACACTTGACGTTCTCGTTAATAATGCGGGTGTCGTCATGTTGAAGCGCCAGGAGACCTCGAACGGTTTTGAGCAAGGCATCGGCATTAACCATCTTGGACATTTTTTGCTTACCTTACTCCTGATTGAGCCGTTGAAGGATGCGGAGCAGGGGCGGATTGTGAATGTTTCGTCTGGTGCGTACAAAGCTGGCAAAATTCATTTCGAAGATCCCCATCTGCATAAAGGCTATAATCCAATCAAAAGTTATGCGCAATCCAAGCTCGCTAACGTGTTATTCACCCGTGTTCTGGCCCGCAAATTGGCGGATACCCGCATCACGGTGAACTGTCTTCATCCCGGTGCGGTTGGTACTAGTATTGGCGTAGATCGTAATACCGGTTTTGGCACACGCATTATGGGTATCGTAGGCAAGTTACCGTTTTTCCTCTCTCCTGAAGAAGGGGCGCAGACGGCGATTTATCTTGCCACAAGTCCTGAAGTTGCCGGAATAACCGGACGTTATTTCTATCAACAAAAGGATCAGGAATTGAAAGCTCATGCTCTGGATGCCGCCGCAGCTGAGCGCTTCTGGACATGGAGCGAAGAGCAAGTCGGACTCAGACCTGAAGAAAAATTGTAAATGCTGATCATTCGAAGCAGAAGCGGCGACTTCCTTATGGAAACAGAATTAGAGGCAGCCGTTATCCATATTAACGGTCTGCCTCTAACGTTAAGTTTTAGCCAATTCCTATTTGAGCCGCTCAGGCTTTTAATTTCACAGCCTGCTGAATCATCTCAATAAATGCTTCAATTTGCTGAATGCCTTGATCGCCTTGACCGTATGCACGGACAGAGGCGGATGAGGCATTTTTCTCATTTTCCCCGAGTATGAGCGAGTAAGGTACTTTTTCCATCTGAGCTTCACGGATTTTGTAGCCGAGTTTCTCACTGCGTAGATCTGTTTCTACCCGAATGCCGGCAGCCCGCAGCTGGCTCTGAACTTGAAGCGCATAGTCGGCGTAATGATCCGACACAGGCAGCAGCTTCACTTGCACGGGCGCGAGCCAGAGTGGAAACGCACCGGCGTAATGTTCAGTCAGAATACCGATGAAGCGATCGATGGAACCATAGATGGCACGGTGGATCACGACAGGACGGTGTTTCAGGCTATCCTCGCCAATATAAGTGAGATCGAACTTCTCGGGCATTTGAAAATCAAGCTGGATAGTTCCGCACTGCCAGCTGCGCTTCAGAGCATCGAGAATGTGGAAGTCAATTTTCGGACCGTAAAAGGCACCGTCACCCTCGTTAATGCGGTATTTCACACCGCGCCGATCAAGTACATTTTGCAATGCTCTTTCTGCTTGATCCCACAGCTCCTCTGATCCCATGGAATCGTCCGGGCGAGTGGAAAGTTCAATCTTGTACTCGAATCCAAAGATATCGTACATGCGTCCGATCAATGAAATCGCCTGGTTGATCTCATCTTCAATCTGCTCTGGCATTACATAGAGATGCGCATCATCCTGACAGAAAGTCCGAACACGCATCATGCCGTTCAGAGCGCCTGAGAATTCATGGCGATGAACCTGACCGAACTCCATCATGCGAATCGGCAGCTCACGATAGGAATGAAGTGTATTTTTAAAAATCAGCATATGTCCCGGACAGTTCATCGGTTTCAGTGCAAAAGTGTCATCATCCACCTCAGAGAAATACATGTTGTCCTTGTAATGCTCCCAGTGACCCGATTGCTCCCACAGACGATTGTTCATCATAAGTGGAGTACGCACTTCATGATAACCTTCCTGTAGCTGCAACTCACGGGAGAATTGCTCCAGTTCTGTGCGGACAGTCATACCTTTGGGCAGATAGAAGGGCATGCCGGGTGCTTCTTCAGAGAACATGAATAGTTCAAGCTCTTTGCCCAGTTTGCGGTGATCCCGTTTCTTCGCTTCTTCCAGCATGTGCAGATGTTCATCCAATTGGGCCTTGCTTGGGAAAGCAGTGCCGTAGATACGTTGCAGCATTTTATTATCCGAGTTGCCCCGCCAGTACGCACCAGCCACATTCAGCAGCTTGAAAGCTTTGATTCGACCAGTGGACGGAAGATGAGGGCCGCGGCACAGATCGAAAAACTCTCCTTGGTCATAAATCGAAAGCTCGGCATCCTCTGGCAAATCCTGAATAAGTTCAAGCTTATACGGATCCTGAATCTCTCCAAAGATGCGGAGCGCTTCCTCACGATTAACCACTCGGCGGCTGATCTTTTCGTTTTCCTGAATGATTTTGTTCATTTCCCGCTCGATGCCAGCCAGATCACTGATAGATAAAGCATGCTCCAGATCGACATCGTAATAAAATCCATCTTCAATGACAGGCCCGATGCCCAGCTTCACTTGTTCCGCACCGTAAATGCGTTTGAGAGCCTGTGCGAGTACATGAGCTGTGCTGTGTCGATAACGATACAGACCTTCCTCACTGTCCAGTGTAACGATGACGAGTTCGCAATCTTGCTCAAGCACCCAATCGAGATCGACATTCTTACCATCTACAATACCGCCGATGGCTTGTTTGCCCAGACTTGTGCTGATGGATGAGGCAACCTCTCCTACAGTGATACCGGCTTCGTAAAAACGTACAGCTCCGCCTTGCAGGCGAATTTCAATCGGATGTTGAGGTTGCTGTTGATCATTCGATGGATTGCTGAATTGGCTGTTTTTATTCGGATTACTCATGTGAACCACTCTCCAATATTCAAATTTGAAGCGCAAAAAACACCCGTCCCGGAAAAGGGACGAGTGCGCTCAGCTCGTGGTTCCACCCTAATTTGGTTATGAATGCTCCTGAACACGACCAGCCGCCGCAAGCAAGAACATCATAACCCTCATTGGAATCCGTTATCGGGGATCAGGCGGTGAACTCTACTGACAGGTTTGTCCGGAATTCATGAAAAAGTCCGCAAAACTGAGGTTCGAGGTCACGGCTGCAGAGGGGTAATTCCGGTCCGTTCGCTGAAGAAGGTTTCACCAATCCCTTCTCTCTCTGGGCAGCACGCAAACGAAATCTTGTCTCTGGTCATCGCCAAATATGCAGAATCGATATCGATTGAATTGATCTTAAAATCGTTGAAGTCTTTATCAATATATTGGAACAGGTGTTATTGAGTGTCGATTATATAGACTGAAAATGAAAAGGTCAAGCGGAATGTTTTTACCCCTGTTCTGATTGTCCATCCCATATTAACCGAATGACAGTACCCACACCAAGGGTTGATTGAACCTCGATACGGCCCTTCATCGCTTCGATTAACCCTTTCGTAACCGCCATACCAAGCCCTGATCCTACATCGGATGTACCAGTGTCAGTGCCGCGATAGTATCGTTCGAACAGCCTCCAGACCGTTTCCGAGTCCATTCCTTGCCCATCATCGGCAAAATGAACACTGAATTCGCCTGTCTGTTCACCTGGATGTACACTAACGGTCAGGGTCGACTCCGCTGGATTATGGAGAAGGGCGTTAGCGGTCAGATTATCCACAATGCGCTCAAAAGATGGAATATGCACATGGCCATAGACCGGAGCTTTGGCAGGCCGGAACAAAATTCTCCCTTTGCCATAGACCGGATTGCGTTCTGCACGCTGGACGAGATCATGCAGTAACGTATTCACGTCAGTTTCATCCACAGGTGGCTGGTATCCACCGCTGCGCAATCGGTACGTCATGGCAAGGTCATTCACAAGTCGGTCCATATACATGGATTTGTCCAGCATAATACCCGCGAATTCTCGCACTTCTTCCGGGGACCAGCTATACTTCTGTGCTTCAAGCATATGGGCGTATCCCTGGATGGAGGACAGAGGCGTCTTGAGGTCATGCGTTATTCCGGCGATCCATTCCTCACGCAGAGATTCGGTCTGTTTACGCAGTTCTTCATCTTGTTTCAGTGTGGTGGATAATGCCTGCATGGAGCGAAGCACTTCAGCATACACGTGGTATTTCCGTTTCCATTTGCCATTTCGTCGCTGGCTGCGAGGGGTGCCACCGATGCCTTTGGGTTCCTCATAATGTCCCTGCTCCAGCAGCTGGAGCCATTGGAGCATATGCAGCATGGGGGAACCGAAACGATTGGCGTACCAAAGGGCCAGCAGGATGAGCAAAATGACAACGGATAGGAGCAGCACGACGAGAGCTGGGGTCAAAATAAAGTTATAGGGATTTTCATCCCCTGAAGCAGTGGAATCGACCGGTATGTTGAGCATCCAGGTTGTGCCATTCTGTTCATCGTAAAAGGTTGCGGTCGACATGCCATATCGATTGGGATAACGAATACGCAGAACCAGTTCCTGAATGCTGTATTTACTGGGAACACCTATGGCTGGTTTGTTGTAAGAGGCCAGCTCCTGTCCGTAGGCGTCCAAAATTTGCAGAAAGGCACCTTTGGAACGAATGGCTTCCTCTTGTTTGGATTGAAGCAAGAGCTCTCCATTGGCGTAATGACTATCCTCACGGGCTTGATCGAGCAAGGATTTGGCCAGATTTCGTTCGCCGTACAACAAGGTGAAATACTCACCGTTTTTCTCCCGAATCAACATGGCGATCTGATAGGGGAACGCCTTTTCGGCCCCCCAGTATGCGATCAACTCTCCGGGCTTATATTGCGTTGGAACGTCGTCCGGTGTATTGAAATCATCAATGACATGACCTTTCTCATCCAGAACCTGCAGCCACCCCTGATTTTTCTCGACCTGCTTCAGCAGCTTGGGATCATAGCGGACCGTCCCATCGGGCATAATCTCTGCGGTATTGATCAACTGGTCAAGACCGCTGGTGGTGAAGTCATCCACCAGGCTTACTTCATTCATCTTGTGAATGACCCAATAGGTGGCTGCGGAACCCAACAGGATGATAATAACGACTGCACCAGCAAGCATACCGATAAACCGCGTCATTAACCTGCGACGAATGCTCATGGGCGTGACACAGGGTTAGGCTGAATGAGTTTGTATCCCAGACCCCGAACATTGACGAGAAACACAGGGTTAGAGGGATCGGCTTCAATCCGCTCACGAATCCGGTGAATATGAACCATAACGGTATTGTCGTCGCTGATGGCTTCCGAGCCCCAGACGCGCTCATACAATTCCGATTTGGTGAATATACGATTGGGATGTTTGCAGAAAAAGAGCAGCAGCTGATAGACAAGTGCCGGACAAGTTACGGCCTGTCCTTCAACCTGAAGTTCACCGGCTTGTTCAAATACTTGAAAGCGACCAAAATCATATATCCCATCCTGTACGGTAGAAAATGACGTATTTACGTCAGGAAAGGGTGAAGCAGCAGCAGTAGAGGTCGCCAGTTTGGTAGGCAAATACCGTTTCAGCAGCGATTTGATCCGAGCCACCACTTCAAGTGGATTAAATGGTTTAACGACATAATCATCGCCGCCAACGGCGAATCCAGTTAACTTGTCATAATCCGTTGTTTTGGCAGTGAGAAAAAGAATCGGTGCATCGGTCAATTGCCGCAGAAATGGACAGATTTCCAGTCCGCTTTTGCCAGGCAGCATGATATCCAGCACGATGCAATGATAGGTTTTATTTTGGCAGGCGGTAATCGCTTCTTCCCCAGTCGCGACGGTATCAATGTCTACAAATCGCTCTTTAAGCAGAACGGTTTTGAGCATATGTAAAATGGTTTGTTCATCATCAACTAGCAGTATGGAGACGTGATCCATGATGTGAAATGACCTCCCAGGACTTCCTATTGTTTATTGCTAATCATACCATCCAGAAGGGCAATGTAGTGTGAGAGCTATCTTAACGGAATCTTAATTATGATGCCATAGAGGACGCCACAGTTTAGCTACATGTAAGGATGGGTTAGACGAAGGATAAGATTCATTCTGTACACTTAACTGGAAAGTATAACGATCACCAGAAGGGATGTTGAGAATGAGGTGGAGAATGAACAGGCTGCATGAGAGAACTAAGGTACAGGAGCAACGCTCGAATTACGGGAGAAGTCAGCTGGAATCCACATATGGGGCACCTGAGAAATTACAGAGTAGAAAGGGTTGGAAGTTGATCGCCATAACCCTTGGTGCCTGCGTGATGTTGTCTGCTTGCGGTAACAGTAACTCCATTACGTCGGAACAGGCCAGACAGTCAAAGGAAGAAACGACGAATACAAATGAAGCGAGTGAGAGCAGTCGTCTGGAAGAGAATTCAGGTACAGAGGTGAGCGCCATCATTACACCTGACAATTTCATCGATACGTTAATGAACGGTTCCAAGGATGACATTTACAGTCAGATGAGTCCGGAATTGAAGCAAGCGATAACCCTTGAACAATTCAAAACATCTGCTGATCAATTTCTGGAGGGGGTAACCTCACTGAATCAAGTGGTCCATCTCAAAATGAACAAGTTGACTGAGCTTGCCTGGAAGGATCAAACCGGAACAAAAGGGATTCAAGCCTATTTTAGCGAAGCCAATCAGATTGAGGGGCTGTTGATCCAGCCGCTGGTAACCCATAAGGACACGGATGAAAAGTTCACCAAAACCGAATTTCAGTTCCCTATGAAGGGGGAATGGTATGTGTTCTGGGGAGGCAATGATGTGATGTCTAACTATCATTATGAGCATGAAACACAGCGCTACGCGCTTGATATCGTGCGAACCAAAGAAGGTTTCAGCTATAACGGGGATGCTCAGGTGAATGCAAGTTATTACGCTTTTGGTGAACCGCTCTATGCAGCTGCGGACGGAACCGTAGTTGACATCAAGAACGATATTCCAGACAATACGCCAGGCGTTATGAACCCGGAAGAACCGGCAGGTAACAATGTGGTCATTGACCATGGAAATGGAGAATATAGCATCACCGGACATATCAAGGAAGGCAGTGTAGCGGTCAAAAAAGGGGATAAAGTCAAGCAGGGAGACCTCATCGGAGAGCTGGGCAACTCGGGGAACTCCAGCGAGGCTCACCTGCACTTCCAGGTGTCGGACGGCCCGGATCTGTTCACTTCCCGTTCCATTAACATTCGTTGGGCGGATCAGAGCCAGCAGTTAACCCGGGGAAAGACCTTCCAGGGATTGCCTGAGTAATTGCGGGGCTGACCGGATGTTTGGGGGATGACGCCAGCTTCCTTCCTCCGTTATAATACCGTCATGAGATAGAATTGATCAGGATGATGGAGGAGTAGACATGGAACTGGATAGTGTGCAGATTGAGTATGCGCGTCGCGAAGACTTGCCAAGGATTGTGGAGATCTATAATTCCACGATTGAGAGCCGGATGGTGACGGCGGATTTGGAGCCAGTGACTGTAGAGCAGCGAGTTCCGTGGTTTGAGGAGCATTCTTCGGATCATCGTCCACTCTGGGTGATGAGGCATAACGGACAGGTTGTGGCCTGGGCCAGCCTGAGTTCATTTTACGGACGCCCTGCTTACAATGGGACGGTGGAAGTCAGTGTATATGTAGATCAGCAGTGTCGGGGAATTGGGGCAGGAGGACGCTTGCTGAACACGATTTTTGACGCTTGTCCTGCGCTTGGAATCAAGACGATTCTGGGCTTTGTCTTTGGACATAATGAACCGAGTCTGGGGTTATTGCGCAAGCATGGCTTTGAACAGTGGGGATATTACCCCGAGGTGGCTGTGCTGGATGGCATCAACCGGGATTTGGCGATCTTGGGCAAAAAAATATAAGCGTATTTCAAAGTAAATGAAAACCTCCAGATCCACAGCGCGTGGATTGGAGGTTATTTTTGCTTACATGGAATTTAGGTGTGGGACACGCCAAGCCCAAGCCTTTGCTTAATATCCTGAATCTGTGCCAGATGACGCTCTTCATGATAGCTTGCAAAATCGATCCACTGAGCCAGATCCATCTCACCGAAAACCGGGTGAGGAAAGGACTTGCTCCGCAGCAGTTCAGCCTCATGTTCCTGTGCAACGTGCATCAGCGCCTGATGAGAGGCTTCCAGATCGTGGCGAACATTCGCCAGAGCTTCCGGTTCCGCAGGAGGCTGGAGATGAGCCGGGGCGTTGACGGAGTGGCTGCGATCCAGTGTTAGCTCATATGGTTTTTTGTCCACAGAAACGGTCTGGGTCTGTTCCTTCTCTAGCGCCGCACGAGCTTGCTTCACAATTATACTTTCCATCAGATTCAGGTGACGGAGCACTTGCATCATGCTCCAGCGTTCAGGTGTGGGTCTAAGGTTCAATTGTTCTTCACTAAGTCCAGAGATCGCTTCCCAGATTTGACTACGAATGTCGTCATTACGAGTGAACATCGTGCAATCCTCTCCTTTATATGAGTTCTATGATGTCAGCTTGTGTATGTGTAGGCCCAGCATGTGGGTGCTTGATATATATCATAGAGGATATGAAGGGTGAATGCGAAGGAGGATTGAATTTACCTTGTTAGTTGAAGTTGTAAGGGTGAGAAAAAAGCTATTTCTTATAAATGAGCTATTTCAAATCATACCATCGTCAAAAAAGGATTGACGCTAAGTGCTGCTGGACTCTATAATCGATAACAAGTAACTTGATATGTAAGGAGTCCTGACATGGTATGTTAGTAATTGACGAGGTGTATCATCATACAGCATTGCAAATATCATCGTCCGATTTATTGTACCTTATCCAACAGCTCAAGGTCAAAAAAGAAAATGAGATTGAAACCCTCAAACATAAAATTGAACAATTCGAACAAAAAAAACGTGCGGAAGAAGTCGCTTATCAATCTTTGTCGCCAGTACGCAAATGGTTCGCAGGGCGACCCGCATCCCATCACCAGGCGGTGGAATATATGGTCCAGGTGAAGGAACGTTTTCGCAAAATGGAGCAGATTCGGCGGCGGATACGAGAACTGGACCGCATTGCCGAACGAATCAAGCATCCGGACAGCATTGAACGGGACGAAATCGAGCTTACGCCCGAAACGATCCGGGAGATTAGACAGCTTAGGGAAACGGAGGATGTATAAGCATGACTTTGGAGACGTTAAGCTCCGGGATTGATACGGTCTGGGTCGTACTGAGTGCAGCCATGATTTTGTTGATGGAGGGCGGGTTTGCTCTGCTGGAAGCTGGCTTTGTACGTTATAAAAATAGCGTGAATATTATTATGAAGGTTTTCGCCGACATTACAATCGGAACATTGCTTTTCTATGCGATCGGATTTGGCTTAATGTATGGTTCTGATGCTGGTGGTTTGGTAGGCATAACCGGATTTTTCCTCAATGGAGATTTGTCTCATCTAGACGTACCCGTATCACTGGAAACATTCTGGTTGTTCCAGGCCGCGTTTACCATTGCCGTCATTTCCATCGTATCCGGTGCTGTGGCTGAGCGGATTAATTTTCGAGCCTACCTGCTGTACATCATACTGATGACGGCTATTATTTATCCAATTGGTGGTCACTGGGCATGGGGCGGCGGTTGGCTCAGCAAGCTGGGCATGCAGGATTTTGCCGGTTCCGCAGTCATTCACGCGTTGGGCGGGTTCTCCGCACTGGCCGCAGCGATTATTATTGGGCCGCGTAAAGGAAAATACACGCCGCTTGGCGTGAGTGCCATTGCGCTTCCGAGCAATCTGCCGCTGGCATCTGTAGGCGCATTTCTGCTATGGTTCGGCTGGTTTGGCTTCAATGCAGGAAGTACGCTCAGTGCGACTGATGTAAGGATCGGTCACATTGCCATCGTTACGATGTTGTCTGCTGCTTCGGGCGGCGCAGTTACACTGCTCTACACCTTGTTCCGTTTCAATCGTTCGGATGCACCATCCGTCATTAATGGCTCGCTGGCCGGTTTAGTTGGTATTACGGCGGGTTGTGCCTTTGTCGGTGACGTGGCTGCGATATTCATTGGGGCGGTATCCGGATTGCTCATGATGGCTGCAACGAATTGGCTGGACCGCAGGCAGATTGATGATCCGGTGGGTGCGTTCCCTGTTCATGCTGTATCCGGGATGTGGGGAACGATTGCCGTGGGTTTATTTGCAACGGATGGGGGCTTGTTCATGGGAGGGGGCTGGAGGCTGCTGGGTGTTCAGGCCCTGGGCCTCACGGCTTTGGTCGTCTGGGGATTTGTCATGACCTGGATCGGTCTGAAGCTGATTGGCAAGATGGTTCCTGTCCGTTCCACGGAAGAAGAGGAAGATCTGGGCCTGGATATTAGTTATCATGGTGTAATGGCTGCCCACCAGTCGCATGAGTTTCTGGATAGCGAGGAGCATATTCGTGCATTCCAGGATGATCTACCGCATCGGAATCGTTAGGGATGGGATGGATCGTAAGGATAGAGGCTGACAGCGAATGTCAGTCTCTTTTTTCGCTAGAAGCAGGGAAAGAAGAGGCAGCGGAAGAATATACAGGTGTGTACCTGAATATGTCTCACCATAGATGTATTGTCAGAAGGGGAGGATCTGTATGATTAAACCTGAACAATGTGAACGTCTGACCAGAAAAGCCCGGAAAACACTTGAGGAATATGGATTGGGTAATGCTGCCGATCTGCTGTTATCTTCAAGTCGTTGGGGAATTCGCCTTGATGTATCGACAGCGGATGAGTATCGCAGAACAGGAAATTCACGTGTAGGTGGAGATCCGGATCTGCCGGAGAACATGAAATGGCCTTTGACACAGGATGGAGTACCCATGACTTTCCTGGCCCAGTTGAACCTTGTGGACTTGACGCCATATACGCCAAATGATGGTCGCGGGAATTTGCCCGAACGGGGCATGTTATATTTTTTCATTGGAGTGGATGAGCCTGCTTATCATATTGAGCATCGTGTAATTTACGAGCCGGACGCTCATAACCTGACAAGGCGAGAGCCTGCGGGCAAAACTGCGCTGAAGCAGGAGGATTTTGTAGCGCACTCGGTAACGGTGCTGCCTAACCTTGAGTTTCCTACATATGCGTACATTGATTCTCTGGATCTGAATGCACTCGCTGCCCCGCTATCTGGTGGAAAAGTAGCCGTCGAAGGGGAGGAAGGTCTATATGACCGATACCTTGAATTCGAGTCCAGCTGGAATCATCCGAGTACACAGAACTGGGGTGGCATGTTTGGATATCCTGACGGTCAACATCCGGATGCAGAGCATCAGGCGCTGTTACAGATCGTACTTGGTGAAGAGTATGATTATGATGAACAGGCGTGTGAGAAGAAGCTGACTGCTCATTATGGTGGAGATGAGGAACGGACACAACAAGAGCTTTCGGATACATTGCTTCTATTGAAAATTGATACGCATGACGCTATCGGATTTCAATGGTGGGATTGTGGAGAGTTGCAATTTTTCATTCGCAAGGAGGACTTGCTTGCAGGACGATTCGATCAAACGTATTGTTCGTTATATTCAAGTTAAGTTCATGTTTGTTATCATAGAAGCAACAAAAAGTCCCAAATGCCGTCTATAAGAGGGAGGAGGGGCTTTTTTGTTCGTCATTGTTTGTTTTCAAACATGGCTGGTTTATATATGAAGGGGGAATAAATGGGTTGATTAGCGATCATACGTTCTATATAATGGGATAAAAAGGGAGTGTTTCTGTTGATTCAATCCGCATTTAAACATATTGATGTGGCAGTCTCATCATTAATCAATTTATGTGACCAACTATCCGAACAGGATTTGGCTTTGACTCCGATTGAAGGCAAACGGCCGGTTGGAGAATTGCTTTCTCATCTATCCGTCATTTGTCGTGCAGATGTACATATTTCGGAGGGAGCCTCTGAAGAAGAAATGGCTTTATTTTACGAGGAAAATCAGCCGAATACACTCAGTGAGATCAAGGAAGCGCTGATTGCCAATCAGATGTACCTTTACCATAGATACAGACAGTTTAACACGGAGGAATTATTACAGGTGACTGACTCCTATTGGGGCGCTTCTTACAGTCGTCTGGAGTGGCTGCTTGAGATTATGGGACATGTATACCACCACAGGGGCCAACTGCACACGATGTTAACTTTCACTGGTATAGAGCCCAAAGTGGCATTGTTTGAATAGAAAAAATAGATACATTATACGAGTTTCTGCCTGAATAGAAACAAGATTAGATAGAATACATAGAGCATGTTATCCGAAACAAGCAACGGTTAAATCGGGATTAGATCGACGATACTATACTTTACTGATAGGGAGTACCAAATGGAGGGCAATAACACTACATAGGTTAAGAGAAATAGACTGAACATATTCAGAAACTTTATCAGCTTACGATAATCGAACCCATTATGAGAGGGTATTCAGTATACTGGAAATTTAACGTTGGTATCCCTTTTCTGAGCGCGATGATTTTCGCAGATTCATATTCTAGTGGTATACTCTGATCAAAGCAATGATTCATGGAATGGAAAGGAATAATGCCGTGGCACAGCCAGCAACCATTCTGCTTGTGGATGATGAGCAGGATATTATTAAACTGATGGAGATTTATTTTGGCAATGAAGGATATCGGGTTCTGACAGCCAGTGATGGGATCGAGGCGCTTGAGCAATTGAAGAAAGAGCCAATTGATCTGATCATTCTGGATGTCATGATGCCAAATATGGACGGAATTGAAGCCTGTATGAAAATTCGGGAAGAGCAGAAAATGCCGATCATTATGCTGTCCGCCAAAAGCATGGATATGGATAAAATCACAGGGCTGAGCATCGGTGCTGATGATTATGTGACCAAGCCGTTTAACCCGCTTGAACTAGTGGCACGGGCAAAATCACAGCTTCGCAGGTACCATACCTTCAATGAAGGCCGGGAGAACAAGGAGCATGAATGGGTGATTGACGATTTGGTCATCAATACCGATACCCATGAGGTCTGGGTCGATGAGCAGCCTGTTCGTCTGACTCCCCGTGAATTTGCCGTTCTGGAGCTGCTCGCGCGCCATCAAGGCTCTGTGCTTAGTATGGAGCAGATCTACAGACAGGTCTGGAAAGAGGAATTCATGGAATCCAACAACACCGTCATGGTGCATATCCGCAAGATTCGGGAGAAAATTGAACTCGACAGCAAACATCCCAAGTTCATACAGACGGTATGGGGTGTTGGGTATAAGATGATCAAACCACAATAAGCACGTGCGTTTACAAGGTGAATTGGATACAGAGCGTGAGCAGGGAGTTCCGAGATGAATTCAAAATTAATTAACACAGTCCGCTGGAAATTTATTTACGCATTTTTGCTGAGTGGCATTTTGACAGCGGCTATTTTGTATGGGGGCAGCAAAGTTGTACGATCCATTCTGGATGCTCAGACCTATCCTGATTATTCGCTCCCTGCAAGGGGTATCAGGTGGCTGGTGAACAATATTGGGGCGGTGCCATTAATGATTATAGTTGGCATACTTGGCTTCGTGCTGTTCTTTTTCCTGTTCACACGCAGGCTGATGCTCGTTTTGGATGAGATTACGGCGGGAATTCAGGAGGTTGCCAAAGGAGAACTGTCTCATCGGATCGAGGTAAAGACATCGGATGAATTTGGCGTTGTTGCTGCCAGTATTAATCAGATGGCTGAACAATTGCAGCTGTCATTGCATGAGGAGCGTAGTGCGGTCGCTGCCAAAAATGATTTGATTACAGGCATTTCTCATGATTTGAGGACACCACTTACCTCCATTCTCGGATTTTTGGAGTACATAGAGAAGGATCGCTATCAGGATGAAATTGAGATGCGCTATTACGTGAGCATTGCGTACGAGAAATCATTGACATTAAGGAAGCTGATCGACGATTTGTTCGAATATACCCGTGTCAGTGGTGGGAGCCTGCCCTTGTCCTTGACTTCTTTGAACCTGAACCCGTTTCTGATGCAGCTTGCGGAAGAGTTCGCTCCGATGCTGGAAGAGGCGGGCATGACATACAAGATCATCGGTGGACAGGAGCCTTTATGGATTCAGGCCGCTCCCGGGGAGCTTGTTCGTGCATATGAGAACCTGTTCAGTAACGCAATCCGTTACGGGGCACAGGGGAAAGTGATGGAGGTCGCGTTGTCTCTTGAAGGTGATGAAGCCGTGGTGCGTATCAGCAATTACGGTGAACCGATTCCGGCCCAGGATTTGCCCCATTTATTCGATCGATTCTACCGGGTGGACAAGTCCCGCTCTCGTGATACGGGCGGCACCGGACTGGGGTTGGCTATTGCCAAGTCAATGATAGAATTGCATCAAGGAAGTATAGCTGCCTACAGTGAACAGGGCCGAACCGATTTTGTTACGCGTTTCCCTGTAACTGCTGCTCCGATGAACAGAGACCAAGCGGAACAGTAACTTGAAAGAATTCTCGTCCGATGTATTAGATCTTGCTTGATTCAACATCCTAATTGCTTAATTAAGAAAATGATAAGAAGTTACCCACTTCCTCATTAAGAAATATTCGGTATCCTTAACCTCAATCGTACACATGAGCTGCTAAATTGAGGAGGATGCCGAATATGAGATTATTATTACGTACAGTCAGACTTAGATACATATATATCTGTGGAGCAAGCGCGTTACTTAGCGCCGCGCTCCTATTTGTCGTTTATCACATGTTACGTTTTGCCCACCGTCATCTCCTCTCTGAGACAACAGGGATAACTCGCGTTATGCATTGGGTGATAAACCATATCGGAACAACACCGTTGGTTATATTCATCGGGGGAGGTTTGTTTGCATTGTTTTTTTGGATTCGATCACAGAAGATTGCAGATGACCTCAAGGTGATTGCTCGTGGAACTCATGAGCTGGCTAATGGCCAAATTTCAGCACCGATTGAAGTGTTGAATGGCGGGGAACTGCGGCAGATTGCTGCCGATCTGAATGACGTTGCGATACGTATACAAGCGGAGCACATAAATAGTTCAGACCATGACTGGATAGATCGGGAGTCGAGAGGTGAAGAATGGTTCGGAAAGCGACATATTCAAGATGATTTGGTTGGTTCACAATCGGGCCGCTTAAGTGCCGATCTGCCGATTAAATTGACTCTCTATGGTGTTCGTTCATCGCTTGATACGGTCATGGAAGGACGCTGCCGGGATGAAGCGGAGATTCAGCACTGGGTCAGGCTGGCGTATGAACAGACGTTAAGGCTGGAGCTTGCCCTGGATTCCATGGAAATGAAGCCACAAGAACATTCAGGCTCTACTCCACATGTATTCAGGGAGCCTGAATGTTGAGATCCAGTATAAGGCGGGGAATCTATCACATATTTGATGCCTCTGTAGTGATCGTTACTTTGCTTGTGGTTGGCTATATCTATCTGGTTGCTTACGGCGAAGGTGTACTTCGCAATCATCCTGAGGCCATATCAACGGCCTCTTCCACCATCATTACGAATGCCAATGGAACAGAAATTTCGAGATTACAAGTACAAACCAAGGGATATACGGAATATGCCGATTTGAAGGACATGCCCGATCTGTTAAAGCAGGCGTTTCTGGCTACGGAAGATCGACGTTTTTATAATCATAATGGATTGGATTTTATCGGGATTGGCAGGGCGGTTGTGCAGGATGTTTTACATATGAACCTGAGTCAGGGAGGTAGCTCCATTACACAGCAGCTGGCCAGAAATTTGTACTTGAATGGAGACAAAACGCTGGTTCGCAAGGTGAATGAGATGTCGATTGCTATGGCGATGGAAAATAAATTTAGCAAGGATGAGTTATTGGAGATGTATTTGAACCATATTTATATGGGACGTCAGCAGTACGGGGTTAAAGCGGCGGCGTGGCGCTACTTCGGGATTAAGGATTTACATCAGCTGGAGATTTGGCAAATCGCTACGCTGGCTGGAATTCCCAAAGGGCCTTCCATATACAATCCGGTAGATCGGGAAGACCTATCACAAGAGAGGCGTTCTGTGGTTCTTGGCCTCATGCATGAGCAAGGAATTATTACAAAGAGACAGATGGAGGAAGCGCGAAGTGTGGACTATACAGCGCCAGATCCAACATCTGCATCGAGTTCAGGCTCGCCAGTGCCTGCTTACGTGTCTGCATTAGATGCGGTGATCGAGGAGGCTTCTCGCCTTACAGGCAAAAGTATGGCAGAGATTCAATCCGCAGGCTGGACCATTCATACAGGATTGGATGATCAAGCGCAGCTTTCGATGGAGCAAACGTTCCGCGAATCTTCCCGGTTCACCGATGATCGCAAGGATGAGCAAGTGCAGGCGAGCATGGTCATACTGGACCAGCATAATGGTGAAGTCAAAGCGATGATGGGCGGGCGTGACCCCATAAAAGGAGGCATTAACCGGGCAACCACGGATGCAAGGCAACCCGGTTCTGCATTCAAGCCCATCATTGCATACGGACCTGCATTGGAATCCGGGCAATTTAAGACGGAGAGTATACTACCTGATCAACGCATGAAATATGGGAGTTATCGACCAAGCAATCTAGGTGGGCGTTACAGAGGTACAGTTACGATGTCACAAGCCATTGAACATTCCATCAATGCTCCAGCCGTATGGCTGCTGCATGAGACAGGATTGGGACGCGCACATCAATTTGCAGATCGATTGGGCATTGAACTGGGTAAGGAGGATCTCAATCTGTCGATTGCCTTGGGTGGCTTGCATAAAGGGGTATCTCCACTGAAAATGGCTCAGGCCTATTCTGTCTTTGCTAATAACGGCAAGTTTAATACGTCACATCTGATTCGTGGAATTACGGATTCACGTGGCCAGGCGATTTATACTTTTAAGCCAGAGAACAAGCAGGTGATCTCCACCAACACGGCAACGGCTATGACCCGTATGCTCCAAGATGTGGTCAGTCAGGGAACAGGCAGTAGAGCACAGCTGAGTCGGCATAAAGTAGCGGGGAAGACAGGAACAACGCAGGCTGCATTACCTGATGTAAGCAAGGAAGCTAATCGGGATCTGTGGTTCGTGGGATATACCGGCAAGTGGACGGCTGCAGTCTGGATGGGATTTGATCGTACGGATGCAGAACATTATATGAGATCCGGAAGTGGTGTGGCGGCAGATTTATTTGCGTCTGTTATGAAGCGTGCTTTGCCATGAAAGAGATGGTTTGCTGTATAACGATGGACAAGGATTTTCCAGCAGACATGGGGAGATTTCTGCCTTATGGATCGTACAGTTATCGAACAAATGGATGCAACGATGAGACCACTGAAGGGAGATAATCTCGGATCCAACATGGGTTAAAAATATGGAAAACCCGTGAAGGACAGTTTAGCCTGTCTCCCACGGGCCATTATCGTTTTAGTGATAGTATATTTATCTACTGCTAGGGTTTTGCTCGCAACGATTCAGGTAAACGACGAATCATTTGGTTCAACACTTCGGACAATACAAGTCCGATCGCGATGGCACCGGATAACATGAGTGCCTTGGCAGCCATCTCCATAGCAGCACCGTAGTCATTTTGCACAAAATTACGCATCGCATTATACGCCAGCCCACCGGGAACGAGCGGAATGATGCCTGCCACGCTAAAGATAATAACGGGTGCGCGAAACATACGGGAGAACAGCTGGCTGATGACACCTACCGCGATGGTCGCTGCCAGTGTAGCAGGAACAGCATCTGCTGCATATTCGAGCACAATATAAATGATCCAGCCAATCATGCCGACAAATCCACCGTGAAGCAGCATGCGTCGTGGGGCGTTGAAGATGATGCCGAATGCAGCCGAGGCGACAAAGCTGGTCAGGGCTTGTTCAATAAAATGAAGCATAACCTGCAACTCCTCCGTCTTACGTAAAAAGTGAAAAAACAACAGCAATGCCGGTACCAATCGCAAAAGCCGTCAGAAACGCCTCGGCTCCCTTGGATAATCCGGACACGAGATGCCCAGCCATCAGGTCACGTACAGCATTGGTAATCAGTAACCCCGGTACCAGCGGCATGACTGAGCCAATAATGATTTTGTCCCGTTCATGACCCGCACCCATATAGACAAGCAAAAAGGCGAGCAGGCCAATGACAAATGAAGCTGTCAGCTCGGCAAAAAACTTCACGAGTACCAGTCGATGGAAGGCAATGACCGCTGCATAACCAATACCACCGCAGAGCACTGCAGGGAGAAAGTCGGCCCAGCCTCCACCAAACATTATGGTAAAGCACCCACTGGATAACGCCGCCGCCGTAAGCCGCACAACTGCAGAATAGGAGGAGGGCTGTCCCTCAATTTGTTGTAACAACGCATACGCTTCTTCAACGGACAATTCACCTTGTCCAATACGCCGGGAAACGGCATTCACTTCAGATACCTTGTGCAAATCCGTGGTTCGTTCGGAGATTCGAATCAGCTTGGCAGGCTCGGTTGCATCAACCGAGAAGAAGATGCCTGTGGGCACAACGTAACTGTGCGAATGGGGAAGGCCCAGCGCGGCAGCCATGCGTTTCATCGTATCTTCCACACGATAGGTTTCACCGCCGCTTTGCAGCATAATTTTGCCTGCCAATAGACAGATCGCGATCACTCTGGATTGTTCAGTATGATTTGTCCCAACCAGCTCCGTCTCAGACTGAGGCACGGGTGGAGGATCATGAGGGATATATTCCAACCGGATCAAGCTCCGTTCATATGAGATAAGGCTTGGTGCCGACACCATTGTATCATATTTCACACGTTAGCAAGGAAACATACCGCATGAACGACAGGAAGTCATCCAGGTTGCAGAGATTGATGCATACATTCAAGCCAAAATGAAGACCCAACCATCCCTAAACCAACCCAAAAAATCTTCGTTCCCGGACCCAAGGGCCTCAGGAGCAAAGATTTTTGGATGTGGCTCTATAGCGATAAAAAAACAATTACATCAACAGCGTAATGACTAACAGCTCATACAGTACGAGCGGCAGAATCGTCGGTCCAAACAAGGCACGTGGCTCAGGATATCCATGCATCGGCGTAACCTGGAGATATAGAATACCCCGATCTGCGCTGATAATGACACCTTCCCATACCTGACCATCGATATTCTGGACTTGCACCTTCTTGCCTACGTGCTGCCGGGCTGTATGATGAAGCATATTCCGCACACTATGCACGGATTGGAGCATCGGTTGATTGGCTTGGTATACGACAAGTGCGGATGGTGTGGATGTGGATTCAGACATGAAGCACAACCCTTCCTCAAAATAAGTTCTTACTTCAAGGTATGCATCTGCCTACAAAAGGTGTTTACACAAATGCCATCTCAAGGCTTCCGCGCCCATTTTCATAAGCCACTTTGCCCAGTGCGCCATTCACAAAGGTTAACTGTGGCGGGATGTGGCCCAGATCCACATCATACAGTACGGGAACATCCATATCCCCCAGCGCTGAGGTTAGGGCATCGGTGAAATTGAAATCTCCGGTATCCGAATACCCGGCAGGTCGGCCGAACATGAAGCCTTTAACGCCAGCAAACCAGCCAGCCTGTCTCATCTGCCATAGATGACGGTAGATATCACCCGCATTCATTTCACAGCTTTCCAGATACCAGATGGTTCCCTCTTCCGCACAATATTGATCGAGATACGCTTCAACTGGTGCATAAGGTGTGCCGATCAGACAAGTGATGGTATCCATACAGCCGCCGATCAACCTACCTGAGAACGTAATCTGTGCGTCTGCTCCTTGGGGCTGCCCCAGCTGTTTCCAGTGTGAAGGGGTATCCAGATTAAACCTGGATAACTCCGGTTTCCATTCCGATTGATAGTGGGTGGAGGGAAATTGAGTGATCTGCCCTCCGTGTCCAGTCTGCAATACATCAATCCAGCGGGCGGTCACCGGATCGAGTTCATTGGACCTAAGATCTACGTAGTTCGTACCATGTGCCGAAGCCGTTCCAGTGATCAGGGTGTATGCAAATAAAAAGGTGCTGATATCCGAATATCCCATGACCCATTTGGGCGGCAATGTTTTCAAAGCATCCCAATCCAGCAGGGGCAGGATATCCATAAGAAACTCTCCACCCCACGGAGGGATAATTGCCTGAATCTCAGGGTCACGGAAAAACGCATTGATCTCGGCTGCCCGATCTTCCTTGGATGAACTTACACATTTGGCGTTATGCCGTAGAAAGGGGCTCTCCTGAACACCAAAACCAAGGCGCTCCATGTTGTGCCTGCTCTCTTCAAGGTAATGATGCAAGGATTCACCCACACCGCTGGATGGCGCAGCCACCCCAATGGTATTCCGCGCTGCGAGTGGTTGTGGGTAACGGATTGAACGGGTATTCATTGTGGAAACATCCTTTCCTGTAACATATCGATTTAATATAGATGTTTGATGTCTCCATTATAGTGCATGACTACTTCATGTGGCTTGCGATTATGGCGGCTCATCTTTCTTTTAGGGAGTCACAGGAATTTCAATAGAAAACGGTGCACGAATTTGATCAGGGTAAGAGTATATTTCCATTGTCAGATTTCCTTTGGCTGCGGCTCCATTTTTAATGACAACTCTTGCTTCAAAGACGGAAGGGCTCCAACCTACTTCATTAATGTCGAAAGGGTTTCCTTTACTGTCCTCGATATTGGTAAATGATAGCCCTGAAGTAGCATTTTGAGCGTCTGCAATTGAAAACTCGATGACCAAATCTTTGCCCTGTATCGTGCTTTTCAGGAATTTCAAGCTCGATGGGCCACCTTGTATTTCACCTGAAGATGGATCGATGCTGATAACCAGTTCATCCTTATCCACCGCCGCAAGGCCAGACCCCTGCAACGTCAGTTTTTTCGGAATGGAGAAGTACATACTTTCGAAAAAGACGGAACTCCCAGAGCCCGAGATGGAAGAAGAATCCGTTCGCCATGCTCGGCCTTGCTCATCTACCAACTGTAAATCACGGATTCCGAAGATTTTTTTGGTGTTGTTCCGATCATATTCTATATCAAGTACAAGGCGAGTGGGATGCAGAACGGCCTGTTTTACATGAATACGCTGCCCGTCCACGGTCATGGTTTGGTTTACGGGGATGACTCTCTTCATACCTTTCGTTAAGCTGCGATCCACTGGGAAAGTGACCTTCCACTTTTTAGCCGCTTCCTTACCTCGTTCCTTAAATACAACGGTCAGCTCTTGTGGTGGTAAAGATTCTGTGAATGAGACATCGATTTTATCCTCATAAATTCCGCTTTCTGAAGCCGGCTTAGGAGAGGAATAGCTAAACGCAACAGGTAGCTTTTTTCCATCTCTATCAAGCAGATCGATATCATAGTTGCCTTTCTCGGGATCTTTCATGCCTTTAATTGTGTAAAAAATGACCATGCGTGACTCATCGGTAATAATGCCATCCACGGTCATAGAAGCTCCATTATGCTCATCGGTCACACCGACCTTCTGCAAGAGGGACTGATCGATGGCCATCATTAATCCTTTATCCTGGCGAATCATGCTGACGATACCTTCCATGCCCGGTAGCTGCTCTACAAAAGACGCAAAAGCCGGAGAGACGCGGATACATCCCGTAAACACGAGGATAATTGCAGCTGCCGAGATGGAACTCATATACCAGCGCAGCCGCGATCTGCGCTTGCGCGTGGCCTGACGGATTCCGGCCTGTACAGCCTGATTTGCACCGGCGTCGGGTACAGGTATAGTGTCGTATTCCGTTTTACGAGCATCCAGACGCTGTTCCAGACCTTCAAATGATTCCATTTCATCGCTCATGATAATTTATCTCCTTTCGTTTCAAGTTGATTTCGAAGCTGTCCGAGTGCTCGATGCAGTCGGGATTTTACGGTCCCTGTAGGAATTTCCAGAATGTCAGCGACCTCTGTCAAGGAGAAACCTTCGAAATAACTCAGAATAATAATCTGCTTGCAATCCCGATCCAGCGCAGAGACGGCTGCGGCAAGATCGGGGTCTTCGGGTCGGTCCCAGCTGCTGGGTTCATGAATTTCGGTAACGTGGCTGAACCGGCTCTTGCGTTTGCGTTCGTCTGCACAGTAGTTCAGCAGAATACGGATTAGCCAGGTGCCGAAATAGGAGGGTTCTTTTAGTTTCTTGAGCGTTCGATAAGCTCTATAGGTAGTCTCCTGTATCGCTTCCAGCGCATCGCCTTCGTTGTGCAGATAGGCATAAGCGATCCGATACAGTCGGCTCTGATGCATCTCCATTAAGGCTGCAAAAGCCTCGGCATCCCCTTTTTGTGCCATGATAGTCAGTTGAGCAGGGGTCACATGGCTCCTCCTTTCATGGATGTTGTTGCGTATTAGACTGTGGAAAGGGCCAAACGGTTCTTGGTTTTGGAAAATAAAGTTATGTATACATGTACTTAGACTACTATAAAAGAAGGAATTTGCGCAGAAAAGCGAAAATAACCGCCAAGCTCCCCTTTGACTCAGAAAAAGGAGTTCGACGGTTGTTATGCATTTTATTGAAGTTTCGTCATCCTAAATTACGGTTCCCACACTCAATTTTGGGAATAGAGCTGCTTAACGGCTTGTAGTCCAGGCACGGTAAAACTCGCTAGCGGAGAGGGAAGATCGTTCAGTGGGAACCAGCCGATCTCGCCAATGGCACCGCCTTCCTCCAGATTGCGAGCAATACCGTGGATGACCCGAGTGAAATAGAGAACAGATATCCAATGTTCTTCCTGTTCCGGACGAATGGTTTCGGCCGTGCAGAGTAACCCCTCGATGGCAATATCCAGATCGACTTCTTCCTTAATTTCCCGAATGACCGCCGTTTCCAGCGATTCATAAGGATCGACTTTGCCCCCAGGGATACTCCAGGTGTATTGTTCAGGCTGGCGATTCCGCCAAACCAAAAGGACTTCATTACGCTCGTTGAGGATAACCGCTCCAACACCGATGCGAGGTTGAACAGAAGCATCCGCTGTAACCTTGGCTTGTGAACCGGACAACGCAGATTCTTCAGCAGCTAGCAGTTGTGAGTCTGAGTGATCTTCCGTCTGTGCAGCTCCCCGGACTTGAGTGGACTGAAACGCCAACGGAAGCTTGGTCTGCGTTGACCATTCTTCCGCAAGGATACTCATGGAGATCAGATCATAATGGGTGCCATCCCGCAGAACGGCAGAGCGCTGACGACCTTCCTCCCGAAATCCGGCTTTGAGATATGCACGTCTCGCAGCTTCATTGTATTCAATGACTTCCAGCGAAATCCGGTTCAGATTCAATTCATGGAATCCATAACGAATAATCAGGGCAAGAGCATCACTGCCGTAGCCTTGACCACGATCTTTGTCATCACCAATACCAATGGCCAGTCGTGCAGAGCGGTTATTCCACTCCATTCGGTAGAGCGCCGTAAATCCAATGAAACGATTGTCCTCCAGAGTACGCAGTGCAAATTCAAAGCCGTTGTCTCTCCGAACTGCGGATGACCCCGTCTCATCCGGCGTTAGTGGAACAGCAATATCAGTATCCAGATTACGCAAGTAATCATAACTGTCAGTGAAGCGGCTGAGCCGCATGCAGTCTTCCGGGCAAGGAGCGGCCAGTCGGACTTTGGAGCCTTGAAAAGCATTTAAATGACGTGGAGCCATGTTGCACCTCTTTTATTTGATTATGAAATCAATCATTTTATCTCATTATACTACGAAAGGGAGAGGATACCGAAAAAGGACATAACTTAGATGAGTGGATTCTCCTGATTAGGAAAATAAAAGCGATGCCAATTACGGTTAATATAGATCATCTGGATATTTCCGAATATTAGACAAAACAAAAAGCAGCCGAAGGGCTGCTCTACCATTCATTATTTCATATCCTGCAACAGATTTTTCATTTTCTTGTAATGCCCGCTTACCCGATCAACCATGTAGTTATACATAAGCTGATTCTCCGAAAGATTCGCCATTTCCTTGTCAATGTCAACGTTATTGTTGTTATTATTCATGGTTGTTTCGTTGTTCTCGACAATCTGGTAATTAACGATGGAAGCATTGGGATTACTGACCGGAAAGTGTTTTTCATGAGTTCGCTTCATGGCGAGCTGATCTGTTTTGCCATTCTCAATGATACGTCTAAGCTCTTCCTCAAACTCCACCGATTTCTTTTTGTAATTGGGTGTGTCTGCATTGGCAATATTTTCAGTGGTAACCTGGTGCTGTACGTTCAGCGCTTGTAACAGAGATTCATTGCGTCTGGAAGTGTTCGTTTCAATCAACGGCTCAGTCTCCTTCTATGGAAATGCAATTGCTTTCATCATAAAAAATTGCGCTGCTGCCTGTCAAGTTAGGCAAAAGAAAAGGACAAGCGCACGCCGGAGGCTTCCGTTAAGAAATCCTTCCTTCATGACAGCTTATCCTTGTTCAGTTCTTATGAATCAGTCCTCACGAATCAGCTATTAAAAAGGACGATTGATGTTTTTGCCATAATAAATCTCGTCCATCTCCAGCTTCAGCCACTCCGTAATTTCCTGTTGCTCGGCTTTACTCAGTTTATCTTTGGTATAACCAAACAGATAGTTATCGAGGTCGAATTCCCTCAACTTGCACTTGGTGTGAAAAATGTTCTCCTGATACACGTTCACGTCAATCATGTCGAAGCTGCTCTTGATCTCATCCGGAATATAATTCTGAATCGAACCGATCTCGTGATCAATGAACAGCTTGCGTCCGCTCGTATCCCGTGTAAACCCCCGTACCCGGTAATCCATCGTCATAATATCCGTATCAAACGAGTGGATCAGATAGTTCAGCGCCTTTAGGGGCGAGATTTCACCGCAGGTAGAGACGTCAATGTCTGCCCGGAACGTACTGATGCCTTCACTCGGGTGGAATTCGGGATACGTATGAACGGTAATATGGCTTTTGTCGAGCTGCATGACGACATTATCGGGCAGGGGGCCGGGGGATTCATCGAAGGATTCTTCGGGAATCTCCACAATGGGGCCTTCCGAGACAAGCATTGTCACACTTGCACCCTGTGGAACATAGTCCTGTTGGGCGACATTGAGCACATGGGCACCGATAATGTCAGACACGCTGGTCAGGATTTTACTGAGCCGGGCCGCATTATATTGTTCATCAATATATTCAATGTAAGCTTCGCGTTCATCTTTGGTTTTCGTGTAACAGATATCGTACATATTGAAACTCAGCGACTTGGTCAGGTTGTTGAATCCATGCAGTTGAATGCGCTGTTCTGGCGTTAATGTCATGGTTGCAGTTCCCCTTTGTCCCATACGACATGGTAATCGCAGTTTTACTACTACTTATACCCAACCTGCCGCCAAAAAAAACATATGTACGAATTCATGAACAACTAAGCTGCTGCATAAAAGTGCAATGATCACTAATTCATTCGTACCTTATCCGAGGTTGACTCATCATTTGATCACTTAGAATGAAGAATCTTCGTAATCCCCAACATCGTTCATCCGTTCATCTTCGGCGACCGACTGGATATCCTCTGATGTGATACTAATGATGGTGTAATCTTCATTCTGCTGCTTTTTGACCGCTTTTTCCTTGATAAAACGAGGGCTGCCATCTCCGGCATCTTCGTCATAGACGAGCAGGAGACCGTCGCTTTTGCGCAGCAGCAAGTCATCCCGTGCAGTGAACTGCCACGGGCCGATATACGGCTGACGACTAATCGCTCCGTAATAGTCTACACCTTGCAGGATGGAGCGATAATACTCCTGTTTGTCTTCCTTCCATTGTTCCTCTGGATTCTGAAAAGCAGTAATGATTGACAGCTTCAGATCCGGGAACGTCTTCTTCAGCTCAAGCACCACTTCGCAGGCCCATAAGTCCACGCCGTATTGTCCTGGCGTCAGTACCCATTCCAGCCCGTCTTCGACCAGAGGTGTAAGACGGGAAGAGATGGCCTTCTTGATGAAAGGAATTCCCTCATGCTTCTGTCCAAAAATCTGTAGTTCATGTGCACGATAACCGGTAATCAGCAAGTTGTTCAGCATCGGTTCCTCCCTTCAGACGTGGTTAGGCCATCGGCCAAATCTGGCACCGGGGCTTGTCTTGAATAGGCTGAGATCTGAGCCACCAATGCTTGTTCTCTGAATCATTCCGTTATTTCGCAGGTGGGGCATCTGCACGGAATGGATACAGGAACTGCTTCGGAATATCGGTCTCAAATCGCATTAGCTCACCAGTCGTTGGATGGATGAACGAGAGTACCCGTGCATGCAGTCCGAGGCGTCCAAGTGTTTTGGTTTGTGCACCGTATTTTTTGTCGCCTGCAATGGGATGTCCGAGATCTTCCATATGCACACGGATCTGGTTTTTGCGTCCCGTTTCCAGACGGACTTCCAACAGGGAGAACTCGCGGTTCGACTGCAGACGTTTGTAGTGTGTAATTGCATGCTGTCCATCATTCGGGCGAGGACTGGAATACATTTTGAGTGTCTTGGTTTCTTTCAGCCATGAGGAAATGGTTCCTTCTTCCTTCGCAACGGCACCTTCTACAAGGGCAACATACAGACGTTCCTGTACGTTGTCTTTCCAGTTGTCCTGCAGCTTTTGCTGCACTTCTTCACTCTTGGCGAACATCATGACACCCGAAGTGTCGCGGTCCAGACGATGGACAATAAATATCCGGTTCAGCTCGTTTGTACGGCGAACATGCTCGGTTAGCTGGCGATAAGCGGTAAGATCATCACTTTTGTCAGCGGCAATGGATAGCAGTCCGGCTTCCTTACGAATGACAATGATATCATCGTCTTCATGCAAAATATTAATGGCTGTCAAGGAAGGAGCGGCAACGGCGCCTTCTCTGCTGATCGTTACGATCTGCCCTGGCGTCAGCTCCAGATTAAACTTGGTAACCACTTTCTGATCAACGGATACCTGTCCGCGACCCAGGATGGATTTGACCGCATTCCGGCCGGACTTCAAGTGTTTCAGCAAGAAGTTGAGCAGTTCATCCGGTTCGGTGACTTTGTACGGGCGTGGTGGTTCTTGCTTACGATAATAGGAATTGCCCGAGCGTTTGGCTGCTTTGGGTTTGGGTGCTCCGGCTTTCTTGGGAGCTGCGGAGGACTTGGCAGCTACTGGCTTTTTCGCCGCTCCTGCGTTGCTTGATGCGGATGGTCCTGATGATTTGGCGGAAGTAAAAGTGGATCGCCCGGACCGTGCTGTGGATGAACCTGTAGATGAACCTGTAGATGCTTTCCCCTTGGCCGATGTATTGCCTGTTGGGCGTTTGCGTTTATTCATAAATAGTAATCTCCTTCTGAACAGCCTGTACCGCTTGTGTGCATACGATCCGTTCATTTCGTTATGCAGTCCAATATACCATTAACCGGGGGCAAATAAAAATAGGTGGAGAGAATCTGTTACCCATCCAATCCAAAGAGAGTCGAGATTCATAGAATAACGTATCCCATAGCATTGGAGGTGTTACTCATGGGTGTGTTTCTTGATATGAGAAGTTCGATGAACTCGGGAACGGTTGGACAGCCCGGTTTGTCTCTGGGCCCATCACCAGAAGCGTTCGGCTCCATTGGTCTGCAGACCCTTGGTGTCCCAAACCCCATTATCACCTTGAATGGCACGGTTGGCGTTACCGGAGAAGTGGGGGATACGTTCGTTGTTGAGCTTGTACGGGGCAGTTTTTACGATCCGTTCTTTGTGATTTATCGCGCCGAAGGGACGGTAGGTCAGAACGGTGGCGCTGAATTTCATTCGTTCACTGCGCAGGATCTGTCCGCACCGCCTGCACTGGAAAGTGTATATACCTCGTTTATTTCCGGGGTGTCCACATCTGTGCGGACTGGACCTGAAGTGTTCTATGGTATTGCAGCTACCACTTGGTTCCTATGAACAGAAGGTTCAACAGGAAGAGTAATATCATATGGCATCTTATGATGAACAGAGCTTGCTAACCACAGCAGAAGAAGTCGTGAAAGGATTGGTATCTTCACGTTTTTGTGCTAACAAGACTCTCAAGTCTTACGGAGAAAAGAGAAAAGAAACCAGAACAAAATCCCGGCCGAGGAGTCCGGGATTTTTGTTGTAATATCCACTTTTACTAACTAGTTGGCGCGGCCTTTCAAAATAATGTTGTTGGCTTTGCCGAAGTCAATGGCGACTTTGCCTGCAAGTGCTGCTGTCCGCTCCGCAAGTACAACCGCATTCACGCCACAGGAGAAGAGAGCTACATCGAAGGTATCCTGATTCGTTTGAATCCATTGCAGTGTTTCCTGCATCTGATCCCAGCTGTCGAAGGGCAGCGCAGCTGTAATATCCAGATGATATGGCTCGTGAACGAGCATCGCCCGCAGCTGCTCAATCTCCCGGGTAACGAGCAGTATACGCTTGCCAGCAAGCATATTCCAGAAGCGTGGCACCTGCGCGAGTTCCCGATTGACACAGGCATGGCAAGTCAGTGCCGGAGAGATGCCAAAATGTGCGAACACGATGTCGGTCAGCTGTCTTTTGAGATGCTCCGGGGCTTTGATGGTACTGTCCCCGTGTGGAAGAACGCCTACGATATCTGCGCGCTGCAACGAAGCGGCAACCTCATCCCGGAGCTGCAGATTGGGTAGACGCAGTCCTTTTTGCCCCAAATTAGCCTTGATGGCCCATCGCTCCTTCAGAACCTGTTCCGTGCTCCAGACCGTTTCCTGAGACATGACGATATTCTCCCCATCGCCTACACGAACAAGAGAGAAGGGACGCTTCTCCCTCACCGCGGCTTCAAGTTGGTCCAGCACACCACCCATTTCAAGATAGACTGCATTCATTTTGGTATAAGGCCCCCTTTGAAAATTCAATTGCTCTATTCTATGTTGCAGCTTCGACAACGTATTGTGCATTCGACCCGGCAGGGCACATCTTCGGGTGTATATCAATCTACTTCCGGGAGAGGTAAGCGCTGAAGGGCTTATGTAAAAGCTGATTTATGGAAGAACCTGTGCAAGTGTCCGGACCGATTCTATTATTTTTTCATACGTTATAGAGTCAGCTTGTTTGAATAGAACTTCTGTATGGCATCTTCAGGCAGACAGAGGCCGTTTTTGGTGTGGAAAGGGCTGTAAAAGGCTATGAAAATAGTCTGACTGAAGTGAAAGAAATAACAGAATGAATGAGGAGGAAGGTTATGTCCAGAAAAGTGGTTATTGAGATTAATTTCAACAATTACGGAATGGACCCGCAGCGATTAACGAGAGATTGGCTGGAGCGGCGAGTGGGCATTTTTCGCAGATTCACCCTGCATTGCCTTAAAGCCCAGACGAATCAGGATTTCCTGGCCGTGTTGAAGCTGTCCAAGGAATCGGGGGAACTGATGCAAGAGATTCTGGCGGAACAGGAGCCGCTGCCTTCCAATATACGTTTTGGAACAAATATCGAAAGTGTGCGTGCCATTCTGGCGTTTGCCGAGGGAGCAGAAGATATCTATATTGCCCGACTGGATTCGGATGATCTGTATCACAAGACGTTTGTTCAGCAGCTCTATGATGTGCAGCCACAGCCTGGAACGATGGCACTCATTAACCAGAATGGATACCTGTGGGACAGCGTGAATCATGAGATGGCGCCAGCGTTTCATCGTTCCCCGCAATTCTATGTCTACCTATATAAAACGGCAGAGTACGCTGCGGGATACCGGGTGAAGCTGCCAGGCCGGGGAACACATGGCAATGTCATTGAGCTGCCGCATGAGCTGCTGGCTCCGCGTAATTACGTGAACATCGTACACTCCAGCAATACTTCCATTAAAAAAGTACCGCCGAAGGATCGGTTAAACCGGGAAGAGATGGCTGCGGTATTACGCGAATTCATGAGCTGAACAAGGAGGGATCCAACGATGATTCAAGGACAAACGATTCTGATCACTGGAGGAACCGGCTCCTGGGGACAAAAGCTGACCGAGGTACTGCTGGAGCAGAATCCGGCTGAGATTCGGATTATGTCGCGTAATGAATACGCCCAGGTTGCGATGCAGCGGGATTTTGGTCATGATGTGCGGTTGCGTTTTGTCATTGGAGACATTCGGGATGATCGGGCGGTGGAGGCGGCCTGTCGCGGGGTGCACGTTCTCTTCCATCTGGCTGCGCTGAAACACGTCCCGGTATGCGAGGACCAGCCGGATGAAGCGTTCAAGACCAACGTCATCGGCACGCAGAACATTATCCGCGCTGCGATTCGCATGCAGGTTGCCAAAGTCATTGACGTGTCCACCGACAAGGCGGTAGATCCGATTAACGTTTATGGCATGACCAAGGCCTTGGGTGAAAAAATGATGATTCGTGCCAATGGGCTGAGCGAGTCAACGCGTTTTGTGTGTATTCGCGGGGGCAATGTGCTTGGAACCAGCGGCAGTGTCGTTCCATTGTTCCGTCGTCAGATTGATGAAGGCAAGAGCCCGACCATTACGGACAAAGGCATGACCCGCTTTTTCCTGACACGGACGGAGGCCATTCATTTGTTGCTGAAGGCGGCTGAGGCAGCAGTGGGTGGTGAGACATTTGTAATGAAAATGAAAGCCTGCAAGATGACGGATCTGGCTTCGGTCATGCTGGAACAGGCAGGTCGTCCGGCTCACGATTATAAACTAACCGGAATTCGTCCGGGCGAAAAATTGCATGAGGTACTCATTTCTCCATACGAGGCACCTCGTACCTACAAATATGATGAGCAATATTATGTGATTTTGCCACAGGAACCGGACAAGAGCCTGACAGATCCATACAGCAGTCTACCTCGTGTGACCTTTTCCGAGTATCGTTCAGACAGCGCGATGATGAATCGTTCCGCAATTGCCCAATTTTTGCGTGCAGGCGGCTTTATCGATTAATAGAAGGGAGGCGGACCGCGTTTGGAGGCGGAAGGAATGGAAGAGAGCAGCAAGTTGGATGGGAATAAGGAAACACAGGAACGTACCACGCTTCAAAACATAAACAACCGCTCCCTGAAAGCCGCCGTCATCGGTCTGGGATATGTCGGCTTACCCATGGCGGTCGAGATGGCGCAGGCGGGGTATCGAGTGCAGGGGATTGACATCGAGGAAGCAAAAGTCGCTAAGCTGAATGCCGGAAATTCTTACATTATCGGCATTGAAGATAAGACTGTACAATCCCTTACTCAGGCTGGATTATTCATGGCGGGAACGGATTACGCCGCAGTAGCGCAGGCCGATGTGATTGTTATCTGTGTGCCTACGCCTTTGACCGCGGATCACCAGCCGGACATTTCATTTATCGCTGCAGCCGTGGATGGCATAACGCCTTATCTTCAGGAAGGCTGCCTTGTCATATTGGAGAGTACCACGTATCCCGGCACGACCGAAGAGCGTGTAATGCAGCCGATTGAGGCCGCGAAAGGGTGGAAAGTAGGGCAGCAGTTCCATGTCTGTTATTCTCCAGAGCGGGTAGATCCGGGAAGTGTGCATTACGGCGTAAAAAATACACCGAAGATCATTGGTGGCTCCACGCCAGCCTGTCTGTCCTATGGAAAAGCATTCTACGGTTCGTTCCTGAACGAAATCGTTCCCGTTAGTTCAACGACAGTGGCGGAGACGGCCAAACTGTTCGAAAATACATTTCGCAGTGTGAATATCGCACTCGTGAACGAACTGACACCTGCCTGTGAGCAAATGGGCGTGAACATCTGGGAGGTGCTGGACGCTGCGGCGACCAAGCCTTTTGGCTATATGCCATTCTATCCCGGGCCGGGTATTGGTGGGCACTGCATTCCAATTGACCCGATCTATCTGTCCTGGGCCGCTGGCCGTCAGGGATCGGAGCTGCAATTCATTACGCTTGCGGATGCGACCAATCGGCAAATGCCGGAGCGCGTTGTGAAGCGTGCTGCAGAGCTGCTCGAACAGAATGGCTCGTCGATGCAGGGAGCTCGCATTGTGCTGGCGGGTATGGCTTACAAAAAAGATATCGACGACCTGCGTGAATCTCCAGCGCTGGATGTCTTCAGGCTGCTGGAAGAAGCGGGGGCAAATGTGGTCTTCACCGATCCGATGGTATCTGTCTTCCGCAAGGATGATGGCACGACTGCTCATGCTCAACCAGCATCACCAGCATTATGGGCGGGGGCTGATCTGGTGATGATTACGACGGATCATACGGGCTTCAATTATCAGGAGATGGCGGACCACGCGAAGCTGGTCTTTGATACACGTAACGCAACCGCAGGCTGTGTGGGTGGAAATATTGTGGTGCTCGGTCAGGCGTTTCGGCCGGACGTGAATGTGGTGCAAGGTGTGAAGGAAGTACATGACATGCAGGTTCATGAGAACATGCGAGTGGATCAGACGGTGGATGGGGATGAGCAGGGACTAACAGGCCAGATCGAGGCAGACCGTGAACCTCACCTGAAACACTCACACGAAAATTTTGGAGGCAGCCATGGCAAATCATGATCGGGTAAACGAGCGTTATTATGGCGAGATCAATTCAGAGGAATCACACGAAGCTACACGTACACGTGTTCACTGGATGTGCCGGGAAGCGACAGGCAAGCGGATACTGGATGTTGGGTGCAGCCAGGGAGTTACCTCCATTTTGCTGGCGCGGGAAGGCTTTCGGGTGACCGGAATTGATCTGGAAGAAGAGAGTATACAATACGCGCGAGCGGAACTGGAGAAGGAGTCCAGACCCGTGCGGAACAATGTGGATTTTCGCTTACTGGATATTACGCAATGGAAAGCCAGAACCACCTTTGATACGGTACTGCTCGGCGAGGTGCTGGAGCATTTTGCTCATCCGGAGACGTTATTGCTGCAAATTCACCGACTGCTGCAGGAGGAGGGAACCCTGGTTGTTACCGTGCCGTATGGTTACCACCCCTTTTACGATCACAAGCAGACGTTCTACGCCGGGAATCTGGCGATGTGCCTGCTGCCGTATTTTGAAGTATTGAAGCTGGAAGTTCATCATAAATATCTATGTTGCGTGGCACGCAAGCGGCGGAAAACGCAGCTGTATATGTCGCCAACCCAGAAACAACTGACGGAATGGATGGAGCTGGATCATGTACATTTTGCCGAGGTGGAGAAGAATCATCTTCGCCTTATGAATCAGCGCAAGAAAGCTCTGGACAATGCGGTGGAGCAGGTTAAACGTCTGCGTCGTCAGGAGACTGGGGAAGGGTAGTAGATGGTAGCTGGATGAAGTTGAAGCTTGAGGGTGAAGGGTCAGGGTAAGGGTAAGGCCAGAAGGCAGGCAGGAAGATAGGAAGGAAGCCAAGTAGGCAAGTGACAAGTACGTAGAAAAGAGTAAGGCAGTCACAACTGTAGCAATACGCGCAAGACAGGAAGGGGCTTAAACCGTGATCACCATCAGTCTGTGTATGATTGTGAAGAACGAACAACGCACGCTTGCGCGCTGTCTCGACTCGGTCGCCGGAATCGCGGACGAAATTGTTATTGTAGATACCGGATCTTCCGACCGTACGATCGAGATCGCCGCGCAGTATACCGACCGTGTCTACACGTATGAGTGGAAAGACGATTTTGCCGCCGCGCGGAATTATTCATTCGACCAGGCTGCGCAGGAGTATATCCTGTGGCTGGACGCGGATGATGTGCTGCTTCCCGCTGATCGGGCGAAGCTGGAGATGCTGAAGCAGCAGCTGCCGTCGGGCGATGATACGGCGGCTGTGATGTTGAGCTATACGCTGGCCGAGGGGCCGGAGGGAAGTCCGCTTGTGACGGACCGACGGTTGCGCCTCGTCAAGCGGGAGGCGGGGTGCCGCTGGCATGGCCGGCTGCACGAGCAGTTGGACTTCCCGCAGGGCGGGGTCATCACGGCGGACATTGCCGTCACGCACCGCCGCGAAGCGGGCCATCATTCGGCGCGAAACGTGCGCATTCTGCGCAAATGGATCGCCGAAGAGGGCGCAGCCCAGGAACGCCTGCTGTTCTATTATGCAGGCGAATGCTTCGACCGCCAGCGTTATGCGGCGGCGGTTCGGGCGTACACGAAGCTGCTGCTGGAGCCGAGCGGTTATCGCGAGGATCGGCTCATTGCCTGCGCGCGGCTGGCGGAATGTTATGAGCGGCTTGGCGAGCCGGGGAGGAAGCTGGGCGCGCTGCTGCAATCATTTCAATTCGATCTGCCGCATGCCGACTTCTGCTGTGCCATCGCTGCCTGTTTCCAGGAGCAGCAGGAGCTGGTCTCCGCCATCTATTGGTATATGCAAGCGCTGGATGTCAGCAGCCGTGATCCGGGTCTGCGTCCTGTGCCTGCGGCATGTCGCACCTGGCTGCCCCACGCCCGGCTCTCTCTTTGTTACGCTCACATGGGAAACTGGGAGCAGGCGCTCCTGCATAATGGCAAAGCTAGGGAATATCTGCCGAATGACCCCGGCCTGCTCGCCAATCGGCAGAAGATTGAAGCGGTGTTAAGTAAGGTGAACAGGGGCCTGGAAGAGCGCGGAGATGTGCCACCTCGCGAGTAGGAGGAGACAGTGGGAGAGAAGAGAGAGGAAAGAGGATATAAAGAATAGAGATTGAGATAGAGATAATACTCGGAGTTTAAAAAGGGGCAGCTAGCATACCTTCAAACCTGGGTCTGAACGCTGGAGCGTACCTGACGTATCTGGAGCAGGCGAGTGAGCAGAAGGTGGAGTGCTAACGAACATGAGACGTCTTATTCAGGGGGTTGAAGCACCTGCAGCAGGCTGAGGAACCTAACACACGTTATTTCGGAAATTTAGGCATATTTGTAGCTTTTTTAATGTGATTTTAGGAAATAAAGTGTCTGGTGTTCCTTACAATTGAAAAAGACGGTTTCAGGTCCAAATAAGACGTCCTAGGTTCCTTAGAATATGGGCATGCGTGCTAACGCCTTTTGAACTCTCTTATCTCCTCCTGTGGTGGAGTACTATTTTTCATAAAATAAAAAGATCGTAGTTTGGCGTAGTCTGGCCAGTGAAAAGTGTTTACTACTTGGACATTGAGGTAAAGGAAGCAACATGAAGCCCTAAATCGTCAGTAGATGTGAAGTAATATAGAAACAAGGGAATCCCGGCTTACCACGAGAGTTGGCTAGCCGGGATTCCCTTGTGGGTGCTGTTCTACTTTTCGGGTGCCAAGCAGCGAACGTACTGATCCTTCATGCGCAGGCTTCGGCATGCCCAGCCCCAGCTGTCATAGATTTCATCATCGATGTTTAGTGTAATGCTATCATCGCTGTACTCGTTCCGGTTTTCAATCCGAAGCGTATTTTCATTTTCCCATTCCAGATGGTTATTTCCGTGGTGCTCGGCGCGATAGATGGTCTTTACTGAGAACACGTCCGAGGCGATGATCTTCTTCACATCCACCCAGATTGTGACTCCACCTGCCGCACCACCGTAAGGCACACCGTACATCTCGGCGACATACTCTCCATTTGGCGATGGCATCGTGTAGGCGAGTTCCCCTTGTTCTGAGCGATCAAACGTGGAGTAGTAAGGGCGAAGCATGAAATACAGGAACACGGTGGCAAACAGGGCCAGAATCAAAAAGGAAAATGCAGTGAGTATCGGATGTCGACGTATCCAAGGCTTGCGTTTCGAAACGTTTGAAGAATCACTAGCATGTGCATGTTGTTCCATACTAAAACGGGCCTCCTTTAAAGGCAGTGGGTTCGAACGAGATGTGGAAAATGGATATGTAGGTACGTAAATATCTTTTCTGTAAGTAATTCGTTAATCGATGGTAACACATTATGTGTATTAATTAATAACAAATAAGTTAAAATAACCCTATGATTAATAGAGGATAAAGTTAGAATGAGGACAAAGACTTTGTTAACAAACTCAGGTATTGAAGAAGCCGCATGATTGAGTAGTTTTACGTGGAATGTTTAACTTACATAAAGGTGGTTGATGCTGCAATTAAGCACGCCAAGCATGGTATAATAGTAAGAAACGGAGTTGATGGTCAGATGTCTGATTTACTCGATCCTCGAAACGATTTTGTTTTCAAGCGTATTTTTGGCAGTGAAGAAAATAAAGATGTGCTGCTGGTCTTCTTGAACCGAACGTTTGCAGAATCGGGGGAACAGCCGCTGACGGAGATTGTACTCCTTAATCCGTATACCGATAAAGATGCTCCGCTGGATAAACAGTCCATATTTGATATTTGGGCGAAAACAGCTGAAGGTAAATTGATCAACATTGAAATGCAGTTGTTTAATAAATACGATATTGAAAAACGGACCCTATACTATTGGAGCAAGCGTTATTCCAGTCAGTTGCAGGAAGGCCAAACGTACAAGGAACTGAAAAAGTGTGTGACGATTAATATTCTAAATTACTCATTTATCACAAATGAGCGCTATCATAATGTATTTCATCTGAGGGAAGACCATACTGGACTTGAATTGAGTGATGATCTCGAAGTTCATTTTATGGAGTTGTCTAAGCTGGATGATCAATCCGTTCCGATGGAAGGTGGTCTGATCAACTGGCTTTTGTTCCTGAAAGGTGCTGACAAATCCAATTGGGAGGTGCTGCAAATGAATGAACCAACATTGAAGAAAGCGATGGATACGCTGGAGTTTCTGAGTCAGGATCGTGAGGCGCGTCGCTTGTATGAAGAACGGCAGAAGTATTTGCATGATGAAGCTTCCATGATTGAATGGGCTACGGAAAAGGGAATAGCCAAGGGAATAGAAAAAGGATTAGTGGAAGGTGAAAAAAGAAAGGCGATCGAAATTGCAAAAAATATGCTCTCATTTGGTATCGAAGTATCAGTCATTGCCAAAACAAGTGGTCTAACAGAATCCGAAGTTGAGGCGCTGAAAGACTAGCAATTGCACGCTAAACCCATACAATCGTCTTGTCCCCAAAAGGGCAGGCGGTTGTTTTTTTATTTTACTAGAATGTTCAATCACACCTGATTCTACATGCAATCTTTCCGATCACTTAGGGGATACCGCTGTTACACATCTGCCAAAGAGCATTTTACATTAAAACGCGGTTGCTCATTCGGGTCTGGGCCGTTAAACTAAAGGGAGCGGCGTTTGCTTGACGGACAAGTCATGAGAACGCCATTTTGTTGTCAAGGATGCGGCTTATGCCGCTTTCGGATGTCAGAATCGGATTGGACCAAGCTGGTGGAAGAACACCGGTGATAAGTAAGGAGTCTTTACATGAGTGTGCAAACACCTACATTAGAAGAAGCGCAGGGTCTCCTGCAAAAATATTATGGCTATCCTGACTTCCGTGAGGGACAGAAAAAGATCGTAGCCAGCCTGCTCGAACGCGAAGATACGCTGGGCATTATGCCTACCGGAGGCGGCAAATCGATCTGTTATCAGATCCCCGCTCTGTTATATTCGGGACTTACACTTGTCGTCTCCCCATTGATCTCCTTAATGAAGGACCAGGTCGATGCGTTGACGACCGCTGGTATTGCGGCCGCTTATATTAATAGTACGCTCAGCGGCAAAGAAGTGAATGATCGCATCCGCGCGGCGCAGCGCGGTGAGCTGAAGCTGCTCTATGTCGCGCCTGAGCGACTGGAGCTGGACTGGTTTCGCGAGGAGATGGGCTATTTGCCAATCTCATGCGTTGCTGTGGATGAGGCCCACTGTGTGTCACAGTGGGGGCATGATTTTCGGACAAGCTATCTGGCGGTAGCGCCGTTTGTGGACAGTTTGCCGGAGCGGCCAGTGGTTGCGGCCTTTACGGCAACGGCGACGCCCGAGGTCATGGGCGATATTCTGCGGCTGCTGCGTTTGCAGGACCCGCAGACGTATGTGACCGGACTTGGGCGGGATAATCTGGCGTTCAGCGTGCTGCGCGGTGAGAGCAAAAAGGACTTTGTTCTGAATTACGCTCGCGAGCATGCGAGCGAGCCGGGGATTGTATACGCCGCGACCCGTAAGGACGTGGACGATCTGCATCAGCGTTTGTTGCAGGCGGGATTGCCAGCAGGACGTTACCATGCCGGGATGACGGACGATGAACGGGCCCAGAACCAGGAAGCTTTTTTGTACGATGATATCCGGGTAATGGTAGCTACGAATGCCTTCGGGATGGGGATTGATAAATCCAACGTACGTTACGTTATTCATAACAGCATGCCGAAGAACATGGAGGCATACGTGCAGGAAGCCGGGCGTGCGGGACGGGACGGAGAGCCGAGCCAGTGCATTTTGTTATTCGGAGCACAGGACATTATCACTCAGAAGTTCCTGATCGAACAGAATCCGATGGAGGGCGACCGTAAGCAGAACGATTACCGGAAGCTGCAGCAGATGGTCGATTATTGTTACACGACGCGCTGTCTGCGCAGTGCTCAGCTGGATTATTTCGGTGAGGTGCATGAGGACAAGCCGTGCGGCATCTGCAGTTCATGTACGGACGACCGCGAGCTGGTGGATATGACGATTGATGCGCAGAAAATATTCAGCTGCATTCACCGCATGCGTGAACGGTATGGAGTATCGCTGGTCGCTTCGGTGCTCAAAGGCTCCCGTGCCAAAAAAGTGCTCGATTACGGCTTCAACTCCCTGCCAACCTATGGCGTAATGGGCAATCGTACAGAACGTGAGATCGCGGAGATCATCAACGTCATGGTATCGGAAGGATATCTGATGCTGTCCGAGGGACAGTATCCAGTCGTTCGTTTGCAGCCACTTGCGGTGGAAGTGCTCAAAGGTCAGCGTGAAGTGATGCAGCGGGTGGTCCGCAAGACGGCGGCAACCGCTTCGGGTACGAACTACGGCGGACGTCGTGGACGCGATGCGATGCCATCTGCGGTTAACGAGACGGTCTTTGAGCAGCTGCGTCTGATCCGTCGTGATTTGGCGGCGAAAGAGCATGTGCCGTCGTACATTATTTTCAATGACGCGACCTTGCGCGAGATGAGTGTGGTATGTCCACAGACAGAACGTGACATGCTGGATATCAAAGGGGTCGGTGAGGTGAAGTACCGCAAGTACGGACTGCCGTTCCTGGAGTTTTTCCAGAAGCAAACGGGCGAAGACGTGGATACGGATGACGATGCGTTTTACGAGTATGAGTGAGTTGATGGATGTATGCTTTCGTTTGTGTAAAGTTCAAGTTCAAGTGTTCAAATAGATGAGATATATGTATTTAGATTTAGGAATGGTTCGTCCATGAATATGGGGAATCGTTCGGTATCAGTTTGTTGTATATAGTGGATAGTGAATACAACGCGATTGAGGCTTACCACAGATGGGAAACGAATGAGGCCTTTTACAAGGTACATTTGGATATATCGTCTCTGTAGGGTGGACAAAAGAAGGCGGATTGTCTTCCAAAGGGTGGACATTGGTATTAGATATGGCAAACAGTAGCGTATACAGCATGTAGTTTGATTGTGCGAATCTAATACTATATATTGTGTTTTGGGTTTGGCGGGATGTATATGTCTTTTTGAAAAGAGTGTCCACTCTTTGAAAGACAAAACCTTGATATGTCCATGAAAAGTGGAATGGCTATCATTAGAGAGGTTTGTATGAACAGCATCCGGGGCAGGATGGCTGTGCAGCTTTCCTTTTTACCAAAAAATATGGTCTGGAAGTCCAGGCAAAGGTTGTGAACCATGAAGGTTATTCTTTCTACATTAAATGCAAAGTACATCCATACCTCATTGGCCTTGCGGTGTCTGAAGGCGTACAGTGAGAAGGATTTTGATATTGAGCTGGCCGAGTATACGATCAAGGACCCGGTCATGAATATAGTGTCCGATCTGTATCAGCGTGGCGCTGACATGATCGGGTTCTCGTGTTACATCTGGAACATTGAAGAGACGATTAAGGTCATTGATATTTTGAAAAAGGTTATGCCTGATGTCAAAATTCTGCTGGGTGGGCCGGAAGTGTCGTACGACACGGAATATTGGATGAACCGGATTCCCAATGTCGATTTTATCGTCATGGGTGAAGGGGAAGAGACCCTGCATCAGCTTTTAACGGAGCTGGAGGGGGACAAGAAGTTTCATTTTGTGTATGGACTGGCGTATCGCAAAGGGGAAGAGGTCATTCTCATGCCAGGACGGCCTAAAGCGGATCTGAACGATTTGCCGTCACCGCACCGTTTTGAAGAGGATATCCCAGATCTCGGGAAACGCGTTGTTTATTTTGAAACTAGCCGGGGCTGTCCGTTCAGTTGTCAGTTCTGTCTGTCCAGTATTGAGGTCGGCGTGCGATATTACGATATTGAGCGGACGAAGTCGGACATTCTGTACCTGATCGAGAAGGGTGCGAAGCTGATTAAGTTCGTGGACCGGACGTTCAACATCAAGCGGGATTATGCGCTCGAAATGTTCAAATTCCTGATCGAGAATCATCAGGGGACAGTGTTCCAGTTTGAAATTACAGCGGACATCATGCGTCCCGAGGTACTGGACTATCTGGCAGAGAATGCGCCTCCGGGTACATTCCGGTTCGAGATCGGGGTGCAGTCTACCAATGATCCGACAAACGAACTGGTGAAACGCCGCCAGAACTTCTCGAAGTTGAGTCGTACCGTGAACAAAGTGAAAGCCAGCGGCAAAATCGACCAGCATCTGGATCTCATCGCCGGACTGCCGGAGGAAGATTATAATACGTTCCGCAAGACGTTTAACGATGTATTTGCACTGGGGCCGGAAGAGCTCCAGCTCGGATTCCTCAAAATGCTGCGCGGTACAGGTCTGCGTCTGGATGCGGAGAAGTACAACTACACGTATATGGATCACGCGCCGTATGAGATTCTGGGCAGTGATGTGCTGCCGTTCAGCGACATCGTGCGCCTGAAGCGGCTGGAGGATGTACTGGAGAAATACTGGAACGCACACCGGATGGACCATACGCTGAAGTATCTGATGGAGCAGGAGTTCGACTCGCCGTTTGACTTCTTCCAAGCGTTCGGGGATTACTGGGAAGGTCAGGGCTGGCAGAAGATCGGTCACCAACTGGAGGATCTGTTCACCCGTCTGCATAGCTTCCTGGAGTCGCGGAATACGCCGCATATGGATATTGTGCTCGGCCTGATGAAGCTGGATTATTTCCTCGGCCACAAATACAAACCACGCAAAATCTGGTGGGAAGATCCGCTCCAGAAAGACCAGTGGGCGGGTTATATGAAAACGCTGGCTGAGCGTCCGGAAGACGTTCGCCTGCCGCGCATTGCCGGTGCCACAGGCACCGCATGGCTGGAAAGCAGCGGGACAAGTGTGAGTGCCGCTGGGGCAAGTTCGGCTGCTGCCGGGGAAGACTCTGCCGCAGATGCGGCGGGTGTGATCGGCAGCGAAGCTGGGGGTGCAGCGTCGCTCGCTGCGGGCGACGCAATGGTTGGGTCCGCCGCGGATGGAGCGGCGGACGGGGTGGACGGCAACGCTTCGCGTGCGTTGCCGATGACCTCGGCCATGACCGCACAGACGGTCATGGGTGCCCGTGCTTTCGCCGACCTTGGACTCGGCGAAAAGGAACTGCAGAAGCACACCGTATTGGATGTGCTTCCGTTCCGGCTTGAGCGTGTGCTAGCTGGCGCCAGCCCGCTTGCCGCGAAAGGCCGTACGCTGCTGATCGTTGTGTACCAGCAGCATGAAGGGCAGCAGGCGCAGTATTACACGCTGCCGCTGGGAGAAGAAGCCGCTGCCATGTAGATGCAGCGGCATTGGGGAGCTGCATGGCCGATGGCTGCATGCAGTGGGGGAAGCACCATGGCTTTGCCCTTCTGGTGCTACAACAGTGAGCACCGCGGTTAACCTTTTTTCAAAACATATATGTTCCGAAAGCATCGGAAGGTCGTCTGATTCCCTAGTGGATGAAGAAGGGCCTTCCTTTTTGTTTTTCAGGTAAACAACTTCAAGCAAAGGAGAGCTTCAGATGACTAATAAGGCTACAACCAAGGAAACGATAACGCATATATTCAGTGCATTCGCCAGATTACGGGCAGACGTTGGGAGCCCCAACTGAAAGTGTGGATCATCCCTTACACTATTGATGCTGTACAGGAGTTCATAAGCCAGTTCGATCCAAATGATGTTCATATTACCCCGGAGTTATGGATTGAGAGCGAAGATCTACAGCGCTGGAAAGCGAGTAGAGGAAACAATAACTCATGGAGCAAAGAACCATTGCAGAAGGCACTAAATTTACGAGGATACAGCCGCAAAACAATTAAAGCGTATTGTAATCAGGTCGAACGTCTTCTGAAACATATTCCTTTTGAAAAAACGGATGTCACGACATCTAATGTACAGACGTATTGTCTAGACTTGCTTGAGCGAGGGATCTCCCATTCCAGTGTGAACCAGACAATTAGCGCGCTCCGCTTCTATTGTAATCATGTACTCCATCACCCTACGGAAATCCAGTTTATTCGTCCCAAGAAGCAGACCAAGCTTCCACAAGTATTGTCCGAAAAGGAAGTTGCTCAAGTACTTAAATCTGTAACCAACCCTAAACATAAAGCCATATTGTTTTTGACCTATTCTTCAGGGCTTCGTGTAGGCGAAGTTGTTCGTCTGCGTTGCGCGATCTGGATCTTGAAAGAAAAACACTTATCGTGAGACAGGGAAAGGGGCAAAAGGATCGGAGGACGCTCCTTTCAAATCTCGCTTGGGAGATCGTGCAGAAATACATAAAAGAGTATAGACCCAATCGTTGGCTCTTTCCGGGGCAATCTTCAGAGCGACATCTTACCGAGCGGAGTGTGCAGAAGGTTTTTGAAGAAGCCAGACAACGCGCAGGTATTGACAAAAAGGTTAGTATTCATGTCTTACGACACTCTTTCGCTACACATTTGCTGGAAAACGGAACAGACCTGCGCTATATCCAGGAGCTGCTTGGTCACACGAGTGCACGAACAACCCAGCGATATACGCATGTGAGTACGAAGAATATTCAGCGTATTCAGAGCCCATTGGATTGTTTGGATTTGGGAGATTGAGTGTTGCTATAAATCTACCTTTTTCACCAAATTCTTCTTCGCAAATACTACACCATAGGTTATCATATACGTAGTTCACATATCATGCAGGATGTGTGGTGTTTACGAAGTACATAAATTAGATGTTATGCGAAAGATCTGAAAACCAAATAAATACAAACTTATGAAAAACAAATTCATCATCAGAAAGGATTCTTATGAAACTGGTAATCATATTCGGGCCTCAAGCTGTCGGAAAGATGACGGTAGGACAAGAATTAGAAAGAAAAACAAAACTGAAATTATTTCATAATCATATGACAATAGAACTTGTTTCTAATTTTTTTAGTTATGAAAGCAAGTCGGGCAAACGATTAGTTGGGCTATTTCGTGAAGAAATATTTAAAGAAGTAGCTGCCAGTGATTTAGACGGACTAATATTTACATATGTTTGGGGCTTGGATATCCCAGAAAAGTGGGATTACATCAAAAAAGTCACCACTATATTTGAAGAAAAAGGCGGATCTGTTTATTTAGTTGAACTGGAAGCAGATGTCGAAGTGCGGTTAGAACGTAATAAAACAGAAAATCGATTATTACATAAACCGACTAAGAAAAATCTTGAACAATCCGAAAGAGATCTATTAAGAACAATGGAAAATCATAGATTAAATTCACTTCCAGGGGAATTTGAAGAAAAGAATTATATGAAAATTAATAACACAAATTTAACACCAGAAATAGTGGCACAAATGATAATAGAAAGATTTGAGATATGAGGTGAATTTGAGAGGGAATTCAAAGAGGTCAAATCCTTCGCATAACACCGTTTTCCCACTGAGGGGCTTACGCCCCTTGGTCTGCAAGAGGCATTTCGAGGAAGCGTATTCAGCAGACACACCTGCACCGACTAACCGCGTCGCGGCCAGCCCTTCGGGCTTTAAGTCGGTGAGGCGTCGGGAACACAAGAACGTTATGTGAAATTCCTGCAATTATTTGAAAGCTAGTCCATAGGAGGGAATATGAAAAGATTAATTTTAGTGCTGGTAGTAGGTGTAATTATTATTTCGAATGTCATATGGGGTTACTTATATTTCAATAAAGAGGTTGAAACAACTTCAAATGCTGGTGTTCAAGTATATACACTTAATGGCACAGGGGAAATATGGAACGTTATAGAATACAAAATAATAATTTCACCTAGCAAAATTTTACGAGGGTACGGGAAGCTAGTCTATAAGGGAGACCCAAATGATTTAGAGAATAGTACCTATTATAAGTATGAAGTTAATGAAACAAACACTAATAATAACGGTGAAACTGTTCTTGTAGGTGAAGCTAGATCAATAAATGGTCCAGTGTCAATATTAAATAATACTGATATAGGGTCTATTACAAGCTCGTATTCGTATGGCGAACTAAGTAAAGGTAGACAAACCTATGAAAGTACCACATTCACTATTACTTGGAATGATAATGAAGGGAATATCCATTCTGAAACAATTAATCTTGATATTGATAGTGATATTTCCCTTAATGATGATCTTTGATAGTTATTCGAGGATGGCAGGAACATCACATAACAAAACATTCCTACATCGTCGCATACGCTCCTCGGTCACGAAGATGATTTTCGGAGAAGTGGATTCAGGTGACACAATCAACCGGCTAAGTCTAACGACCCGTTCCCTTTGGTCACTTAAGCCGCTAGAACGTCAGGAATGCAGTAACGTTATCCGAAACATCCAAATTAACTAACGAGGTGAAATAATATTGAGTATTGTTCCTCAAATTGAAGATGAGATCGTATTAAAACTTCAGAAGATAATAAAATCGAAATTCGAGCCAATTTATGTTCCAGCAATCAAAGACTCTGATGCAGTTATTAATGAATGCTTTCCGAACGTGCAGAAGAAAGTTTCTGATTCTGGTGGAGATATAATTTTTGGTTGGCAACTATGGAAGGGCAAATTCATTGGAGAAGCGGAATTCCATGCTGTGTGGAAGTCAGATGAAGGGGAATTAATTGATATTACACCGAAAGAAACGCCTATTGAGCATATATTGTTCATTCAGGATGATCAAACTCAATATCGAAATATACAAATAGACAATATAAGAGTGAACCTTAATACTAACGTTGCAGTTGATGATTTTATTAATGTTCACAAATCGCTATTTAGAATTCGTAATCGAGGAAAACGATCAAAGGATTATGAAATAAAACTACCATCCTATGAATATGAGATTTACTCTACCTTACAGAAGATTTCTAACACCTTATTGGTTTTTTTGAATAATGGAGGAGAAATGGATTCAGATTGCTTTTGCAATAGTGGCACTTCGTACGTGCAATGTCATAGGAAAGAAATAAAAAAAGTAATTCTAGCATCTAAAACATTTTAGAAAAGATTAGATTGGTGAGCTTTTCAAAGAAGCGGATGCATCGGATAACAATATATTCACGCTGCGGACACTCGACAGGTGTCGAGTCGTGAATACAGGAACGTTAACTGAAACCCCTTAATGAAAAAAGAGGCATTAATATAAAGTAAATCTAGTATGTAAGTTTTGTGTATACGATTGAAATAAAAAAGGAGAAAATCGGAATGAAAAAAATGTTGTTTACTTTACTGTTTGCATTTTTAATTTTTGTTGTTTTTATAAGTTCTGGAGTTTTATTATCATTTCTGTTTTTTAATATGAATCACTTTGAAAACTTGTTTTTGTTGCTCTTAATATTTCTAATAAGCTTTTCGATGTATTTATATCTAGGGTTAGAATTTTATTCATTGAGAAAACATGTGCCAATAATATATGGAGCTTTAGAAATAGTAATTGCTATATTTACGATAATAATATTTATAGTTGGTCACAATAGTCAATATAACGTATCCGGATTTTTTATCATCTATACAACTCTTTATATTGTTGTAAGAGGAATGGACAATATAAATAAACACTATGAACAGAATAAACACGATCTTTTGAAAAAGATCTTAGATAAAGAACTCGTCTTTGCAAAACTATTTAATAAATTTATTAAAGTGCTTGATGTTCAAAAAAATATAAAAAGCCAGAAAAGAATAGAAGATAATAATTAGTGAGTGATACTAAATTAAAATATTTAAAGTTACAAAAGTTAAGTTTTAGATAAAAGATAATTCAAAGAGAGGGGCATCAGTTAACATAATATTCAAGCTGCGGCTCCTCTTGGAGCCTTGGTCTGCGGATGGATTTCGGGGAGGAATTTCAGCAGACAACCCCTAGCGGGGTTCATGAATACAGAAACGTTATAAGAAATTAGCGCAAGATATTAAGAGGGGTGATTACCATTAAGTTCATACTGATATTTGGCCCACAGGCTGTCGGGAAGATGACGGTTGGTCATGAATTAACGAAAATAACGGAATTGAAATTGTTTCACAATCATATGTCGATCGAGTTGTTTCATCCCTTTTTTGGTTTTGGTAGTGAAACTTGGAGGTTATCAAGTATCGTAAGAAGAGAGCTTTTTGAATCGTTCGCCAGCAGCAACCAGTATGGACTTATTTTTACTTACGTTTGGGGATTTGATCTTCAGGAGGACTGGGAATTCGTTAAGCAAACATGTAATATGTTTGAAACGAAAGGAGCAGAAATTTATTTTGTTGAATTAGAGTCAAATATAGAAGAAAGATTAAAACGAAATACAACAGCGTTTAGGCTTGATCAAAAACCAACAAAAAGAAATATTGAACATTCTGAAATGGACTTAATCAACACGATGGAAAAACATAGACTCAATTCAAAAGAGGGAGAAATTACTAGAGAGAACTATCTGAGAATCAATAATACAAATTTAAGTGCAGATGAAGTAGCAAGATTAATTAAAGCTGAATTTAATTTATAGTACGTGTGAGTAATTCAAAAAGGCGCCAACATCTTATAACAAAATATTCAAGCAGCGACTCCGATGGAGTCTTGGTCTGCGGGAAGGATTTCGGAGAGGAATTTCAGCAGACAACCCCGTTGGGGTTCATGAATACAGGAACGTTATATAAAATAATGCCCCAAAACAGTTAAAAGATCCACATTCGCAACGTCCTGTTGCTTGTTGAAATATATAAGTGGCGATGATTATGTAACAAAGGCAGGAAAATAGCAAGAATCAGTGGTGTGATATGGTATGGGTTAAGGTCGAGTGAGTAGATTTTCTATTTTATAGGGGGCGATAAAGAGATATGGGTAGTTCGAATCAATGGGATGCAGAATGGGAAGTATCAGAAGAATTAGCGCATAAATTAATAAGCAATCAGTTCCCACAGTTAGCTTCAAAAATCGTACAAAAACTAGGACATGGGTGGGACAATACGGTTTATCTTGTCGGGGCCGAATATGTATTCCGATTTCCAAGGCGAGAAGTTGCAATTAATTCTTTAAGGATGGAGAGAAAGATACTGCCTAAGCTTAAAGACTATTGTTCGATTGAATATTCGATACCGCTATTTTTTGGGGAAGGGGATTATGGTTATCCAGCACCCTTTTTGGGCTACCGCTATTTATCCGGCGAGTTTCCAATCGGATTAACTGACAAGCAACGTGCTCTTTCAGCAACAACTCTTGCTGTATTTCTGAAAAACTTACATGCATTCCCAATGCAGATAGCCCAAGAAAATGGAGTTCAACATGATCATAGAAATCTGACTGATATTACGATGCGTAAAGAAAAGATGCATAAATTCCTCTCCGACATTGCCCTTCATTTAAGCGAAGAAGAGTATCTTGCTTTATCGAATTATTTAGAACAGCTTAGAACTAAAAAAGTGAAGCAAAAGTATACATTCCTTCATGGTGACCTTCATTTTAAGAATATGCTGGTAGATGAGAATGGAAAAATCTCAGGGATTATCGACTGGGGAGATATAAACATAGGTCATCCTGCTTGTGACCTGAATGTTGTGTATAGCTTTTTACCTCCGGATGCGCGCTCAAACTTTTTCAAAGTATATGGAGAAGTTGATGAAGAAACGGAGATATTAGCACGATTGATTGCAATATACATCCCCATTTTGATCATGATGCAGGCAATTAATCTTAATGATATAAGGTTGATTGATGAAGCAAAGGCGAACATAAAACGTGCGCTCGCTGATTAAGATATTTCATTTCGCTAAAGGAGAACGATAATTGATTCGAATAAATAAATTTTTCTGAAAATATAACGAGGGTCAACGTCCTGTCTTTATTCTAAAAAGTGGGAAATTATATCATATAATACCGTATTCACGCATCGGGGCTGGCGCCTCTCGGTCCCGGAAGTGAGGATCGAGGAAGCAATTGCCGGGACACATCCGCACCCACTAACCGCATCGCGGCCGGAAGCAAGCTACCTTGAGTCGGTGGGACGTCGTGAATGCAACAACGTTAGGCGACATTGCTATTAATCCTCATAAAGACAGGAGTGAAACAGATGGAGATCTATGAACTAATATTTGTTCAGTTAATAAGTAAATTTGAAGAAATAAGAGATACCCTAAAGAAGGGAATAGACCAATTAGGTGATGATGAATTAAATTATCGACCTAATTATGAGAGTAATACAATTGCAAATTTGGTTGTTCATATTGAAGGGAATATATATCAAAGGATTGGAACAGGTATACACGGACACCAAGATATAAGGGCTAGGGATAATGAATTTAGTAGAGAATTGTATGTTTCAAAAGAGGAATTGATAAATAGGATAGATAAATCGTTCAAGCTTTTGATTGAAAGCATAAAAGATTTAGAAAATGAAGATCTATTAAGAACGATAGAAGTACGAGGGAAAGCAAAAACAATATATGAAATATTACAACAGTGTGCAAGTCATTATTCTGAACACCTTGGTCAAATTCTTTACTTAACGAAGTTATGTTTAGGATCATCGTATAATACGACCTCAATTTATAAAAAACATTTTAAATAGTTTAGTTGATGAAAGCAGGGTTGTAAAAAGCGTGTTCGAAGAGGCTAACAACATCGCCTAACAAAATATTCATGCATCGGGCCATCCGGCCCTCGGTCCGGCAAGTGTTTCGGGGAAGAGTTAGCAGTGGACAACCCTGCAATGGCTAAGTCCGTCGGACCCATTCGCTTCGCTCACTTAAAGCCAGTGAGGTTTTGTGAATACAAGAACGTTATCCGAAAGACTCGCAAATACTATTAATTTACGATAGAGGTGTATGTATGTTTTTTTTACAGATGTCAGGATTCCCTGGTTCAGGAAAGTCGACATTAGCAAGACAGATTAGCCAAACAACTGGGGCTGTCATTGTTGATCATGACATTTCTAAAACAGCAATCTTAAAATCGCTATCATCACAAGGATACACGATGGAAGGTAAAGTAATAGGACAACTGTCCTATGATGTAGATTGGTCGTTGGTGGATTATTATTTATCGAATGGACATAGCGTGATCATGGATAGTCCTTGTTTGTACAGCAATTTATTAGAAACTGGGCTTGAATTAGCGAGAAAACACAAAAAGAAATATAAGTATGTGGAATGTTATGTCGAAGACATTGAATTAATTCGAAATCGATTAAAAAATCGAGAAAGACTTTTGAGTCAAATCGAAGCACCATCATCAGAAGAAGGTTTTTATAGAGCTTTAATAAACAGTAAAAAACCAGAAGAAGAGAATTATATAGTGGTAGATTCATCGAAACCAATCGCAGAATACTTGTCAAAAGTCCTAGAATACATAAACGAATGAAAACAAAAGTAAAGACGATGAAAGCAGAATCAAGAAGGCAAGTCCATTGGATAACACAGTATCTACGTCGCCCTCGGAAATGTCTGGGCTGAAAACCGCTCACGAATCTTTCACAGAGGTACTGTCGCACTTGGTTTGACAATCTATCACATAAAAACGATAGGTGAAATTAATGCAAATAAGATGAAGGTGGATAAGATTTACAATTTAATCCGGTTCGAGGAAACAAAACAACTGGTGGCGTATGCAGGATCTGTAAGCATCAAAAACCCGACATAAATTGCGGGTTTTTGATACTTTATTGTTGGGAGATGAAAGGCGCTACCCAGTAAATTCCTGGACCCATGTGTTGTTATAATAAGCAATACCGATATGAGTATAACTATTATTCAGTATATTTGCTTTGTGGCCAGGGCTATTCATCCACTCCTTCATAACCTGGGTAGGGGTGGTTTGCCCTTTTGCGATGTTTTCTCCAGCGGTATTATATGTGATCCCGAATTCCTTCATCATATCGAAGGGGGATCCATGTGTTGGCGAATTATGATCAAAGTAACTGTGGTTGTACATGTCCTGTGCCTTGACCATAGCCACATTTGACAATTCTTCATTCCTACTCAAGGAACTTAATCCTGTTTTGGCCCTTTCTTGATTGACTAGATCCAGAACCTGCTGCTCAAAATCTGTCTTATCCGTAGTATTTTTTTTACCTTCCTGTACTTGTCCTGTTGGCTCCTTATTTTCAGGATTTCCTGCAGGTGCCTGGTTTACTTGATTTCCATCCGGTGTTCGAACCAGATCCAACAAATCCAATGGAATTCCATTTTGGGCTTCTTTTGTTGTAATAGATCTCTCTTGCCAAGATGTAGCTGTTGATGATGCCTGTGTGAGGACAGAGTTTGGTGCAGCAGCATGATCATGAATTGAAATTTGTTTTTGCTCAGGAGTAACTTGTTTTTGCATCATATTGTTATGGGACGAACAGCCTGCCACCAATAATAATATTGTTAAAACGAAAAACTTTGCCATTTGCCAACCTCCTAGATCCGTTAGTTAATGAAGTTCTCGGATTTATGTTTTCCTGTATGCCATTTACTTATTCCTAATATGGTTCTCTCCTTATCCAGTACTTTTTTATGATCGATACCATTTAGATAGCCTTGTCTTTTTTTATGTCTCGAGGAAAGCAAAGCGTGTTGCGAATGGTTATGGATAAAGAAGGCCATATCGGGTCATAAATGCATCACGGGATGAATGTTATCTATTTCAATGGGATTCCTGATGATTGGAGTATTTCGATGGGTAATTGGGAGAATCTATACAAACTAATTTCACTCATTCATTATTGCCGCGAGATACAGTGTACTTTTCGAAGTCCTGCTTAACTAAACGCCCCCGTTGGTGGTACAGACAATTTTATAGAATATAAACCATATGCTGCATCATATAAAACAAACTGAAAGCTAGTATTTGATAATTCGATGAAGTCAGAAACTGCGTTTAACACAGTACTCAGGCTGTAGGACTATCGTCCCTTGATTGACAGATGTATAATCATGGAAGAAATCTCAGTCAACAAACGCCCCAGCCTAAGATAAGAGCTATCTAAGGCCGGGGCGTTTCGTGAATACAAGAAAGTTATACGAAAGTGCTGAAGTTCTCGAAAGGACGAGATAAATGGCTGAATATACTTGCCCATGTTGTGGCTATAAGACACTTAGTGAACCGCCAGGGACGTTTGACATCTGTGAGATTTGTTTTTGGGAAGATGATGGAGTTCATTTTGACGACCCTGATTTTGCAGGTGGAGCCAACGTAGTTTCATTAAGACAGGGACAATCGAATTTTCTTGAATTTGGAGCATGCGAAGAGAGATGTATCCAATTCGTAAGAAAACCTAATAAAGATGATATATATGAAGGACCAAGGAAAATCTAAATTAATTTTAAGATCTTATAAGAAAAAATGAAGAAAGAAGAAGGTATAATGTAATGGAAATAATAACTTGAAATGTAAACCTGCGCAGTCAGAACCTTTATATAACAATGTATCTACGCTGCGGGCTTTGCCCTTGGTTCACCAGAAGCGTAAGACAGAGAAGTGGGTTCAACTCACAACCCTGCGAGGCTAAGTTCGTCGGACCCGGCGCGTGCGCTTTAAGCCTCTCGGGTTCGTGAATACAACAACTTTATACGCCAGAATCAAATGAAAAGAGAGCCGTTTGGCTCTCAAGTAGAAGTTATATTTAATTCATTATGTAATTGAAGAGCGTCCTTAAAACCTTGTAAGTAGATTTCACGTTCTAGGATTGTTTGAACAGAAAGGTCTGCATCATCATAAAGAAATAGAGTTTTATGCATATCCTGAGGTAGAAGTTCATGTAACTGTTTGAAGTAAAGATTCCGATCGGATGAGAATTGATTATAGATGGAGTTGTTCTTGAGAAGATCGCTATATAAAGCTTCAATTCGATTTCGAATCAATGAATCAAGTAAGACTTCTAAAGAATTGTGCATGAATGATCACCGTCCGTTATATTTTATTTTACGAACAAAAATTTAACTTATTGAACATTATTTTATCATAATGAAATTTATAGTCAAGACATATCAAAGATATTTTTGATTAAGGAAATATACTTTCATATAATTAAAGAAAAATTCAATTCGGTTATGAAGGGATACCAGATGATAAGTTATAAACCATTTCAAAAATTATTGATCGACAGGGAAATTAAGAAACAGGACTTATTGAAAATAACGGGGATTTCATCGGCTACGATGGCAAAACTTAATACGAATGAGTACGTATCATTAGAGGTAATTGATAAATTATGTACAGCACTGGGATGCCAGCCTGGCGATTTATTGGAGCATATAGCAGATCAATGATGGGATGAGAACATATGTTTGTTGATCAAAGATGTGATTACGTCGTATAACATAATATTCATGCAGCGGCTCCTCACGCAGCCTTGGTCTGCTGGATGGAATCCGAGGCAGAATTTCACCAGACAACCCCTAGCGGGGTTCGTGAACACAAGAACGTTAGCCGAAAGAAGTTCTTAGTTTAGGAGGAGTCTATATGATATTGGAAAAAGTTATAAATAGAATTGTAATACAAAGTGAATATAAGGATTTTGTTGATAAGTTTATAGATAATATACTTACCGAATTTAAAGGTAAGATTCATAGCATTTATATGTGTGGCTCGATTCCAAAAGGAACTGCTAAACCTTTTAAGTCAGATGCAGACTTTACTATTGTATGTGTAAATCCCAAAGATATTGATTACGAAAGATTGTCAAATATTAAAGACAGGCTTTTGGGAGAATATCCAGTATTAACTAAGATTGATACGACAATTTGCTCGATTGACGATGTATTAAGTAAACCAAATGAGTGGGGTTTTTGGGTTAAGATCATTTGTGTTTGCATATCTGGTCCTGACGTTGGTGAAGAAGTACCACCGATAACTATTTCTCCAGAGTTCATTTTAGACTTAAATACAGAGACCAAGGAGGAAGTAGATCGTATACATCGTTTACTTTCTAATGCTAGTAATAACACAATGAAAACTAGATATATTAAAGGTTATTCTAAGAGATTAATTCGTGCATTATACTCTTTGGTTTTAGAAGATACAGGGGTATGGCAAGATGACATTATTAAGATGAAGAATGCCATATTAAATTATTGTGAGATTGATTCCACTTTAGTTGATTATCTGTATGCTTGTTACTTGGATAGTAATGTACTTGTTGAAGAATTTCTGGGAATTGCTGGTGAAGTATATAGCTATTTTGAGAACGCCTTGAATGCAATGGCTGCTTCCAGAAATTCCTCCGACTAACACCATATTGACGCTCCGGGTCACTCTGAGTAGCGAGTGACCACATCCAGCCCCCTAAGCCCGTCGGGACGTCACTGCATTAGGTGTTTGGCAAGCCTCGCAACTATAAGCAGCGACTCTATGGGGCCAGGACGTTGTCAATACAAAACGTTATCTGACATAAACCTATTACATTTTAGGAGCAAATAATGAATAACACTTTCTCGAAATGGGTGCAATATTATCGAAGAAATAATCAAAACCTCAAATATATTCATTGGGATGACAACTATAAATTAACAACTAATGAAAGAGAAATAATCATTAAGTCAATTCAACAGTTTCAATTAGGAGAAAACTCTGAAGGTAAACATCTAATTAAACGTGCGCAAGAATATGTACACCAGACACAAGATCAGGATTACTATGAAGCACTTATAGAATTCATTAAAGAAGAACAGAGGCACGCAAGAGATCTAGGCAGATTTATGAAGGTACAGGGAATCCCACTCCTTCGTAGACATTGGGTGGACAATGTATTTAGAAGATTACGTCGATATGCGAGTCTAGAACAATCAGTCATTGTTCTATTAACTGCTGAGATCATTGCTAAGTTGTACTATAAAGCCTTGCAAAAATCTACAAAGTCAGAAGTATTAATAGATTTATGTAATCAGATTTTAAGTGATGAGGAGAAACATGTTCAGTTTCAATCCGAAACACTTCATAAATTTGCTCAAAATAGAAGCGTTCTCTTTAACAGAATAGTTTATATCTTTCGTAGAATCCTTTTTGAAGGAACGCTAATTATAGTGTGGTATCAACATAAGCCTGTATTTAAAGCTGGGGGATATAAACTCAAAAGTTATTACTACGAATGCCGTCATGAGTTTAACTTAACAAAGAAGATTATAGCTAATTCGCAGTAGAGGTTTACGTCAGATAACATTATATCCAAGCTTCTGGTCCTGACGCTCCCTCGGTCAGCCCGAAGGGAATTGGAATCAGGCGGACACATCCGCACCGACTAACCGCATCGCCGCCGCCTCTAACGTGGCTTAAGTCGGTGGGACATCGTGGATACAGTAACGTTATATGTAATAGCTGCAAAGAAATAATAAAGAAATTTAAATTACTTTGGAGGTAAGTGAAATGGAGAGCAAAAAAATTGATAGTAAAGAATTCCCGATATTGGAATTTGATGAATCGCGAGTTGCAATAATTGAGGCTAGTAATTTTATCAAGCCAAAGAAGAATTTGAATACTGTGTCATAACATTTTTTAGAGATGTAATTGAAAAAATGAAAACGGAGGGGAAGTTGAAAGAAGTTGCATGTCTACATTGCGAGACTTTAGATTTGCCAATATATGAAACATATGTTCAAGGAAAAAAAGTACATATTACTTTGGGGTATTTAGGAGCTGCAGGTTCAGCAGGATTCTTAGAAGAGCTGATAGCCTATGGTTTTCAGAAATTTATAGTTTGTGGTGGTGCAGGTGTATTAAAAAAAGACATTGCTGTTGGACATGTAATAGTACCCGTTTCTTCAGTGAGAGATGAAGGGGTATCATACCATTACATTAAGCCATCAAGAGAAATTGAATGTAATCTTGAGGTATTAAAAATTATTGAGGACGATTTTAATATACATAATATCAGGTATCTAAAGGCAAAAACTTGGACGACAGATTCATTTTATAGAGAGACTAAAGAAAAGGTTGAGTTGCGGAAAGCAGAAGGGTGTGTAACTGTAGAAATGGAAGCAGCAGCATTTATGGCTGTTTCACAATTTAGAAATGTAAAATTAGGTATTATCTTGTATGGCGGTGATGATTTAAGTGGTGTCGAATGGGATAGTCGAAGTTGGAATAGCAGATCAGAAATAAGAATGAACCTTGTTCAAATATCAATGCGGATATGCAGTTCTTTATAACTGGAATAGATATAATCCATTTATTAATGCATTTATAAAAAGGGAAATACTAAATAGACAACCAAGAGTTAAATGTAAATATGACAACATAAATATTCCGAGCTCATTTAAGCCGTTCGGACGTCTGGAATCCGCCACGTTATGAAGGTCGACTGATCGAGCTTTGGGAAAAATAACGCGTTGTAATTCAGTTGTGTTATCGACTCATTGTTCGAGAAAATGAGTGAGAAGCTTGCACAGATCACAGGAGTGATTGTGCAGGCTTTTTTTTATTTAAATATGGGTCATCCACAAAAAAAAAGTTGAAAGCGTTTTATAACTGTGATACTATTTTATCAAGATAATAATTTATTATTCGTACAATAAAAATACATTGTTGAAAGAAGAGAAAGGAAACCAAAGTGATGGAGATTGAGAATCGTCAGTATCTAGAGAGATTTTTTCCAATCGCTTCATTTATTGCGGCAATTATAGGACCTAAATGTGAAGTCGTCGTACATGATATCAGTGATCCGGAGCACTCTATTGTTTTTATTGAGAACGGATATATTAGCGGCCGTGAAGTAGGCGATGCATCCACTGACCTTGTCTTGAAAATCCTCAAATCGGAAGCTTATCATGAGGAACAGTATATAGCCAACTACAAAGCATCAGGCAAATTCGGTCAGAGTTTCCGATCGTCTACCTACTATATAAAGAATGATCAGAATAAGCTGGTTGGCCTGCTCTGCCTGAATATTGACGTTTCTCATATGGAAGTAGCGGCTGAATGGGTTCAACATATTTTACAAGGAGGACCTAACCCGTATGTCATGCCTGCTGCTGCTGCTGAAAAGTCGAAGGAAGAAAAGCAAACAACGGAGTATCTGCAAGGAAATGCAGATGATCTGCTGCAACATATGATATCTTCGGTCATTGGCAAATTAAAAATTCCGCCGGAACGTTTGTCATCGCAGGAGAAGATTGAAGTTGTCCGCGAATTAAACGAGCTTGGAGTTTTCTTACTGAAAGGCGGCGTTTCACAGGTAGCAGCTTCTTTATCAATATCTGAACCTACGGTATATCGCTATTTACAAAAGCTGAAATAAACAGAAATCCAGATGGAAAACAAGAAGGTGAGATACATGAGCTATAACTTTGATCAAGTGATTAGCAGAGTAGGTACCAATAGCGCGAAGTGGGACGGGGTTGTAAACAGCTTGGGGGACGATATGATCGTTCTCTCTGTTGCGGATATGGATATACAAGCGCCTCCTCAAGTCGTGAATAAGGTGAGCGAGATGGCGCGGCACGGAATCTACGGATATACCGATGCGTTCCCTCCTTATTATAAGGTCGTCCAGAAGTGGCTTAATAAAGCTTACAGATGGGATGTACCTCAAGAATGGATTGTGTTCTGCCCGCGTATTGTACAGGCCGTATCGATTATAATCGAGAGATTCACAGAACCTGGTGACCGAATTTTGATGCATACTCCGGCATATCAACCTATCGCTAATGCTGTTGAAATCAACGATAGAAAACTCGTAGAGAGTCGGCTGGTACTTAGTAATGGACGATATGAAATCGACTTTGATGATATGGAGCGCCAAATGAGTGCAGGGGTCAAGATTGTTCTGTTAATCTCTCCACATAATCCGACAGGGCGTGTATGGACAAAGGTGGAATTGGAACGTATAGCCGAGCTCTGCATTCGTTATGATGCATTGCTCGTATCGGATGACATTCATGCCGATTTTATTCACGAAGGACATGAGCATACGATTATCGCGAAATTATCAGAGCAGATTGCGGAGCGTTCCATTATTTGCACTTCGCCAGGTAAAACCTTTAACTTAGCAAGTCTTGAAATCGCTAACATTGTGATCCCAAATATGCAGTTAAGAGAGCGTTTCCAACTTGGGTTACGCCAAGCTGGCATTCATAATCCTACTTTTTTTGCCATCCCTGCTTTGGAGGTTGCATATACGGAGTGTGATGATTGGCTTACGGAGCTTCGGACTTATATTAAAGACAATATATCATTCACGGAAGATTTTTTTGCTGAGCATATGCCTGAACTTAAAATCGTGAGAGCAGAAGGAACCTATCTTCTGTGGGTAGATTGTACTGCCCTTAGCAGAAACGAAAGCGATTTAATTGAATGGATTCAACATAAAAGCCGGGTTAGCGTAAGCTTTGGTTCGTCCTTTGGCGTGGATGGTGAAGGATTTATTCGCCTGAATCTCGGTGCTCCCAGGGCGCTATTGCAAGAGGCTTTTGAGCGAATGGCCAGCAATTACCCTTTAAGTAACAGATAACTTCTTACATCATCGATAGGGGGAACCTTACAATGGCTACGCCAAATAAGGAAAAGACGGTAAAGCAACCAACTCTGTTTTTAGCTTTATTACCGATTGTTACTATGGTTTTACTGTTATGTTTAGGATATGTTCTATTCGAATTGCCGCCTGAGCCGTTAATCATTATATCCACAGTGGTTGCCGGAATCATCGCCATCAAGCTGGGATACAACTATGATGACATTATGGGTTCCATCGCGCAAAAAATCGCAAAGACCATGCCGGCTATCTTGATCCTGATTACTGTCGGATTTATGATTGGCGCCTGGATGATCGGCGGTACGATACCAATGATGATCTATTACGGACTTGATATTATTAATCCGCAATTTTTGCTGATTACGGCATTCATTGTCACTTCCATTGTCTCCTTATGTACAGGTACTTCTTGGGGATCGGCAGGTACAATTGGGATAGCATTTATGGGGGTAGGAGCTGGACTTGATGCGAATCTGGCTGCTGTTGCAGGTGCAGTCGTAGCAGGGGCCTATTTTGGAGACAAGCTGTCCCCGTTATCAGATACAACAAATTTGGCAGCGCTGTCAACTGGAGTTAACCTGTATGAACATATTGGTCATGTGCTCTATACGACAGTACCATCCTTTATCGTAGCAGGAACGGTCTACTTGATCACTGGTTTTAATAGCGGTGGCTCGGATGTGGCAATTCCTGAGAAGGTTATTACGATTATGGATACTTTAAGTACAGTGTTCAACTGGAATTTACTATTACTGCTTCCGGTACTGATCGTATTGTACGGGTCGATTCGCAAAAAGCCTACCATACCGGTGATGCTGATTTCCTCTTTTGTAGCGTTGGCGAACGGTATGATCTTTCAAGGGTTTACACTACATGATGTAATTACTTCCGTCATTAACGGCTTCGATGTAGCTATGGTTCACATTCAAGGCTTTGATGCAGCTGCTGTGATTCCGGATATTCCTCGCCTTCTGAATCGCGGTGGTATGAACTCTATGATGGGTACATTGTTGATTTGTTTCTGTGCCATTACATTTGCTGGTGTAATATCGCTGACGAAGTCTCTGGAATTGATTGTAGATAAGATCCTCAAGTATGTGCACTCGACGGGCTCGCTGATCCTGGCAACAATTGCTACTGGTTTGACAATGATCGGTGTAACAAGCAATGGTCAGGTATCGATCTTGATGCCTGGTGAAATGTTACGTGAGGCTTATATCCGCCGCGGTTTGCATCCGAAGAACCTGGGCCGGACAATTGAGGACTCTGCTTCCATTGTCGAACCAATCCTGCCATGGACTGCAGCAGGGGCTTATATGGCTGGTACGCTTGGCGTCGCAACCCTTTCATATTTGCCTTGGGCAATCTTATGTTGGACAGGTATTATCTTCGCGACGATCTGGGGCTTCACAGGCTTTGGAATCACCAAGCTGACTCCAGAACAGCAGCAGGAAATGCTCAAGGAATATGATGATGCAAAAGCAGCTAAATCATTATAAGAGGGGGGATCACACCCCTCGCTTGTAAAAACAGAAAAAACAAAGCGCTTTAATGCGTGGATAAAGGGAGAGGATTTCTATGACAAAACAAGAGAGAAAAACAATCGCAACTTCAAACGCTCCAAGTGCTATCGGTCCTTACTCACAGGCTGTACAATTTGGGAATATGATTATTACTTCCGGGCAGCTTGGAATGAATGCTGCAGGAGAGTTTCCGGATTCTGTATCGGAACAGACGAAGCAATCGCTAACTAATGTGAAGGCAATTTTGGAAGCGGCAGATTATGCCATGGAGCATGTAGTGAAAACGACGGTATTTCTAAAAGACATGAACGATTTCCAAACTGTTAATGAAGTCTATGCCACCTTCTTTGCGGAGCCTTATCCGGCACGTAGCGCCGTTGAGGTTGCGAAGCTGCCGAAGGGCGGACTTGTGGAGATTGAAGTTATCGCGGTAAAATAACTAGTATTCGATGAGCCTCCGGGAAACCGGGGGCTTTTTTATCGGACAGATTGTCAAACCAAGTGCGACAATTTCTCTGAGAGGTCCTCAGCCCAAACATTTTCGTGGTCTATGATCAACTTGAGCAAGATTGGTGCCTTTCGGGAAAAACTACTGCCTGATGCCCTGCGCGAAGTGGCCCGCTTAGACGGCGCTAGTGAGTTTCGCATATATGAACAGATCATGTTTCCACTAAAAGCTTGATCAAACTTTCACATTTCAAAAATAGTAAAAGCTTATGACGAAGTGGCAAAAATCGCGTGTTGATATTATAACAGAACTCGTGTCGCGGCTTGTTTAATTGACGCCAAAATATTACAATATTATGATATGATCATTGCTAAACATAAATTTTGGCTCCAAATGAAGAGAGCAAGGGGAGGTGCTGTAATGCCAAAATTAAAAGATATCGCAGAACGTGTAGGCGTTTCCATATCAACGGTTTCGCGCGCGATCAGCAATGATACCAATCGACCGGTCAATGAAGGGACAAAGCGAAAAATTAGGGAAGCTGCTCTTGAGTTGGGATACAATTTGGATGAATCCTCCAAATCCATTGGCAAAGAGATTACCTCAGCCAAACGGATAGCTTGTATCGTGCCACAGGTTTTGATGGACGATCATCCGTATTTTTCACAGGTACTGACAGGCTTTCACGTTAAAATGACGGAAATGGGGCTGCCTCCAGCAATTGTCCGCACTTGCGAAGAACTTAGTGACACCGAACGGATAAAGATGGTGCTCCAGGAAACGGGTACTCAAGGGATAGTGGCAATCAGCTGGTACGATGAAAAATTGTTTGAGATGCTTGAGCAAGAGAATATCACTGTACTGGGTGTGAGTCTCAATGACGAAAGGCTAACTGTACCAGTCGTTGACTGTGACCGAATATTTTCTGCCCGCACAGCAGTCCGTCATTTGATCGAGCAAGGCCATACCCGGATTGGGTTTATCGGTGGCCCCGCATATTCGGAACAAATAGAGAGCGAAGAAAGGTATGTCGGTTATAAATTTGCTATGCTGGAAGCAAACCTGAATTTGAATGAACATTGGATTATCAACACCAACTGGAATGTGAACCTCAGCTACAGCAGACTGACGGAGCTCCTGACCGAGACGCCCAAGTCTGAATGGCCGACGGCAATCTTTTGTGCAAGTGATATGCTCGCTATTCCTGCGATGCGGGCAGTTGTTGAACAAAATGGCCGTATTCCTCAAGATATAGCATTCGTGGGCATGGATAATATTTCTATGGCGCAATATACAACACCACCTCTGACGTCCGTGCAAGTTCCAAAATATGAAATCGGCAAAGTTGCAGCACAATTAATTAACGATTATCTGGAAGGACGTTATTCATCTCTCCATAAAGTTTTGTTGCCCAGCACCCTTATTGTGCGGGAATCCTCTGTTTATGATCGTACAAATCGTACAAATGACTAGTTAGTTGTGTGATATTATATTACATATGAATCCAAATGAAATTAATATAAAACCTACGAGGAATATATTCGCGTAGGTTTTCTTGTTTTTTAGCCAAAAGCGATCCAAATAAATCCAAAAAAATGTTTGACAACCGTCGATGGGCTATATTATGATGTATGAAATTAAGTGTTTGGCGTTATTGTCTATGTAGTTGGATTTAGCCAGAAGCTAAGATTATCTCATAAAATAAATTATTGATTGCGCTTACAATCCCCTGTAAATCAGTGTTTATATAAAATGCACAAGAATCCTCTAAAACTCATATAATCTATTACTCAAACTGATATCTACCAATTCACATAAGATAAACTCCAAAATATAACCAAATGTATATCCAAAGTTATATCCAAATATATATCCAAAAAATCCCCTTGCATTAGATAACGGAGTCATATACTAAAGCTATTCACTCACTTTGTGTAACAACTTCTAACATATAAGTACTTTAAACTAAATCTTAGAATTAAGGAAGAAAGGTGGGAACTGCTTCGAACAGCATAAGGATGCTGGTGGTTTAACACAAAGACATTTTACCAGGCAGGATTGTGGTGACAATTTCCAGGGGGGGATGTTCATGGCCAATACAACTGTACAACCTGCAATGAATGCAGTACATGAAAAGAAGAGAAGAAGACGTCAAAAGTGGAACCCCATTTTACGGAATTGGCAGCTCTATTTGTTAATTTCACCTGTTGTTGCTTATTACATTGTCTTTCAGTACTTGCCGATGTATGGCATTCAAATCGCATTTAAGGATTTCATTGCAACGAAGGGAATCTGGGGAAGCCCCTGGGTCGGTTTTGAACATTTTGAACGTTTTTTTCACAGTTATTTCTTCTGGAGATTAATTAAAAATACGCTTGGACTTGGGTTGTACAGCTTGGCAGTAGGTTTTCCAGTCCCTATCATTTTGGCGCTTCTGATGAATGAGGTAAGGGCGGAAAAATTCAAAAAATTTGTTCAGACCATAACCTATGCGCCGCACTTCCTATCAACCGTCGTGGTCGTAGGCATGATGATGATGTTTTTATCACCGCGATACGGAATCATTAATCATTTCATTGGTATGTTTGGCGGTACTCCCATTAATTTCTTGTCTGAGCCTTCTTGGTTCAAGACACTGTTTGTGATGTCGGATGTATGGCAGACCATGGGCTGGAGCTCGATTATTTATTTGGCGGCATTAGCTGGTGTGGACTCTCAGCTTCATGAAGCAGCGCGTGTGGATGGGGCAACCCGGTTGCAGCGAATATGGCATATTAATATACCGAGTATTATGCCGACAATTATCATTTTGTTCATTTTAAATATCGGAAGCATCATGGGTATTGGTTTCGAGAAGGTCCTGCTGATGCAAAACTCACTGAATTTAGAAACCTCGGACATTATCTCTACCTACGTCTACCGGAGCGGGATACAAGATGCTGAATACAGCTTCTCGGCGGCGATTGGTCTGTTTAACTCCATCATCAATTTCATCTTATTAGTCACTGTTAACCAGATCTCAAAACGTATGAGTGAAACGAGCCTATGGTAAGGGAGTTGCTGATGCATGCTTGTTGAATCTAGAGGAGATCGTATTTTTAATGTAATTAACCATTTTTTGTTAATTATAATTACGCTCATTGTTATCTACCCACTTGTTTTTGTATTAAGTGCTTCGTTCAGCGATCCGCAGGCCGTCCTGCGTGGTGAGATGTTCCTATGGCCCAAGGGGATCAATCTCCATTCTTACGAGAAGATTTTTCAGAACAAAGATATCCTCAGAGGTTATTCCAATACACTGATCTATACGTTAGTGGGGACGCTGATTAATCTCGTCATGACGATTATGGCTGCATATCCGCTATCTCGAAAGGATTTTATAGGCCGCAATGCAATCATGGCCCTGTTTGTTTTCACGATGTTCTTCAGTGGCGGATTAATTCCAACTTATATGCTAATCAAAAACCTTGGCATGTTAAACACATTGTGGGTCATGATCATTCCGAATGCCGTTTCGATCTGGAACATCATCATTATGCGGACATTCTTCCAGCAATCGATTCCACATGAGTTGCATGAGGCGGCGACAATTGATGGCTGCTCCAATATTCAAACTTTAACCCGGATTATCCTGCCATTATCCATGCCGATTATAGCGGTGACGATTCTGTTCTATGCTGTTGGGCACTGGAACGCTTTCTTTAACGCAATGTTGTATCTGTCCGACAAGAACAAATTTCCACTTCAACTCATTTTGCGGGAGATTCTGATTCAAGGCCAGACGAACGATATGGTCAAAATGTCAACCGAGTCTGCGATTAAGCAGCAAAGGGAAGTGGAGGGCATCAAATATGCTGTACTTGTCGTTGCCAACATACCGGTGCTTATGCTTTATCCTTTCCTGCAAAGATATTTTGTTAAAGGCGTAATGATTGGTGCCATTAAAGGATAATTCCTTGTATGGATATATCGATGGGACAAAGGGAGGAATAAGAATGACGCTCAAAAAGTGGGGGAGTATCGCTTTAGTTTGTATGATGTCCGTTTCGATGCTGGCCGGGTGCAGTTCTAAGGATGCTGATCAAGGAAGTACCAAGGATAAAGGAGCTGCCAATGACAAAGTCAATGCGAGCGGATTTCCGATTGTAAATGACACTATTAAAGTGAGCGGATTTGCCGGAAAGTTTTTTGCCAATGCGGACTGGAACGATCTCAGACTCTGGAAAGAGTATGAAAAGATGTCCAATGTTCATATCCAGTGGGATACGGTGCAGAAGGATAATTTGAAGGAAAAACGCAATCTCCTGCTGGCAGGCGGCGCTTACCCGGAGATGTTCTACGCTTCGGCGTTTTCCAGATCGGATCTGCTGAAATACGGCAAGCAGGGCGCATTCATTCCTCTAAATGATCTGATCGACCAATACGCGCCTAACTTTAAGGCTCTAATGGAGAAGTATCCGGTTATTGGCAAAGGGATTACGATGCCGGATGGTAACATATATGGGCTGCCAACCTTGTATGATCCGGAATTCAAGTCGGTTCTGTACGGAACACCTTGGGTGAAGAAAGAGTGGCTTGATAAATTAGGTTTGCAGGAACCGCAGACATTAGATGACTTCTATAATATGTTGAAAGCATTTAAAGAAAAGGACCCGAACGGCAATGGGCAGAAGGACGAGTTTGCCTGGGGTGGTGTGGGAACGGCTGGTGTGGTGAACTACCTGAGAGGTTCATTTGGGGTGAATAATCATGGAACCTCCAACATTAATATTGATACAGATCCTCAGACGGATAAAGTACGCTTTATTCCAACCGATCCTCATTACAAGGAGCTGTTACAGTTCGTGAATAAGCTCTACAAGGACGGATTGCTTGAGCAGGACATTGTATCTGTTAAAAGTACCGAAGTGGATGCTAAAGGTATGGAAGGCCTAATCGGAGTCGTTGATAATGTCGATCCGGTTGCGATATACAATCAGCAAGGTTATGTAGGCATGCCAGTACTGAAGGGTCCTCATGGCGATCAGACATACAACGCCTATGGTTCTCCACTCGGTAATATCGGGATGTTTGTACTGACAGATAAAGCCCAAAATCCAGAGGCCATGATCCGCTGGATGGATTATTTCTACAGCGATGAGGGCATCAAAACGTTCTTCATGGGCTGGAAAGATGAGACGTATAAAGAAGACGCAGACGGTAACGTAGACTATGTCGACAATATCAAAAACAACCCGGATGGCCTTAATCTGGACCAGGCGGTAGGTCAATACCTGATTTGGCCGGGTGGATACTACCCTGGTTTTGTGAAGCAGAAATACTTCAAGGGTGCTGAAGGTCTGCCAACTTCGGTTGAAAATGCGAAAAAAGCAGAGTCTCACATCTTACCACAAGATCAAATTTGGCCTCCGTTTAATTTCACACAGGAAGAACAGCGGGATCTGACCACTTTCCAGACGGATATTGAAACGTATGTAGATGAAATGCGTGACAAATTCATTACTGGTAATGAATCCTTTGACAATTGGGATCAGTATGTGGCAGCTCTCCAAAAGATGGGCGTAGAACGATATGTAGCCATCTATCAATCAGCAGCAGACCGTTATACCCAAGCGGATTAGAAGGTCATCCGTAGATTTCAGATCATAAAGGAGTGTACAAATATGAGTCAACTGAAAGCAGTCCTGATTGGAGCAGGTGCGAGGGGAGCGGGTGGCTATGCACCCTATGCCCTTGATTATCCGCATGAGCTTACCTTCATTGCAGTTGCCGAAGCCGATCCAGTGAGGAGAGCAAAATTTGCTGAGAAGCACGGGATTCCGCCGGAACACTGTTATGAGTCTTGGGAACCCCTGTTGGCTGAACCTAAGCTGGCAGATATTGCGGTTATTTGTACACAGGACAGAATGCATTATGGCCCAACCATGCAGGCTTTAGATAAGAAGTATCATGTTATGCTGGAGAAGCCGATGTCACCAGATCCGAAGGAATGTCTTGAGATGGAACAAGCGGCCAGAGATAATGACCGGCTGCTGACGATCTGCCATGTGCTGCGGTACACACCGTTCTGGAATACAATCAAGAAGGTGATACAAGAAGGACGTATCGGAGAAATTGTCTCCATTCAGTTGAATGAGAATGTGGGTTACTGGCATATTGCTCACAGCTTCGTGCGAGGAAATTGGAACAATTCCAACACATCCAGCCCGATGATCCTGTCCAAGTCATGCCATGATATGGACGTATTGTCCTGGCTCGTGGATCAGCCTTGCCTCAAGGTCAGTTCGTTCGGATCTCTTAAACATTTTCATGAAGTCAATGCACCGGAAGGTTCCGCTGACCGATGCTTGGATTGTGCCGTAGAACCAACCTGCGCGTATTCTGCACCAAGATTTTATTTGAGTGACCAGTTCAGGGGTTGGGCAGGACATTTTACACAGGAGCTGACAAAACCGAATATCATACAGGGCTTGCGTGATACCGATTACGGCCGGTGTGTATACCGGAGTGACAATAATGTAGTAGATCATCAGGTCGTGAATATGGAATTTGAAGGTGGAGCTACGGCCATGTTCAGTATGTGCGGCTTTACATTTGAGCAGGAACGTAGAATTCAGATCATGGGGACTAAAGGAGAACTTCGCGGTGAGGAAGATCAAATCACCGTGTACGACTTTTTGACACATCAAAAAACAGAAATCACAATCCCTTCTCAAACCAGTGGCCATGGTGGGGGAGACAGCGGCATTGTGAGGAATTTTCTGGATGAGGTGCGTCACTATAACGGCCAGGAGAGCCTGACATCGGCTGCGGCTTCCGTCCGGAGCCATCTGATCGCATTCGCAGCTGAAAAGTCGCGGCTGAACGGGGGCGAGTCTATCGATCTGAATGAATATGCCCGTCAGCTTATGGTGAAGGAAGAGCTATCTAAATAATCAGCAGTGTATCGAAAAGCTGCCCCTCAAGGTATGAATATATTTTGAGGGACGGTTTTTTTGTTCGTTGGGGGGCTTGGCGGTGTAATGAAAAAAGTCATCGTTCTAAAGGTCGGAAAGACGTCAACTAAATAAACCATCATGAGAAGGATACCGATCAACTATTTTCGGCAGTCTTCCTGACTAACGGGCAGGATAGCATAATAATTTCGCGAATACTCCACGTATGGAGTATTTTACGAAGTGCGTGAATAAGAGTTATCGGAAATACTCGTAAAGAAAGTAAAAGAGGTGAGAAATATTAAAAACATTAGAGAATTACTACCTAGAGATAAACATGATTTGGAAAGAGTAGAACAACTAAAAACGGAATCATTAGAGAATTTAAGATTGATACTCCCGGAACTCTTGGAGTGGCTACAAGATGGAAACTGGCCAATCTCAGATCCAATTGAGGATATACTGATAAATTTTCAGTATGAGTTAATTCCCTATATCAGAGAGATACTAGATACAAACGATGTTGGATGGAAATACTTTTTATTGGATGGATTAGTAAGGAAGTTACCAGACAACATATTAAGAGAATTGGAACAAGATTTAAGAAGAATTATAAATAGACCAACAAAAGATGAAAAAACAGAAGAAGTTGATGAGATAGCACGAGAAATATTGGAACGGCTATGAAAGGTGATTCAAGAAGACGAGTACATCTGATAACAAAGTTTTCACGCATCGTCGCTTTCGCTCCTCGGTCCGCTAGAAGATAATTCGAGGAAGAGGATCAGGCGGACACACCTGCAAGGCTCAGTAGCGGAGCTACTCGGCAATCAGGTCGCTTCGCTCGCCCCATTAGGCAACTTAAGCCTTTCGGCGTCGTGAATACAACAACGTTATATGAAATTAATGCAGAGGGTAACCAACTTTAAGAACAAAGATAGGGGTGCACGATGTCTATAACTATTCGAACTGAAAATAGAAGTGATTATCTTCAAGTCCACAATGTTAATTTCATTGCTTTTGGAAATCGAGAAGATGAAGCAAGATTAGTTGAACGAATAAGAGCAACACGTAATTTTGTTCCGCAACTTTCGATTGTTGCTGAAGAACATGGAAAAGTAGTAGGGCATTTATTAATGAGCAAAGCCGAAATAATTGAAGGTGAGAAACGACATGAGGTAATTGTTTTAGCACCTATTGCCGTCAGACCTGATTATCAAAGAAAAGGTATAGGTAAACAATTAATTCATGAAGGAATAACGAGATGTAAAGAACTTGGTTATTATATTGTATTACTAATAGGACATCCATCATACTATCCCAAATTTGGATTCAAATCAGCTCGACAATATGGTTTGGAATTAAATCAGTTTGAAGTTTCAGATGAAGTATTCATGGTATGTGAATTGAAAGAAGATGAATTATTGAATATTAAAGGCGAATTGAAATATCCAAGTGTATTTTTTGAATAATTCAAGAGATCATTAACACCATATTACCGCTGCGGGCCATTCGGCCCCAAAGACAGTGATTTAACCGCAACGTCCTGTTGCTAGATGTTCCACATAATTCTGAAAGGGGATTCTAAAATGTATCTTTCTGAATTAGAAGAGGGTATTTTATCAAAAGACCAAATACATAAAATTTTGTTTGGAGATATTAGTAATGATCGAGAACATTGTGATTGCGTGTTTGTTCCTTCAGGTAACACAAGTAATGAGATCCATTCCGCTGACATAGTAGACTTGGGAAACTCCATGCCACAGAAGTTCGTCGGTAATCTGAGTAACTTTGCGAATTACTTCTTGTGTAATATACTTAGTATACTAATATTATGATGTCAGGGTGGTTTTGTGGAATTGCATTTATACGAGCAGATATATATCTATATTGTACAAGAGATTAAAGAAGGTCGATTAAAAGAAGGAGACCGAGTCTCTTCTGAAAAAGAGTTGGCTGAAAAATTTGGCGTCAGTCGTATTACATCTAAAAAGGCTTTGGAGAAATTGGCAGATTCTGGGGTTATCAAACGAATGCAAGGAAAAGGTTCATTTGTGGCCGATGGTATAATTGGAGGACAAGAACCGAAGCAATATTCAGAGGTAAGAACGACCTTGGTTCCTGAGGATGACAAGCGGTTAATCGGGTTTATTATACCGAATTTTTCTGACGAGTTTGGCCTACAACTTCTTAGATCGATGGAAAAGCGGAGTGTTGAGCATAATTATCAACTCATTATCAAGCGAACTTGCGGGGATCGGGATGAGGAAAAACGCGCGATCGACTTATTTATTGGTTTAGGCATCAAAGGATTAATCGTGACCCCCATTCATGGTCAACACTATAATTCGGAGCTGCTTCGACTTGTATTAGATCGGTTTCCAATTGTTTTGGTCGATAGATATCTAAAAGGAATTCCGGTTTGTTCGGTATACACAGACAATAAGAAAGCAGCCATGGATCTTACGCGTCATCTAATTAGCAAAGGTCATAAAAAAATTGCCTTTTTATCTCCGCCGGAAGAGAACACTTCAACATTGGAGGAAAGGCTACTCGGATATACGTTGGCCTTCACCCAAGAAGGAATGAACTTGAACAAAGATTATGTATTGACGAACTTGAAGGGCACCCTTCCCATGAACATAAACGGAACAGCGATTGAAAGTGATAAAGAAGCAGTAAAGCATTTTTTGAAACAACACCCTGATGTAAAGGCGTTTGTCGCGTCCGAATTTCTAATAGCTACCATGCTGGCTCAGGTCATCCACTCGATGGGGAAATCTCTGGAGGAATTCGAGATTGTTTGTTTCGACTCCCTGAACGATCACTTGGGTCAACCCATCTTCACTCATATTAAGCAGGATGAGAAGCAGATGGGTGAATTGGCAGTGGATATGCTAATCTCTCAGTTGCATGGAACAGCAGTTCCCGAGCTGAACATTATTGAACATCGTATGGTCGTGAAAAATTAACAGGTAGGGTTAATACAAGTGCAGCACAACAAAAGCAAGGATATTGTTCAAAGTGTCGAGAAGTCCCCAGGGGCTTATCGGCACTTTTTTTTGATATCAGAAATATAAACTTCGAAGCAGGGACCTTCCTGAATCGCAAGAAGCGTCTATTTATATCTAATTATAGCCATACAGGCATGAACATTTATGTCGTAATATTGCAATTGACATGCTTCATAATGTCATATTAATATACTTAGTATAACTAGTGGGTTTCTATAACCAATTCACTTCGTTCATCATTTTCTGTTTTTAATAGTTCATATCATCAAACTTGTTAGCGCTTACATAAATTATGGATTTATCAGAAAATGAAGTGGATTGTATAGGAATTCAAGTTAAACTAATTCATTTAACTTAAGGGGGACTTTGAATGAGGAGATCCAAAAAATTCGCGTTTCCAATTCTTGCTTACTTTCTGGCTATGTTACTTCTTCTAACCGCTTGCTCAACGAAGGAAGGCTCAGGCGATCAGGCCGGAGAGGGGAAAACAACGGTTACGATGTGGCATGGTCTTACCTCCATTGATTTAGATAATTTGAATAAAGTTGTAAAGGCATTTGAGGAGAAAAACCCTACCATCAAAATGAAATTAGTTTATACAGAATCCAGCGAGGGATCCGATCAGAAGCTGCTAACTGCAGTCGCAGGTGGCAATCCTCCTGACGTTGCACTTTTCGACCGGTTTAAGGTCGGTACTTGGGCTGCGCAAGGTTCTCTGACTGACTTATCCTCGATGGCAGCAGAATCCGGAATTCGTAAGGAAATGTATTATCCATTTGCTTGGGAGGAGTCCAGTTATCAAGGAAAGCTTTATGCAATGCCGATGGATACGGACTCTCGCCTGCTATTTTACAATAAGGATCATTTCACAGAAGTAGGGCTGGATCCTAACAAACCACCACAAACGATCGCCGAGCTTGAAGCCGCCGCCGAGAAGTTAACCATCAAGGAAGGTAAACGTTTCAAACGCATCGGGTTCATTCCATGGTATTCGCAAGGCTGGCTGTATACTTGGGGATGGGCATTTGGAGGAGAATTCCAGGACGCTGCCACCGGCAAAATTACTGCAAATGATCCTAAAGTCGTTGAAGCGCTACAATGGATGACTGACTTCGGCAAAAAATACAATGTCGAGGATATTGCCGGATTCACAAGCGCAGCTGGCACGGAGGAAATGGATCCTTTCATTTCCGGTCAAGTCAGCATGAAGATAAGTGGAAACTTTACGGTGAAGGGTATCGAAAAATTTAAGCCGGATCTAAATTACGGCGTTGCACCGATACCGACTCCAACAGGAGCGGATTTTACGACATGGTCAGGAGGCGGCTCCGCTATTATTCCTAAAGGCGCCAAGAACGTCGCTGCTGCCTGGAAATTCCTCGAATTCTTAGGGGAAGAAGAAGGGCAAACGTTATTAAACGCTGACTCTCAAATTTCCGTTATCGATTCGGTTAACGACAAATATGGTTACAAGGACGATCCGATTATGAAAGAATTTATTAATATTTTACCTAATTCACATAACCGCCCGGTTATTCCTGAAGGACAACTGCTGTGGAATGAGTTAGCTTCCGCAACGGAAAAGGCTACCCGTGGTAACGGTACTCCGAAAGAGAACCTGGATAGAGTAACAGAGACTGTTAATAAGGCTTTAGAAAAATACGACAAATAGGGTGCTCGGTAGGCAGGGAGCGAACTCTCTCCTTGCCTACTAAAGAATGACAATTGGAAGGAGAATGCACATGGCGAAACTAGCCGATTCAGTTCAAGTAAACGCAATTCCATCGGCAAGTAAACGAGCACTCCACAGAACTAACGTGATTGGGTGGCTGTTTGCTTCACCTTGGGCTATAGGGCTGCTATGCTTTTATGCAATTCCGATGCTAATGTCCATCTACTTCAGCTTCACTACTTACAGCATTCTGCAGCCTGGTGAATTTGTCGGAATGAATAATTATAGAGAGCTTTTCCATGATCCTCTGTTTTGGAAATCCATATACAACACGATTTATTTTACCGTATTTTTTGTTCCATTAAGTATATTTTTCGGTGTGGCACTCGCGATGATGTTGAATATGAAGGTCAAGGGTATGGCTGTATTCAGAACGATCTTTTTCTTACCTACTCTCGTGCCACAAGTGGCTTTGGCTGTTCTGTGGATGTGGTTGTTACATCCAAACTTCGGATTGGTGAACGGGATGTTAGCGAATATCGGTATCGATGGGCCTTCTTGGCTTGGTGGTGAGTCGTGGTCCAAACCCTCTCTCATTCTGATGTCGCTTTGGGGTATTGGACAAGCTGTCGTTATCTACCTTGCTGGATTAGGAGACATCCCGGATGAGTACTATGAAGCGGCGCAAATCGATGGAGCTAACTGGTTTCAGAAAACGAGAAAGGTAACCCTTCCTTTGCTCACTCCCGTTATTTTCTACAACCTTGTCATGGGAATGATCGGTGCATTCCAACAGTTTACTCTTCCCTATACGTTGACCAAAGGGCAAGGAACTCCTGCAAATTCCATGACTTTTTACGTCATGTATTTATATGAGAACGGATTCAGGTATTTCAAAATGGGTTATGCCTCCGCAATGGCCTGGATCTTATTTATTATCGTTATGGCATTAACCGGAATTATTTTTATTACGTCTAAACGCTGGGTTCATTATCAAGGGAAATAAGGAGGAGGAAGTAAGGGATGAATCCTATCGCTATCAAAAGAATCAATCGTGTGTTAGCCTATTTATGTCTAATTGTTGCTTCTGCATTTTTCATGATTCCGTTCATTTGGCTGCTTTCGACTTCTCTTAAACCACTCACACAAATCTTTACATTCCCACCAGAGTGGATCCCGCATCCCATTCTGTGGAGTAATTATTCCCGTGCCGTTGAGTATATCCCTTTCTGGACATATCTGAAAAACACAGCGATTATAACCATCGTTAGTACGCTTGGTGTGATCATATCCTGTCCCTTGGTTGCATATAGTTTTGCCAAGTTAGAGTACCGTGGGAGAGGTATACTTTTCTTTGTTACCCTCGCTGTTATGATGATTCCCGGACAGGTGACGATGATTCCTCTATTCCTGTTGTTTACTAAATTAGGTTGGGTAGGAACATCTCTTCCACTGATTGTACCCCAATTTTTTGGAGTGCCCATTTACATTTTTCTATTGCGGCAGTTTTTCATGGGACTGCCTGATGCCCTGCGCGAAGCGGCTCGCTTAGATGGCGCTAGTGAGTTCCGCATATATTTACAGATCATGTTTCCACTAGCCAAATCCGCCGTTTTAGCCGTGGCATTGTTTCAATTTATGGGGAGCTGGACTGATTTTATGGGCCCCTTGCTCTATTTAACCAATGAACCATCTTACACGGTTTCGCTCGGATTGCAGCAATTTCAGAGTCAAAAGGGATCCGAATGGGGTCTATTAATGGCCGTATCCACCTTGATGACATTACCTATTATTGTTTTGTTCTTTTTTCTTCAAAAGACGTTTATTAGCGGCATTACATTTAGCGGTATAAAAGGTTGAACATCATTTGTATGAATGAAGCTCCAGCGATGCGGAACCCCAGGGATGTCAGGACGGACCAAGGCAGAGATGGGATGCTGAATTTGATTAAACGTAAGCCGAATTCGCAGGATTTCCAAATCGGCGACCGCAATTTTTATGTAGATAACGATTGATAGGTCCGTTGGAAAAAAGTTAATAAGCAAATAGGCAGCGATGTGTAAAGCAGAAGCTGCCTTTTTGCGTACCAATGCATTCTGCATAACAATGAGGCTCGCGGGCAGATGGAACGTTAGTTTATAGCCTCTGTACCGACTCATAAGAAGCAACCTGTCGGAGATGGAGGATTAGCCCTCTCTTCGTCTAATAATATATATGGGAACATTAAGCGAATTCGTATATTTGCTCCTACGCAGGAAATGGGTGAATTTGTAGAAAAGACGTTATCTGAAATCCCCAAGAGTGAAAAAACATAAGGAGGTTAATTAACATGAAACAATTTCCAGTCATCTTTTCTTTCATATTTATTATTTTGGGAATTTGTATTATTACTATCTCAAAGATAATTGAAGAAGTGATTCCAAAGCTGGGATTTGCAGCATATCAGTCCGCAGCAGCCGGGTCTTATACTCCAGATAATTATCATGTGAACTTTGAGCTCAATTATTGGATCGGAGCTATATGTATTCTGAGTGGCATTGTTTATTTGATTAGTAAAACAAATTTTATTCAAAACTACATAAATGAAGTGAAGTTAAGAAACAAAAAATTTGACGAAAGAAATAAAAACAATCACGAATAAAAAAAAAATTAAAAATCGAAAAGGTATATGTTAGCGATTCAAGAATGAGCCATCAGATAACAATATATTCACGCTTCAGACCTAGCGGCCCTCGGCCCGGCAGATGGATTCGAAGAGGCAGGAGCTTGCCGGACTCATCTGACTACGTCGGATGTCGTGAATACAGGCACGTTATGTGGAACTCTTGAAATCCTGAAAAAACAATAAAGGGAGTGAGAAAGATTGATTAATAGCCAGGAAGTCATCAAACGTTTTTTAGAAGATGAGATTTCATCACAAGAACTTTATGAAGCTATATTTGATTTCATTGACTCCGTTCACATTCGTAACGGGGAGTTCGAGGGGAACTATTTCATCATTAAGAAGATGGATTTAACCAACTTTATTATCTATCCAGAGAATATCTATCCAGATGAAAACCATAGAGAAATTCCATATAGTATTTCAATTTATAAAGAGAACTTGCTTAAAGAAATAAATGAGCGGGCAAGAGACAATAAATACATATTAAAACGCAATAGATTGTAAGGAGGAGATGGGGCGTTTGGTTTTATCAATCGTCGCTATTTGATAGGGATATTCTAAACTAACAGTTAAGATGTGATGAAAACCTTAATTCAAATGGTACTTCTTCTCCAATATACGTTTGTTCCAACAGAGATCAATAATATGAACAATACAGAGATTCGTACATATTTCTTTTTGAATAAAGACATTATCTTATCCTCGCTCCGTTAGATTTGGTTTTCATTGTTCAGAGAGGAACCATTGGGGCTAGAACGGATAAGGATCAAGATTACGGAAGAATAGAGAGAGTGGTAATTTGGTTGAACAGAGAGAGGGAATGGTACAAATGGATCAACAGGAGTATGGGCGCTATTTGTTAGCATTGAGCGGAGAAGAAATAGAACCAGATGATGATATGGAGGTCGAAGCAGATCATCTCTACGGCTTTTTTCAAGGGTTCATGCCATCCGGAACAGGAGTGGAACGTGTGTTTGAGCCAATTCCGGACGACCAACGTTTTTTGGATAGAATACGTCCGATCTATGAGATGTTGAATCCTGAGGATTTTGCCGGCGATTATGTGCCAGGTTATTTCAACGGTGGAAATGAGGATGCTTCCGAAGGAACGTTGCGTGGTCTGGGGGAGGAGCTGATTAAAAGATTGAAGAGCTTGTTCTCCATAGTGCCCGAGAAAGATGTAGAGGCGGACTCAGCGAAGGAAGCAATCCGGGCTTTGGCATGTGTAAAGGAGGTCGTCGTATTGCCGCCGGGTGAAATTGGCAAGTTAGAGCAAAGACTAATTCAAGGAACGGATGAAGAAGATAGCGAGGTCGTTTACGAAGCGCTCGGAGAGCTCATCCGTTCACGTAGTGATTACAGCGAAAATATCGAGCTATTGAACGAAGCATACTATTCCATCGCTTGCGATTATTGGGTAGCCTATTATTTACAATGGCCCCGCTATCAAGATTTACAGGAGGCGCAAGACTGCCTGTATCCTTACTTTGAGCTATACCGTTATGGCTATAAACTACATTGGACTCAAAATAAGCTATTCATTGGCAGGCGTTAATAACCGCTACGATTGTTTTGACCAACTTGTAAAAAGGATACGAAGCAATAGGGAGGATGTTCGTTGTCAGTTAGAACACCATGGTATGAGCACAATTAAGTGTACAGGTCAGCTCGAATTCAGCAAAACAACAATGTGATCTGAAAGGTACTGCCAATTTTATAGATAAGGGTGATTAATGTGGAACGAGGACTCATTATATTTTTGAACGGAACGTCAAGTTCGGGGAAGACAAGCATCGCGATGGAAATGAAAAATCAGGGAGAGATACCATTTCATCATTTATCTGTAGATCAATTTCTCCATAATTATGATCATTTCATCGATACTACATATCCAGATATGAAACCAACAAGAGAAGTGGAACCCCATGTGATGACAGATATCCTGTTCGATCCGATTAGCTCGTTGTACTATGCAACCATTAAACTGTTTTCGGAGTTGGGTTTGAATGTCATCGTGGATACGGTCATCAGCAATGACAAGTGGTTTAACGGTTTTTATGATTTGCTTTTGGATTATCCGATATTGTTTGTAGGTGTACACTGTTCGAAAGAAGAACTCACTAGAAGAGAGCAAAGCAGGGGAGATCGAGCGATTGGACTCGCCCATTCCCAGTTCGACTACATATACTCCTATGATGAATATGATCTGGAAGTGAACACGGAAGAGCTTAGCTCAGCTGCATGTGCGGAAAAGATATTAAGTTATATAAATTCCGAGCAAGAATACTCGGCTTTTAAGAAATTAAGTAGAAGAGAGATTAGTGTTTCATAGAACATGGATGCCTCAGATCACACCCTACGCATAGAGACTATTGCCTATTTGATTCTGAGCCAGGTTAGAAATGAACTCATAGATATGACTTCTGTTACGTGGAAGAATCCCCACCTCGTCCTGCCTGTTGTCGATTCGCTTTAAATATTAAATAATCCTGTACGAATATATATAAATTTACAATTCAAAAGGCTTAATGGCCGTGGTGTAGAAGCTGCTAAATGAATCGACTCACCCCTAGATACACTTAGTCCAATCTATTGTTCCAAATTTATATGGCAAGCTTTTTACTATGGAGAGGGTTTTGAGATTTCTGATAAAGGTAAAATCGGTGATACTAATTTTTTGTAACTCCTTCAGCGTTTACTAAGTCTAACCATTTTGTTATACAACCTCTTTTAAAGCTGTACGCAACTAATTATGAATAAAAGCTACACAGAAACTCTGACTTTTCAAAAGTTAAAGAGTTTCTTTTCTTTAGAGATTAAAGTTGGTTTAATAGAATTAATGCCAATATTACCGTTAGGAGGTTTATATGAAAAAAACGGGAAGCATAAAAATGATTCTGAGTGGTGCTATAATTCTAGTCTTATTATTAATAGTCGGTTTTTATGTATTCTTACAGTTCAAATACAATTCTCTTGAAGCAAGCCTAAAAGAACACCTTATAAATGTCGAGGGATATAAAGAAGAAGAAATTGTTAGTATAGAAGCTAAGTTAAGCTCTATGCCTAAATATCCTGTATACGTTGTATTTTCAGATAAATATATCTTTACGGATGGAGATGGTGAGGTTCCGAAGTGGCATCAATTAGATCCTAAAACTCCTCAACGTTTAAAAAAAAGCGAAGAGTAATTATTCAGTTTGATTAAGCAACGGAAGGTTGTCTGATTCCTTATGGAATAGAGAAGAACCTTCCTTTTTTTATTTCAAATTCTCGGTGAAACGATAACTAGTTGAAATAGAGGGTAGTTTCCCGAATGCATGAAAGTGCTATTCTCAAAGAAGACTCTGGTCAATTCAATTAAAATGTCTCCTGTCACTATCAGCATAATTATTTTTTGTTCGCTAATTTATTATTCAAAACGTATCCGTATGAACTATTATATTCGTAGTTTCAGATACATCTTGAAATGATGGTAAGGAGGGCAACTCTATGAATCCAGAAGATCATATCCAACACATGTTGCAGGCGATCATTGAACAAACACAAACCATCATAAACGACACTCATAAACAATCCTTCGGTTCTTTGGAATATTTCCTGGGACATATTTTAGAGTATCGCGATGAAAAGTATTACCTGACAGACGAGTGGCATATCCCTACACCGCGCTGGTTAGGGGAGTATGGCAATACGCCGGAGGAAGAAGAGCTCCTTTCAGATATTTACCGACTGCAAGCGTATATTGCTGAAACATTAAAGGGCGGATAACAGGCTCATGATGTCGCATTATTCCGGCTCAAATGTCGCAAAAGTACATGGTAACGCGATGAGGAGATCGTTTATACTCTCTTTATGTTTCAATAATGAAAATCATTATCATTAAATACATAAGGGGGGATTCATCATGAAACAAGGAATTGGCTTCTTCGTACGAGTCGGACCAAGGCCCGGTGATATGCCATATGCGAGGTGAATATCAAGTGACTGAATCACCACAGCGTATCGCCGTGCTGGATGTTCAATATGCCGATCATTTGCTCGCGCTTGGATTGTCTCCAGCAGGAAGTGTAGGATCGGGAGGTGCGGTGGTCAATTTCCCTCAATATATCAGAGCAGGACTTCAGGGTACCGAATTACTCGGGACGTATGAGTACCCTAATCTGCTTGCGGTGGAACAATTATTACCGGATCTGATTATCTGCACTGAGGTGCATGATCAGCATCATGAACGGTTAAGTCGAATCGCTCCAGTGATTATATTCAAGCGTAATGAGAGCTGGCAGACCATCCTGAGTCTGTTCGGTGAACTGACTGGCAAGCGGGCAGAGGCCAAGCGAATACTTGCGGATTATCATCGACGTACTGCTTTGCTGTCCGAAGAACTGGCTCCGGTACTGGCAGGTAAGAGTGTGGCACTGATCCGTCCGCTGGATTCTCTCGTTGGGGTTCACTCTGCTGCTCATCGTACAGGTGCTGTGCTGTACCGTGATCTGGGTCTGCCTGTTCCATTATTTGTGGCGGACACTTCCGACACGGCCTATCATATCTCGGTTGATAGACTACCGGCAGTACAGGCCAGTCACTATTTTTTGCTTAGTAACGAAATGATGCAGGAGGGCATATCCGCGACAGAACAACGTGTCTGGGGGATGTTAGATACAGATGAGCGACAGCAAATACACTCGGTAGATGCCGCGACATGGATCGGTTGTTATGGGCCGACAGGTATCAATGGGATTGTGGATCAGATCGAGCAGGCGTTGTTGGGATGAGGGGGAGTTCTGCTGTAACTCCCTCTATTTTTGTATATTCAGAATTCATCGGATTAGTGGATAACTTCTTTAAACAGAGGTTTATCATATCTTAAGTACACAATCATTCTATTATGTAGATCGCATTTGTTTCTTTATTTTATTGTTGCGGGGAACGTTGACAGGAGTAATTGACGAAAGATACAATCCATATATTCCCTATAGTTTCAAAAGCGTTTATATCGATTGATGGTTTTGAAAATATACTTCAACTCTCTATTTGGAATTTGGTTTCTTGGATATTCCTTCAGGGAGCGATAGTGTCTTAATACTTAGAGGATCGTATTGCACGAAAACAAATACCTTCTTTTTCTTATCGCCTTCAATGTAGCCGTGGAGGCCTAACGACTTGCTTAGATCGGGAGGAGAAAATCTATACTCCGTAAAACGAACGGTTTCACCGTACTTTTCGAGAATATAATTTGCAGCGAACTTCTCGGCGGAGGATACAATCATCTTTTCCTCTTCGGAGGCACATGCTCCAAGCAAGAGAGATGAGATGATTAAGATTACAATCAGGAAGAAAGGTCTTTTCAAAAGGGACACCTCAACTTTCATAGACTGGTATTAATATACTATAAAGATTGAATTATCACTAGTTTACATAATCATATTGAAATGTTCAATTCAGGAGGTACTTATGCGGAACGATTACATTAGCGATGAGTTGTATAAGGAAATATCTGACCTTGCCTACCAGAAGAACGTTACTGCTGGAACATCACTTACGGAGGAGGGAGATTATGCACAATGGAAGGTCATTGAACCTGAAGGTGCCAAGCTCCACAATAAAGTGTCGGGTTTCGATTCCGTCATCCTCCACAACAATCAGACGAATCAGATTGTCATCGGTTACCGCGGAACAGAGCCAGATGGGAGCTGGCTTGGGAGAGCGGCCGATTACGAAACAGATGTGTTCGATGTTTTAGGTGGACGTACCAGAGAACTGGAGGATGCCGTAACTGACCCTAATCATCATAACATTTTCAAGAAAAGTTTTATTCAATCCATTAAGGACGATATCGATTGGGAGAACAACCAATTTCATCAGGCGGAAGTGCTTTATGAACAAGTCAAATCAAAATATCCTGACGCAAGTATCTCTCTTACGGGACATTCGCTTGGAGGTGGTTTAGCGCAATATGTGGCAGCGCGACAGGATTTGTCGGCCATGACATACAGTGCTCCGAGTGTAACCAATCTGCTGGACGATGCAAGCTTGGCGAAAGTGAACGAAGGTTACTATGATAAAAAAGTGGTGAACATCGTTCAGCCAAACGATTCAGTAGGTGCAGGAGGACTTTTTGAATATGACAGACATGTTGGCAGCACGTACTACAAAGGCCAGGATTTTGACTCGGCCAATGCGATGTACCAAAACTGGAGGCTGCAATTCCAGCTCATGGTGCCGATTCGTCCGATGGGGCCCAGCGGCCCGTTAGTCACATACAATTTCCCAATTGATATCGATCTGGACAAGTTTCAGGTCGGTAATATTGTTCGATTGATGGACTCGTTTTCCAAAAAAGAAGGCAAGGGATATCACTCGATGAACCAGTATCAGTTTGATGAACAGGGTAACTTGGTCGGTCCACTTATCGATCGCGCAACAGGAAAACAAATTGACATCTCACCACGCTGGAATGCTTATCAGGAATCACGGATGGCTTTGTCAAACCTCGTTGGCGGGTTGGTGGCCCCCTTGATTGCGGCTGCATCCAATGGAAAGTCAGGTCAAGGTGGTGGCACAATCCGACTAACGCCGGAGGAATTGGCACAGGCAGCCAAGGAAATGCGCTTTAGTCTGAGCGGGTTTTCCAATGATGCACAAGCTTCCATCCGAATGTTCGAGGCTTATACTTCCACAAGTGAAAGCCATTCCTTCACGTCAATTGCTTACGAAGCTACGGCGACACTGGAACGAATTAACCGTTGGTATCAGGAATCCATCAGCGAGATTGCCGAGTACATTGAACGCAAGCACGAAGATTTCGTTCAAGCAGACCAGTTCTTAACGGGAGGTATTTGACATGGGAAGAATATCGGTATCTTTATCCGATCTGAGAAGAGCCGTTCAGCAATGTGAGCAGTTGCAGGAGCGCTTAGTGCAGCAGGAGCAGAAGATGCGTTCAATACATAGTAGACTGGAGCAAGATTGGGCAGGAAATGCTGCCACAACGCTAGGATTAAAAATGCAATCTTTCCTGAACGGGACATCCAGCCGAATGGATGAATTGGAGGCGCATAAAGAAGCATTGCGCCGATACATTCACAGGATGGAGGAAGCTGACCGGGAGGACTTCAGAGACCGGAGGGAGCACAGCATGCTGAGCTGAGATATCCGAACAGTGGTATGCAGATTCTGCTGCAACAAAGATCGGCGCAGGGTTGTAATGAAGAAAGCCTGAATGTCAATCCACGAATTTATGACACTCAGATGATGTTGCGGATCGATCACAATGCTAGTGTGGGCGTTTGCTCCTTCGCATAGCGTCGGTACCTTGCCTTAGATATAGCGGTGGTAATTGTTGAAGCTATTGATGTGTTAAGTCGTAATGAGAAGGAACAGATCCTTTCTTAAAATTTTAAAAAAAAGAAACCGTTTCGTAGTAAATGGAAGTGAGAGCAACCATATACCAAAGGAGACGGTTTCTTTGTACATTTTACATACTCAAGTGAGGATACATTGGACTAGGTCGGGTGTTATGAATAATACAGGAATGATATATGAAGTAAGGGGTATATGTTAAAATGATAGAAAGTTGAACTAATTCAAATAACAGAAGGTATAACACATGAAATGGCAAGAGGTTAGAGAATTGTTCCCTGACCAATTTGTTCTGGGTTCTATCATTCATTATCATGAGGAAGATAACAAAAAAATTGTAGATGAAGTTGCACCAATTCGTACTGTATCAGAAAAAGATGCGAATAAAGAATTTTTTCGAGTAGAGCCTGGTAACTTTGTATATCATACTTCGAATCAAGACTTTGTGATTCATCTCCGTAAAGATCCATTAATGAGAGTGAGACGTAATACGAATGAAAATTAACTATGATGGACAAGGCTTCAATCATGTTGTTATAGGAAAACTGGAGATGGGTGGTAGACAGTCCTATGAACGAAAAAGCTAAAGGCAAATTAAAAAAGCAATTTCTATTCATCGTTCTATTTATTTTTATAATCGTAATTCAAGTAACTACCAATAACTTAGCATATCATCCTCCTGCATGGACAACTGCATTATCAACTTTTTGCTTTATTATATTTTGTATACTTGGCTTTGTAACATACCTTGATCTCAAGAAACAAGAGCAGGTCAATACAATTGGACAAATAGTTGTTGTGAAAAATAACATCGTAATAGTCAAAGGACTGGGACGATGTAATACCAAAATTAAAATAAATGATAGTCACATCGTGAATTTAATGCAGCCAAATGAACTTATTGAAATAACGAGATTAAAATATTCAAAAATGATAACGAAAATAGTATATAAAGACCAAGAGATCTATCCTTGAATTAGTAATTGAAGAAGTGTGATCCTTTACATAAAAATAGAGGATATATCTTCATACACCTCCAATGTAGAGGGAGAGAATGTAAATGAAAAACATAAATTCTCATAATTGCAACCTGAATATAAGGTATGATCTGCCTGATGAGGTATGGGATAAAGTTTCTAAAGTGTATGAGAGTATGCCAGGGTGGATCGGTTATAAAAGTGGAATTCCATATTGGTTTGGGTCTGAAGAGGATGATGTTTTTATTGAAGCATCCGTTGAGCCTAGTGGATTAGCATTTTATGCACAGATGAATAATGATGATTGGACTTCTTGGATAGAAACGTTCAAATTGGAAGCGTCAAAAATAGGTTTTGATGTTGGTGAACCTGAAGATGGATATATGTGATGAATGAAGGATATTTATAAGAAAGAATAATGTGAGTAAAGTCGTTCGTTCCAATGGATCATTTTATTGGTATGTTGATCCGGATGCTAACAACGCAGGAAAAATCACATTACATATCGTTTCTGAGGAGGAGAATTCGAAGGCTGGACAAAAGAATATATATGATACAGAAGAGCAGCATTAACACCAAAATGGACCGATGAGATCATCACGCCCAAATTAATAGGAAAAATGCTCCGACCTCTCTCCTGAATGGAGTGTAATTGCATTTGAGAATAACCTTGATTCATGCGGACTCTTTTGAAAACGCATACGTGAGAACAAGAGTATGTAATTAACATTTAAAATAAAAGGAGAGAAGCTAATGCAGATGAATCGTGGATATCACACTGTAAACAAAGTAATCGCTTGTGTTTTGTCATTCATATTTATCATTATGGCAATAGCAGTACCTGCCCTCGCTGATGAGAAACAGGTTGAGACTACACCATCCAGGATTCCTATATCCAAGTTAGAGGAAACGATTGATACTTATGTTGCCTCGTATGAGAAGTATACCGCTGCCGTTTCGGTTGTGGCTATTAAAGATGGCGAAACCATTGTGAATAAGGCATATGGTTACGCAGATATTGAGAATCAGCGAAAGGCGGATACCTCTACTGTTTTTGAATGGGCTTCCATCTCGAAACTGTTGGTCTATACGAGTGTGATGCAGCTTGTCGAACAAGGAAAGCTTGATTTGGAGAAGGATATCAAAGAATATCTGCCAGAGGGATTTTTCAAAAAGCTGAAATACGATGATCCAATTACCCTCTTGAACCTGATGCATCACAATGCGGGTTGGGAAGATCAAACAGTGACCGAAGTGTATTATTACGCCGAGAATGAAAATGTTGATTTAGGAGATACGCTGCGTAAAAATGAGCCGAAACAAATCTATAAACCGAATAGCATAGTGGGTTATTCGAACTACGGCGTTGGTTTAGCTGGTTACATCGTGGAAGAGATAAGTGGACAACCTTTTTATGAGTATGTCAATCAACATATATTTAAACCGCTTAATATGAACGACACTACGATTCATCCAACGGGGCAAGATCGTCCAGACATCGTGCAAAGAAGGAATGAGGTTGAAGGGTATACGAAAGATTTGAAACGGATCCCTGAGAACAGAGTATTCGTAACGTTCTATCCTACAGGGGCAGCGATGGGGACAGCAGAAGATTTAGGGAAATTCCTTACAGCGCTGATGCCTGTCGATGATAGCAATGTATTATTTGCTAAGAGGGATACGTTAGACGAAATGTTGTCAACAAGTCTATATTATGACGAGACTTCGATTCCTCGATTTGCGCACGGGTTCGCTGAAATGGAATACTGGGTACCTACACTGATGCATGAAGGGAATTTAAAAGGGTTTTCAAGTAAACTTGTCTTTGATCCAGAATCCAAATTTGGGATGGTGATCATGACAAACATTGCGTTCGAGGAGATTTATTATTATGGACTTATTAGCAAAATCTTCGGTAATAGTACATACGTTAATTCAGTCATTTCTGAAGGAGGATATTTTCAATCCGCACGACGGCCAGCCGCTAGATTTACTGATTTATTCAGGCAGCTTGATATAACCAAATTTTCAAAAGCTGAGTTAAGTAGTCTTTATAATGTTGTCGAGCATAATGGCGTTGTTGAGAAAATTTCCTACACTCCTTACATGGATTACTTACCTGTATCGAATTTGAAGGTGAACTTGATTGTAATATCTTTTATTCCTGTTGCGCTAGCCATCATTTTTAGCTTAGGTGCTTTGATCGTCAATTTGATCCGGATGCTCATTAACAAACTATATAAACGAGGAAATCCCCCAACCCATTTTGATAAATATGATCTTGCCATTAATTTCGCGGGTTCGGTACTTCCTCTTAACCTTTTAATCATACATACGAGACTTCCAAGTTATCCCGCTTATTCTTCGTTACGCATTAATTTAGGGTTTAACTTACTTTATGTAGTTCTGGCAGCGGCGTATCTTGGCTTGCTTAATTACAAACTCCGGAAGAACAGTTACAGCAAAAAGCAGAAGGTGATGTACATCATGTCTGGCATCTCGGCTTTCATCTTGGCTGCTTTTGTTTTGGGGTGGCATTTGTATGTTTAGAAGGTCAGAAGCTAAATGGATAACTTAAGCATATTGAGAGATGCCATGGTTAGACTTCGTAATCCCGATCTTAGGGTGCGAGATGTCAAAGGTTAGATCAGAGATAAGGAGGCCACAGAATGGAAACTAAAATGTTGTTTGGCGTGGGGTTAGTCTTCGATACACCGGAATTTGGAACCATCGTTATGGGGGCCAATGAAGAGTTGGATGAACTACTTCCGTCAACAATCAAAGAGATTATCGGCGACCAGATTATCATCAAAAAAATAGATGGTGAAGAGCAAGTATATAAAGTTGTTTCTTCTCAAATTAATCATTCTATAGCCGGCAAGAAGAATATCGGTATATGTTTGGGGAAAGGGATTTCCCCAGACGAAATATCTGCGGGTTCAATCGTCTACTGTAATTCATCAGGACGAATTGTTCAGTAGTGCAGGCTTGGGTAAAGATGCTATATGAAAGCATCGGAAGGTCATTTGATTCCCTATGGGATGAAGAAGGGCCTTCCTTTTTTTTCTTTTTCAAAGTCACGTAGAAGGTTCCAACAACCTCCAATAAAGCCTCCTCCTTTGATAAATGATGAAAACAAAGACGACATGAGGTTATTCCTAGAGTATTAAAGAATAATTCATCAGGATTTATAACACTACTTAGTGATAAGAATTCCGAACAACTGACTAACCCGCTTACGGGGAATTCAGTAAAAAGGTAAATAAAAAAGTCCTTTAGAGGGGCTTAGAGGGGCCGCTTGAAATAAAGCGCCGTCGGCAGACTTTCAATTCGCCTTTACCAAGCGCTAGATAATAAAACTCTTATGGGGCTGATGGAAGCTAGACGCCGTGGGGGTTGCAAATATTAATTTATATTGTACTTCTCCATTACTGAGGCACGAAATAATTCGTATTCTGATAACTCTTGAGAAGTGAAGGATTGAGACAACTTACTTTGATTAGTCTCTTCTAGGCTGAACTTCCCTAAGTTATCATTGATTAATCCATAATCACCAAAAGTGTTTTTCATTAAGAAAATCACACTTTTATCATCTTTCTGTAGTTCAACATAATGATCAGCTGTATATTTAACATCACCATCAAGACTGACTGGTTCAATGATTGTTAACTCTTTTTGATCTGAAGGGAAATCTTCTGGCTTTTTCAATATTTTTTCAATTTTCATATTGGTATTCGTGTGGAATGATTGCATTGTTCCGTCATCGAAAGCAGTTACCACATGTTCTCTATCTATAAATTCATCTGTAGCATATCCAATAACAACCAATTCAGCAAATTCATCTAGTTTATTAATTTCATTGAATGTTATGGAGTTGGCAGAAAGATTGACAACTTTATTAATTTGAGGATCTGGTTCCGAATCTCCATTTAAATATGCAATTGTACCAACAGAGATAACCAATAATAACAATACAGGGATTACTACATATTTCTTTTTTGTTAAAGACATGATCTCACCCTCTCAGTTATAAATTAATTTCCCCATTTAAGTCTAATTTCTTGGATATCATATGTTGTGGGACCGATTGCTTGAATTCCTGATTTCATTACAGAGTTAGAACCAGAGTCTGGGGTATGATCTAATCCTAATGCATGACCGAATTCATGAGTTGCATTGGAAATAATCTGAGGGGTTGTCATGTCAAATCTACTCATGTTGTTATGATACATTCTTATATTACTAAATGCCCAAGTATCACTGTTGTTAGCTTGAACATAGCCTCCTGAAATGCCTAACTTAAAAGGCTCTTGCAAGCCGATCCAAGTAGGATGGGCAGTCGTGCCAATATAATATTTATCGGGTGTTCCGGTCGAGGAGAGAACTCTAGTCAAGTTAACTTTTGTTGATGTATCATTCCATTTGAACCGAGCTTCATCTATTGCTGAAACATAGCCATATGACGATACAGAATCTGAATACCACACATTATATGTGGCACTTGTTCTACCACCTGAATATCTAACAGCGTCAGCATCGGATTGAAGCATACCTAGACTTAAAGGAAGAATGGCAAGACTTAGAATAATAATTTTTTTAAACGTTTTAGATGTTCTCATCAATAATGGCACCTTCCTATAGTAGATCTGTCCCAAAATTGTATGTATAGATTTTATATCCTCCTTTTATATAATTATTCCAATTTAGGGATCTGATATATTATAACTATATATGGAAGCGGATTCAATGTTAGGAATTAAAAATACAATAAGTGTGATTACTCCCTACACTATTGCGATTATCCAAGAGTTTACGAGCCTGTTTGATTCAGATGACGTTCAGATTTACCCCGGAGTTATGGGTTGAGAATACAGCAATGGAAAGCTAGTTGAGGAAACAACAACAAGTCTTGGGGCAAAGAACAGTTGCAGAAGGCGCTAAAGTTACGAGGATACAGCCGCAAAACGATTAGAGCGTATTGTTGTAATCAGGTCGAACGTTTTTCTGAGCAGTTTTCCAATTAAAAGTACGGAGATGACTACATCCAATGTTCAGACGTATTGAAAACACTCATCGTGAGACAGGGGAAGGGGCAAAAGAATCGGAGGACGCTTCTATCAAATCTCGTCTGGGATATCGTGCAGAAATGCATAGCTGAATATAGAGCCAATCGTTGGCTGATACGAAAAATATTCAGTGTATTCAAAGCCCACTGGATAGTATGAACATGGGAGATTAAGCATCCCAATAATTCTCCCTTTTTCACCAAATTTTTCTTCGCAAATATCACCTCATAGGTTATCATATACGTAGTTCAGATACTACCATGAATATGTGGTATTTACGAAGTACATAAATTAGATGTTATCTGTAATTGATGAAGGAGGATTTTTAAAGTGAATAATTTTAAATATTATAGATTTACAAATAATGATGAGAAATCAGATGACTCCACAGACCTTTCTAAACAATTGTATAAAGTAACAGGGCATCACGCGAATGATTATATAAATCCAGTAATAAATCCTGGAGGAGATTTATATACAATTTTATCAGATGAATCGGAGTTTAAAGGGAATTACGGAGTTTGCTTAGTTATGATGCCTTTTTTAGCTACTGATTTTTTGAACAGAATTGAAAAACAGCTTGAGGATTTAACGTTACAATTTGGAATTAAAAAAATTCACTTTACAGATATTTATGGTTCTAAACAACTTAAAAATAGAAGGGACGAATTTATTTCTAGTTATGCTGAAGTTGTGAATCAGATACCTAAGGTCGCATTATTTATTGGAAAGAATAAGGAAGAATTATTCACTGAAGTAAATGAGAAAGTGATGAGTAATGAAGAAATATACTTCACTTTATTTTGGAACAATTTTGAGAGAATAATAACTATTCCAAACACTCAGAACAATATTTATCATATATCTGTCGAACAAGAGTATTCTTTAGACGGGAAGATAGAAAATATTGCTGATGTTACTTTTAGAAAATTATATTCTGGAATTGAACAAATGTATCCGAAGTTTCCGAGCCAATATATTTCCATATGTAAGCATCCTCATTTTCATTCAAAAACTGCCTTGCTTTATAGCTCACTAGCTGATCTTGCTGCGTATGTTCCTAATAAAATTCAACAGAAAATCGACTCTGGCATTCCTAAGCAGAAAATAATAAAAAATTTTAAAAGTGAGTTGAACCTTATAAAAGTAGTTTTTCAAAATTATTCAGGAATAGGCAGTGAAGAGCTGGTACAGATTATTAATGAATCATAAAGCAGAAAGTGTTTCAGGAAGATATCAACTACAGATAACATAATATTCACGCTGCTGACATTCGTCCTTGGTCCGGCATTCGCCGGACACCCGACATACGTCGGGTCGTGAATACAGGAACGTTATAAGAAATTGCGCAAAAGATATATCGAATTAAAAGGAGATACCATGGCAGATGCACAGTGGCTAGGAAATGCAATTACGGCTTTAGCAACAATTTCTGCTTCAGCACTGACTTTTTATGGTGCGTATATGATTAGTAAAAACAATCAAAAAAATGATAATAGTAAATTTCAAAAACAAATTGAATGGGAAAGGGAAAAGCTAGAAAAGGAAGTTAACAGAAAAGAGTATATAGATAAGCTGAAAATTTATAATAAAGTTCTTAAAGTAGATGGAGAAGTTATGATTGTTACTTCATATCCAGAGGAATTTGATTTTAATAATTATCATGAGAAAGTAAGACCCCTATTATTCGAAGAATATCATTTGTTAGATCAAGATATCAAAGTTATAGTTAGAGAAATTGATGGGATTATTACTCTCAGTAATTTTTATGAAGAGGTTCAGAAAGAACATAATGAAAAACTAATGAAATTGTACTTTAAACTCATTGAAAAAATCGATAATCATTATAAAAGATAAGAAAATCATTTTAATCAAGTATGAAGAGTAATTCGGGGAAGGCGCAACATCTTATAACATTATATTCACGTTGCGGATCGGCTATCGCCGCTACTTGGTCCGTTAGAGGCTATTGGCAGAGAGGCTAATTCAACGGACACATCGATCTCCCTAATATAAGAGCTATCTAAGGGGGAACGATGTCGTGAATACAGGAACGTTATAAGAAATCGGCGTAAAGAGTAAACCCATAATTAATGCAAATACATAGGGAGTAAATCTATGAATTACAAATATAGTCTATTCGACGAGGATGGCAGTTTAATTATCGGACATTGCGATAATATTGCTGGATTATTAGAAACGAACATTAGTGAAACTGCGGATGAGGATTACTACGATCTCAGTTTTATTAATTTTCATTTCAGCGCTGACTTTAAACAGATTTGCTCAAACCGAAAGTATCCCATAAGTAATTTATACATACTTATTTTAGATCATTGTGGTAATAAGATAGGTAATTATTATTTTGTATTGAATACTCAGAAAGTATTTACCTCTTCAGATTTAAAAGATGGGCGAGATGTTAATATTGCTGGTTATCTTCCAATTGCTCTTTCTATGGAAATTCTAAGACTCTGGGATCTTGGTAGAGAGTTAAAACAAAAAAATATTTGGTCTCAATTTACTAACCACCAGCGCGAGATCTGGATGGAAATAATTAGAAATCGCAATAATTATTGTAAAATCTCCAGTAATATTCAGGACATAACTAATCAAACGTATTATGTTGATGGTCGACATATCACAGATAAGATTTCTTTTTATTTTGCGCTGGGTGAATCCATCAATGGCCCTGGAGGTTATTTCGGCGGATGTCTGGACAGCTTGTCAGATTGCTTGTGCGGAGGCTTTGGTGTGAAACCACCTTTTACGATTGAAATCAATGGATTTGCTGATAAATGCGAAATAATTGAAAATATTTTAGAAGTGCTTAACGAACATAATGTTACAATCAAACTTTAAAACTAAAAATGATTTTTTGAAAGTTAATCGAAGAAGACACCGACATCTTATAACATAATATTCACGCTGCGGCTCCGATGGAGCCTTGGTCTGCTTGAAGGAATGCGGAGAAGCATTTCAGCAGACAACCCCTGTGGGGTTCATGAATACAGAAACGTTATAAGAAATTGGGGCAAAGGATATAAAAACAACTCAAAGGAGTAATGTACATGGCGAAGACCTCTTTGGAAATGGTGGAAGAATTCAAAACCTTTATTGATTTTGTACAAGAGTTAAAGACTATAGATGAGGAACATTGGAACAGTCCCATTTCAGAAGGGAAAAGGTCATTGAAAGATGTTGTAAGTCATATCATGCTTTGGGACAAATATTTTTATGAGGAAGGCATAGAGAAGATTAAGCTTGGTCAATCCGTGACTGTAAGGCATTTGAACTTTGATGAATTCAACGCTAATGCAAGGGAATATGCAAAGACCCAAACAAGAGATTCTATCATTAACCAATTCATTGAACACAGAAACAAGATCATTGATGATATCACCGGATTACCAGAGGAAGATTATATAAAGGAATATAAAGACGGAGACAGAAAGAAGTTTTCGATTAGGGGATATTTAAGAGGATTTATTCCCCACGATAAACACCATAAAAAACAAATTGAAAAGTACGTAAAGTCAATACAGTAAAGTGTAAGCGAATTCAGGGATGGCCCCAACATCTTATAACACTGTGTTCCAGCTTCGCGTCTGTCGCCGCTCGGTCTGCCTGAAGGATATCAAGGAAGCAGATTCAGGCAGACACATCAATTCCCCTTAGATAAGAGCTATCTATGGGGAATTGATGTCAGGAACACAACAACGTTAAGTGAAATTCCAGTGAGAGCTATAGGCTTGTGAAATGGTATAATATAACCAACAAAACATAGGAGGGACAATGATGAAATGGCAAGAAGTTCAACAGATTTTTCCGAATCAATTCGTAAAATTCGAAGTTCTTCATTCTGAAGAAACAGACAATCAAGAGATTATTGATGATGTGGCCGTGATTGGCCCGATCAGTGATGAAGAAGCGACTCGCGAATTATTGAACAGTAGAGACAAGACTCTGGTTTACCATACTTCCAAAGATCAAATCGTTGTGAAGGTACGGAAAAATATAGGATTAAGGAGAAATCTTTAAATGAATATTGAATATAGAGATGGGCTGTTATTCACGGAAATAACAGTCCATTTTAATAAGCAGAAGAAAGTGATATCGAACATCGTGATCGATACAGGAGCCAGTCATAGCTTGATTTCACAAGATGAAGTGGATGAGATTGGGATACTAGTGAGTATGGACGATGAAATCATAACCAGCTACGGAATCGGAGGTAAAGAGCATGCCTTCAGTAAGCGAATCGACGGTATACAGGTAGGGGATTTCATTTTAAAGGATGTATACATAGATTTTACATCATTTAAATATCACAACATTAACGGACTTTTGGGACTCGATGTACTGACGGAAGGAGAATTTGATATTGATCTAAAGAAATTTAAATTACTTCGTTCATAAAAGATAAAAGACGTAAGAGATTGAGTGGTGATTCGAGGAAGACTGGAACATCACTTAACATCATATTCAAGCAGCGGCTCTTGTGGAGCCTTGGTCTGCGGATGGATTACGGGGAGGAATTTCAGCAGACAACCCCTAGCGGGGTTCGTGAATACAACAACGTTATACGACAGAACTTAAATCATATTTTCAAAAACTCAAAAGAAGGTGAGTTAAATGAGGCAAGGCGCTATGTTTGATTCAGAAAGAAAATATAGATACTTATTGACTAGAGAATGGGATCTTACGCTACCTAAGTTATTATACATAATGTTAAATCCCAGTACAGCGAATGAAAGCTCAGAGGATCAGACTTCAAGACAATGTCTATACTTTGCAAACAAATTTCAATATGGATCACTTGAAGTAGTCAATCTCTATAGTTTGATATCAACCGATCCAAAAAGGCTAAAAGAATCATTAATAGACCCTGTAGGGCTTGAAACCGACAAGTACATTATAGAAGCAGCATTAAGAGCCGATAGAGTGGTCATAGCATGGGGCGAAAAACATTTCTTTAACAAAAGAGACAAAAAAGTAATGGAATTATTGAGGAATGAAGGAATTGATCTATTTTGCTTAAAGAAGGCTAAGTCTGGCCACCCTAGACATCCATCAAGACTTGGACACGACATAGATGAACTGATTTATTTCAGATGATTATTCAGGTAGTAAATTCCGTCGTATAACATAATATTCACGTATTGGGCATACGCCCTCTGTCAGGCATGACGAATCTCGGGAAGCAGAGTCAGCCTGACACCTTGGCATTCGCCAAGGTCGTGAATACAGTAACGATATCCGAAAGAACCGAGAGAAAGATTTCATGTTATGGAGGTATAATATGTCAAGTTATCAAAAAGGTAAAGAATTTGAGGAGTTTATTCATTATGTATATTCAAACTTAATTAAATTAAATGATAGTAAAGCTAGAATTTCTAAACGAACAACTTTAGTAGGAAGATCCAATTCAACAAGTGAATTTGATATTTACTATGAATTTCAGCATTTAAATATTCTGCACAAAGTTGCTATTGAGTGCAAAAATCACGTTAATCCAGTATCAGTAAAAGAAGTTAGAGATTTCGTGTATAAGGTAAATGATGTAGGTAATGTAGTAGGTGTAATGATTTCTAAAGCTGGATATCAAGAAGGAGCAAAAAATGTTGCACACCATGATCATATCAAGCTTATGACAATCAATGACTTACCCTCCTTCTCTCAAATTGTTGGTATGAAGATCAGTAAATTATTTCTACCTGATCAAGATGTAATAGGTGCTCCTTTTTGGATCATTATGGAGAAATTTGGGGATTTCGAAGTGAATGGTAATTATATGACTTTCCCTAATAATAGTGAATATAATTACAAATTTCTTATACCATTATTTTTTTCGAAAGTAGTTGCTGAAAAATTCAATGAGGTTTCTTTTGAAGGTAGTGGTGTAGTAAGAGGCGTGAATCAGATGCAATTATATGCACTTTACAACTTTTCAAAACTCCATAATTTTGGATTTATAGAATTGTTATTGGAGCCGGAGGGAAATAGGCAAGCACTTAGCTTTATGCTACATCCTGAAGAATTAAAAAGGAAATATTATTTGGGAGAAGATTAATAGCTTTGACTGATATGAGTTTTAGTATTTCGGGGAAGTCAGTTCCATCGGATAACATGATATTCACGCTGCGGGCATACGTCCTCGGTCCGGCATACGCCGGACACTCAGCATACGCTGAGTCGTGAATACAGGAACGTTATATGAAATCTTACTAAGTGCTAAAAGAAATTAAATAGATTGGGGAGATAAAGATGAGTGTGACACAATGGGTTATTGAAATGTATACAAAAGAAGAACAAGATTTAAACTTAGAATCGGCAAAAAATTTTTCTTTTGTTTGGTCTTTGTTCGAACACATGTCAAAAGGAGCTATTTTTCAAGGAGATAATTTACCAGCCTCTGAATTTTTAGCTTGGATAAATTCTTTGCAGATCCAGTATGAGAATGGGAATTTGACTATTATTAATACTGAAGCTAGAAAAGATATCTCAGGAGACTTAGTGAGTAATATTTATAAATCTTTCAATCATTTTTATCAAAAGTACGAAAATGATAGCGAAGGGTTTATTGAACTACTATATGCTCAAAGTATAACACCAGTTATAAAGGAAAAAGAACGTTTTATAGCTTTTATGCAAGTCTGTGATAAGAGTAAAATGCAAGATAAAATTTACTTTTTATTTTTTATAGCAAAAAGGATGAGAAACAAATTTTTTCATGGAATTAAAAGTATTGGAGAGGTTTCAAGAGATCATAAAGAATTTGAAAGAATCAGTGAATATCTTATTTCTATTATTTCTCTTTTTGAAGATTATCATTAAAGTCAAATAATTTTATAAGACTTCATATAACAAAATATTCACGCTGCGGACATTCGCCCGTGGCCCGGCATCTGCCGGACACCCAGCATACGCTGGGTCGTGAATAAAAGAACGTTAGGTGAAATACTATAATAATTTGGAGGTCAAAATTTAAAATGCTGAAACTAAAAGAAGAATCTCTCAATTGGTCCTTGAAGCATATTAATAAATACGGGGATTCTTACGTTTTTCCAAAGCTTTTTGAATTTGAAGCAATTAATGAGAATTGGGATGATGTGAAAAATCATCTATTAACAACTGATGTATACTCTAATGGAGTTAGACCATATAGAACTACTATCACACCAAAGAGTAATGTCGGGTTTAGAATATGTACTCAATTAGATCCCTTAGATTCAATAGTATATAACGCATTGATTTATGAAATATACGAAGAAATAGAAAACAAAAGAATACCAACAGTACATGATGTTGTGTATTCATTCAGGCTAAATCCTGAAAGTGATGGTACCCTGTTTGATCCTAAATACAATTGGAAGGAATTCGAAGATAAAACAAGAGATTTGTTAGAATCTGAAGAGTATTCGTATGTTGTGATGACAGACATTACGGACTTTTACCCAAGTATATATTTACATAATATTGAGACCCATCTGCGCGAATGTGTAAGGTTAAGTGGAAAGAATGCTCATGCTGAGACTTTGATTAATATAATTAAAGCTATGCACATCAGTCAGACTCATAAAGGACTTCCAATTGGTCCTCAGTTTAGTCGCCCAATAGCGGAGCTTATACTAAATGAGATCGATATGATACTTATTGAAAATGATATTATGTTTATTAGATATGTCGATGATTATCGGCTTTTTTGTAAATCTGAAAATGATGCCTATAAATCTTTAGCATTCTTAGCACAAAAGTTATATGATATTTTGAATTTAAAATTAAATGAACAAAAAACTAAAATTTTGACTACTGAAAGCTTTATTTCTAAGCACCTTTATTTATATAAGGATAGAGAAAAAGATAGGGTAATTGAAGAGTTCTATGAGTTATTAGATAAACTGGGGTTTAGTAGAGATTTCTATGGGGAAATTGATCTTTCCTTATTGGGAGATGAAGAAATAAAAAAACTCCATGAGTTAAACATATTTGAATTACTAGAAGAAGAACTTGATAAAGATGAGTTTGATATAGGCTTTGCTAAATTTCTAATCGGAAATTTAGCGCGTTTTGATAATACTGAAGTAGCAGAATTGATATTGACAGAAGAAAATATGAGAAAGTTGTTTCCTATTATTAAAACTATTATTAATCATCTTGAACTAGTTAGATCTTATAGTGAAGAACAAAAGCATGAAATAGGAAATAAAGTGTTAAGCTTACTTCAAAGTAGCTTTATGAGTGAGTTAGAATTCAATAGATCTTGGTTATTGCATCTATTTTCTAATAATGATGAATGGAACAATAAACATTTTTTTTCAGAATTAATAAAGAAATATCATGATAACTTCACAGTGAGAGAGCTGATCCTGGATTTAGGAAGATCAAAAAATCATAGATATTTTAGAGAAAACAAATTTAGTATTATTTCTGATCCTTGGGTCAGGAGAGCTTTTCTAGTAGCAATAAGTTGCCTACCAAAGGATGAACGAAATCCCTATTATAAATCAAGAGGTTTAACTCAAAGAGATCTATTAGAGCAAGTAATAGAGAAATGGGCGCAGAAAAACTCCTTCTAGAATGTCTAGAAAGCATAGTACTTCACCTAACATAATATACAAGCTGCGGCTCCTCACGGAGGCTTGGTGTGCCGGATGGATTCCAAGGAAGTAGATTCAGCAGACACATCCGACTACGTTGGACGTCATGAATACATGAACGTTAACTGAAATTCCTGCAAAGTATTATTAAAAAGGAGAAAAATCAATGAATTCCTTAAGACACGCTATTATTAATTTTTACAAAGATACAGAATATGCTGAATTTAGGGCCGGTGTACCACGTCCAAGAGAATGGCATCTTCCTAAGTTTATGCATGAAAATTTTAATAAAGATGTAGATTTCTTTGAGAAATATAAGAATGGCACAAAAATCATAATTCCTCTTGATGAAGAAGATATGAAACTTTTGAGAGTTACATTGCTACATGAATCGTTATTTTCTTTCTATAAAGTATTCTACAACTATTTAGCAGCAAAGAATCTATATTTATCAGGTGCTCTTCATTGGATAGAGATTACAAATTATTATGCAAAGCTATATCTTGCAAGAGCAATTAATACTCTTTGCGGCATTCAAAGTTATCGAATTACCAGTGATAAATTTATTTTTATAGAAGATGTGTTTAAAATAACAAATCCAAAGCGATATCAAACTTTATCAAATAAATATAACCCCAATAAAATTGATTATGATGCTGACATTGTTTCTTATTCTATGCACTTGAAATTAGATATAAAAAACAAAGGGGGTCATCTAATATTTGATAATGAGAGAATTAATTCGCATGATGATACATGGAGAATTTACTGTGACTTGGACCATGACGAACTTGAACTTACTAAGATAACTTATGAAGAACTTTTTGACAACAAATATGATCATTTATCAAAGGCAAGGAATGAAGAGAATTATACTTTTGATGGCTATATGCAGATAGACTTTAACATGTTTAATGATAACTTCCATCAATATTTCAATAGGGACGATACTAAAAGAGAAGCTCAATTAGTTTATGACGATGTAGTGGGAGTAACACTTGGAGTTTTTACTGAACTATTTCATTTATATGAGAATCTAAAAATTCCAGCTCTACCTATTGAACTTGCAAAGTTTGAGCATATGTGTAAGTACATGATTCAAGATCAGACATTAAGAGATAAGTTGGTAGATTTGTGCCGTAATAAATTCCCTTTACACAACAAATATATAGAGGAAATGAATGCATATATGTTAGGGACTTATGGTGATTAGCATAGTCTATGAAGGCAGGAACTTCAGTTAACATAATATTCACACTGCGCGGCTAACACCGCTTGGTCTGCCCGAGGCATTTCGAAGAAGCGAAATCAGGCAGACACCCCTTACTGCCTAACCGACTCGCGGCCGCTCCCTTTGGTCGCTTAAGGCAGTAAGGGTTCGTGAATACAGGAACGTTATCTAAAAAACTAATAGGAGAAACCAATGGCAGACAAACTTCTAAAACTTTATAAGAAGGACCTAAGTTTGTTACACATCATGTTTAAAAAAATGAAGTGGCAAGGCTTTTACAGATCTATTATTTTTCTACTATCAAGCATCATCTTAATCATAGTAATAAAATATAGTTTCAAATCTGATTGGAGTAATGCTTCTTTTATCTCTTTAATCATTTGTTTTGTTGTCTCTTTGAGAGACTTGACCTTAGAACGAGATCGAATAACTAAATCTGATAATAATGGAAAAAACTATTACCAAGTTAGAATTGAAGGATTAAGAAAATTTTTGAGAAATGAGAGCATTGACACAGATCCTAAAAAGCTAGATTTGCTGATAAAGCTAGTAGAAAAACAAGCTGAAGAACAGAAAGTCCCATTCTTTGTAGGGAGAGGAATTCTTTTGACTGTCCTTTTACCCATTGTTTCAGCTACCTATACAAATATCTTAAATAAATATACTGATGATTTAACTACTGTTTTAACAATATTTCTAATAATTTTGGCAGTTATTTTATTTGCATTTATCTATGCTACTTTTTTTAGATTTATTTACGATGAGTTTATTAACGGAGATTATCAAAGATATAAGACTATAGCTAATGACTTGCGAGAATTGCATTTTAAATTAGTATAGTCCTTCAGATAACATAATATTCACGCTGCGGACATACGTCCTTGATCCGGCATTCGCCGGACAACCAGCTTGCGCTGGGGCGTGAATACAGGAACGTTAGCCGAAATAATGTTAAGAAAATATTATTGTCTTAAGGGGCGGGTTGATAGATGATCAATAGTTTATTATTAAAATTAGAAGATATAGAAACCATATGGAATACACAAGATCAGTTTCGAGTAATTGCTATGGAAGAGCAATTAAAAAAAGTGAGTGATGAAATCAAAAGTGAGCTATTAATTGCGTTAGGAGTGAATTTAGAAACATTTACAATACAAGATCCTAAGGTCATACTTAAAACATTAACTAATTATCTATATAAAATTGAAAATCTGTTTTTAATAAATTATATCGAATTAATCGAAAAAGAAACGGACTTACATATTAGACTGATCAATTTGAGAATTATTATAGCAGCTACTATCAAGGAATCAATAAATCAAAGTTATGTGATATTAAGTGAAAGAGAATTTAATAATCTTATTTACAAATTAGATATTGCTGAGATGAGGGATATGCTTAGACTTGGTTATAAGACACGCCCCCCGTTTAGAGCAAAGATCTTTGGGAATGATAAATTGAATTACTTTGCTGCAGAAGAAATAGAATCACTTATCTCTGGTATTAAGAAAAACATAGTAAAGAATGAATCAGTTGAATTTATAAGTAAAGTTCAAGTTGAGAGTATTTATAATTATTCAAAATGGTGGTGGGCACAATATACAAAGTATATAGATGAAAACTATTATTCATTGAGAAATAAATTTAAGTATTATGAGGGTATAAGATTTAAGTACGTAGTAAGTAAGTCAAATATTCAAGCGCCTACTGTTGAGGTTTCATCAAAGGTATGCCTTATTGAAATGATGGAAAAAGATACAAACGGATTAAATATAGATATTGATGAGGAAATAAAAGAGATGTACGAGATTGACTCTCGAGTAGAGTCGTGTAGTATAACACTCGGCTTTAAAGTTGAAGTTGGAGATATGCAAGACATAAGTCATATTGCAGAGACGATAAATAATGAGTTAATAGAAATTCTGAGTTATCTAGATTCTAATAAATTCATTGATGAATTCATTAATATTTTGTTGGCGTTGTATGGATATGATAAATATAAATTTGATAATTACTACTTTAAAAGAAACCTATCAGATATAAAAGTTGAAAAAGTGAAATTAGTAAGATTAAATGGTGATTATAGTTCGAATATAGATGAACTTAGAGTCTTGGCCAAAAACAGAATAGAAAAAGAAACTATCGTCATTTCTTCTACAGTTGTTCCAAGCTCAACTAAAAACAAGCTAAGACATATAAAGAATCTAATTATTGTTGATATTGATACTATTATTAGAAGTTTTAAATATAAACTAAATGAATCAGCGTTTTCGAGAATTCTTGTAAGTCAGATATTGTTACCAAAATTGAATGAAATAATTTTAACTGGGGCTGGGAGAAATAATGTTTCCTTAGCTAATAGTTTAATTAGCGACTTAGAAAATTGCCCTAAAGGAAGTGGATGGAGAGAATATGAAGGTATATGTTATAGAGCCATCAGGTATTTATTTGAGGACAACTTTAGTTACTTTAAAGCAGAGTATCAGTTATCAAATAGTATTCAAACAGATATCAGAGATTTAATTGTTGCAAATACAGGAAAACATGATTTTTGGAAAACAGTTAAACAAATATATAATTCCAATAATATTGTGTTTGAATTTAAAAATTATAGTCAGGCAATAGATAATGATGCGTTAAGGCAAATTTCAGATTACCTAGAAAAAGAGGTTTACGGTCAATTCGGAGTTATATTTACCAGGAATAATGTTAGTTCCAGCACAAAAAGAAAGCAACGAGATTATCTGCATAATCGAAATAAGAAACTAATATTAGTCATTACTGATAATATTTTGATTGATATGATCAAAATAAAGAAGAATAACGGAATCCCAGAAGATGTCCTGTTTGATTTGAAATTTGAATTAGAAACATCAATATAGTGTAATAGAAGACTTTTGACACCTCAAATCTAGTAGCCAAGCATATGGCTATTTTGATTCTTACCTTCGTGTTGGAGAGTTTGATTCGTTTACGTTGTAGTGATTTGGAGATTGAGAGACAGACGCTCATCGTAAGACCAGGGAAAAGGTCAGAGGACTGAGGAGCCATTTCTTTATTTTACTATAATGATCAGATATTCAAAGAATATTTTTAGGTATTGTCGCAGAGATTTTAGTTATTTTTACTAGAGTTTTATTCGTAGTAGTATTTAAACAAATCTTAACTATCTTCGTGGTAGTGAATTATTTGCGTTACGAGAAAATGATTTAGGTACAGGAATACATGGTCTGTTTCTTGTAGAATATAATTGCTTTAATATCGGTATAACCAATATAAAAATTGGAAAACATCTTTATTAAAGCATTGAATACAGGCACATTTGAATGATTGAGAAGAAACAAGAATACATATTGTTAGGTTTGTTAATTCTTGTCGTTGTAGATGTTATTATTTTCATGAATTAGGTCAACTTTAGTACGGCTTAATTTATGCACTAGACCATTGAGAATAATGATAGAAAGACATTTGGAATATGAGAAACAATTAAAAAGTAGAACACTAGATGTGGAAGTAGATGTTTATGCAACAACACACCCATTCGGGAAATGGTTGTCCAGTGGTATAGTCCTTCAATAGTGCCGAGTACTGATGACTTAATTAAGTTTGGTGTTGTCTACTATTTATTCGAGGAAGAAGCCGTTGATTTCAATATTACTCACCAAAGATTCGAGTCGTAATACTTCTGCCATGTTAAGATACTTTATTTCGTTAGATAATAACACTAAGCGAATAAGCATATGACCAATCCTTTTACAAAAGTGTTCTTATAACAGGGGGAAATAAAATGTGGAAGAAAGCGATGAGAGTAAGTTCTAGTATCAGTTACAGGAAGAGATTTAAATGTCCTGTTTGTGATAGTTTTTCACTATATATAATTCATGATAGTGCCTGTGAATGTGAAAATGGCTGTGATGAGACCTTAATAAATATTGGATCCATTTTTGAAAAGGATGAATTTAATGGATACTTCACTTCAGATTATATCGATAAACATTTTTGGATTGATGATGCAGAAATAAATAAGATGTTTACAGCTATTGTTGATGACAATCGGTATAATTTATTGAATGAGAAGGAAAAACAAACTTTAAAGACTATACTATATAGCAGGACAATTAAGATTGAAGAAAGTTTAGATGATCTAGTAGTTCGACACTTAAATGATAATGGGTTAACAACAGTTCCTCAAGAAATGACAGCGTTTGGATATTTAATCAACCTCTTAGAAGATACGCATTTTTTTATGAATCTTTGCTGTAAAGACCTAGCATTGTTTAACTGTGGAATTTTATTTGCCGATAAACAATTTTATTCTGGAAGATTTTTTTATAATAACGCTATTGAGCACTTATTCCAAGCAAACGAAAGAATATACGTTATCTTAGGTATAGTATACAATTTTAATTTCAATGATGAATTATCTCTCAATAAAAACTATAAAATTGAAGACTATTTAAAAGGAATTGATGATTATAAGGAATCTGATATTAAGAATATACTAGACGGTCTTAAAGGTAATCATATGTATCGCACACTAAATACAATAAGGAAACTAAATACACATGATTTATCATATTATTCAAAAAAAATAGAAGAAGAAATGAACAAAGATGCTATCGCGGCAAGTAAGTTTTGGAACAGAGACGGGGATGAAGTGGATGCAGATTTTTATTTGCCTCAAATTAAAAACCTCATTTTTTGTTTAAACAAACATTATGATTTATTTGAACTCATAATAAGTAAAGTTAGTAGCTTAACAAACATCGAGGAACAAACTTCTCATCCAATGATCACGAAATTTATGAAGTTGCAAGTTACACACTTTGATAAACAATATTCCGGTAGAGAAATACAACAATTAGAATTCGATAAGATCAAAATATTTGATAAGCTTCCTCAGTATAATAATATATTAATTGGGGATGTATTTTTCAGGCTAAATGAAGTAGTACGGTGTGTATTTGACTTTTGTAATATGGAAAATGAAATTTTCTATAAAGAGTGGATTCAACGAGAGAATTTACACTTGTATGACCTAATGGACCAACAATATTTACTTTATAGTGCTGTTTCAAGGATATACTCTTGTTATGATAAATTGTCCCGCTATGTATCAGAGCGTTATCCTCAGTATAAAGATATAAAGTACTTTCATGACTTTAAGAAAAAAACAGATAAATCTGCATTGTCAAATATTATTGTGGATATTCTGAATGATGACTATTATCAAGGGTTATATGATCTTAGAAATGACATCTATCATAATCTGCGAGCAGGTACATTACAGGGTGAAGAAGGATTGGTCAACTTTAATTATACTTTATTTATTATTGTTGTGGAAAATACTAAAAAAATTATGAAACTTATAGATGATTTATATAAATTTAGAAATCAAAAGATTGGTAGAAATGAGCCGTGCTTATGTGGAAGTGGATTAAAAAGTAAAAAATGCTGCGGTTAGAGACAGTATGATATGAAAGCTAAAAGCTCCAATTGACATAATATCGAGAGCAAATCATTGAGTGAAAAATTTAAGAATAAGCATCCCACTCAATAGCACTTATGAAATAATTATTCAAGTTATGATGGGGCTGTCTCAAAAGCCCTTAAAAAGCGTATCAGCAAAAAAGAAATAACACTCCTACGTTCGAAAAAGGACAAAGC
>NZ_JAROCD010000030.1:0-22551 GCF_030433635.1 Paenibacillus vandeheii
CTGACGCCGGTAGAGTACCGACGCCAGTTTGCAGCCTAGGGTCTTTTTATAATGTCTACAAAATGGGGTCTTGACCATTTCGAAGCGGGCGGTTTTTTGCATGAAATGGAATGTTTCAGATTCTCTCCGCATATAGCTGTTATAAATGGGACAAAGGAGAGGGTACGGGGTGAGCAATGCTAGAATGACGTTTCGTTTTGGGGATAACGAGTCGGACAAGCCTGAAAACAAGGGGATACCCACATCCAGCACATTTGCCGCTTTGAGTGAAGAAATTTCGCACAGTCCAACACCGACGCCAACGCCAACGCGGTTAAATACAACGCCTTCATGGACACCAGAGGATATACCCGGTGACTGGGGAGAGACGATGCTGACAGGCTCCACTGTACCTGAACCTTACCAAAGAACGGACAAGAATGAGATACTTGATGAGCCCGAATACAACTATAATCACCTTACTGCATATCCGGGAGATGAGGACGAGAGCAGATCGGACGAGAATTATGGTGATCATAATTGGATTGCAGATAGTGAAAATTACTCTTATAAGCGAAATCGTCCCCCGAGGGGCTGGAAAATGATTGGTTCAGTTACCGGTGCGCTTGTAACCGGGGCCCTCTTCGGCATGGTTATTCTTTCTTTTTTCAATCGGGAAGGGGCCGTAGATCCTGGGAGCAAGATTCCCGCTAATCAGGCGGTGTCGGCTGTGACAGGTCAGGGGGGAGTGGTTGGTTCGGAACAGCAGCTCCAAGCAGCTACAACAGGCGGCAGTTATTATGCACTGCAATACGGTGTCTTCAGTTCTCCTGAACGCGCTGAACAGGCGAAGGTGGAATTGTCCCAGGCAGGCATTGCAGCAGGCTCTGACCCGGAGGATGGTAATCGGGTATACGCAGGCATTTCGGCTGACCGTGAGGAGGCCAAGCTGCTTAGCACAAGGCTTAAGGCCGAAGGTGTGGAACTGTACGTCAAGGAAATCGTCAACCCTGAAGTGAACCCAGCAGTATTCGGCGGAAAAGCAGAGGATGTTCAGCAGTTCTTCGCAAGTGGATCAACTTTGGTAGAACAACTGTCTACCCTCTCGATCCAGCAGCTCGGTCAAGCTGTTCCTGAAGCTGTCTCAGCGGAAACGATGACCGCACTACAGAACCAGCATCAACTCTGGCTGACTGGTTTGAATAGTATTGCACCGGGTCTGAGTGCAGACGTACAACCCTATGTATCCGCGATGGAAAAATCGATGAACAGTGCGGTAACCGCACTTGCCGAATACAACAAAAATCCGGCGAATGTGCATATGTGGTCTGTACAGTCCGATCTGATGGAATATGTATTACAGCAAAAAAAATGGCTTGAGGCGATAAAACAGTAATCAACGCTTTCCCATAACACAGCCTTGAAATACCTGTCCGGCAAGGAACTGGAAATAGTTCCCCTTGCCGGATTTGTGTTTGTATTGACGTACAAAACCCCGTATAATAATGTGGGTGTCAAAAAATGGCGAGGGAAGATCACCGATGAAAAAAAACTTCGGCATGTTATTGCTGTTTCTGCTGCTCGGCTGGCTGGCCGGTGCGTGGATCGCCAAGGCACTGCAGCCTGTAAAGGCCGTTGCCTTTTTAACGAAAGCCACGACCATTCGTTGGTCGCCGCAGGCTGATCTGGATATTATCAGTTATGATATTTCACTTCAATTTCAAATGAGCCTCCTGAGTCTGATTGGTATTATTGCTGCTGTATGGCTGTATCGCAGGTTATAGGAGAATGACGAATTTTGACGAAGAAACTAAAAAAATGATATCTACTAGCGTGATCCGATAGGATTGTCGCCGTAGCATAAGGGGCCGGTTATTTTGGATAAAACAAAACAGCGTCGCATTATTCTGGCTTCCACTTCGCCACGGCGTAAAGAACTGATCGCATCACTCCATCTAGCTTTTGAAGTAATACCAAGTCATGCCGATGAAGATACACCGCCGGAATGGACTCCTGAACAGACGGTACAGGAGCTTGCGATGCGTAAGGCGCTTGCCGTTTATCGTGGGCTGGAAGGCCGTGAACAGGATGCGGTTATCGTGGGTAGTGACACAGTTGTCGTTCTGGACGGTGATATTCTTGGCAAACCCGTAGACGAAGCGGACGCTGAACGTATGTTATCTCGTCTACAGGGACGTGTACACCGTGTTTTCACGGGAGTAGCCTGTATTGATGCAAACAATGGGCAATCTATGGTTCAGTATCGACAGACTGATGTAACGATGAAGGAACTGTCTGAAGCTACGATTCGTGCGTATGTTCAGACCGGGGAGCCTTCGGACAAGGCAGGATCATATGCCATTCAGGGCATTGGTGCTTCACTGATAGACCGTGTTGAAGGATGTTATTTTAATGTGGTGGGCCTACCGTTGTCCTTGCTTAGCGATATGCTGGATGGATTCGGCATACATGTACTGCCGCGTACATGAAATTCCGCAATTGACGATCTGAAAAGAGGGAACATATGGAGTCGCCTCAATATATGATGCGCGACATCCCCCAGGAAGAACGCCCGAGAGAACGCATGATGGAATACGGGGCGGGCGCCTTAAGCCATGCTGAATTGCTGGCGATTTTACTTCGAACGGGTACAAGACAGGAATCCGCAGTGCATATGGCACAGCGGATTCTGACCGAAGCGGGTGGAATTCGCTCGTTGATGGATCTGAGCTTGGAAGAACTGACTGCGATGAAGGGAATCGGCATGGCCAAGGCTGTACAGCTGAAAGCCAGCATTGAGCTTGGTCATCGGATTGCGAAGAGCAGACTTACACAGTCCACTTCCATCCGTACCCCTCGTGATGCAGCCGATATCCTTACCGAACAATTACGTTACTTGCAGAAAGAACACTTTGTGTGTCTTTTCCTGAATAGCAAAAACCACATTATTGCCCAGGAAACACTCTCCATGGGTAGCCTTAACGCTTCGATTGTACATCCGCGTGAAGTGTTCCGGGCTGCCATCAAATGCAGCAGCGCCTCTATTGTGTGCGCACACAACCATCCCAGTGGTGATCCTACGCCTAGTCCAGAGGACATCCAAATAACCAAAAGACTGATCGAGGCCGGCGCAATTGTTGGCATAGACGTGCTGGATCACATTATTATCGGAGATGGAACGTACGTAAGTTTGAAGGAGAAGGGCTTAGTATAATATAATGGTTGGCGTTGATGTTTTCCTATGAATGTTGACGGCGTTGTCCGTAGAAGATAGGTTCACTTTACACATGCAAAGCAATGCAACACAAAACAAATGCGAATATTAGCTCCGCCATTGTGGTGGGAATGAAAATGAAACGCTCTTGATGAACTGGGGCGGCTATATGAGGCAGAAAAGGAGATTACGTCATGTTTGGTGGTTTTACGAAAGATTTGGGTATTGATTTGGGGACAGCGAATACTTTGGTTTATGTACGTGGAAAAGGAATTGTGGTGCGCGAACCTTCGGTTGTCGCTATACGGACAGATACAAAAACCATCGAGGCAGTAGGTGAAGCCGCCAAAAAAATGATTGGACGTACACCAGGTAACATTCGTGCCATTCGACCAATGAAAGATGGCGTTATTGCCGATTTCGATACAACGGCAACGATGATCAAATATTTCATCCGTGAGGCGCAGAAACAACGCTCCATGTTCCAGCGTCATCCTAACGTGATGGTATGTGTACCATCCGGTATTACTGCAGTAGAACAACGAGCAGTTGAAGATGCAACCAAACAGGCTGGAGCACGTGAAGCCTATACGATTGAAGAGCCTTTTGCAGCTGCCATTGGTGCAGACCTGCCTGTATGGGAACCAACGGGTAGTATGGTTGTCGATATTGGTGGCGGTACAACGGAAGTGGCTGTCATCTCTCTTGGCGGTATTGTAACAAGCCGATCGGTTCGTGTAGCGGGTGACGAGATGGATGAATCCGTGATTCAATATATTAAACGCCAGTATAATCTGATGATCGGTGAACGTACATCGGAGCAGTTGAAGATGGATATCGGATCAGCTATGCCGCTTGAGCAAGTGGAAACCATGGAAATTCGTGGACGCGACCTCGTTACAGGCCTGCCGAAGACGATTACGATTACTTCGGATGAAATCAGCGAAGCTCTGGCGGATACGGTGAATGCCATTGTTGAAGCTGTAAAAGTAACATTGGAGAAATGTCCGCCTGAGCTGGCAGCAGATATTATGGACCGTGGTATTGTTCTCACAGGTGGCGGCGCATTGCTTCGCAATCTGGACAAGCTGCTTGCTGGTGAGACAGGGATGCCTGTTATCGTAGCAGAGAACCCGCTCGATTGCGTTGCAATCGGAACAGGTAAAGCGCTTGAGAATATTCATTTGTTCAAGAGCAGAAGCAGTTCGGCAGTTCGCTCCAAACGATAATTGATATCTCCCCATTCTTGGCTCGCTTATCGACCAAGGGGAATGATATCAACGAAGAGGACCTGGCTTAGGCTGGGAGAGCTATTACCCGCATACCCGGGGAGAATGGACTAATATTCTCGAAGGGACTATAAGTCTGACAGTCTCCCCGCCGGGCATGGCTCGGAAGAGAATAATGGATGTTAGAGGGTGGTCGAACTGTTTAAACTGCTGGGTAACAAAAGACTTTTTGTTTTGCTGGTGGGCCTTGTTACATTTATCGCGTTAATGGGCTTTACGCTCGGTCCGCGAACCGCTCTATCCTGGCCGGAGAAATTCCTGAAGGATTCAGTCGGATTTGTACAATACGTATTTTACAAGCCCGCTTCTTCTGTAGCGGGCTTTTTTAAAGATTTGGCGAACATGCGTACGGTATATCAAGAAAATGAAGAGCTTCGCATTGCGATGGGTCACTATACCCGGGATCGGCTGAAATACAATGATATGGAACAGGTGAATGAACAGCTTCAGAAAGCACTCAATTTTACCGAGGAACAAAAGAATCGGTATAACTACGGTTCACGAATTGCTCAAGTTATCAGTGCCAATTCCGACCCGAACAGCAGAACGATTAATATCGACATTGGTGAAAATGCGGGAATTAAGGCTGGGATGGCTGTGACTTCGCAGGAAGGGCTGGTTGGGGTCGTTAGTCATGTCAGCTCATATACGTCCACAGTTAATCTGTTGACTTCCATGGACGCCAATGATCCAACATCCAATGCCATTGCAGCTACAGCGGTTGGTAAAGAAAAAGTGTTTGGTATGATCGAGAGTTATGATCCGAAGACCGGAATGCTCAAAATGACCAAGATCTCGGAAGACTCCGATATCAAAGAAAATGATGAAATCATCTCTTCCGGAATTATCAACAATTTTCCAAAGTACATGCGTATCGGAGAAGTGAAGAAGGTTGAGAAAAGCGAATATGGCTTAACACAAACAGCTACAATTAAGCCATACGCAAGCTTTCTGGACTGGAAAGAGCTGATTGTGATTATCCCGCCAGAGGTAAAAGAATAATGGTGACGCGCAAGCAAGTCTTATTCCTGCTGCTGTTCGTGTTGTTCATTGCGGAAGGAACGATTCTTCCGCTACTCATTCCTTCGGGCTGGCAAATGCGAATTTCTGCGAATCTGGTTTACATCGTGATTTTATTTATCGCTGTATATCATCATCGGCACACGGCGTTGGTGCTTGGCATATTTTTTGGGCTGCTGCATGACGTCGTATTTTACGGCGAAATGATTGGACCATATGGATTCTCTATGGGACTCTCAGCATATGTGATGGGCCTTATTTTCCAAGCGCCGCGTGCACCACTGCCTGTTATGGTATCCGTTGTCCTTTTGGGAAGTCTGCTGAATGACACCATGTTATTCTTTCTGTACAAGCTCTTCCAACTCAATCATGTGACATTTGACTGGGCGTTGCTTGAATACATGATTCCCAATTTGTTCATTCATTTTGTGTTCGCGCTGATCATTTATGTTCCTCTTCGGAAACAACTGGAGCGGATTGGTAAGAGAAAGAGCAAAGCACAAGAAGCTTCTTGAACCATTTTTGGAGTGGGAAGCAGGAACTTGGGGACCCGGGCACGAAATGTAATGAGATGGGAGGGACAGGCTTATGACGGTAAAATCGAATCACGTAACGATTAAAGGCATCCGAGACGGCCTGGTTTTCCTGTTGGACGATCAATGTGAATTCGAGGAATTGCTCTACGAGCTCCGCTATAAGCTGGAACACAGCCATCAAAATATTTTGACCGGACCGATTGTTCATGTGGATATCAAACTGGGCAGCCGGGAAGTGACGGAGGACCAGAAAGAAGCAATTCTTGATATATTGAAACAAAAAGGGAATTTGCTCATTCGTTCTATCGACTCACCGGCCCTTAAACCAGAGGCTAAAGGGCCGCCGCCGATTGTCACCATGTGTGGTATGGTACGTTCTGGACAGGTGCTTCATCACGAAGGGAATCTACTGTTTCTTGGAGATATCAATCCGGGGGGCACAGTGACGTGTACCGGAGATATATATGTTTTGGGTTCACTCAGAGGCATGGCTCACGCTGGAATTGGTGGGGACGAAGACTCGATCATTGCCGCTTCGGTATTTGCACCGACGCAGCTGCGGATCGCCGACATTATCAGCCGTCCTCCCGATGAGTGGGAGAGCCGAGAGACCGGAATGGAATTTGCTTATTTACAGGACAATCAGATGCAGATCGACAAGATGAGCAATATCGTTCGGTTGCGCCGAGATTTTAATGTGTTTAAAGGAGTGTAGCTCATGGGAGAGGCGATCGTGATCACTTCGGGTAAAGGCGGCGTGGGTAAAACAACCACCTCGGCAAACATCGGGACAGCGCTGGCGCTGCTCGGCAAAAAGGTTTGTCTGGTAGATACCGATATCGGCCTTCGCAATCTGGATGTCGTGATGGGACTCGAAAACCGGATCATTTATGATCTGTGCGACGTTGCAGACGGCCGCTGCCGACTGAATCAGGCTTTGGTCAAAGATAAACGTTTCGAAGAATTATATATGCTGCCTGCAGCACAAACGAGAGATAAGAACTCTGTGTCACCCGAACAGGTGAAGGACATTATCCTCGAATTGAAGAAAGATTTTGAATACGTCATTATTGATTGTCCAGCCGGAATTGAGCAAGGGTTCAAAAATGCGGTTGCGGGAGCGGATCAGGCGATTGTAGTCACTACACCAGAAAATGCAGCTGTCCGTGATGCGGATCGTGTCATTGGTTTGCTGGAGAGTTCACATATTCAATCACCAAAACTGGTCGTGAACCGTATCCGTAACAATATGGTTAAATCAGGCGACATGCTCGATATTGACGGCATTTTACAAGTACTTAATATTGACCTAATCGGGATCGTTCCTGATGATGAGCTTGTCATCAAGGCAGCCAACTCGGGAGAGCCTACGGTAATGAATCCGGATTCACTTGCGGCCATTGCCTACCGTAATATTGCCCGTCGTATTCTGGGGGATACCGTTCCTCTGATGCAATTGGAGCAGAAAAAGGGTGCTTTCACACGTTTCAAAAAGTTTTTTGGGATGGGTTAACCCATTCTTCCTCATCACATTCATGTATGACAGCCGCGGCCCTCAAGCCCGGCTTTTTGATTATTAGAGGGCATTTTATTTATTAAAGGTGTCTTTTATAGAACGGGATATGTACTTCACAGGAGGGCTCCACGTGGTGGGGTTATTTTTGCTTCCGGCCGAAGCTTGTTCATATTATGAACGAGATCCTCATAGGATGTAGTAAACAAGCCTCGGCAGGAGGACATTCCATGAATACGAAACTCAGAATCAAGCAGAGAAGAGAAGAGCGCATTCGGCGGCTAATGGATGGTGCTACAGAGGAAATTATGCAGCAGCGAGAATCGGGCCCGGTATCCGATAAGCGTACATCTGCGCAACGTCAGCCTTTCTCGTCTATGGATATACAAGAAAAGCTACGAACGGCAAGATCTTCACTGGCAGAACAGGAAAGAGACCCGGAATGGCTGTGGAAAAAAGAGAATGGGCACTATGGTCCTGGCGGCCATCCACGCTTCAATCTGATGAAGTCTTTCGTGGGACGAACAGTGGTTAGCATTTTATTATTCGGCAGCGTTTGGGGATTATTCCAGTTGAATACCTCGTGGACGACACCTGCCAAAACCGTGATCGCCGATATGTTACATCGGGATATGGACTTTGCGTATGCCGCTGCGTGGTACGAACGTCACTTTGGCGGAACGCCATCATTCCTGCCTGTTCTTGGACATACCACCGATCCTGTGAACGGCTCGGGTATTCGGCACCTGCTGGGTAAACCGATCTCTGGAACCGTTGTTCAACCTTTTGCACTGAGCATGAAAGGCATTGAAATTGTTCCCGAAGCCGGTGGCGCAGGACTTGTTCAAGTCGTCAGTTCCGATGCCGGACGAGTGCTGCAAGTATTGGATGATCCGGAAAATGGGACAACGGTTGTAATCCAGCACTCTGGTCAAGTTACAGCCATATACGGACGCTTGAATGAAAGTGAAGTTCAGGTGAATGATTGGGTAGAAGCGGGTGACGCGGTCGGCAGCCTGAAGAAGACTGGAAATGATCAACCTGCCACATTGTATTTCGCTGTAAAAGAAGGCGAGCAGTACGTAGATCCTGCGGAAGTGGTAGCCCTTGATTAGGTTATGGGGTGTGCATATTTCGTTTCATCCTTTTTTTGTGATCATCATGATGGCCTCCCTGTTGACCGGAAACTTTATTGAACTCATCACGCTGTTTGCCATCGTTTTTATTCATGAATGTGGACATGCTGCAGCGGCAGCCCTTCTGGGCTGCCGTGTCCTTTCGATACAGATGCTTCCTTTTGGAGGTGTCGCCGTTATTGAGGATGGCGGAAATATTACAGCTCGTCGGGAGATCATTATCGCGTTGGCAGGCCCTTTTCAAAATATGCTCATGGTTGGAGTCGTTTTACTGTTGAAATATGGCAACCTGGGGGACCCGGTATTTTTGGATTATATTATACAGGGGAATCTGCTGATTGCCCTATTTAACCTGCTACCTGTGTTGCCGCTGGATGGCGGTAAAGTTGTACAGGCACTCGTCAGTCTGGCTGCTCCCTACTATACGACCTTGATGTGGACCTACAGAATCAGCATCCTTTGCAGTGCAGGGGTTATTTTGGTTGCCATCGGTCGCTGGTTTACTGGTGATTACGGATTACCATTAAACATCCTGTTGATTGGGATTTTCCTGTTTTATTCCAACGTGACAGATTACCGAAATATTCCATATCGATTTATCCGATTTCTGATGAATCGTGAAAGTGCATTCACCCGCCATGCAGCTACAGGAAGTTTGGCGCAGCCGATAATCTCATTTCCGGCGAAACCTTTGGAGCCTATTTTGCGTCTATTAAAGAGAGAAAGATACCATATGATATACGTGATGAATAGACAGGGAAGAATCATGGCCGTTTTGCCTGAGCAGCGAATCATCGGTTCTTATTTCAAACAAGACACGGATAAGTTGTAGCATCTTTGGTGGATCTGTCCTGATTTGGGTTAATACATGTACAATGAGTATGGCAAAGAAACAGAATGGATGTGGATGATTTGAATGATCTTCTAGAGGTAAAGCCATGAAACAAATGATTGTACATAATGAACATAACCTCATGCAAATGGCGCTTCTGGAAGAGGGCAAAGCTGTAGAATTCATGGCAGAGCGTACACGCGAGCGTGGACTGCTGGGTTCGTATTTCAAAGGACGGGTAGTGAACGTGTTACCAGGTATGCAAGCAGCTTTTGTGGATATCGGTCAGAAAAAGAATGCTTTTCTGTATGTGGACGATGTATTGCATCCCAACCTGGAGAAACAACCGAAAGTGAAGCCCTCGATTTCGGAGCTGCTTCGTCCAGGCCAGGATGTCATCGTCCAGGTCCTGAAGGAGCCAGTAGGAAGCAAAGGAGCCAGAGTGACGACTCATTATTCGCTACCGGGCCGCTGGCTTGTCTACATGCCTTTAGCGGACTATGTAGCCGTCTCCAAGAAAATTGCCCGTGAGGGAGATCGATCCCGCCTCAAGTCGCTGGGTGAACAACTGAGACGGGACGAAGAGGGGCTTATCATACGGACCGTATCCGCAGAGGAACAGAGGGAAGCCATTCAGGCCGACCTGGAAACATTACGTGCGCAGTGGCGTCTAATTCGTGAAAAAGCGGATAGTTTGCCTTCACCAAGCCTGCTGCATCGGGATCACAGTATGGTTCAGCGGATCATTCGGGATGTGTATACGCCTGGCAGCGATGAAGTCATTACGGACAATGAAGTACAAGCCCGTGAATTAAGTGTTTTGCTGGAGGAAATCTGTCCAGGCCATCAACCTAAAGTACAGGTGTACAGGGGAGAAGAATCGATTTTCGCCGCTTATCGTGTACAGGAGCAGTTGAACAAGGATTTTGCCCGCAAGGTATGGTTGCCTGGAGGCGGATATATTGTCATTGATCATACCGAGGCGCTTACTGTAGTCGATGTCAACACAGGCAAGTACACGGGAGCAGGCGGTGATAGTCTGGAAGAGACTGTAACGGAGACGAATATGCAGGCAGCGGTTGAGATCGCCCGTTTAATGCGTCTTCGGGATATCGGCGGCATGATCATTGTGGACTTCATTGATATGGAGGAAGCGATGAATCGGCAGGAAGTTGCGGTAACGCTGGAAAATGAACTCAAGAAGGATAGAACCAAGGCTTTTGTCATGGGTTGGACCAAGCTAGGTCTGCTCGAACTTACCCGTAAAAAGGTACGGGAAGAGAGCACGCTCCCTTATGTGGAGCCGTGTTCTTCCTGTCATGGTACAGGCAAAAGATATATTTCGCCGTTGCATTGATTTTTAATATAGTTGGTGGTATAATCATCAGGTATGTGTTTAGCCTATTGGTCTTGCACATGCTGTAACCGCACTGGCCGGGTACAAGAACAGTTCCGCAAGGACACTGTCACCTGAGACCGGGCGAGTCTGAGACATGAGGAGGTGCAAGGCAAATGTACGCAATTATTGAAACAGGTGGCAAACAGTACAAAGTCCAAGAGGGCGATGTTCTGTTCATCGAGAAATTGACTGCGAACGATGGCGAAAGCGTAACGTTCGACCGTGTCCTGGCTGTATCTAACGATCAAGGTTTGACAGCAGGTACACCATTGGTTTCCGGAGCAACTGTAACGGCTAAAGTGGAGAAACATGGCAAAGGACAAAAGGTTGTTGTATACAAATACAAACCTAAAAAGAACTACCATGTGAAGCAAGGTCACCGTCAACCGTATACAAAAGTAACTATCGAAGCAATCAAAGCGTAAGAAGGTGCGATAAGTGATTATCGTTCAAGTCTTTCGTAATGATGACGGGAGCATCGATCGTTTCTCCATCAAGGGGCATGCTAATTTTGCCAAGCGGGGAGAAGACATCGTATGTGCCGGGGTATCCGCTGTCACAGTGGGTACGGTGAACTCAATCGAAACACTGACTGGTGTCGAAATGGATGCCAAGATGAAGAATGGCTTTTTAAGCGCTTCTTTACCGGTGTTGGAGAAAGACGGAATCTGGTCCCAGGTACAATTGCTACTCGAATCCATGGTGCTTATGCTCACTGATATTGCAGAGTCATACGGACAGTATATTAAGATAGAGCAAGTCAAATAATTAAAGAAGGAGGACAACCAATCATGTTGAAATTAAATCTTCAGTTATTCGCATCGAAAAAAGGTGTAGGTTCCACGAAGAATGGTCGTGACAGTAACGCACAACGCCTTGGCGTTAAACGTGCTGACGGTCAAACAGTAACTGGTGGTAGCATTCTCGTTCGCCAACGCGGTACGAAAATTCACCCAGGTACTAACGTGGGTATCGGTAAAGATGACACTTTGTTTGCGAAAGTTGACGGCGTTGTGAAATTCGAACGTTGGGGACGCGATCGTAAAAAAGTAAGCATCTACCCTGTAAATGTTGCTCCAGTAGCAGCTGCAGTAGAAGCATAATATCGGCATTCCGCCTAAGGAGCCTTCGGCATTTTTGCCGGAGGCTTTTTGTATTTTTAGGTTATTCGATAATGAACTGGCAGAAAAGACATGTTATACTTGTGTACGGTGGGGATTAAACCAACCGAGTTTTGTAGAACGGGGAGAAGCCATGAAATCTTGGAAAAGAGTGCCGTGGATTGCGGCATGTTCACTTCTGATTCCTTTGGTTTTCGTTATGCTGTATCCAGTGGTTATTTCAATGGCTGTGTACGCATTGTGGTCCGTCGCGGTGCTTTTTGTTTCTGTGAACGTGATGAAAAGACAGGCAGAGGCGGAACGCAGAACCATCATACAATCTATGGAAAAGACAGCAATTGCATCATTAAATCATCATAGGCATGATTGGATGAACGATCTTCAGGTGTTATATGGATATCTTCGGCTGGGCAAACTTGATAAATCAGTGCAATGTGTGGAAAGAATAGTAGAGCGAGTTAACGAAGAAAGCCGAATCTCCAGATTGGGTATTCCTTCACTCGTTTTTTATCTTCAATCTTTCCGGACCAGTGGAGTCGCTCTGGAATTGCATGTGGTAGTAGAGGAAGAGTTACAGCTTAGTGCTCTGGTCTCTCCCGAGGATGGCGAGTCACTTACGGGGGCGATTGCCGATGCGATTCGTGCCTATCAATATGGCGGCGGCCGGTCGTCTTGGGGAGAGGTTCGCAAACTGACCTTGAACTTCGGACAGGACCATGGAGATGTGGTTGTTCGGCTGGATGGGGATCAAACACCCGATCCGGAAACACTGCGGCAGCTCAATGCCGTACTCAAAGGAAAAAAAGTCAGAACGGAGCAGCTTCCGTCTGAGGATACGTTTATACAATTCAGAATGCCTTGCGGAATATAGGAAGAAGGGGTTAACCAATGTTTGTAGATAAAGCTAAGATTTATGTGAAAGCCGGAGACGGAGGGGACGGAATTGTTTCGTTTCGTCGTGAGAAGTATGTACCGAACGGCGGACCTGCCGGGGGAGATGGAGGCAGAGGAGCTGACATCATTTTCCGTGTGGATGAAGGTCTGCGTACGTTGATGGATTTCCGTTACCAACGTCACTTCAAGGCCCCTCGCGGTGAGAAGGGACGTAATAAAAGTCAGCATGGCGCGAACGCTGAGAACATGATTGTACGTATTCCACCAGGGACTGTGATTTTGGATGAAGACAGTGGAGAAGTACTGGCTGATTTGACACGTCATGGTCAACAGGTTGTTGTTGCTCGTGGTGGACGAGGCGGACGGGGAAATATCCGTTTTGCCACGCCTAACAATCCAGCGCCAGAACTGGCCGAAAATGGTGAAGAGGGCGAAGAGCGGTACATCGTACTTGAGCTTAAGGTCATGGCAGATGTCGGTTTAGTTGGTTTCCCGAGTGTTGGTAAATCCACGCTGTTGTCTGTTGTATCGGCAGCCAAGCCAAAGATTGGAGCCTATCATTTTACAACGATTACACCTAACCTGGGTGTTGTTGGTGTGGGAGAAGGCCGCAGCTTTGTTATGGCCGACTTGCCGGGTCTGATTGAAGGTGCTCATGAAGGTATTGGACTTGGGCATGAGTTCTTGCGTCACGTTGAACGGACGCGTATCATCGTTCATGTCGTTGATATGTCTGGTTCCGAAGGACGTGATCCGTTCGAAGACTGGCAGAAAATCAACGAGGAACTGAAATTGTACAATCCTGTTCTCGCCGAAAGACCACAGGTTGTAGCAGCGAATAAAATGGACATGCCAGACTCCGAAGCTAATCTTGAAGAATTCTTGCAGAAGGCTCGTGAGGTTCAACCGGATATTGAAGTTATGCCTATTTCATCCCTGACACGGAAAGGGATTCAAGAGCTCTTGTATCGTGCCGCTGATCTGCTGGATCAAATTCCGGACGAGCCAGTGGTTGAAGAAGTGGCAGACTTATCCGAACGTAAAGTGTACAGCTTGGACAAGAAAGAGGACGATGGCTTCCGTATTGTACGGGAGAACGAAATCTTCGTTGTCGAAAGTGCCAAGATTGAACGTATGATGAAACGGATGCAGTTGAATTCCCATGAAGCCATTCTCAAACTGGCGCGTACATTGCGGTATATGGGTGTGGATGCGGAACTGCGTAAACGCGGAGCTGAAGAAGGCACCATTGTACGCATTGGCGAATTTGAGTTCGAATTTGTGGAAGGCAGCAGCTACTACTAAGGCAGTTGGCCGCTATGTACAAATAAAGGCTAGAACATACGCAGAGAAGTGGGAGATGACCCGCTGCTCTGCGTTTTTTTATTTTTTCTTACCTGCACGCAGGATAAACTTGTATACTGTTAGGAACAGTTTTTCAAAAATAGACATGTAACGTATTGCCCTTTTGGAATAGATCCTTTATAATGTCCACTATATGAATACATGAGTCTTTGAGGAGAGGACGTTCTGTGAACGAACGCTATTACTTAGTACGGGAAGACATTTTGCCAGAGGCTGTAGTGAAGACCATGCAGGTTAAAGAACTGCTGGCTTCCGGAGATGTCAAAACAGTTCATGAGGCGGTTGAGCAGGTTGGATTAAGCCGAAGTGCTTTTTATAAGTACAAGGATGGCATCCATTTGATCAACCAGCTTGAACGGGAGAGAATTGTAACGATCTCCATTGATTTGGAGCATCAGTCAGGAATACTGTCTCGTGTGCTCGGACATGTAGCTGGTTATGGAGCCAACGTGTTAACCATTAATCAAAGTATCCCGCTCCAGGGAAGAGCCAACGTTGTCATTTCGGTGGAGACATCGCATCTCCATGGGGAAATCGGAGAAATGCTCGATCGGATGCAGGATATGCCCGGGGTTCGACGCACGCGCATTGTAGGCCAAGGTTAAATAGACGTTATCTTAAAACGTTTAGGTATAAGTTGTATGGATGGTTGAATCGTACAGGGGTGAAGGAGAAAAAGACAATGGGGGTAGAGCGTTGGTGAAACCGGTAAAAGTGGGATTGTTGGGTCTGGGTACGGTGGGTACTGGGGTCGTTCGCATCGTGGAAGGGAATCAGGAGGATCTGAGCAGTCAGGTTGGATCACCGATTGTCATAGAGAAAATTGCAGTGAAGAATACGGAGAAAGATCGTGTCATTGCTGTAGATCGTGCGAAGCTCACGGTAGATCCCTGGGAAGTCATTCGTCACCCGGATATTGATGTTATCGTGGAAGTGATGGGCGGCATTGATCAGACCAAAGAGTATATTCTTGAAGCGCTGGAGCGGGGCAAACATATCGTTACGGCAAATAAAGATCTGATGGCTCTGCACGGTTCCGAGATTTTGGCCAAGGCACAGGAAAAGCAATGTGATGTCTTCTATGAAGCGAGTGTGGCAGGGGGCATCCCGATCATCCGCACGCTGATTGAAGGCTTCTCATCCGACCGGATTACCCGCATTATGGGGATAGTGAACGGAACAACGAACTTTATTTTGACCAAAATGAGCCAGGAAGGCGCCTCGTATGAAGAGGTTCTGGCAGAGGCTCAAGCACTCGGATATGCAGAAACCGATCCAACATCGGACGTCGAAGGACTCGATGCAGCTCGCAAAATGGCGATTCTGGGTACGCTGGGCTTCCGCACCAATGTCGAACTGAAAGACGTGACCGTTAAGGGGATTACATCCGTAACCCGTGAAGATATTACGTATGCCAAAAGACTCGGCTACGAGATGAAGCTGCTGGGTATCGCAGATCGTCGGGATGATGAGATCACGATTAGTGTTCAGCCGACGATGGTAAGACAAAATCATCCGATTGCTTCCGTCAATGGGGTGTTCAACGCGGTGTATGTTCATGGCGAAGCTGTAGGTGAGACGATGTTCTACGGTGCAGGTGCAGGTGAGCTCCCGACGGCAACTTCTGTAGTGGCGGATATCGTGGCTGTGATCAAAAACCTCAAACTGGGTGTGAATGGTCTCAAAGCGATTGTGCCTTATAAACAGAAACGCTTGCAAAGTGACGAGCACATTATGTCGAAAAACTTCATTTTGCTGCATGTGGATGACAAGGCAGGGGTACTGGCGCAAATTACTCAAATCTTCGCTGAATACGAAGTCAGCCTGGCTTCAGTTGTACAACAGCCAAACGAGCATAACCCGGATGCTGAGATCATCATCGTTACGCATAACGCTAGCAAGGCGAGCATGGATAAAGTATTAAAACACTTTGAATCCCTTGCCGTCATTCGTCGCATTAAGAGTGTGTATCGGGTAGAAGGATAATTCGTTCCCAAATTACGGTTTGAATTTTCAGGTTGAAGTCCAGGTTTTAAGGTACACGATTAACCATATAGATGTATGCAATCATATTCGATTTATTAATTGACAAAGGAGTTTACCCACAATGAGATATCAAGGATTACTGCAAACGTACAGAGAGCACCTGCCGGTTAATGAAAATACACCCCTGCTTACGCTTCACGAAGGAAACACACCCCTGGTTCATGCCGAGAATCTGTCCGAGGAACTTGGATTGAATTTATATTTCAAATATGAAGGTCTGAATCCAACAGGTTCATTTAAAGACCGCGGAATGGTTATGGCTGTTGCTAAAGCGATGGAAGAAGGCAGCCGCACAATTATGTGCGCATCGACAGGCAACACTTCAGCGGCAGCAGCAGCCTATGCGGCTCGTGCGGGTCTGAATTGTATCGTATTGATTCCGAATAACAACATTGCGCTGGGTAAACTGGCTCAAGCCATGATTTATGGAGCCAAGGTGATTGCGATCAATGGCAACTTTGACCGTGCATTGGAAATTGTGCGTGAGATTACAGCCAAACATCCAATTACGCTCGTGAACTCCGTGAATCCGTTCCGGATTGAAGGACAGAAAACGGCTGCCTTTGAAGTGATTGAACAGCTTGGTCAGGCACCTGATGTACTCGCAATTCCGGTGGGGAACGCAGGGAATATCTCAGCCTACTGGAAAGGATTCAAGGAGTACAAAGAAGCAGGCAAATCGAATTCCCTGCCTCGTATGGTCGGTTTTGAAGCGGAGGGCGCCATGGCGATTGTCAAAGGTGAACCGATCCTTGAGCCTGAAACCGTAGCAACAGCTATTCGAATTGGTAATCCGGCAAGTTGGAAAACCGCTGTAGCTGCAGCTGAAGAGTCTGGCGGACAGATTAACTATGTTACTGATGAAGAAATTCTGACAGCCTATCGTACGATCGCTGCTCGTGAAGGGATTTTTGCTGAACCTGCGTCTGCTGCTTCTGTTGCCGGTGTATACAAACTGAAGAGTGAAGGGTACTTTAAAGGCGGAGAGACTGTGGTTTGCGTACTGACAGGACATGGCCTCAAAGATCCTAATATCGCAATCAAAACGGTAGCGACTGAGCCGCTTGTTGTGGAAGATTCCGAGGAAGCGGTTATGGCGGCAATTGCGCAACTGGAGCAACAATCGGTATGAGCTTGAAGCCAAGGGTAATCGTTAAGGTACCTGCAAGTACAGCCAATCTGGGTCCAGGGTTTGATACCCTGGGCATGGCATTGTCTTTGTATGCCTGGCTTGAGATGAAACCGGCTGAGCAGACGATATTCCATTTACATGGGGATCATCTGACTGGTCTTCCAACAGATAAATCCAATTTGATATATGAAGTTGCACAGATGGTCTTCAACGAAGCGGGGGTCTCGGTGCCGGAGTTGGAGATTTCCATGTATTCCGATATTCCGCTTACTCGGGGACTGGGAAGCAGTGCATCTGCTATCGTAGCTGCATTGGCTGCTGCTAATGCATTAATTGGCTCTCCATTATCTGATGCCAAGCTTCTTGACATGGCTACGTCGCTGGAGAAACATCCGGATAATGTAGGTGCTTCACTATATGGAGGTATCATTACAGCAGCGTGGGATGGCAGTCGGGTAGACCACATTCGCATTGAGCCGCATCAGGATTTGCAAACTTTGGTCATCGTGCCGGACTTCGAGTTGTCCACTTCAAAAGCCAGAAATGTAATTCCACAGCAGTTCGACAAATCGGATGTCATTCACAATATAAGCAGGTCATCCTTGCTTGTTGCTGCCTTGGCCAGTGGAAGATTGGATATGATTCAAAAGGCGATGTCAGATCGGATTCATCAACCTTACCGGGCATCCTTGGTACCCGGCATGGCTGATATCCTGGAGAACGCGGTTAGTCATGGCGCGCTTGGAGCCGCTTTGAGTGGAGCTGGACCTACCGTGTTGACGATGGTAGACCGTCATGATACCCGTAAGCTTGAGCTGGAGCAATATTTAATAGACACGATGAGCCGTGAAGGCATCACTGCATCGGCATTGTGGTTAGATCCGGACCTGGACGGTGTTACCGTGCTGCCTGATCAAGATGAAAGTCCTTTTATGGACAGAGTTAAAGGGGAAGTTAACGCATGAAACGAATTGCTGTATTACCTGAAGGTTCCGTTTCTCATGAAGCAGTAGATTTTCTGTTTAATGGGGAGCCTTTGGAATTGCTTCATTCCAAGCTGATTTCTGATGTTTTCCGTGCTACGGATAGTGGAAAGTCCCAGTACAGCGTCATACCCATCGAGAATACGATTGAAGGCTCAGTAAGCTTGCATATGGACTGGCTGGTTAACGAAGTGGACATTCCGATGCAGGCAGAATGGGTGTATCCATCCATACAAAATGTGATTGGGCATGGTTCCGAGTTCAGGACAGAGAGTGGTGAATATGATTTCGGGAAAATTACGAAGATCATGTCCCATCCCGTAGCGATTCCGCAATGCCAGAATTTTATTCGCCTGCATTCACCTGGAGCAGATCTTGAGGGTGTGAACAGTACGGCGGAGGCTGTAGAAATTGTGAAAAGAAATCCTGGCAAAGGCTGGGTTGCGATCGGCACAAGGCTTGCTGCACAGAAGCATGGTTTGGACATTATGGCTGAACGGGTTACCGACCATGACAACAACTATACTCGTTTTGTGCTGATAGGTCATGAGCCAGTACAGATACCACGAGAGCCTGATCATGTGAAAACCAGTTTGCTGGTTACATTACCTGAAGATGCGCCGGGTGCATTGCATCAGGTGCTGTCGGCTTTTGCCTGGCGAAAACTGAACCTGACCCGACTGGAGTCACGTCCAACGAAGAAAAGGTTGGGTAGTTATTACTTTTACATTGATGTTGAGGAAGGTGCAGATTCCGTATTGCTTACCGCAGCGATGGCTGAGATTGAGGCTTTGAATTGTCAGGTGCGCGTTCTTGGCAGCTATCCGTGTTATACATATCCTTCGTTAAAAACGACCTGAATCAGGGCGAACATTGTTGAGGATTGTCATAAGACTGGGTAAAATGAGCAAGAATTAGCTTGTCATTTGTTGTACAATGAACGAGATAAATCTAGTTTCGGAATCAAGGAATGGAAAATATTATGGAGGTGCAGTCATCGGTGTCAGAACAATGGATTTATTTGGATGGTCAATATGTGACCAAAGAGAACGCAACCGTTTCGGTTTATGATCATGGATTTTTGTATGGAGACGGTATTTTCGAAGGCATTCGGATTTACAACGGTAACATTTTCAGATGCAAAGCGCATTTGGATCGTTTGTACGATTCGGCTAAATCCATCAGTCTGAACATTCCACTGTCTTATGATGAGATGCTGGAAGTGATGGCTGAAACGGTACGTCGTAATGATATGCGTAACGGTTATATTCGTCTGATCGTTTCGCGTGGACCTGGTAATCTGGGGCTTGATCCGCTCCGCTGCCCTAAAGCATCCGTTATCATCATTGTAGAGCAACTGGCGATCTATCCGGAGGAAGCGTATCTTACCGGGCTGAAAGCAGTGTCTGTATCCCAGCGCCGTAACATCCCTGATGCCCTTAATCCAAAAATTAAATCATTGAACTATCTGAATAACATCCTTGTTAAAATTCAATCCACCTATGCAGGTGCCGGTGAAGCGATTATGCTGAATTCCCAAGGATATGTTACGGAAGGCTCCAGTGATAACATCTTTATTATTAAAAATGGTGTGGTCTATACGCCACCTTGTTATCTTGGAGCACTCGAAGGAATTACACGTCAGGCCATTATCGATCTGTGCGGTGAGTTGGACCTTGAATTAAAAGAAGTGCCATTTACGCTGCATGATGTGTATATTGCTGACGAAGTCTTTTTCACTGGAACGGCTGCAGAAGTTATTGCTGCTTATGAAGTAGACGGCAGAACGATTGGAACGGGTGTCGCAGGTCCTGTAACCTTGAGACTGCTGGAAGCGTTTCGTCAAATTGTCGACAAAGACGGGTACAAAGTTTGGGAAGATTAATGGCACGACCTGAATAGGGGAGTAAGAAATCCTTCATGTCTCAGAAATTCAGCATACCCGGAGTATGCGGTTTTTGGGGCAGGAAGGATTTTTTTTGTATAGTTGATGTCATTAGCCTAATTTCTGCATAGGATGTAGTAACGGTATGGGCGAATGTACTGCCCAAGTATCACGTCTAGGAGGTTAGTTCCAAGTGAAAATACACATGGTGAAAAAAGGCGACACATTATATCTGCTGTCCCAAAAATATAATGTAGCGTTGGACAAAATTATCGCAGCTAATCCGCAAATTGCAGATCCCGACAAGTTGGAGATCGGCATGAAGGTCAAAATTCCCGCGGAGCCTGTAACACCAAAGCCCGAAGGCATGTTGCACAGTCATAAAGTTCAGCAAGGCGATTCATTGTGGAAGCTGTCACAGGCATGGGGGATTCCGTTGAAAGACATGATCAATGCCAACCCGCAATTGAAAAATCCAAATGCTCTTCTTGTAGGGGAAACCGTGTACATCCCATCAAGCAATGCAGGGGGAAATCCGGCTTCAGAGAACGGTGCATCATCCAATGTTGCTCATGAGAAGCTGTCACCAGAAGGGAAGGAATACACGGGAGTTAAAGAAGAAACAGCACCAGTTGTACCGGTAGTCCCAGTCCCTCCGCCAGCACCGGAAGTCTCCAATTCGGTACCTGCAAATCCGGTCATACCTAATATCAAGCCAGAAGTGGAAGTTCTACCACAATTACCTGAAATTCCTGAAGAGAAGCCGCAGAAGGAAGCTCACAAAACAGAAAATACTAAATCCGAAGTGCAATTAAAACCGATAACTGAAGCGCCGACGTATACGATGCCTAATATTTCACCTGAAGTCATGCCTTTACCTGTAATGCCTAACAACAACACGAAATGGCCTACAGAGGTGGCGCCTGCTACCAAAGCTCCGTGTGGTTGCGGCAGTAAAATGCTTCATGCTCCTGCCGAGCATCCGTATGCTCAAGTTCCTGTTCCAGCACAAGAGGTTTATACTGCTCCACAAAACATGTACACGGCTGGGGCGTATGACAATAATACTTTCCCGGGTATACCAGAAGTGAGTCCGTACTCCATGGGTAATACATCGAATACGCCTTGGACCAGCACAGAGTATAATCATAACAACGTTATGCCAAACGTATCTGCTGAAATGCAAAACAACTTATATCCGATCGCTCCAGCAGGTCAGGTGAACAGCCCATTTCCTCCATTTGCAGCCAATGATCATATGAACCACCAACCACCTCACATTTCTCCTTACTCTATGCTTCCGTACCCGCCATGTGGATGTGGCAACCATCATATGCCCAATCATCAATACCCATATCCCTCACATAACTATCAGAACCCAGGATGGGGCACATACAATCCATACGGGATGCAACCCGAAATGACCACATCCATGATGCCAAATCAGCCAATCGAGTATGCGTATCAAAACCCATATCCTACTCAGAACATGGTGCCGCCGTCTCCGCTTGGTGCATTTGGTGAAATGTATCCTCCACAAGGCAAGGGGGAAGGCAAAAAGGGCGGACGTGACGAGGCAAGTCTAAGCCAGTCGGCTACAGAGAATGAGGCTGAGTTTAATATTGAAGCGAAGCCAAAACAAGCAGCCAAAACAGGAACCGCAAAACGCAGAACATCCAGACCTGCTGCAAAAGCCAAATCCAAAGTATCTGTGTCCGGGAAAACATCAAGAGAGCGCACCGGAACATCCAATAAACGCAGCTCAGACAAAAAGCGTAGAAATCCATGGATACAACAATAACATTGTAGAGTAAGTGCAAAGCATTAAACTTCAAAAGGCCGACTGTCAGAAGAGTTGGCCTTTTGGGTATTGTATTAAAATAGGAGAATACAAGAGCGTAATGGTAATGTCTCGTCTGCTAGGACTCTTAGTAGATCTCAAGAAAGCCATATTATGCGACGTTATGAATAAGGAGATAGTGCTTCAAATCAAAATAGTTTTAGCAGGGAAGTCGGGGATTTAGAATCTATTAAATGTTTTTTGAAAAAACTATTGCATTGGTTTCGTCAGTGTGATATATTATTTAAGTCGCCGCTGAAACACAGTGTTGACACGGTAAAGAGTAATACAAACAAGTTTGATCTTTGAAAACTGAACAACGAGTGAGTAACGATCTTGCTTGCAAGATCGACGCTGAGAAATCGGT
>NZ_JAROCD010000031.1:0-21787 GCF_030433635.1 Paenibacillus vandeheii
CTGCTTTGTCCCTTTTGAACGTATGGGTGTTATTTCTTTTCATCGAGATGCTTTTTAAGGGCTTTTGAGACAGCCCCGTTTTTGATTTTTATAATTTTAGGGTTTGCCTTACGGCTTGATGAACACATTCCTGTAACATTGAATCGTATGGATTAGCTTGCATACTTCATTAATCTCCGCCACCACCACAAGATGAACAGCTGGATGAGCTGCAAGAAGAGTCAGAAGATGATCCCGAGGATGATCCGGATCCTCCCGAGGAACTACTACTGTCAGTACATTGATCCGCATAACAGCTGGAACTGCTCGTGCAACCACTGCTTGACGAGGAACCATAGGCTGCCTTTTCCTGTGGAAGAATTTCCTGCTCCAGCCGGCCCATTTGTAGCCCATATGTTGCCTCGTTATGCATGGAGTAATACACCATGGCGCTAGCCATGACGAGAGATACATCGCTACTTCCGGAAGATGCTGGAGATAGCTCTTCTTCACTTAGAGTTGCGGATCTTCGTAGTTGATCAATCAAGTAGGTAATCACCTGAGCAGCTTCAGGATCCTCCTCCATGCGTCTGGCATGAAACAGTTCATTCACCAGTTCAGATTGATCTCCCTGTGTAATCAGCTTCTGTACATCACTGGATAATGGGTAAGTGAAAAAATCACCCCAGATTGCAGCACTATAGGGGGTGAACTCGAATAATTGACAGTACACCCAGTCAAACCATGCACGTGCTCCTGGCGTTTCACGGCGGGTGATTGCCGGTTCATGGTGTACCGTGGAACCCATTAATTCTGCACAAAAATCAACATATGACTTGGTAAACATCAGCATTTCATGCCATAGCTCGTCCACCTCTTCGCTGAACATCGGCACCTGCTTAAGCAATGAAGCCATAATGAAGTATCGCTTAAGCTCTATTAGTTTCCACCGATACTCCAGCGTTTTCATGTGAGGATATTCCTGTTGAATTCGGATCTTAAGTTTGTTGGCAAAATGCTTATTGTAGCTCTTCTCCAATTGAAGAATGGTTTGCTGATAGGAGACTTCTTCTCGAAGTCCAAGATTCAAAGGTACTTTTTGTCGTCTGTACGTAACTTTCGTCTGTTTCCTGCGTCTTCCTGCTGGACGGAAAATCTTGAGCTTACGTCGAACCAAATATGCTGTTACAACCAATAAAACTGCTGCAAGGTAGTAGTAGATCGGCATAATAAACCGCTCCTCTCCGTTGATCTTCTCTATGTAAGGGTTAAACTATCATTAGTATAAATGAGGAACGGCAGTGATTCATAGAGCCCTTTGGCATACATGCCAGGGCTCTAGTTTTGTATATTTCGTTGTTGCTCATTGTTATGACATAGCAACCATTATACTACTTATCAACATCAACAACGTTACGGGCGCCCAGATTCTTCGTTCCCATACACTTCTCGTGATCAGATTTAATATGGTCCCCAGCACCATATAACCAACGATAAACCAAATCGCTATATCTGAGAACGAAGACCATCGAGGCCAAAGCAATCCTGCTTTACTCAGAACAATGATACCCATAAATGCCAAAATCGCGATCTGAACTATGCAGGCAAAACGCATGGAGATGGGGTATTTCCCGGGAAACTTCCCACCCATGGCATACTCCCCCCACGGCACACCTACCGCTAAAGCAACTTGAAAGAGAATCACGATTAGGATCAGGATGGTAAATGCTATTGATGACGTTAATACGATCATAACCACACTCCAGTATTCAAAGTGGCAGTAGAAATCACTCCCATAATAGGAATGCCTTATTTTCCAATCGTAGATCCTTCATTCTCTACAGAAATGCAAACATGATTGTTCTCTAATTTATACAGGATATGGCACTAAATCATACTTCCTTTTTTACCTTTTCGACTCCCCTGCCTGTCCGCTATACAACATTCCGCATGGTCCTACACTCTTTAACCACAGTAACATTCACTAAGTTTGTAATAGCGAAGCCCACCCTCGCAAACATCGTAGCATCCTCATATGATCTATGAATCCACTCGCTCTTTCAACATTCGTGTCTCTCGATTGGGAATTAATACAAATAGAGACTTTCACTAAAGGAGAGTCTCTATTTGTATTCTATATTTGTATTTTACAAAGCAACCACTTCGCTACTGATAACAAGTTATAAGGAAATTATTTACCCATTAAGCTGAGTCATCATTTCTTTCATATATCGTGTTCCATAGACCTCATTTTGGGGACTTACCTTTTCAATGCGAGCTAAGTCATCAGGTGTGAGTTCAATCGTTGCAGCGTTCGCGTTTTCCTCCAAATATTTAATTCGTTTCGTTCCCGGAATCGGCAATGCGTTATTAGCCATTGTCCAAGCTAAAGCCAATTGTGCAGGTGTACAACTCTTCTCCATCGCGATCTCTTTGATTTTATCCACAACTTCTATATTTTTGGCGAAATTGTCTCCTTGGAACCTCGGCATATATCTGCGCAGATCATTAACATCCAAATCTTCGAATTTCCGTATCTCACCTGAGATAAACCCTCTGCTTAATGGACTGTATGCAATATGAGTAATATTCAATTCTCTAGCAGTCGGAAGAATCTCGTCCTCAATATCCCGGCTCCACAGGGAATATTCGCTCTGCAACGCAGAAATCGGATGAACGGCGTGTGCACGGCGTAAAGTGGAAGCCGATGCTTCCGACAAGCCAAGGCAGCGGACTTTCCCCTCTTTAACCAAGTCAGCCATCGCGCCAACAGTTTCCTCAATCGGAATCTGAGGATCTACCCTGTGTTGGTAGTACAGATCAATATAGTCGGTGTCCAGCCTGCGAAGACTTGCTTCTACAGCCTTTTTCACGTAATCCGGATGACCATTCAACGTCTCATAGTTTGGGGTATACGCGAATTTGGTAGCAATAATGGCCTGATCCCGACGTCCCTTCAGCGCTTTCCCCAGTAGTTCTTCATTATGACCATTACCATACACATCTGCTGTATCTAGCAGTGTAACGCCAATCTCCAGCGCGTGATGGATGGTCTTCATTGACTCCTCATCATTGGTTTCCCCATACATCCCCGGAGACATGCCCATAATTCCCAATCCAATCGAAGATACGACTATATCGCTATTTCCCAGCACTCTTTGCTTCATTTCTCCATCTCTCCATCCGTTATATTAGTCCTTACCGATGCTTTCCATTTGATCTAGCAGCTTGCTTTCTGAAGGAAGCTTTCCTGTTTCTATGTCTTCATAGATGGTCAATTTGTTATTTACCGCTGCAAGTGCTTCGGCAATTTCAAGTTGGCGGCGATGTAATTCTTCTTTATATTCGTGAAGGATCGCTTTCCTTTGCGGAATCGTTGAATCACCATCCAGCGCCAGACTAACCATATGTTTCAGTGTAGATACTTTCATACCCGTTGCCCGGAAACAAGACATTAGCCTCATCCAATCCAAATGTTCTTCCTCGAACATCCGATTTCCATGTTGATCCCGTTGAATGTAAGGGAGCAGTCCCTCCTTCTCGTAGTAACGAATTTTATGTGCAGGACAACCCAGCCGCTCCGAAGCTTCTTTTATCGAGAAAGCCATAATGCTGACTCCTCCTTTATGTTCATTTTTGGATGTATTTGGCCGGTTCTTTTACATCCTAAGGCTTAATGTTCACATTAAGGCAAGCACAAATTTCAAAAAAAATTAAATGAACTGACGTTCACTATTTTTAACAAATGGAGGACATAGCACACGCTTCAGTACTGGGAAATAACGAATAGAGGAGATATGTCGAAAAGATGGGTGAAAAGCTGGGATTCGGAGGAAAAGAACTTGGAGAATCTGAGCAAATGTTTCATTACTTTAATTGTTCGGTGCCATAAAGTACCCGAGCCTGATCACAGTTCAACGGTTCGGTAAAAGGTACTTCCATGAAGTATTCCAGTTGCTACTGTTGCGTTTTTTGAGCCTGCTTACTTATTGGCTTGTCCCAAGGCGGATATACACGTATGGCCCGCTTGCCACCTTCGCCTTGATCCGATATGATATCTCGCTGTAACAATACATGCTTTGGAAATACAAATGGACCAAAGTGGCTCCCTGTGCCCGTACTAATGACGTACACATCTGCTGGATCTGATACGTCATATGGCTGTGTCGATCTATCCTCACTCCGCTGCCAGAGGGTAACAAATTGTCCAATCTTGGTTGGCGTGGTTTTGGCGACACGAAATCGAATGGAGAGAGAATTTAAGGTGAACACATACGCCCCGTATTCAGCATTTTGTACTTCTTCATGTGGTTGGGAGCAAACAAAACCACACTTGTCATAGATAAGTTCTTTACTGGCAAGTAAGTCGCCATGAAGCATCTCGGAGGTCGTCCAAGTATTCGGACTATTCAAACTACTTTTGCTATCCAACTTGTGATATCTCTCCTGTCTTGTGTAGTCTGAACTAAGGCATTTGCGATAGCTGTAAAAAGTTTGCTAGTTCAAAGTTCCTGACATAATCGTTTCCATTCATTCCATGCCTCCAAATACTCAGGCAGATCATCAGGATGATGCTTGTTACTCAGCCCAATTCGGCAATACAGATGGACCAGAGCCTCCTCGATCAATTTGGATTTATCCATTTCCACCTGTTCCAGAAGTTCGAACGCAGCAAATAATGTTTCGGTATTGATATCATCCGGCGAGGAGCTAAAAGCATACAAGAAATCATAGAGGATAGGTCCAACCATTGGAGATGGGTCAATGACGCCGATGAGTTCATTTTGATTATATACAAAATTATGAACACCCGTATCGCCATGCAATAGAAACTTCTCATCTTGCTCAAGAAACAGGCGATCTACTATGATTTGAACCAGATTATAATCATCTGTCGTTAAAATACTTCCGATATTCATCTTTGCTTCATGAATACTGATCTGATTGAATTCTTTCCATGTCCTCTGTGGGAACTCTATTCTGCCCCATGATTTCGTATCTGAAGAACGCACATATGTATTGAATAGCTCTTTCACCAGACGAGATAACCAGTCTCTTTTCTGTCCCCGATTGAAATGGGTCGTGCCTTCCATATAGGTATAAATTAAATAAGTGTTATCCGGATCAGTCAACATAACCTCAGGCAGTAACGAAGAATTCTTATACATGTCCAGAAACTGCTGGGCGATGTGAATCTGCTCAGATTCATCCGATTTCAGAATATATTGCTTATTCAGATTCGTACTCAACCGATAAACACGTCCAGCGGTGGTACCTGACAAACTTTGAATTCCAGTGATTTCGTCGTTAATATGATGCATCTTGAATAGGTCATTAATCTCTTTTGTCGTAGGGTTGATTAGCATATGGTTGGTTCTCCTCATATAACTAGGATCTTGATTCATTTGGTAAACGTAAGATGAGCATTAAACTCCAGTTCCAAGCTGGATTATTTTTCAAAATGGGCCCGTTCTTCTTGATTTGAACAAAAAATATAATCTGGATATTGGTTTGCAATGGGTGGGCGCTGATCCTCGGGGAAAAATTGCAGATCCTTCATCTCTTCATTATCAGGTGTGAGTTGTCCAGATTTGATCCTGCATTCAAATACGATAGTCAAATATTCAACCTGATGACCATTACTGTATGTAAGCCGTCTTGCTTCACCCCCGTATACTCCGATAATCTTCTCCGGCTCAACAACTAGACCTGTCTCTTCCAGTGCCTCTCTTACCATTGCTTGAGCCGGTGTCTCACCAAGCTCAATTGCTCCAGCAATCAGCCCCCAGGTTGATTCGTTATGTTTACGACCGAACAGGATCTCCCCTTGTTCATTTCGGATGATCCCAGCTACACCCGGCATAAAAATAAGCTCGTTGCCGATCTTGTCCCTCAGGTTTTTGTAATAGTCTGACATGCCCATACAGGTGTACCTCCGTTTTGCTTTTTATACTTTCTCATCAATAAAATGCTTGCTATCATCTTGCTGCTTATGGTGTTGCTGTTTTTTGATTTCAGTTTTCAAATAATGTACTTCTTGGATTAGTACATCCAGCTTTTTCGATGTTTTAGATGAATCTATGGCATAACGTATTATTGCAGCAAAGATAAGAACCACAATAAAACTTATAAGTGATACGATTAAAGCCCAGAAAAACTCCATATTGTTGTTCAACTCCTTGCTGTCAAAATAATAAGTCGTAAAACTCTTCTGAAAACCAAAACCATATAATCCCTAGGATAACCATAATGGTCCTAGTACTTTTAATATTATCTCTATTTGTTTAGGGATATCCTATTGGGTGGGTTATCTTCAAACTCATGATTCGGTTTTATTCCTCGATATCCTATCAGAACAAATATTTTGTATAAAAGGTCAGGAAAGAAGTAACACGCAATGCCCACGACAAAAACGGGAGTAGATAAATAACCAAAGGTACTGGTGGTTCATTCCATCTCTATATTCTCCAACCTCCTTTTTCCTATTGTATACCCGCCGTACCCATTGTATTTTGATAGCCTGTTTAATTTCCCCACCCAAAATAAAACGGACCATTCCCACACCAAGAACATACTAAAATCGGATAACTTTAATACATGAATTGTGTGGACTTTCACTCACTCTTCCTCTACCAGAATATCAGTACAGCGAACAATCAATTCAGGCATAGGTTCCCCTCCAAAAAGAACGTGTAACTCATACCCCTGATCAATCCGATACAATTCTTGATACAACCAGTAACTGCCGACAATCTCTCCCTCTTGCTTGATGATTTCGGGTTTAATGAGCGTAAGTTTATTTATATTGGTGAAGCCTCCACGGGTGTCAAAACGAATGACAACTTCGTCTCCCGTCAGTAGTTCCGTCACTGTACAATCATGAAATTGAACCCGGCTATGTATTTCACCTGGAATATCCTGTGCCACAATAGCTTCCCTGTATTCTTTCGATACACGTTCCATCTCTTTCCTGTTCTCCGCGCTCTGTTTCTTCAACTGACGCAATATTTCTCTTGTGCAATATCCTAACGTAAACACACGGATATCCGCAATTTGTTCAACGATTTCCTGTGGCAAATTCTCCGCCTTATATTGAATTTTCCATTCCATTGATTCTTTGTACTCTTCTTTGCATTTCTTCTCGTCAAAAGGTGGACGGACATCATACTCCGCAATAAGTTTCTCAATATGCGCTCTCTCTTCCGGTGGCATGTGGAATACCATCTGATCCTCTTCCGTTACTTCTTCCCCACTGAAAGCTTTGTCTACGCGAGTGAGCACTTGACCATCATGCTCTAACATGTAACGGGGGTCCATATTATATAGCTCTCGCTCCTGCTTTACATGCTCTTTTTCCTTTCGTTTATAAAGTCTCCGTAAAAAATTTTCGTCCAACGCATACGCTCCGCTATGTACCCTCAAGCCAAAATGAAGTCCGGTCCGTTGACACAGCTCATACCATTCTTTCGTTAGATATCTCATATGTACCTCTCCTGCTGATTTTTAGAATCTACTTTGCTATTGAAGCGTAGAGCTTTTTAATTTGTGAAGAGAATCTAGCTGCACCTGGAATTCATGTGCGTTTAAAATAAGCTGTTAATTGTTTAGGATGATTTTTGATAATATCATATTCAATGATCGTGTTAGCGATAACAGATCTCGTAAAGCCTAGCACCTCGACACTTCAGAACGATCTCCTTCAACAGGCTCCTCGCCTTCTGGGAATTCTCCATCTGGGTCATCTTCCAATTGATCACTAAATGTTAAGCGGGCCACAACATAGGACATAACCTTGTCCTTGTCTCCGGCCATCTGCTCCATGATCCACTGCATATACTCTTCTTCGGTTGGAGCCTAGACGCCAAAGCCCTCCAGCACATATTTCCGTTCTCTTCAGCCTCAAAGATTCCTTATATTCAACAGACGTACTGGTCTACGCCAAAGTTTGAAAAAATTTGTGTTTTATTTCTTTGTCGTTTCGCACCGCCCATTCATACACAGCTTCTACGCCTGCGGACTCCTGACCTCGTCGAAAATAAAAACATAGATCCATCGGCACTAACCGTTTACCATAAAGTTTGATGCCAATCCGTCTGTAATTCATATAAACACACTCAATCTGAGATGCATCATATCTCTGATGTTTCGTAGAAATCACATGATCGCTTTCCAGCGTAATACTGGGTTTAGTGAAAAATAAACGCCAGATCAGGAAAACGATATAACCCAGAATAAAGGTCAATATAACGATCAGGGAGTACTTCAGAATACCATTTTCATCGTAAATAACATTTCTGAAAAACATAGCTTCAATGACCAACATACATAGTAGGTTCAACAATGCTCTTGGATAAATCGTCTTGTATGTGATAAGTTCCACCTCCTAATCATTCTCTCCATTAATCCGAAGCCACTCGGAAGGGGCTTTTCTGGCAAAATGTTTTCCAACAAAATCCAAAATGTCATCAATTCCAGGCAATGCCGCATTTTCTTTGGCTTCGTCAAACGTCATCCATTGGTACTCGGTATGTTCATGATTTAACAGGACAGGCTGGCTTTCATCCACATATCCTACGAATACGGGAGCAATGTAGATATACTCCTCCATGGGTGAATAATACTGTTCGAATTGATTGGCAGAGTACAAACGGATTTCCGTAATGCCTGTTTCCTCATGAACTTCTCTCAGTGCAGCTTCCCATGCCTTCTCGCCTTTCTCTATCCCACCACCCACATAACACCATTCATGATGCAACATACGACCAGCCCGCTTTAGCATCAGTACATGGTATTGATTGATACTCTTCTTCAACACTCTGGAGAGTCAAAATCCTCCAACACCTTGGACTTATCCCCGTGAACCTTTTCCAGGTGTTCCTCTCCCCAATAACATAAATGGTCCATTGCAGGCTTTAATCCCCAGCCGTATGGCGTTAACTCATACTCCACTTTAGGGGGAACCTCCGAATACACCTTTCGCTGTACGATCTCATCCTTTTCCAGACTTCTGAGCTGCGTTGTTAACATCTTCTGCGTAATGTCCGGTATCAATCTTCGAAGCTCCGAGGTACGTTTCCGCCCTGTCATTAAATGATAAATAATCAACGACTTCCACTTTCCGCCCATCACTTCCAAAGCCGCTTCCACGCCAACTTTATATTTTTTGGGAGCACCTGTTTTTCCATGTTCCGTCAACTTTTATCCCTCCTTTATTAACCTCTCGCTGAGACGAAAACAGTACCTTCATTCTTCTTACCTCTAACTTTATTTATTACTATCTTCCTTCTCTTCATTCGTTATTTAAGCCCCATTTCGAGGCATTAATTTAGGGTACATTGATGTTCCTATGGCACTTCGTTCTTCCTATAGAACATCAAAGTGCGTACTTCCAGATGTTTTCATACCTGTTTATAATAGCATCAGCCATGAAGCATGGCTACAAGACAGCAATGGAGAAAGGTAGTGAAAGAAAAGATGAACGTATTAGTCGTTGTGTCGCATCCGAGACAAGATTCCCTGACCTTTCAGGTTACTAATCGTTTCGTGCAGGGTCTAGCCGAGGCTGGTCACAATTATGAAATATTGGATTTGCATGAGATTGGGTTCAACCCGATTCTCCGTGACAAGGATGAACCAGATTATACTCAGGAGTATCAGGTGTTCTCCCCTGAGATTGAAACGGAGATGGAGCGATTGAAGAAGCACGATGCTGTTGCTTTTGTGTTTCCTCTCTGGTGGTGGCATCTGCCAGCCATGCTGAAAGGATATGTGGATCGTGTCATGAATAACGGGTTTGCCTACGGCGCGAACAAACTTCATCATCAGCAAATATTGTGGATCGCACTTGCGGGCGCGACGAAAGAACAGATGAAGAAGCGTAACTATGATGATTCGATCACGAATCTGCTCAATGTCGGTATTGCCGATTACTGCGGCGTATCTCGTTCCCGGGTTGAATTTTTATATGAAACGCTGGAAGCCCGACCTGAGCATTATGAGACGCTGCTGATCCAAGCGCATCAATTGGGACTTAATTATGCCAACGATCCTTCGACGCTATAAAGGTATTATGGCTCTACATTGATATGACGCCCTGATATAAAGTCTGAAGATCTGAAGTAAGTTCTGTGGCTCGAGATCCTTTTTGTGGTAAATAAATCACGTTAACCATCACGCTGACCTCTCGCGTTTACGGTAAGAAGAACAACTACCCTTTAACATGGCAAAAAGGTCGCTCCGAAGAGCGACCTGTCTTTGTGCCTTGCTTTGCTTTATTTTACTGTCGAGAGAAGAAACTTCTCCAACATGGTGGTATCGGTGATGCTATGGTTACAAGCCGTGTTATCCATACATACGTACTGGGCAACGGATGAAATGTTATCCGGCGTATGGCTCTTGGTCTTCACGTTGAAGAATCCAAGCTCCTGATGGCGATGACAGAACATGCAGTATCCCTTCTTGTTCGTCGCCGTAATTCGCCCCTCAATACCGAGGAACCTGCCTTCATACGGATACACGATGAACAAGCGATCGGTGGCAATGTCGGTCCATCTTAGATAGGTTGTACGCGCGTAATCGATCAATTCCAGATCCGGCACTTTGAGCTTCTTTACCTTGGGAAAAAGCTTCTGAATCTGCTTCGCGGATACTTGCGGGAACGGAATCAGATGTGATTCGAGCCGGTTTAGATACGTCTGCAAGTCATGTGCCGTCTCATACGTCGATAACTGCTCCAGCAGTTCCTTCTGTTCCGGAGTCAGTTCATCAAAGATGTTAACTGCATTCGTGCCAACTGTATAGCGCACAGTTTCCAGTACTTTTCGATCCACGACCGAGCGTAGCGTTTTGAGCAGGAAATCAGCTTGTTTTTGAATATAATTAAATTGGTGATTCTGAATAAATGGTGTTTGCATGGCTTTCAGCCCCTTATTTTTATTGGAAAAGCAAATAAGGTGCAAAGCCTGCGGGGTGAAACGTTATGTTAATGTAGATTCCAGGGCAAACAATCTCATTTTTGTCGCGCCCTACACAAAGTCCGCCCCTATTCAGGCTTTGCGTAAGGCTTTCTAGCGAACGAGCAATCCGGCATCATCCATATTGCCACGTCATAACCCCCAATACGATAGATATATCGAAATTATAGCAGGATTGGGGCTGTGCGGGCAACGATTTTGGAGGAGACAGCAAAAATTTGAAGAAGATTCATCTGCACGATTTCCTTCGCTTTTTTCAGCCTTCCATTTAGAGAAGCCTGAATCATAAAGAGTTCTTAAACGGCTGGAGCTAATCCCTTAGACTAAGAATACAGAAATCTCCAATGATCTTTTTCAAGACTAGGATGAGTTCCTCTTATTATTATTAGTTAGATTATTGGATAATTCAGCTCGTAACTTGGGTAGCAATAGTATGGTGGTCTAAGTGCTATTTTAGACATTGGCCAGGAATGCTCCATATAGACCATCTTTACTTTTTCATTAGAATGATTTACTAGCAATAGCCTTACTTCTAAATTAAATTCATATCTCAAAATGGTAACCCCCTTCCGTTAGGAATTTGTGGATTCTCCCCCATCAACATGAAGAACTTGACCAGTAACAAAACGAGAATCATCAGAAGCAAGATAGACAAAGGTTGGCGCGAGTTCAAATGGATGGGCAACTCGTTCCATTGGATTAAATGCTCCATATACAGCGACTTGGTCTGACGAGAAGCTTGCTGAAATAAGTGGGGTCCAAATTCGGCCGGGGGCGACGGCATTGACTCTGATCCCTTGTTTCACGACATTTTTAGCCAAGGCACGTGTCCAACCAACTATTGCGCCTTTTGTGGCCGTATAATCAATCATTTGCTGCTCACCTACATACGTCACCACTGAAGAAGTGCCAATGATTGAACTGCCTGGTTTTAAATGAGGAAGCGCTGCTCTTGTTGTGTAAAAATGAGAGTATATATTAACTTTAAAGGTATCATCGAATTGCTCATCTGTAATGTCAAGCAGACTTAATTGTTGGAATTGGATACCGACGTGGTTACAAAGAATATCGAGACGTCCAAACGTATTTACTGTTTGCTCTACAATAGAGATACACTGTTGTTTGTCTCGCAAGTCACCAGGCATTAGAACACAACGTTGTCCGAGTTGTTCAATCCTCATTTTTGTTCTATTTGCATCCTCATGTTCATCTAAATATGAAATAGCAACATCTGCGCCTTCTTTAGCAAACGCAATGGCTACTGCTGCACCAATACCACTGTCTCCCCCTGTAATAAGTGCTACTTTTCCTGTTAACTTTCCACTCCCTTTATAGTTCGGGTTTTCGATTATTGGAAGGGGTACCATAAATTTTTCCAATCCGGGATGGCGCAGCTGGCGCTGCTCAGGTAAACTTATCGGAATTTCTTGGTACCGTGTGATTTTCCCATAATTAGGGTACATGGGATAAGGTTGAGTTATCATGTTTGCTTTAAACATTTGTTGCATTTGCCTTATTTGATCTAATTGATCCTTTTGATCATTTTGATCCATGGAAACCTCCTATAGAAATATTTTTTTCTATAGAATGTTTATGTTGTTTGCTACAAATAAAGTAATAAAAACGAGAAAAAAGTTGGTTGCTTTCAACACAGAAGCGTATTCTTCTTCACCGTTACCGATTAAACAGCAGAATCCCGCTTTGGATACAAGTAGGGGCTGCCCGTATTACGGTTCAACCTGGAGTTGAGTCTAAGCTGCTTCGCAGGTCTATCTGGCTTGCAGCTCTACGTACATGCGCAAATCCATCGACGGACTGGCGGCGGTCGTCCAAGAGCAGTTTAAGCAAAATCCCTTCTCCACCGCGCTGTTTGTATTTTGCTATCGCAGGCGGGACAAACTAATCCTGCAATGGGATCATGCCGGCTTTTGGCTTTATTATCATAGTCTGGAACGCGGGACCTTTCAGTGGCCCACTGGCGGCAACTCCCCATTTTGCTTAACGCAGCGGGAACTGCGCTGGCTGCTGATTGAAAATATTCCCACGCAAAAAAGAAGCCACCTCCCTGGCCTTCCCCAGTTCAGTAACTCCTTTTTCACAACCCTATTCTAACCGTTACACTAAACTACTCCTTCACAGCTCCAACCACGATCCCGGTTACAAAGTAACGTTGCAGGAACGGGTACACGAGCAGGATCGGCAATGCGCTGATAAAGATTTGCGAAGCCCGAATGGTCCGTTGAGACAGGTTCGCAACAGCTTCCGGATCAAGCTTCGACATGTCGGCCTGCACGATGATCGTCTGCATGAACGTCGCCAGTGGCAGCTTTTCCGCATCACGGATGTAAATAATCCCGTCAAAGTATGAGTTCCAATGCCCCACCATCATGAAGAGGGACACCGTGGCAATCACGGGTATGGAGACAGGCAAGTATATTTTGATAAACGTTTGAAAATGTCCCGCACCATCGATAAATGCAGCTTCCTCCAGATCCTTGGGAACGGTACGGAAGAAATTCAGCAGCAGAATGATGTTGAACACCGCAACCAAACCCGGCAGGATCAATGCTAACAAAGTATTCATCAGTCCCAGCTTCAGAATCAGGATATACCCCGGAATGAGGCCACCGCTGAACAGCATCGTGATGACAAAATACCATAGATAGATGTTGCGTGCACGGAACACCCGCGTCTCCTTGGAGAGCGCGTATGCTGCAATCGTATTGACGATTAACGCAAGCCCCGTTCCCAGCACCGTCCGCTCTACGGACACCCACAAGGAGGAAAGGAAATTGCTATTGGCAAACGTCTTGGCATACGCCTCCAGTGTAAAACCAATCGGCCAGAACGTAACGAGTCCAGCATTAGCAGGTGCAGTTGAGCTAAGCGATACCATGAGTAAGTGATACAATGGCAGCAAGCAGAGCAGTGAAAGGATGGTCAGTAACACATTGTTGATTATGCTGAATATGCGGTAAGGCATCGTTTTATGATACATGAGTTCGTCATCCTTTCTAGAAAATTCGATATCCGGCGAATCGGTAAGCCAGTCGGTAGGAGATCACAATCAGGATCAAACTAATAACCGATTTGAACAGATTCACGGCGGTAGCGAAACTGAACTGCCCACTTAGCAGACCTTCTCTATACACAAACGTATCTATAATATCTCCTTGCTGGTAAATCAATGGACTGTATAAGTTAAAGATCTGGTCAAAGTTGGCGTTGAGCACATTACCCAGTGCCAGCGTTGCAATGACGATCCCAATCGGAATAAGTGCCGGGATGGTAATATACATCGTTTGCTTCCAGCGTCCCGCCCCATCCACTTCAGCCGCTTCATAGAGTGCCGGGTTAATGCCGGACAGTGCCGCGAGGAAAATGATCGTGTTGAATCCAAACTCTTTCCAGACATCACTCGCAATAATCGTAAACCGGAACCAGCTGCCATCCCCAAGGAAGAAGATCGGCTTGATACCGAATACCGAAACCAGGAACTGATTGACAATACCCGTCTGTGCCAGAATGTCGATCAGAATGCCTGACAGTGTAACCCAAGACAAAAAGTGCGGAAGATACACGAGCGTTTGAATCGTTCTTTTCAGCGCCATCTTCCGTACCTCATTAAGCAATAAGGCGAAGACAAACGGAATGATCAAGTTCATGATGATCTTGGAACAGGCAAAAAACAGCGTATTCCACGTAATTTGCAAGAAATAATCATTTTCCCACATGTATCTGAAATGCTTCAGTCCGACCCATTCGGAATCGAAAAATCCAAGTGCAGGTTTATAGTCTTGAAATGCCATCAAAATCCCGGACATCGGAATATACGAAAAAATAAAGACCATAATAGCCGCCGGCAACACCATCAAGTGCAGAATCCATGGTTGTTTATAGCGTTTTTTTGTTTTTCTGTTCGGCTTGCTCCCAATGTCCGCCTGAGGTACCCGGTTAGCTTCCATATTAGCCTCCATAGCGCGCTCCTGTTCCCAAAAAAAAGTTTTTGTGTGTAATGGGGATCTCTGATATAAATAGTATCAGGCATTTCTCAGGTCTGACTATATAACATTGTTAGGCTTCATAGTGTTTTGTTAGGAATATCATCTGAAGAGGTTGTTTACACACGAATTTGAAGGAGACACTTTATGAATATATGGAAGCGCTTTATATCATTTGGAAGAACGTCCAGATCCCGGTTTAGTCTGTTTGCCAAAATAAACTGTTTAATTGTGGTCCTGTTCATCCCCATTATTATCATGTATACCTACTCGAACAACGTCACTTATGATGTTGTAAGCAAAGAGCTACAGGTTTCCAATACGAAGCAGCTCACGTTTTTATCCAGTCAGATCGATTCCCGCATTAATCAGATGATGGATTTCAGTCTTATTCTCTCCAGAGATCCCAATGTCAGAGCATTCAATGGCTTGAACATTTGGAATGATCGATATGACAAGATGCAGACCCGATATGTCATTCAGGAAAAACTGATGCTACAATCCGGGGTTACCGATATATGGCCTACCCGATATGCGGTGCATTCACAGCAGAACCAAGATGTGATTGCCAACTACAATAGAACAACAGGGTATGATGAGAATTACCTGAAAAGAAATATGAGCGGACAATGGACGTATGGTGATGGTTCCGAGTCCAAAGAGGATATGCAATCTTTTTACTGGTTCTTTACGGATTCCTTGGCCCAGCCGGGCATGTTGACGGGTAGCAATCTGGTGATCGAAGCCAGCTTCAGTTATGAGAACATTCAGAACATGCTGGATACGTATAAGGAAGGTGGACAAGGTGATCCTTTCTTCTATCACAAAGGAAATTCGCCCATTCTAAACCGCAGTGCAGACAAGCAGCTATCCGAGGAACTCATTCGTTATCTGGATGAACACTCGTCCGAGGATACCACACAGGATGTCGTCAAGCTGAACGGGAAGAAGTATCTGGTTAGCTCGGTGAAATCCTCCTATCTGGACTGGCATTTGGTCGACGTGGTACCACTCTATCAGATTCTTCAACCGATATCGCTCAGTCGGAACTTGTTCTATCTCTTTATGATTCTGCTGTTCGTGGTGGGCATTTCCGCTTCGATTCTGTTATATAGAAACATTCAATATCCGATCAAAAAGCTGATCCAGGGCTTACGCCGCGTGCAGCGTGGAGATTATTCCGTACGTCTGCATAGCAAGGATCAGAATGAGTTCTCGTTTTTGTTCCATCGATTCAATGATATGTCCCATCAGATTCAAGACCTGATCGAGAACGTATTCCAGGAAAAAATCAGGGCCAAGGAAGCTACGCTGAAGCAGTTACAGGCGCAGATCAATCCGCATTTTCTATATAATTGTCTTGGCTATATCATCAACATGGCCCAGATGAAGGACGAGCAAGCCGTCGTCTCCATGGCACATAACCTAAGTGCCTACTATCGTTATACGACACGAGTGGAGCGAGAGACATCTTCTCTGAAGGAAGAAATCAATCTACTTATCAACTATTTGGATATCCAGAAGCTGCGTAATGGACGAATCGAATACCACATCGACATCCCTGAGGATATGCTTGCCCAGTCGGTACCACGATTAATGCTGCAACCGATTGTGGAGAATTCAGTCATTCACGGCGTGGCGAAGTCGTATTCATCTGGTGAAATTCGAATTACTGGCGAGAGCTCAAACGGGTTCTGTAAAATTTACATCGATGACGACGGACCCGGCTTGAGCCCGGATCAGCTGGAAGCGTTGAATCTTAAAATGCAGCAGCCGCTGCAGGAGGAAATGGGCTGTGGCCTATGGAACACGAACCAGCGGATCATGCACTTATTCGGCAATCAATCCTACCTTCTATTCGGACCTTCCCCTCTCGGCGGATTCCGAACCGAAATGATCTGGGAGATGCCGAAAGAGGATACTGATTCAAGTGAAAATACCGATAATAATTGATATCGATACTAACGATAAATTGACGATTTAATTTTGAACTAACCATTTGCACGTGAACGTAGAGGACAGAAAAAACCTGAAGAAGCGGAGCGTTCGCCTTTATCCCCAGATTTTCACCTTTTGTAAAAGTAAATCAAAAAATCTGGGGGTAACAGCGATCGGAAGGTTGTTCTGTCATCGGAGTGGCAAGTGTGAATATGCCTTAGTTCAACCACCAAGGGAGACAAACATCATGCAAATGATCATCGTAGACGATGAAGCACACTGGGTAGATAACCTGTCCATGACCAAACCGTGGCATACGCTGGGGATCGAACATGTGCACAAAGCATACTCGGCACACGAAGCACTTCAACTGATCGATACCCACCCTATAGATATTGTGATCTCGGATATTCAAATGCCTGAAATGACAGGTATTGAACTGATCGAACGGATCAGAATCCGTGACAAAAAAATAAAGTGTATCCTTTTATCGGGACATTCCGAATTCGATTACGCCAAAAAAGCCATCCAGTTCGAGGCCGTTGATTACTTGCTGAAGCCGCCAACAGACGATGAATTGATGGGTGCCGTTCAGAAGGCCATCGATCAATTAAACACCGAATGGGAACTCGTAAGCTCACTGAAACGAACCCAGTTTACCCTGCGGGAGAATCTGCCGCATTTGCGGGGTCGGCTACTGCTTGAGGCTTTACAGGGACATCGAATTGCCTCCAGCGAATGGGCACGGAAACTTGCCAATTACGATCTGCCCTTCTACGCCGGGGATTGTGCGTTAATGCTTGTACGTATGGAAGAAGAATTCGGCCAATATGACAACAACGATCACACCTTGCTTGAATATGCGGTTATCAATATGGCGGAAGAGATTATGGGTGAGTTTATGGAAGTGTGGGGCGTGAAGGAGGAGCATGGATATCTGGTGTTTCTGCTTCAACTGAAGGAGAACGATACCGACATTGGTAAAGAAACCATACTGGAGAAGCTTTCCGTACAGCTTCAGTCCAAAGTTAAGCAGTTCCTGAAGGGTTCCCTATCCATCGTCATCACCGAGTGGTTCGCATTTCCCGATCAGCTATATGATCGTTTTCGGCAGGCCTCCGCTTATTTCCGGCAAATTGTCGGCGACGAGCGTGAATTCGTGATGAGAGTCAGTGACGTGGAGACTCCGTCGGCACAAGGTCCGCTGGATGTCCTGTATACCCCACCCACTTTCATTCATCTGTTAGAGAGTGGTCAATGGGATGCGGCAGAAGAAAAAATACTAGCAGTCTGTGCGGAGCTGGATGAGAAATGGTCGGAATCGTGGGAGCATTGTATGGAGGCTGGTTTTTTAATTACGGCTTCGTTCACCAATCTCGCACACCGAAACAAGCTGACTTTGGCCAACTTAATGGGTGACGATATCGAGTGGTTGCAGAGCGGAGAGGCTTTCACCACCATCAGTAAACTGCGCAAATGGTCGCTTAGTGTGCTTGGCAAGCTCAAGGAAGGCACGTCCAACGAGATCAAGGACATCCGTTCCGAGTATGTGAAGAAGATTCAGGATTTTACGGATAAAAACCTGCATTTGGATGTTTCTTTGCGTGTACTGGCCGATCATGTTAATCTGCACCCGACCCATTTGTCCAAGATATATAAGATTGAAACGGGTGAAGGCATCAGTGATTATATCTCGCGTCTGCGTATGGATCGGGCCTGTCACAAGCTGGTTACGACGACCAAAAAAGTATATGAAATCAGCATGGAGATTGGCTATATGGACCCGGCTTATTTTATTAAAGTGTTCAAGCGCCAGTTTGGCGTAACGCCGCAGGAGTACCGAGACAATCATAAATAACATAATAGAGTCCTATCGAAACTAACAAACTCATATAGATGCCCTCCCGTCCAAATTGGTACAGTTACACTTGTAAAGATCATACATCGTAGGGGGATTGAACAATGATCAAATTCAAAACATGGTGGTCACTGCTCATGGTTATCGCGCTTATCACGATCACTGCGTGCGGCAGTGGCGATACAGCCAGTGACAATGGTACCAAAGATGATACACCGGCGACCGTCGGTTCAGCTGAAGCAGAAGCTGCTTTTGCCAAAGGAAAATACGACCCACCCATCGAATTCAGTTCGGTATTGATGCCGAAGAAATACGTGCAAGGGGATACCAAAGAAAATAACGTGCACGATCGCTGGATGCTGGAAACGCTGGGTATGAAGCATAAAGATACCTGGTATCCGGCCAATGACGATCAATACAGACAAAAGCTTCAACTGGCTATCGCCTCTGGCGAGAAACTGCCTGATTTTGTGTCCGTACCGACCAATGCGGTATTGACCAATCAGTTGATCGACTCCGGTCAATTCATCGCCATCGATGAGTTGTTCGACAAGTACGCGAGTCAGACCCTGAAAGATCACGCAGCAGCACATCCTGAACTGTGGTATCCGTTCACTAAGGACGGCAAGAAATACAACATGCCGATCATGGAGTATACGGATAACGACGATACACTGCTCTGGCTCCGAGAGGACTGGATGGAGAAGCTGAACCTGGAAGCTCCGAAAACCATTGCAGACCTTGAGAACATCATGGACAAATTCAAAAACGAGAACCCGGATGGCCTGTCTCCTGACAAAGTATTCCCGCTGGCGATCTCGCTGAAAAATAACACCAACACCTGGATGGGCCAACTCGACTGGTTGTTCGGGGCATACGGCACAATCGAGGAGCAATGGAACAAAGACGCAAACGGCAATCTGGAGTACGGCTCCGTTAACCCGGGTGCGAAACAAGCCCTTGCCAAGCTGGCTGAATGGATGAACAAAGGTTATATCCACGCCGACTCCGCCCTGTGGGACGAAGGTAAATCTGCTGAAAGCTGGACGAAGGGCCAAGCAGGCATTCTGCCTGGCGCAAACTGGGTACCCGACTGGCCGGCACCTGACCTGCTGAAGAACGTACCTGGCTCAAAATATAAAGCTTACCCTGTTCCGGCTGGCCCAGACGGCAAGATCGGTACGAAGTGGCAGAACTCTGGTGTCAACGCAAGTATCATGATTAACAAAGATGCGAAGCATCCAGAAGCCATCTTCCTGTACTACAACTACCTGCTCGATAACCTGGCTAACCCGGCTGCGGGCAGTGAGTATGAATACGGCTTCGCCAAAGGTTACGACTGGGATATCATTGACGGACAACCGACCAGTGACAAAGAGAAGATCAAAGACTTCTCCAACGAATTCCCTTTCCTGACCGGCCCAGCACGTATCCCGGATCTGTACATGAAAACACTCGTGAAGCTGGCCAACGGCGAGAAGCCTGAAACACCGTACGAGAAACAAATGGCCGAATTCCGTAAACCGGAAAACTGGTATGCAGGTAAAGTCGTTATGTCCCAGATCGACATCCGTAAACAAAACTATTTCACTGGCGCAGCCACACCAACCATGGTATCCAAATGGAACCTGCTCCGCCAGTCCGAGATGGAAACCTTCAACAAAATCATCTACGGCCAACTGCCGGTTGATGCCTTTGACCAATTCGTCGCCAACTGGAAATCCAATGGCGGAGATCAGATCACGCAAGAAGTGAATGATTGGTTTAAATCGGTGAGTGCGAAGTAAGAATTGGATTTTGGAAAAGTAAAGCATTAAAACCCGAGCCGAAGCGATAGATTTACGCTTCGGCTCGGGTTTTTAAGGTAGAGATCGGGATCGCTTCCCCTGACCTATGGGTTCGCGTTAGATGGTTGATGAGCTTTTGTATTGATCTCCTCCGACATCGATTGACCTAGCAAGGAAACTGTGAGCTGAATGCCGTCCCTCAGTCCTTGCATGTACAACCGTTCATTCTCTATGCCTTTGCTGACAATATAACGATTCTCCCACTCCGCATATTCCACTGTCTGCTCGGTATCCTTACTAGCAAACAAGGCTTCAAACGCTTCGTCGGTTTCCCCACGAATTCGACTCAGTTCTGGATCATGCTCGATCCGTGAAGACACCTCATCCAGCCTTGCCTGAATAGCTCGTAGCATCCACGGTGGAAAATCCATTTCTCATCCTCCCCTACACTTTATGTACCTCACTCATCATCGTACAACTCGGTTATGTCTCGCCTTCATTTCACCCACTTGGGCGACCAGTTCATCCACCCTTCGGCTCTGTTCTTGCACTTCGGGGTTGTCCCATAACGGAATCGCCTGCTTCAAGGCTGCCTCTCCAAGCTGATTAAGCTTACGCCGCTCCTCTTCCAATAAGTCAAGCAATCGGCTCATACATCCACCTCTCTGATGGGTCTAAACTGCACCATGTCTTGTTAATGCTAGACGTGAGCAGTCATTTTAATGCGATTATCGGTTTATTTTATTTTAATTCGATATCCGCATTAAAACAACCATTATTTCTCATACAATTTGGTTGAAATGAGGGGTGTACATAATGAAGCATAGACAAGAACCACCTGGAGACAAAAATATAATCGGCTCCCGAGTCGTAGCTATCCGTAAAAGCAAAGGAATCAAACAACGAGAATTCCTCGCCAGACTACAAACACTGGGCTTGGATATCAGTCAGACCAGTCTTTCACGTCTGGAGGGTCAATATCGTCTTGTTCAAGATTATGAAGTGGTGATGATTGCGAAGGCTTTGGAGGTTTCTGTGGGGTATTTGCTTGGGGAAGAATAAATCATCTTACAATTTAACCTATATATTTTAATTCTTCTAAACAAATGTAACGCATGATATCCAAGACTAATATCACTTAGATTATAAACCTTCCAGCATTTATTTAATAGAAAAAGGGGCTGTCCCATAAGTCATAAAATTGGCTAGGGACAGCCCTGTTTTCCAAATTGTAAAACAAAAAGAAACCGT
>NZ_JAROCD010000032.1:0-5125 GCF_030433635.1 Paenibacillus vandeheii
TCCCTCCACCCGCATAGCGGGTGGTTTTTTGTTTCGCGCGTTTCACGCACTCAACAGGCTAAAGCCATAACAAAAAAACGGCATCTCTGCCGTTTTGGTTTAAATCTGAGGTTAAAATCTACCGGAAATGAGCGTTTCCAGCGACCCTTTTTCCTACTAAATCTCAACCTCATTGTATTTTTCCAGTAAATGTTGAATCTGGCGCTCCAGCCAATGGCCTAACAACGGATGTGGAAGCAGCGTCTCGCCACTATACACATAATCCAGCTCCTTTAGTCGGCCCGGAATCACCTTCATGGTGAAAAAACCAGCACTCAAAAACAGCGGCGCCACAATCACCCGGCTCCCCCGGTCTTCAATCCAGTATTTCGCCTTGTCGTACACACTATCCGGATTAAGCAGCGCATAGTCGGTATGAGCTACACCACTGACTTCCTGCACCCGCTGTGCAAGCGAAGAAATCCCCGCTTCCCAGCGCTGACGGAATCCATCGTGAATGCTCCCATGTCCGACGAGCAGAATCGTTTCCTGCTCTGGTTGCTGCGAAAGGGCCTTGACCTTGTCCCAGACCATGACCGCAATATCCGGATCATTACCCACAGGATAACCGAAGTGGACTTGTGCTTTTACGTTGAAAGGCTCCAGATCAGTCTCTCGTTCCGGAGCATCTTTGGCACCGATGGCATACTCAATCTCATCCACATGTGTACTGCCGGACGATACAAACAGAGGTATGACCATTATATCGGTTACGCCCTGTGCCTCCAGTCGGTCGATACCGTCCTGGATCAGGCGTCCTTCCACAAGTTCAAGAAACCCGGCTTCCACGGGCAATGGTACAGGCAGTTTCAACCGGGAGACCGCGTCATCGACGGATTCTACCCAGGTCTTCTCCTGAGAACCGTGACTAATGATGAGTACACCCGGTTTCTTCATCCTTAACGTCCCAGGCGTTCCAGTGTCATTTTATAACCATCATTGCCATAGTTCAGGCAGCGTTTTACACGAGAGATCGTGGCTGTACTTGCACCTGTCTCAGCTTCAATCTGGTTATAGGTATTTCCTTTGCCAAGCATACGTGCTACTTCCAGCCGCTGGGACATGGATTGAATCTCGTTTACGGTGCAGAGGTCATCAAAAAACACATAACACTCTTCAATATCTTTTAGAGTCAAAATAGCCTCAAATAATTGTTCAATGCTTTTATCATTTAGCTTTTTCAGCTGCATTTCATCATCATCCCCTAGCGGTTACTGTGTACCTTCATTGTACTCACCCTGAGTTGGTATTTCAAGCGTTAACGATTTCACGCACTACAGAACAAAAATACATGTTACCGCTTACATGGCGTATTAATGTCCTCCCTGCGCGCACAATCCCCCTCTATCTCACGGTTTTCAACCTTTTCCCACGTATATTTCCAATTAAACTTGTAGGTATTTACCCATTTTAAATGTGACGAATTTGTGTCTAAACGATAAAATTCTACTGTGAACCTCTCATCCTCTCCTGCGCCCAAATCCGCAAATATCCCGCTTTACGGGATACTCGCCTACGCCGTCTCTCCGCTAATGACATACAGTATATCAAAAGGGAGTTCCATCTCGGTCTGTTATGCACATCGAGCAGCTGAAGGAACGCAATTCCGAAATCCAACATAGAAGGAACGTGATAGTTCATGCCTCAGCATTATTATCACCGCCGGCCCGCTCCACGGCAGCGTCCGTCTTCCCATACGCATCGGCAGCCCCATACTTCTGCCTATATGCCGCCTGGGGCGATCCCGCGGTCATTGAATGAAGGCCAGGTTCAGCCCATGTATCCTGGTGTAGATCCATACTATCCTCCACTCCAAGAAGTTGAAGCATCGGCACTTGTACCTTATAGTCCAGGTGGTGGAGACTTGTTAGGCGGGGGAGCTCCTCTTGTTTCTCCTGTTCCAGTGGAAGCGCCTGCGTCTTCCTCAGGCTTTTCCCTGGCCAATATCGGCGAACTGAAAGGAATGATCGACCGCTTCGGTGGAATTGATGGCATCATGAGCGGAATCGGCAAAATGCAAAAGGTCGTTGGCGGTTTCCAGCAGATGGCACCAATGATGAAACTGGTGATGGGGATTCTGCCTTTTGGAAAAGGAAAAAAAAGCAGTGCGGCGGATAAAGATTATGAAGAGTATTCTCCACCTCGCTCACGCAAACGCCGTAAGAAAACGACTTCTGCTCCACGCAAACGTAATTCGAATAGCAAATCCGGCCGTAATAAGTCCAATACCACGAAACGTCGTCCCAAAAGAAGCAAAAAAAACTAACACTTTTCCCAGGCGCCCTCTTTCATTAGGGGGTGCTTAATCCACTTCAACCTTATTCTTCCCCTTCATTCCACTCATTCTTTCATAGTAAGTAAGAACCTATTCATAATAGATATTTTTAGGAACCTATGTTCTTATTCCTATGATTTGAGGTATACTGGATAGTAATTAAAGGAGGCGGACTATGGAACTGTTCAAAGATAAATATACTCCCGCATTAATCGAACGGACGGGAGAACGGTTACACCAATTTTACCCCAAGCTGGACAAGCAGCAATTTCGTGAACTTGTATTCGCCGAGGGCTGGGGAGAGCTGGAATTCAAAGCTCGTATCCGCCGGATTACACTCGCTTTGACCGAGGTTCTGCCTGACAACTATGAAGAAGCATTGCATGTGATTGAGCAGGCAGCACCACAGATGCGAGGAGTCGAGTATCTGTTCGTACCGGATTTTGTCGAAGTGAATGGACTTGCACCGGAAAACTACGAGCTATCCATGAAGTACTTGACCCTCTTCACACCTTATTCCAGTTCCGAGTTCGCGGTACGCCCGTTTATTGAACGATATCCTATCGAAACGATGAAACGAATGATGCAGTGGACAAGCAGCCCCAATGAGCATATTCGCAGACTTGCCAGTGAAGGCAGTCGCCCACGTCTACCATGGGGCTCCAAACTGCGGGGATTCATCACCGATCCAACACCAGTACTTCCCATTCTTCATGAATTGAAGCAGGACGAGTCCCTGTATGTCCGGAAAAGTGTAGCCAATCACCTGAACGACATCTCAAAAGATCATCCGGCACTGGTTCTGGATTTGGCCTTCAGCTGGTATGGACAACATGAGCATACCGATTGGATTGTTCGTCATGCAAGCCGCTCCTTGCTGAAAAAAGGGCATCCGAAGGCGCTAAGTCTCTTTGGCTATGTCGAGCAGGATGCGACACATATCGAGCATCTTCAGCTTGCAAGTGATACCGTGGCCATTGGAGAGGACCTTCATTTTTCCTTTGATGTCGTGAACGAAAGTGGTCAGTCCCAGATGCTGCGGATCGAATATGAAATTGGATATATGAAAGCGAATGGCAAGCAGGCACCCAAACGTTTCAAATGCTCGGACAAGAATTTCCCTACCGGGAGAACTAGAGTTGCAACGAAGCAATCGTTCAAAGTCATTACGACGAGAAAGCATTACGCTGGCTTGCATACGCTAACGATTGTTGTGAATGGACAACCTGCCGCTACGGCCACTTTTGTACTGGAGCCATCCGAGTAACCCCTGAATGGCATGTAGCAAGTTAACTTAGGATGAACACTTAGCACGGTTCATTTCATTTCATTTTATGATATCGATCCCATGTTGAAATTCAGCTCATGGAATCCGCTCCTTGAGAAATTCCCTACGGCGTCTTCAGTACTGAAGATGCCTTTTACCTTTTACCTTTTTACCCATGTTTGTAACAGCCCCAATTCCCTCAAAATCTAGTTGTGCACATGATGCTTCTTCATTTATCTTATCCACATGTGGACATCTATTCAGACAACGAATCAATATGTACTCCTATATGTGCTTTATACACATCTTTCACAGGCTAAAGAAGCGATCTTTGCAGATCGCTGACCTTTATCTTACTATTTACTTGTTATCCCGCTTAGCTTCTATTCTTCCTTACTTAAACCAGCCCCGCTTCACAAACCAAGCCACCATGCTTCCGCCCAGAACAAACATCAGCAGCAGCACTGCCCCATACCCAAACTTCCATTGCAGCTCAGGCATATAGGCAAAGTTCATGCCATAGATCCCCGCAATCAGCGTCAGTGGCATAAAAACGGTTGTAATCACGGTAAGGGTCTTCATAATCTGGTTCATTCGATTAGAATTCAAGGAGATGTAACTGTCGCGCAGGTCTGCCGTCATTTCCCGATCGGCTTCAATCATGTCGGTCAGCTTCAACAAATGGTCATAGATATCCGTAAAATATACGGTATGCTCCCCTGATCGCTGCACATGTTGGGAATTAACTACCCGATAGAGCAAATCCCGCATGGGCACTACCGTTCGTCTAAGCTTCAGCAATCGACTGCGCAGGTCGAACACCTGATTCATCAGGTCTTCCACCGACTCCTTGCCGCCCCGGTTCTCCAGTTCAGCCAGCTCATCCTCAATGGCAAACAGAGACGGGAAATAATGATCGACCAGCTTGTCCATCACCGTATACGCCGCTGCTACCGGACCCCGAGCCCAGATGGTTCGTTCGTGCGCATGATGCAGCAACCGATCCCACGCTTCATCGACTTCTTCCAGCGCCCCATGATGAAAGGAAACCAGGAAGTTCGAACCTAGAAACAGATCCACCTCCTCCGCTTCCAATGTGGAAGGGTTCAGCGCATGCAACACAAGGAACTGTAAGTTGTCATAATAATCGAGCTTGGGCCGCTGCAGCACAAGCATACAATCCTCAATAGCTAATGGGTGAAAATGAAAATATGTATCCAGCAACCGGCTTTCCTCTTCCGAAGGCTGATTGAAATCCGCCCAAACCCAAGCGTATTCCTGCAGATCCAGCTGTGTAAGCGGTACATTTACAGATACCTGATGATCCCGTGAGATGGCGAGTGTACGAATCATAAATTAGACCACGTCCTTGTCTTGTATCCTTTACGTTATTGTACAACTTTAACCCCTGAATCGTCTCCTGCAACAGCCCATTATACACACGTTATCCTGTGAACGCGACAACAAAAAAAGGGGCTGTCCCATAAGTCATAAAATTGGCTAGGGACAGCCCTGTTTTCCAAATTGTAAAACAAAAAGAAACC
>NZ_JAROCD010000033.1:0-2221 GCF_030433635.1 Paenibacillus vandeheii
TTTGTCCTTTTTCGAACGTAGGAGTGTTATTTCTTTTTTGCTGATACGCTTTTTAAGGGCTTTTGAGACAGCCCCTTTGGTTTACACACGTATATTCAAACTCAACTTTACATCCGTATCAACTTAAATCAGGAACGCGCCTGAGAAGCACCCGTGAGCCATGCGTCCTTGTCGTATCCACGTTCTTCCCAGTAACCGATATGGTCGCTGTCGATCAGTTCAATGCGATTCAGCCACTTGACGGACTTATAGGCATACATCTGGGGAATGACCAATCGTACCGGACCGCCCAGATCTGCGGGAATTGGTTTGCCATCATGCATGACAGCGATCATAATATCATCCATCTGCGCCTGATCCATCGTAATGGCATCCGTATACACACCATCTCCGGAGTAGAACTTAACACTTTGCGCTTCGGGTTTAACTCCTGCTTGGGTCAATAGTTGTTTAAGGGATATTCCTTCCCAAGTATTCTTATATACGGACCAGCCTGTAACGCAATGAAAGTCACTAACCTGAACCGTACGTGCAAGCTTCACGAACTGTTCCCAGTTCCAGACTTGCGCCCGTTCAACAAGCCCATCGATCCGGAATGACCAGTTTTCATTGGAAAAGGAAGGTATCGGTGTTACCGTATAAACGCGAAAATGACCTTCGGCTCCGCCTCCCACGGGTGGTGAAGAAGCAGGTAATGCTTGCGGTAAGGGCACCATGCGATTGGGGTCATTCTCCAGCATGCTATCAATACTGTTGTCTATATTGAGGTTCCGTCCAACCCAAGATATAAAAGTAGGTCCCAAAGTCACAGCTAGCCCCACGCCAACAGCAGACCGAATAAATGCCCGCCGTGTATACACGGATTGAGGTTTCTCAGGTTGATGGAGAGAACCTTCCTTTGGGGTACGTAAAGATTCTGTAGGAGCTATCGCTGCTGGTGGCGTAATTTCATCAGGAGCATCAGTTGGATGCGCCATTTTTCTAGCTTCTGCTACTATTGTCGTTGTATTTACTGCACGTCGTGCAGGGTCTTTTAACCACTTGGTTCGCGTGATGGAGTGGTAGATAATATAAGGCAGGCCAACCCAAGTCAGCAAATCATGAATTAGAAGCGCAGCGTTCGACCATCTCGGTCCAGCGAGCTTGAACTGCCATAATACAATACCTGATAACAGCCACCCTACCAGCAGTGCAAGAACAACGATAGTATTTGCTCTCTGCCAAGGCCTATTGCGAAGTTGTTTCCAGTGCTTTCCTGCCAAAAGCAAGTAATATACTACGGGTGCCAGCATAGCGAGCCCGACGATAATATGCAGCCACTTTAACCATACGCGTCCAATCCCGAGTAACTCACGCCAGAAACCACCAACTAACATAAGACCTGTTACCGCGAGGATGACAACAATCCAGGCATTCCATGCATGAATGGAAACGAGCTTTTTACCATAACCCTTTCGAATGTCCTTCAGCCATTGTTTCATATGTGTTCACCCCATATAGGTTATTCATCCGTGCATCTTCAATATGAATAAAGCCGATTGTGATTTAGAAAGCGGGTTCTGAATTAAGCATCATCGAGCAGCATGTCATAAACATTGGAATGGAAGTAGCATTCATCCCTTAATCTATACTATATATACCGTATTATAGAGCGTTTGGATCACTTACATCAAAGGGAGTAGAGGAAAACACTTCTTATATAAAAGTATCCTCTAAATAGTTATCTAATACTATTTGCGTAAAAGTAGATGTGTCTATCCGTTTTTAGTAAATAGAATTATCCATTTATTTAGTAAACCGAAAATATCTGTATGTAAATATAGTCGATTTTTCTGGATTGATATAAGCTGTCGAATGCTGTAGTTAAGAGTTTCTTTATTTATGGTACTTGCGGATTATAAAGTATTTATATAAAGGTTATTAAAAAGTGCTTGCTAAATGAATTAGATCATGATATATTATTTCTTGTCGCCTCAAACGAATGATTGTCGAAACGCTTTGAACGCTGACGAAAAAAAGAGTTGACGGCTACTTGGTCAACATGATAAGATAAGATTCCTGTCCGGTTGACAAGCGTCAACACGAACGGACACAAGTTCCTTGAAAACTGAACAAATGGATAGTAACTTTTGATTCATAATGAATCGTCAGTTTCAAAATGAGCATATCGCTCTTTTCAATACTTTATTGGAGAGTTTGATCCTGGCTCAGGACGAACGCT
>NZ_JAROCD010000034.1:0-1760 GCF_030433635.1 Paenibacillus vandeheii
TGAGACCGGGTTGTCGAGGAACAATAACTTGTACCGATCGCCGGAATGGACAAGAACATAGTCCTATTACCGATTAGGTGAATATCTAAAGTGGAAGTGGTGGGTCTCTTTTGAGTGACTAAAACGCTGAAGGCTGGATTATGATCAAAAGACCAGCTTCAATACTCGGAAGTATATCAACTGGAACTTTAATCCCATTTGAAATGGATATAACAAGCTCGTCAATAAGCACTTTAGCAAAGAAATGTAGAGGATGGCGAATGTGCTTTTGTATCAAAGAGTGAAAATATTATCTAGATCGTACTTTGTCCTGACTTGTACTTGTAGAGGGACAAGAACTTGAACCGATTACTGTATTGGACAAGAACATGGTCTTATTACCGATTAGGAATATAACTAATCGGTCTTTTCTTCGTTAAATCATTAAGCTAACGAAGGGTAGTTGAATGTCCGTAAAGGTATAAAAAAAGGATCGTAGCTTTTCTGCACCGATCCCTATTTTCAACCGTTAGTGAAAACAGAAGCATTTTCTAATTAAAAGTTGCATTTAGATGGCTTACAATTTTTTGAGCATCATATTTTACCCAACCCAATAAGGCTGAACCCCTAGAACTTTGCCAAGGTAGCCCGACAAAATACAATCCAGCAACCTGGGAAACACCTTCAGTATGTTGAATTTGGCCATGCAAATTAAATGCGTCATGTATATCAATCCATTGGTCATCTCGCCTGAATCCAGTAGCCCAAATTATATTATTCACCTTGATCTGAGTCCCATCCTCAAATGTAATATAGTTGCCACTAGCGTTCAGTGCCCGAGGAGCAACACATACTTCTCCGCTTTTAATTAGTCGTTTCAGATCATATCCATATACTTGCTCAGTCTGGTTTTTTAACCATCTACCAACTGGACTCTGAGTCTTAGCACGGAGAAACCCGAGTTTTTCAAAGTACCAGAAGATGCTTCGATTCATAATGTACAAAGGCTTAAACGCAATCTCCCGTGCTATGGATATGTATATTGAGTTGTTTCTATTTTGATCTTTTGCCAGCTCCACTGCTATTTGAGCACCAGAGTTTCCTCCACCAACAACCACCGTGTTTCCAGGTCTTAACTGTTCCGGATTTAAGTATTCTGAAGAATGCAACTGGATAATTTCATCTGAAAAGGACTTGTAAAAGGGCGGGATATTGGGGACTTGGAAAGGGCCTGTTGCAACGATAATTTTACGCGCCTCCATTATACCACCATTGGATGATTCTACTATGAAGTGTTTATCCTTCTTACGAAGTCGTTTAATTAAACATTTCAACATGATGGGTAACTCCATGTGATTTGCATATGATTCAAGATAACTTGCAATCTCATCTTTACTCGGTAGACCATTTTGATCCCCATTCAACAACATTCCTGGTAATCCATCATACATGCGAGGTGTGAAGAGATGGAGTGATTCGTATCGGCGACGCCAAGAATCGCCTATTGATGGTGCAGAGTCCAGAATCATAAAGTTTAAACCCGTTTGTTTTAAGTAATACCCTGTGGCTAATCCGGCTTGTCCTGCACCAATAACTAACACATCGTACATAGTTATCCTCCTTCAATTGAGTAATCAACTTCAATCAAATTTTCGTTTGATTGAATAATTATAATATGGTAAGGTAACAATAATCAAATACAACTTTGATTGACTGGAGGGTATATTTATGAAGGACAGTTGTGAAATTTACTGTTATGACGAGCCTAAAGTTCGTAAAGT
>NZ_JAROCD010000035.1:0-1625 GCF_030433635.1 Paenibacillus vandeheii
CTGACGCCGGTAGAGTACCGACGCCAGTTTGCAGCCTAGGGTCTTTTTATAATGTCTACAAAATGGGGTCTTGACCAAAAGCTGGAGAAGTCTTTTTTTCTCACCATAGCAACGTATTGCTATGCAAGCTAAATCTAAATGAAAATGAGTCAGAACTCTCGTCATGAAAGTCAAAAGGGATCAAAAGAAATCAAGTAAATACGTTTCCCGTTTAGGGATCGCTTGTTCCAAAGCCTTAATCGCTCCTGTCGGTCCTTCAATTCTGCCTATTTGAGCCATCTCCGTAGGCCTCCGATAACCCATCAGCATCGCGGTGAGCGCTTGAATGTCTACCTTAACGGTCTGATCTTTAGCTGCCGGCTCAGTTGTTTTCCAAATCGAAGCTGTACCGTTCATCGCCACATTCAATTGCCATACCCCTTCATTCCATGGTGCATAGGCATCCTCTACCTGAAGATTAATCTGTACGGGTGAGTCTTGACTCGCAAAAGGATACTGTGAAATAAATTGCTCCACACTCACAATACGTGCCATGAAGAAAGGTACAATTTCCTGCTGAATTCGCGGATTATCCAATTGAAAAGCAAGCATATCACTGGCTGGTGCCTGTAAGGTAACTTCCTCTATCATTGAATCATGGTTAGATATAAAGGTCCACAAGGCTTGTCTAGCCTCTTCATTCAGATAAACCATCTCTCGAATGCTAAACTTTCTTTCTTTAACCTCATACAAAAGATACCCTTGTGCTTTACCAGCTTCATCATAATATACAGCCTTTTGGTTGGCTCCATTAGTGAGAACAGAATTCTCCCATCTTGCATCGTTCCGGATCAAGGTTCCGTTATAGCGCTCAGCATAAGCACTGTATACTTCCTTTAATGTGCTGAGTCCCGGATCGCCGCGTCGAATTGTTCCAGGGGTTTCCTTTTTCGCAGGCAGATGAGCTGTAGGCACTTTATATCGTTTAAATTCAACATAAGTCTCCCAACCATACTTCCGATAGAAAGCAAAAGAGAACGGATGCAAAAACGATATACTTTGTTTATTACGGTTCATTTCCTCTAGCGCATGCTGCAACAGCCCAGCTACCCAGCCTTTGCGTCTATATTCTGGCCATGTGGCTACACCCGCAATACCGCCCATCTCGAATGATCTTCCATGAATATAGGTTTGAAAAGGAATAATGTGAAGTTTGGCACCCAATTGTCCTTCCTCAAATACACCCCATATATCCTGTGAATCAAATTGACTCCGCCGTTTCTCCGTTTGTTCTTCACTCATGACCACTTGAAAAGCATACTCGGAGAGTGCCATAGCTGGTTCAAAATCATCTACGGTCAATTTCTGAATTTCCATGTCGTCCTGCACCCCGTTTTCTAAGTTATGATATCTTTCAAATCATGTCCTGATGCGTGATGTATGTATCCAATTATGAGTGTGTCAGAGGAACGGGACAAAGTCAAACAAGAGATGCACGGGCATCTCTCAGGAAATAACATATATTCGTATCTTATAATCGTTTCACCTATGATTTATAGTAAAAAAACGCAAATAAAAACCACCACCGAATAACATCGGCAGTGGTTCTTCGCTTGGCGGCGTCCTACTCTCCCAGGACCCTGCGG
>NZ_JAROCD010000036.1:0-1594 GCF_030433635.1 Paenibacillus vandeheii
CCTTGGCAGATGGTCCTGCCGGATTCATACGGGGTTTCACGTGCCCCGCACTACTCGGGATCCGTCTCGGAGGGAACCAACTTTCAATTACAGGGCTTTTACCTTCTTTGGCGGGCCTTTCCAGACCTCTTCACTTAACCGGTTCCTTTGTAACTCCATGTGAGACGTCCCACAACCCCAAAGAGCAAGCTCTCTGGTTTGGGCTTCTCCGCGTTCGCTCGCCGCTACTGACGGAATCACTATTGTTTTCTCTTCCTCAAGGTACTTAGATGTTTCAGTTCCCTTGGTATGCCTCTACACAACCTATGTATTCAGTTGTGAGTAACTGGAAATTACCCCAGCTGGGTTTCCCCATTCGGACACCCCCGGATCAAAGCTTGCTTACAGCTCCCCGAGGCAGTTTCGTTGTTCGCCACGTCCTTCATCGGCTCCTAGCGCCTAGGCATCCTCCGTGTGCTCTTAGTAGCTTAACCAACTCGCTCGTGTTCGAGCTGTCGCTCCGCTTGTTTTGGACTGCGTCCAAAGCCAAAAGTCGCTCCATTTCGATCACTCGCTCATGCAGTTTTCACTATTTATTGAAACTTGTTTTAACACAAGTTCAGCTTAAAAAGGAATGTTCTAAATCGCAAAATTTCGTTTCGATATCTAGTTTTCAAAGAACAAGCTTGTAAAATCTTGTTGGTGGAGCCAAGCGGGATCGAACCGCTGACCTCCTGCTTGCAAGGCAGGCGCTCTCCCAGCTGAGCTATGGCCCCATATTAGATTTTAAGGTATACATGGTGGGCCCTGGTGGACTCGAACCACCGGCCTCACCCTTATCAGAGGTGCGCTCTAACCAACTGAGCTAAGGGCCCACATTATATATCATATTGAAACCCGTAATGGGTTTACGCTTGGCGGCGTTCTACTCTCCCAGGACCCTGCGGTCCAAGTACCATCGACGCTGAAGGGCTTAACGGTCGTGTTCGGGATGGGAACGTGTGGAACCCCTTCGCTATCGCCACCAAACGTTTGAGAGTTTGAGCTCTCAAAACTGAGCAACGAGTGAGTAGTTTTGCAGCTAAGCTGCGGTTTTGAATGTTTCCACGCGGGAAACGATTCTCCATAGAAAGGAGGTGATCCAGCCGCACCTTCCGATACGGCTACCTTGTTACGACTTCACCCCAATCATCTATCCCACCTTCGGCGGCTGGCTCCTTGCGGTTACCCCACCGACTTCGGGTGTTATAAACTCTCGTGGTGTGACGGGCGGTGTGTACAAGACCCGGGAACGTATTCACCGCGGCATGCTGATCCGCGATTACTAGCAATTCCGACTTCATGCAGGCGAGTTGCAGCCTGCAATCCGAACTGAGACCGGCTTTTTAGGATTCGTTCCACCTCGCGGTTTCACTGCCCGTTGTACCGGCCATTGTAGTACGTGTGTAGCCCAGGTCATAAGGGGCATGATGATTTGACGTCATCCCCACCTTCCTCCGGTTTGTCACCGGCAGTCACCTTAGAGTGCCCACCCGAAGTGCTGGCAACTAAGATCAAGGGTTGCGCTCGTTGCGGGACTTAACCCAACATCTCACGACACGAGCTGACGACAACC
>NZ_JAROCD010000037.1:0-1267 GCF_030433635.1 Paenibacillus vandeheii
TTTTTCGTATTATCAGGTTAGCCAGTAATTACTGGTTGGCCTTTTTTTGTGGTCGTTTTACGATGGGGGAAGCCGGGAGAACGTGGCGGTTTTAGGGGCTAGGACCTCGTAACAAAAACAGTTCTCCCACGACCTCCAAAAGACCATGTTTGGGCTGGTAGGGGCAGTTGACCCCGTATAACAAGCGAAGCTATGGGTTTGGAACCATCGTGGAAAGGACCGGCGAAACAAAAGATAAGGAGTGAGCATATGGAGCCTGTTGTTGGTGTAGATGTCGCTAAAGGTTCAAGTGTGATACAGGTGTTTCAAAAACGAAATGAGCCCGTTGGCAAAGCTATCGTCATTGAGCATGTTGCGAGTGGATTCGAACAATTCACGGAGATGTTAGGCGCCCTTCAAGCCGAAACGGGTGTTGCTCCAGTGGTTGTTTTGGAGGCGACTGGGCATTACCATCGTGCCTTGATGTCGTGTCTGAATCGGAGTGGCTACACCTACTACATTGTGAATCCCTTGCAATCCAAGCGAGCCAAGGGAACGCAGTTACGCAAAGTTAAAACAGATGCTGCAGATGCTTGGCATCTGGCAGAGATGTACTATCGCGGCGACGTGAAGCCGCATCGAGACTGGGATGAGACGTTTACAGAGCTACAGCATTTGACTCGGCAGCATGAGTTTGTTACGGGAATCTTTGTGCAAGCGAAGCTGAACAGCAGAGCCTTGCTGGAGCAAGTGTTTCCGGCGTATGAGCAGATATTTTACAATGTGTTTTCAACAACATCATTGACCGTGCTGACTCATTGTTTGGAGGGAAGTATGACGAATTGGAATGAAGTCATTCAGGGTAATTCGGGACGATCCCATTCCAAGCGATGGACCAATGAAAAAGCGAGAAAACTGGAGGAAGTACTGGATGAATGGAAAGAAATTCGGCGTAGCCCCGCTCAAAGCAAGGCACTGCTCGGAATGGTCTCTTTATTGTTGACGATGATTCGGCAACTGGAGGAAATCGAAAAACAAATGGAGGAAATCGCAGAAAATCTGCCTGAAGTGGAACTGGTGAGAAGTATCCCGGGAATTGGAACGAAACTGGCCGCAGCCATTGTAGCTGAACTAGGTGATGTGAAACAGTTTAGTGATGCGAAGCAACTTGTGGCGTTTGCGGGCCTTGACCCAGGGATTTTCAGTTCAGGAAAGTTCACAGCGACAAGTACACGAATTACGAAACGAGGCTCTAAAAGGCTCAGACGTTCGCTATATTTAGCGGTGC
>NZ_JAROCD010000038.1:0-1191 GCF_030433635.1 Paenibacillus vandeheii
TAATTTTCGCTCCCCATCACAGCCCAGCCTTACGATGTGCGGATTTGCCTACACATCAGCCTCACTGCTTAGACGGACATCCATCAGTCCGCGTCACTACCCTGCTGCGTCCCCCCATTGCTCATAACGGCTTACGGTGGTACAGGAATTTCGACCTGTTGTCCTTCGACTACGCCTTTCGGCCTCGCCTTAGGTCCCGACTTACCCTGAGCGGACGAGCCTTCCTCAGGAACCCTTAGGCTTTCGGCGGATCAGATTCTCACTGATCTTTTCGTTACTCATACCGGCATTCTCACTTGTATAATGTCCAGCGCTCCTTACGGTACACCTTCAACCCTTATACAACGCTCCCCTACCCCTGATGCAAAGCATCAAGCCATAGCTTCGGTGGTGTGTTTAGCCCCGTTACATTTTCGGCGCAGAGTCACTCGACCAGTGAGCTATTACGCACTCTTTCAATGGTGGCTGCTTCTAAGCCAACATCCTGGTTGTCTGTGCAACTCCACATCCTTTCCCACTTAACACACACTTGGGGACCTTAGCTGATGGTCTGGGCTGTTTCCCTTTTGACAATGGATCTTAGCACTCACTGTCTGACTCCCGGAAGTAAGTCTATGGCATTCGGAGTTTGACTGAGCTTGGTAACCCTTGCGGGCCCCGCACCCAATCAGTGCTCTACCTCCACGACTCTGTTTTCCGAGGCTAGCCCTAAAGCTATTTCGGGGAGAACCAGCTATCTCCGAGTTCGATTGGAATTTCTCCGCTACCCCCACCTCATCCCCGCATTTTTCAACATGCGTGGGTTCGGGCCTCCAGTGCGTGTTACCGCACCTTCACCCTGGACAGGGGTAGATCACCCGGTTTCGGGTCTACGTCCACGTACTAAGTCGCCCTATTCAGACTCGCTTTCGCTGCGGCTCCGGCTCTTCACCTTAACCTTGCACGGGAACGTAACTCGCCGGTTCATTCTACAAAAGGCACGCCATCACCCCTAAAACGGGCTCTGACTTTTTGTAAGCACACGGTTTCAGGTTCTATTTCACTCCCCTTCCGGGGTGCTTTTCACCTTTCCCTCACGGTACTGCTTCACTATCGGTCGCTAGGAAGTATTTAGCCTTGGCAGATGGTCCTGCCGGATTCATACGGGGTTTCACGTGCCCCGCACTACTCGGGATCCGTCTCGGAGGGAAC
>NZ_JAROCD010000039.1:0-1046 GCF_030433635.1 Paenibacillus vandeheii
CGTATCCATAAATAGCGTGGGAAATTTTAGTGTGGACTAAAAAAATCAGATGATAAGAAAAGCTTACCCACCACTGCACTTACCTGTTGGTACAAGGTTCAATCGCGTAAGTACTATTGACGTAAACACTCTTTGTAAGATGTGAAGTACTGATATCCTATCTGTGCGAACTCGTTATAAAGGGTGTTATTTTCATTTTGCAGAAGGTTTATAATTAATCTAACACCAATAAGCAAGAAATTTTGAAGGAATTGAAATGGCCGATGTATGTAAAAAAATCATTTTATAGGAATAAATGAAGAATAAACATTTGAGAAAATATCCTTTTCCAGAAATGTTTTTCAATTATGTAACGTCTTTTAAGGTAATACAATTAAATTTGGAAGTGGGTTCTAAAGATGCGAAAAACAAGTGTTTTATTTTTGCTTGTTGTGTTTATGCTGGTAAGTGTCGCTTGTAATACAACGAGTGAAAAAATTGAGGGGAGTTCTGGTACCGAAAGAGCAATTCAAGGGAAAATCATAATTAATAAATTACCGATACGCACAACAATTCAGGAATACAAGCTTCATACTCAAAAGGATGTAATCCTTGAAGTTGAAGATTCTTCGAACACCACATAGTTTACTGATGCGATTAAGGATTCAAAAAATAAGCGGAATAGCTAATGTAGCTTCTCCAAATTATGAAGTGACCATTCAGAACGATGGTAATGAAATTTCGTGTTATTTATGGATCAATATTAACGACAAAACGAAGAAAAGTAATGCGATGTACATGAATAAAGATGATACGGACACTGGGTACAAAATATCAGTTGAAAAAACGGAGTCACTTATTAAATTAATTAATGAGATCGATAGGGGATGAAAACAGTAAACAACGATGCTGACAAAGGTACAAGTTCTTGTCCCATTCAAAGTCGCTATTATAGCGGCTTTTTTGTTTTATTTTTTTTATTATGAAATCTGAGACCGGGTTGTCGAGGAACAATAACTTGTACCGATCGCCGGAATGGACAAGAACATAGTCCTATTACCGATTAG
>NZ_JAROCD010000003.1:0-554618 GCF_030433635.1 Paenibacillus vandeheii
AAAGTTCACAGCGACAAGTACACGAATTACGAAACGAGGCTCTAAAAGGCTCAGACGTTCGCTATATTTAGCGGTGCGATGTGGAATGCGAAAGAATGCGAATGCAAGAATCCGTTCGTACTACGAGAAAAAAAGAAACGAGGGCAAGCCCTACAAGGTGGCTGTGATCGCCTGCGCAAACAAGCTGTTGCATCACATTTTCGCCATCTTGAAGAAGGGCCAGCCCTACCAAGCGTAATCCATATTTAACCAGAACCTCCATTGCAGTGGAGGTTATTTGCATTGGTCGAAAAAAGTATAACATGAAAAGAAAACTCATCCAACCTGAAATGCTTGACAAACATTAGCTGGTTTTTGTTGTTTTTAGGTTGCCTGGACACCCTGTTAAGAAGCCTACATAAAGAAAAGTATATAATTTTTTCATTTTGGAAAACCTTTGCAGTAAGGGGGAGGTTCTATAATGAAAAAGCAATTTTTAATTCAAAAGAAAAACATACGGTTTATCATCTCTTGCTGTGTGGTGCTCACTGGAGTTATTGTGAGCTTGAATCAGGCAGATGCGTATACCTTTGAAGAGGAAAATGAAGTCCTGTACGTAGAGAGTCGCAACAACGAAACTTCAAGTGAGCGTGAAGGCGAGTATTTAGAAACGGCGGTATTTGCATACAGTGATCAGGCTCAACTCTCCACCATGGTCTATATGGGTTTGATGTGGTCTCCGCAGCCGATTGTTATTCCACGGTCGGAAATACCGAAGAAGCAGATCGGAGTTGACCCTTCCATGCCGGTGCTCGCTCCGCGGACAGAACAGGTATTGGATACACACAAGGTGACGGCTACCGGATACACTGCAGGTGTGGAATCAACCGGCAAAGGACCTAAACATCCTCAATATGGCATTACATATTCAGGTGTAAAGGTGCGCCGCGATAAAGAAACAGTCTCTACGATTGCAGCTGATCCAAGGCTGTTTCCACTGGGTTCCATTTTATATATTCCCGGCTACGGCTACGGTATCGTTGCAGACACGGGCTCCGCGATTAAGGGCAATAAAATCGATCTTTATTTCCCTACAACAAAGCAAGTGTACAAAGAATGGGGCAAAAAGGACGTCGAAGTACAGGTGATCAAGCAAGGTACTGGGAAATGCACTGAAAAAATGCTGGAAGAGTTATCGGAAGCCATCGATGTGTACAAATCCGTACCGGATTCATGGTTGGACAAGGCCGTTTAATTGTTGAATTTAATGGATGAATAACTGCCATGCACTCTTCACATAATATGGACTGGGGACAAACCCCGCGCAGCAGCAATGCAGCGTAAATATGAAGAGAGAGGTGATCGTTGTGGCTAAGAAATCCCAAGGATTCCAAACACCAAACGAGAAGTACAATGAGGAGTTTGGACAAGAAAACGTAGCAAACAAAGTAAAACAATCCGAGCAAAACAAAGTACAGGAAAATTTCAAAACACCTGATGAAAAATTCAATGCTGAATTTGGTGTGGAAAACACAGGCCAAACAGGCCAAACAGGCCAAACAAGCCAAGTCGGCAAAGCAGGAAAATTTCAAAAATAAATAAATTTTCAGCACCCTGGAGCGGTAGCTCCGGGGTGTTTTTAATTTGGGCTTGCAAGTAACTTTTACATAAATATCCTTCAGCCTCCGTCTGGAGACCGAGATCAATTCCATCTGCCGCCGCTGTTAACCAACTCTTGTCTGATGTAAACTGGATACAGAATACAGACAAAGGAGACATGAGCGATGAAACGATCTACGCGGGACCGCTGGTGGGTTGGCATACCCCTTATTGCGATTGGCGCAATAATATTGTTCAGGCAATTGGGCTATGACATTGATATAGGATACATGTTCAGAACATATTGGCCGTTATTTTTGATTTGGTGGGGTGTAAAGGGAATAACCGACATTCGGCGCAATGGGAGTCATGCATTGATTGGACCTGCCATAGTCCTGGCGATTGGTGGATACTTTCTGGCACGTAATCTGGGATGGATTGATTACTCTATGGGTGAGTTCATTCGCTATCTGATCCCGGTGATGCTAATTGGTGGGGGCTTATTTGTTCTGATTGGACCCCGTCGTCGTGACCGGAAGCATCATGATCAAGTACAGCCGCCTCCACCTCCACCGGAGCAACCGTATAAGCCGTTGTCCCCTGAGGATCTGGAGATGCCGTCTTCGTTTGATGAACAGTTCGAGAAGACATTCGGCAAACCGAAACAGGAACAAAAGAATGATTTGCATGGCTCATTTTATACAGATAAGGAAGACCATAAATCACACGGACATCAACACCATCAGCATCACCATCAACACCACAAGCATAAAGGTTACGGCTCAAACAAAAAAAATTATGGAACATTTGCTGACGATGACAATTATGATGATGATTCCAATTATTATGGTGGCAATGGAAATACGATTAACAAATCAGCATTTATCGGCGATCTGTATATGGGACAGGAAGTGTTCTCGCTGAAACCGATGAACATTTCGGCGTTTATTGGCGATACGGTTATTGATTTGACGAAGGCGCAAATACCTTACGGTGAGACGAAGATTAACATTTCCTCTTTTATTGGTGATGTAAAGGTATTTGTACCGGAAGATATGGATCTGGGTGTGACCGTGACGACGAACTCGTTTATCGGAGACATGTCCCTGTTAAATCAAAAACGTGGTGGATTCCTAAGCAGTGCTCAGGCTGAAACGGCGCATTACCGCGAAGCTGGAAAAAAAGTACGGATTGTTGTGAGTGTGTTTATTGGAGATGTCAAAGTGAATAAGGTGGGTTAACGCATGATTCGAACGATTCTCAAGGCAAATAAGTGGGAACTGATGATGTATTTTGCGCTGACCGGGCTCATTACTTTGGGCGGATTTTACTTGCTGTACGGGGAAGTGCTGATGGGAACAGGGCATCAGCGTGCGTGGACCTATGTTGCTGTTGTTCTACTGGCTACCGTAATCACCGGGTATATTGCTGCCCTGCGGCTTCAACGCAAAATCGATCTTCTGGATCTCAATATGCTGAAAGTATCCAAGGGTAATCTCACCGTTCGAATGCCTGAGGCAGATGATGCCTCCTTCGGACGGGTATATCAGGAATTTAATGTCATGATGGACTCGATTGAGAAAAAAATGAGATTGCTTCAGCGGCTCGGTGAGCAGGAAGTCATTGAGAAGGAACAGGCATCGGAACGCGCTGTGATTGAAGAGCGCAAACGGATGGCAAGAGATTTGCATGATACGGTCAGCCAGCAGCTGTTCGCCATGCATATGTCGGCTTCCTCCTTACCACGTCTGCTGGAGATGAATCCCGAGCATGGCAGCAAAGTGCTGGATCAACTAATTCAGATGTCGCATATCGCACAGCGGCAGATGCGCGGACTTATTGCCCAGCTTCGCCCAGTGGAGCTGGAGGGAAGGGATCTCACCGCAGCACTGGATAGCTGGTTCCCAGATTATTGCAGGCAGAACGGACTCAAAGGAGTGAAAGAGCTGGAACTGGATGGCGGAATTTCCGATGCCATTGAGCACCAGCTGTTTCTTGTTATTCAGGAAGCGGTTGCCAATGTAGTAAAACATGCGGAAGCAGGTTTGGTCAGCCTGTCCATACGTGAAAGTGAGCATCAGATCAGTATGAGCATCAGTGATGATGGCCAAGGTTTCTTACAACAAGCAGAACGGCCCGGTTCATATGGATTATCAACGATGCGTGAACGGGCAGAGAAGCTTGGCGGGCAGGTTCAGATTATATCGAAGCCGGGAGCGGGGACAACGGTGCGGGTATTTATCCCGAAATTTCCGAAAGATCCAGAGGAGGAAACGGAATGAGCGGAAAAGTGAATGTAATGATTGTGGATGACCATGATATGGTGCGAATGGGGTTAAAGACGTATTTAATGCTGGAGCCCACATTTCATGTGATGGGGGAAGCCGGTAACGGACAGGATGCATTGAATCAGCTGCGCAAGCTGGGTCAAAGTGAACTGCCTGACCTGATCCTGATGGACCTGATGATGCCGGTGATGAATGGTGCCGAAGCGACAAAAGCGATCATGACGGAGTTTCCGGGATTGAAAATTGTGATGTTGACCAGTTTTCTGGAGGATGATCTTGTGGTCCAGGCGATTGAAGCCGGAGCGGTCAGTTATGTGCTGAAGACAGTTTCGGCCGACGAGTTGATCTATGCTTTGCAAGGCGCATACCGGGGTATGCCTGTTATGACAGGTGATGTATCACAGGCACTGACCCGTGGCATCAGACAGCGTACAGCAAGAGAGAATGAATCCGGTCTGACAGAACGGGAAAAGGAAGTTCTCTTGCTGATTGCAGAGGGCAAGACCAATAAGGACATTGGGGAAGAACTACATATTAGTATCAAAACCGTCAAAACTCATGTAAGCAATCTGCTAATGAAATGTGAAATGGACGATCGGACACAACTGGCGATATACGCTCATCGTCAGGGCTGGGTGAAGAATAAGGGTTAGAATGCAGATTTGGCGGGGAAAATGTTCTATAACAGTGTGCTTTTATCTCCTTTTTAATTGTTTTTAAGGTACGGTTAAGGTTTAAAGTACAAAATAAGGACAGTTAAAGAATATCTCTTGCGATAAGAGATTGGGAGGTAGAGAGGCATGGACGAACGTAATTACAGAGCGAACCGTCAAGACGAGGAAAATGAAACTAAACAAGCGGAGAATCGCAATTCATCCGGGACGGACGATTCCTCCTATTATTATTCTTATGGACCTTTTCAGTCCGTGAATCAGGAAGATACAGCAAGTTATAATGGGGAACATAGTCAACGTGAAGAAGGAAATGTAGAGATTACAAGACCTGACCCCGTGAAGCCAGTGCCTACTTACTACAGTAACTACAATAACGAATCATCGGATCAAGCCCATACCTCATCCAGAGGGGGCGGCAATGGTTCAGGCAACGGAGGAGATCAGGGGAATGGCGGCAAGAACAATGGCAATTGGAATTATAATAACCGTCGGCCACGTTCTTCCGTAAGATCGCTTTTGTTCTCTTTTATCGCCGGGATGCTGGTCATCACAGTATTGATGTATACAGCGGACAGAACAAATATGTTTACACCGCAGGAAGCGCTCACAAGTGCTGAAAATGAAAGCACCAGTACGTCATCTTCACCTACCAATTCGGGCAGCAGCAATAATGTGACAGCGTCATTGCTTCCAACCGGTAAAGAGGATGTTTCCTCCGTGGTAACGAGTACGAGTCCGGCTGTCGTCAAAATTGAAACGCTCGCCAAGCAGTCCTCACGTAGCAGCAGCCAAGGCGGTTCTACGATGAGCGATCCATTGTACCAATACTTCTTTGGTAATGGAAGCAATGGCGGAACAGATAGCTACCAAGGTCAAAATCAGCAGCAACAGCAACAAAGCAGCAATCAGTTGGTCCCGCTCGGTATTGGCTCCGGATTTATTTTTGACAAAGAAGGATATATCCTGACGAACCAACACGTGGTTCAGGGTGCAGATGTGATTCAGGTCACGCTGGAGAACAACAGCAAACCGTATGAAGCGAAATTGCTTGGAAGCAGCTTCGATCTTGACCTTGCTGTATTGAAAATCGAGAAAAACAGTGGCGATGATGCTTTCCCTGTCGCTCCACTGGGTGATTCCAACAGTACACAAGTGGGTGAATGGCTTGTAGCCATTGGTAACCCGGAAGGATTTGAACACACGGTTACCGCAGGTGTGTTGAGTGCGAAAGAACGTACCATCAGCATTCCAGACGAAGAAACAGGCAAAACTCGTGAGTACAGCCACTTGTTACAAACGGATGCTTCCATTAATCCGGGTAACTCCGGTGGACCATTGCTTAACCTCAATGGTGAAGTCATTGGTATGAACGTGGCAGTTAGCGCAGATGCACAGGGCATTGGATTTGCCATTCCTTCGAGTGTAATCTCGGATGCTGTTAAATATCTGAAAGAAAACAAAGAAGTTCCCAAAGAGCCGGTACCGTTCATTGGTGCATCTCTGATGGCCCTCACGCCTGAAGTGGCTAAACAGATGGGAACTGACATCACTGAAGGTTCTGTTGTAGCCAGCACGATCTATCAATCCCCTGCTTACCAAGCAGACCTGCGTGCTTATGACATCATCACAGGTGCCAACGGTACGGCATACAGCACAAGCCAGGATTTGATTGATTTCATCAAGAAACAGGAAATTGGCAGCGAAGTGACACTGAGTGTTGTTCGGGACGGTAAAAAAATGGATGTGAAAATCAAAATCGGCAACAAAAACGATTACGATACTACACAAACGACGGATCAACAACAGCAGCAACAACCATAATGAAACTTGGGTTATAGAATAAGGTACAGAAGAGCGGAAGGGTTCGTTGGCCCTTTCGCTTTTTTTGCCCTATATAAGCTTGGACTACATCCAGGATGGACTTGAAAAGCAGCAAGGTATTTGGAGAAGATGCAGATTGCGCTTTTGCCTGTTACAATGGGATTAAAACGTTAAGGGATAAAGGAGAAAGACCATGCGCTCAACTATTCTGATTGTGGATGATGATGAAAAAATTGTGTCCATGCTTCGGCGGGGACTGGCTTTCGAAGGATATGATGTACAGACGGCTTCCAATGGAGCGGAGGGCCTTAGTAAGCTGATGGATAAAGAGCCGGATATTGTGGTTCTTGATGTCATGATGCCGCAAATTGACGGGTTTGAAGTATGCCGCAGACTCAGGGAAGCAGGGAGCAAGGTGCCCGTGCTGATGCTCACAGCCAAAGATGAAGTACAGAGCCGGGTAATCGGGCTTGATACAGGTGCAGATGATTATCTCGTGAAGCCGTTTGCACTTGAAGAATTGTTGGCTCGTGTCCGTGCCTTACTGCGTCGTAAAGCAGATATGGTAGACACGCCTGATAATCGTCTTATGTATGAGGATATTATTCTGGATAATGATTCTCGTGAGGTGTTGCGTGACGGTCAGCGTCTGGAACTGACTGCCAAGGAGTTCGAATTGCTGAATCTGTTCATGCAAAATCCGAAACGTGTGCTGTCCCGTGATCTGATTATGGATAAAATCTGGGGTTATGATTACAGTGGTGAATCCAATGTGCTCGAAGTGTATATTGCCATGCTCAGACAAAAAACCGAAGAATACGGCGGCAAACGCTTGATCCAGACCATCCGGGGAGCCGGCTATATTTTGAGAGGTGACTCCTGACATGTCCATTCGGTTAAGATTAACCGCGTGGTATTCAGGCATCTTGGCAGCCGTACTCATTTTTTGGGGAGTTGTAATCTACGCTTTTGTTTATTTTAATACGTATCAAGAAGTGGAACAGCAGCTGAAAGATAAAAGTGAACGCATTACGAATCAGATTGGTGTCAATCCGCTTTCACAGTCACTGGACCTGGACCCTTTTACGGAAAGTCAGCTTCAGGAAGCTCAAATTTACATCCAGTTGTGGGACTACCAGAGCAGATCTGGCAAAATATCAGGCAATATGGAGAAGCTTCAGATTCAATTTCCCGTTGTGAAATCCAATGAGATCCAGAAAAAGCGTGGGATATCCAAGATCTATGTGAACGGGACCCCTTTCTTGGTGAACCAGCAGCCCTTGTCTCTTCAGGGAACCAATGAAATAAGGGGGCTCCTTCAAGTCGGGGCCAATGTTAGTTCCCAGGAGCGATTGCTGGAAGCTCTGCGCAATATTTTGGTTTTTGGCTGGCTTGTCGCGATGGCACTTGCGATTACTTCGGGTCTGGTTCTTGCTCGTAAATCCATGCGGCCACTCGTCAATGTAATTGATGCGGCTAATCAGATTCAGTCTGGGGATGATCTCAGCGTGCGCATACAGTACACGGGTCCCAAGGATGAGATTGGACGTCTGATTGAAACAGTCAATAATATGCTGGAACGAACAGAGCTGTCATTCCGGGGCCTGGAAGAAACGAATAAAGCCCAGCGCAGATTTGTGTCTGATGCCTCTCATGAGCTGCGTACACCGCTGACTACGATCCGTGGCAATGTGGATTTCCTCAAGAAGCTGTGGGATCAGGAGAGCACAGACCGACCGAATCTGGATGAAGAAACGGTTAAACAAATGTCGCTTGAAGCGATAGAGGATATGGCGGATGAAGGCAAACGCATGAGCAGGCTGATCAGCGACATGCTGTCGTTGGCCAGAGCCGATACAGGACAGAAAATCGAACTGAATCCGATCCCGTTGCAAATTCTGGTGCAGGAAGTGGCTCGCAGATCGCAATTCCTTGACCATCAGGCAGACTGGCGTCCAGGAGACCTATCGATTCTGAATGGCATATATGTAAACGGCAGCAAGGACTATTTGCAGCAGATGCTGTTTATTTTTATCGAGAATGCTTTCAAGTACACTCCGGATGGTTCGGTTACGCTTGATGCGATACTCTATAAAGGTCAGGTAGGGCTTCGTATCAGTGATACGGGGATCGGAATGGATCGGGATGAAGTTCCGTTTATCTTTGACCGATTCTATCGGGCAGATGAATCACGTGGGGCCACACCAGGCATAGGCCTGGGGCTGTCGATTGCCAAATGGATCATTGAGGAGCACCATGGATCTGTCGAGGTGGTAACCCGGCGTGGAGAAGGAACGACCTTTATCATTTGGTTGCCGGTTGTCTTTGCTCCGCCTATCGAATAAGGTTATAATAGACAGGACTGCAATTACATCGGCTATCTTTGCCGAGAAAGAAAGCGGGTGGCAACCAAGTGGAAGTTCTGCGAATTTCGCCGCGGGGATATTGTTACGGAGTTGTGGATGCGATGGTGTTGGCGCGCCAGGCGGCACGCAATCTGGACCTACCACGGCCTATTTATATATTAGGTATGATTGTGCATAACCAACATGTGACGGATTCTTTTGAAGATGAGGGTATTATTACACTGGACGGTCCGAATCGGATTGATATTTTGAGCCAGGTAGAGAGTGGAACAGTGATCTTTACGGCCCATGGTGTGTCTCCGGAAGTGCGCAAGATGGCACGTGATAAAGGTTTGACTACAGTGGATGCAACATGTCCGGATGTAACCAAGACCCATGACCTGATTCGGGAGAAGACGGCTGAAGGCTATGATATTATCTATATTGGGAAAAAGAATCATCCAGAGCCTGAAGGGGCTGTTGGTGTTGCGCCCGATCATGTTCATTTGATCGAGAAGGAAGAGGAGATCGACGGACTGAACGTACCTCCCGGCAAAATCCTTATTACGAATCAGACTACGATGAGCCAATGGGATATTAAACACATTATGAGCCGTCTTCTGGAGAAGTATCCGGGCGCTGAAATTCATAATGAGATATGCTTGGCTACCCAAGTTCGGCAGGAAGCTGTTGCTGAACAGGCAGGGCAGGCAGATCTGGTCATCGTTGTAGGTGATCCTCGCAGTAATAACTCCAACCGGCTTGCACAAGTATCGGAGGAAATTGCGGGGGTTACGGCATATCGTGTATCCGATGTGGCTGAGATTCAGCAGGAATGGCTGAAAGGTGTGAATAAGGTGGCGGTTACTTCAGGCGCTTCAACGCCAACACCGATCACGAAGGAAGTCATCCTGTATCTGGAGCAGTATGAACATGACAAGCCGGAAACGTGGGAAATCAAGCGTACGGTGAATATGAGTAAGCTGCTCCCTCCTGTAAGGGAAAAGACGCGTACAACGTAAAGGAACATCATTATAAGAATCCTGCAGTACAGAGCCGAAATCCGGTGGCTGGCTGCTGGATTCTTTTTTTTGAGGTGGATAAGAGCCGGCTTGACTGAAAAGGGTGAATATGTTATATTTGCTTTAGTGATTAAAAGCTTAAAAGCGAACAAGCGTTTAAGTGAAGAAGAGTTTTGGGGATTAAATCAGACGCTAAGGCGCTCTCATACAAGGAAGGATGGGAATTATAATGATCGTTATTGCAGGTAAAGCTACTCCGGAGGAACATATTCAGGATATCGTCGCTACAATTGAGAAGGAAGGACTTCAGGTTCATATCTCTCGTGGGGAAGACCGGACCATCATTGGTCTGATTGGAAAAGTAGAGCCGAAAATGGCAGAGCATCTCCGTCAAATGAAAGGTGTGGAGAATGTCGTCAAAATTTCGAAATCCTACAAATTGGCAAGCCGTGACTTCCATCCTCAAGATACTGTAATCTCCATCAAAGGTGTAGATATTGGCGGGAAAGAACTCGTCGTTATGGGTGGACCTTGTGCAGTTGAATCAGCCGCACAGATTGATGAGATTGCCGGATTGGTTAAGGCTGCTGGTGGGCAGGTGCTGCGCGGTGGTGCATTTAAGCCACGTACAGGTCCATACAGCTTCCAGGGAACGGGTGTTGAAGGTCTGATCATGATGGCAGAAGCAGGTAAGAAGCATGACCTGTTGACCATAACAGAAGTCATGACGCCTGAATATGTGGATATTTGTGCCGAGTACGCGGACATTCTGCAAGTAGGTACACGTAATATGCAGAACTTCGATTTGCTGCGCAAATTGGGTGAGTGTGGCAAACCGGTATTGCTGAAACGTGGTTTCAGTGCAACTTATGATGAGCTGTTAAATGCGGCTGAATACATCCTTGCGGGTGGCAACCCGAATGTAATGCTGTGTGAGCGTGGTATTCGTACATTCGAATCCTACACACGTAATACGCTCGATCTGTCGGCTATCCCTGTTCTGCAGTCTCTCAGCCATCTGCCAGTCATTTCGGATCCAAGCCATGGTACTGGTCGTCGTGAACTGGTTGAACCGATGACGAAGGCTTCTGTTGCTGCTGGTGCTAACGGCCTAATTATCGAAATGCATACAGATCCGGATAACTCTATGACGGGTGACGGCGTGCAGTCTCTGTTCCCTGACCAATTTGCCAACCTGCTTCAGGATCTGGAGAAATTGGCACCAATCGTGGGTAAAACATTCAACACAGCCAAACAGCCGGCTGACTTCTTTCCGGCACGAGTGGGCGTATAACTGATCTTCATCGTATAGGTATTATATATCATCCGGGCATCTGTCCTGGCTCCGTTCAATGAGAAAGGGGTTAGGACAAAATGTCCGGTTTTTATGTTATTTGGAGCTTTGAACGCATTTATTAATCATAGGTGATAAGAAACATTTATGATGTAATGTTATTTCCATAATTTAGGTTAATTATAGCCTTGCTTTACCGCATTAAACCAGTTAAATGTGGTTTATATACGTTGTTAAGTGAAATTCATAGGTTTATAAAATGTAAGCATAGCTTACATACTCGCAAAAAATACCTTACATAAGTATTGACGATGTCACATTTGAGATTTTATAATGACGACAGAAAAAAATTCGAATATGGACATTTTCTTAGCGGGGTTGTTTAATGTTCGGAATATTTGGGAGGACGAATACATGTCGGTTGAAAACGTATTGAAATCAATTCAAGAGAACAACATCGAGTGGGTAGATTTTCGTTTTGTAGATTTATCCGGTCGTGCGCACCACATCTCGTTACCAGCTTCGGCAGTTGACGCAGACACTTTTGTAAATGGAGTAGCCTTTGATGGTTCTTCTATTCAAGGTTTCCGCGGAATTGAAGAGTCCGATATGGTTATGATTCCAGACCCTGAAGCGACTTTTGTCGATCCGTTCACAGCACACCCTACCTTGAATGTTATGTGTGATATTTTCACTCCGGATGGCGAGCGTTATGAGCGTGACCCACGTGGTATCGCAGTCAAAGCGGAAGAGTTCCTGAAAGAAAGTGGAGTAGGTACAGCAGCATTCTTCGCACCTGAATCCGAATTCTTCATCTTCGACGATGTACGTTATGAGAGCGGCACGAACAGCTCTTCCTATTTCGTAGATTCCGAAGAAGCTTCATGGAACACCAACCGTAAGGAAGACGGCGGTAACCTTGGCTTCAAAGTTCGCACTAAAGGCGGATATGTTCCTGTAGCTCCAGTGGATACACAACAAGATATTCGTAGTGAAATGTGTCGCATTTTGGAAGAAGCCGGCCTGTCGATCGAGCGTCATCACCACGAAGTAGCGACAGCAGGTCAAGCCGAAATCAACTTCCGTTTTGATACGTTGAAGAAAACAGCAGATAACCTGCTTGTATACAAATACATCGTGCATAACACTGCACGTCAATATGGTAAAGTAGCAACATTCATGCCAAAACCACTGTTTGGTGACAATGGTAGCGGAATGCACGTTCACCAATCCATCTTCGATGGCGATTCCCCATTGTTCTATGACAAAGCGGGATATGCAAACCTGAGTGAAATGGCTCTGCACTACATCGGAGGGATTTTGTATCACGCACCAGCTCTGATTGCTTTGACTAACCCTAGTACGAACTCTTTCAAACGTCTCGTACCTGGTTATGAAGCACCGGTTAACCTGGTTTATTCCAAAGGTAACCGTTCTGCAGCCGTACGTATTCCGGTTGCAGCGGTGACACCGAAAGGTTGTCGGATCGAGTTCCGTACACCGGACTCCACAGCTAACCCTTACCTGGCGTTCGCTGCAATGCTGATGGCGGGTCTGGATGGTATCAAACGCAAAATCAACCCAACTGAGCTTGGATATGGTCCGCTCGACAAAAACATCTATGATTTGTCTGATGCAGACAAAGAAAATATCCGCAGTGTGCCAGCTTCCCTGGAAGAAGCGCTTGACGCTCTGGCAGCGGACAACGAATTCTTGACTGAGGGCGGCGTCTTCACAAAAGAATTCATTGAAAACTATATCAACCTCAAACGTGACGAAGCGAAAGCAGTAGCAATCCGCATTCATCCGCATGAGTACAGCCTCTACTTCGACTGCTAATCCGGTCGGAACAGAAACTGTTCCCAATGTAAAGCCTCCGGGACTCGCTCTCGGAGGCTTTTCCTTGAAACAAACGATGTAGTGCATTAACTTTGCAGGGTGATAAAGGAATTTGATAACCCTGATTCGCAGCTTCGGTGCTTATTGCCCTTGAAGCAGATAGGGAATACTGATATCATAGCGATAATATTCACTTCATATGTCAGCTACGGATGGAAAGGGCGGGGGATTTTGTGACAAAGAGAGCGTATAATTTTAATGCAGGACCTGCGGCGTTACCACTTGAGGTATTGGAGCGTGCTCAGGCAGAATTTGTTGATTTTCGTAACACGGGAATGTCGATTATGGAGATGTCTCACCGTGGGGCAGTGTACGAATCTGTACATAATGAAGCTCAGGAGCGTTTGTTGTCTCTTCTAGGCAATCCCAAAGGATATAAGGTTCTCTTCTTGCAGGGCGGAGCCAGCACTCAGTTCGCCATGCTGCCGATGAACTTGCTCGGAGAAGGGCAGACAGCCAGTTACGTCATGACAGGCAGCTGGGCCAAGAAGGCGCTGTCTGAGGCGAAACTGATTGGGGAGACACAGGTCGCTGCATCTTCCGAAGCGGATAAATATATGAAATTACCGGATGTGTCGAATCTTAGTTTACCGGATCGCACAGCTTATGTTCATTTGACATCTAACGAAACGATTGAGGGCACACAATTCAAGTCATTCCCGGATACCGGTTCAGTTCCACTTATTGCCGACATGTCGAGTGACATTTTCTGCAAACCGTTTGATCTGAATCAATTCGGCATGATCTATGCAGGTGCACAGAAGAACCTGGGTCCATCAGGGATTACGGTTGTTATTGCCCGTGAAGAAATGGTGAGTGAATCTCCTAAAACGATTCCGACTATGCTCCGTTATAGTACACATGTGGACAATAATTCTCTCTATAATACACCTCCGTCCTTCTCCGTATACATGGTGAATGAGGTTCTGAAGTGGATTGAGGAACAAGGTGGATTGGCTGGAATTGAACAGAAGAACGTGAAGAAAGCAGAATTGCTCTATAATACTATCGATTCCTCCGGAGACTTCTACCGTGGTTGTGTAGATCCGGCAGATCGTTCCCTGATGAATGTGACCTTCCGTCTGGCTAATGAGGATTTGGAGAAACAGTTCATCAAGGCTTCGGAGCAAGAAGGTTTTGTTGGTCTGAAAGGGCATCGCAGTGTGGGTGGCCTGCGTGCTTCCATTTACAATGCTGCACCATATGAAAGTGTTAAGGCACTTACGGACTTTATGAGCCACTTCCAGAAGACTAATGGATAAATGACTGGCGGGAGTTGTGAATTTCTAGTATTCACACTTCCGCTTTACCAGAGCCTTCCACATTGACGTGTGGAGGGCTTTTCTTTAAGATTAGAGAATTGTTGTTTACATGAAATGAAAAGGAGATTGAACACATATGGCTTTACATATCGTTCTGGTTGAACCGGAGATTCCGGCAAATACGGGCAATATTTCTCGTACATGTGCGGCTACAGGTACACATTTGCATCTCGTGCGTCCACTCGGATTCCGTACGGATGATGCCACACTGAAACGCGCGGGTCTGGATTACTGGCATGCCGTTCATATCGAATATCATGATTCGTTTGCCGAGGTTCAGGAACAGTATCCTGAAGGTCGTTTTTTCTACGCAACCACGAAGGCGAAAAACCGATATAGTGATTTTGAGTTTCAGGATGGAGATTTTCTGGTATTTGGTAAGGAGACAAAAGGTCTTCCTCCAGAATTAATTGCGGCTAATCCCGATACTTGTATGAAAATGCCAATGTCAGGTGATGTCAGATCATTGAATTTGTCAAACTCAGCAGCAATCATTGTGTATGAGGCATTGCGTCAACTGAATTTCCCGGGTCTTGATTGATCCAATTCGTGTATAAGTGACGGTTAGAATTCGCTAAAAAAACATTTTTCAAAAAAAAGGACAAAAAATGTTTATTTCCAGCAGGATTCGACAAAATCATGGCGAATTAATAAACATAGTACAAATGTACCTAGAAATTTAGAGTAAGATAGGAGAGGTGTGCCGTAGCTATGAAGCCAGCTGGAGTCGTTCGCAAAGTTGACCAATTGGGTAGGATCGTATTGCCTAAATCTTTGCGTAAAAGGTATCAAATGAATGAGGGAGATCCTGTAGAGATCTTAGTACAAGGGGACCATATCATTCTGGAGAGATACCGTCCAAAATGTATTTTTTGTGGATCAATGGAAGAAGTCAATGAGTTCAAAGAGCGTTACATATGCGCACAATGTTTAGATGAAATGACCCAGCTTCCACAGCACGGGTAAGTGAAATAAAAAGTATCATGGCCTCCTGAAGGTCATGATACTTTTTTGTGTGGAAAAAAAATCGCCATCCACTTCCATCATACGTTATGAAGCTAATGGGATTAAGCTCTTGTGTCATACTCCATCACCCAATATTTTTCTCCGGGTTTACCTTCTTCAATGACTTTTTTCCAACCCTGTCGTTCGTAAAAACCAATTGCTTTATGATTGTCAGACACACATTTCAATCGAACGGGCTGCTGCATGAGTGAAATCGATGCATCAAGTAAGCGTGAACCTGTGCCCCCGTCCATAAAACCGGGATGGATAAACAGAAGGTGGATAAAATGATCAGGGAGGTACAGCGATGCGAAACCGAGAATCTGTCCATCTTCCTGTTCAGCCACGATAATATGCTCATCCACAGTATCTGCGTCAAAATCTTGAAGGGACATGTCCTCCGGATTTGTCCAGTGAAAACGGGCGCGACGTGACTCCAGATAAATGTTTCTTAACTCAGGGTAATCTGTAACAACAGCTGTTCGTATATTCAAATGTTCCCCTCCAGAATAGGCAGTATATCCGACCATACACTGTCAAGAATGGCCTGCATATTTTGTTCATCACTATTGATGGCAACGACGGACGCCAGCTCCGGTAGGACAACGCATAGTTGACCATTTGCGCCATCAGCACGGTAAGCGTTATGGGAACATCTCCAGAATTGATATCCATAACCTTGTCCCCAATCACCGTCTCCCGGTGTATGGATCTGTTGTGCCGACGCCAAGCGAATCCATTCCGCAGGAATGAGCTGTTTGCCGTTCCAGTAGCCCTCCTGAAGCAATAATTGACCGAATCTGCCTAATTCCTCGTTGGTGAGCTGCAAGCCTGCACAACCCAATGTAATGCCCAAGGGAGAAGTTTCCCACTCTACATTCGAAATACCCAGTGGCTCGAATAGCCGGGGAATCAGATAGTCCTTAACGGTTTGACCAGAAGCAGCCTGAAACATGGCGGAGATCATAAACGTATCTGCACTGCTATATGTAAACGTTTCACCAGGAACTCTGTTCAAAGGAAGGGACATGTAATATTTTGCCCAATCTTTCTCAGGAAGGGTGGCACGCTCTTCTGCCCATAACACGGGGACATCATGCCCCGAGGACATCCGCAGCAAATCGTACAGGGTGAGATCCGCAGGAGGGAAGGCCGTTAAATGAGAAGCAGGAGTTGGTGATGTGAAATAATCCCCGAGTCTGGATTCAAGTGTAAGCGTGCCTTCAGCCAATGCCAATCCAATGGCCATACAGGTAAATGATTTGCTGACGGAATGCTGTAAGCGGCGCATATCACGGGTACGATCCCAGGCTCCGATGGTAACCCCTTTCTGCAATACCCGAACAGAATGTACGTTTAACTGTTGTTCATTAATATGATGAACAAAAGAATCTATAATTCTCGACATCGTAACATCCTTTCTAAAAAAAAGAAGAATTTTTACTATTGGTGAAACGTTTCCGCAATTTGGCTCAAAAATTAGAACTTATGTTAATACAAACGGAGTTCAATGTCAATGAGAATGTGCAAACGGTTACTTAAAGGATATTGTTGCATAATAAAAGTGCCTTTTGACGCAAATTTTATTACGAAAAATCAGTTTTTCGAGAAAAAAGCGCGAAATTTGTAAAAAGGTTATTGACAGGGTTTGCACTTCGGGATTATGATTTATTCGAAACGATTCGAAGAAATCGCTTCCACGTAAAAAGTGTTGTAATCAAGTCCAAGTAAATCAACGTTGGCTATGTTTTGAAACGATTCGAGAAAATCGTTTCGATAACCGAGCAAAATACGGGGGAATCACTGGAAGTTGCAACAAAAAGGCAGAAAAACAGAAGTTTACAGACAGCAGCCGACGATGAAAGGGGTTACATATGGCGCATATAACGATCGAAACCGGATCGCCTACATTATGCATGAATACAAGCATACATGTAGTGTCCAGTGACTCCGGAGACACTTCAGGCGGTACGCTATATTTGCTGCATGGGGCAGGCGATAATGCAAGTACATGGCAACGTTTGACTACAATTGAAATGTACGCGGAGCAATATGGCTGTACCATCATTATGCCGGAAGCGAACCGAAGCTATTACACCGATATGGAATACGGCCTGAATTACTTCCATTACATCACTCAGGAGCTGCCTGAATTCTGCAGGCGTCAGCTCAATCTCAATACAGACCCGGCCAAGACTTACGTCGCCGGTCTATCCATGGGTGGGTACGGTGCATTGAAATGTGCACTGACATATCCCGAGAGGTACCGCAAGGCGGTGTCCTTATCTGGTGTAACTGATATCCAGACCCGGCTTCATGACCCGGAGATGCCATCAGGCATGATCAAGGAAATGAAAGCGGTTTTTGGGGAACGGTTACAGGTGAAACCCGATCAGGACCTGTACGCACTGTCTGCCAAGCTGTTGAAGCAAGGTGGAAATTTACCGGATATTCTGAGTTGCTGTGGTGACATTGATCCGTTTGTGGATATGAACCGCAAATTCGCAGCATACATGCAGAAAACGAATTTTGAGTTTCGATATGTAGAGACACCGGGCACCCATGAATGGAGATTCTGGGAGCACCACCTGAGAACCATGTTTGATTTTCTGTATAACGACAAGACCAAAGTAGAGTGAGGAGATGCAATTTGAAACCTGCAGCCGAAGGACCTAGCAAAAAGCTGAAGGGAAACTTGAAAGGCAATTCGCTCTGGAGTGAAATCTGGAAGCACAGAATGACGTACACCCTGCTTATTCCAGGGCTCGTCTGGCTGATCCTGTTTGCCTACATGCCAATGGGTGGCCTGTCTCTTGCCTTTAAAGACTACAAGGCGAATCTGGGGATTTGGGGAAGCCCATGGAGCGGATTTGAGAATTTCAAATACGTTTTCCGGGATCCAACCTTTATTGACGCAGTATGGCGGACGCTGTACATCAACATTCTGAAACTGATTATTCAGTTCCCGTTCCCGATTATTCTTGCCCTGTTGCTGAATGAATTGCGGATGCGGAGAGGGAAAAAGTGGTTCCAGACGGTTCTTACGTTCCCTCACTTCCTTTCATGGATCATCGTATCCGGGGTAGTCATCAACGTCCTGGCTTATGACGGACTGGTAAACAGCGCACTTGGTTTGCTTGGATTGCCAACCATTAATTTCTTGGGTTCCGAGTCCAACTTTGTACCGATGCTGCTGTTGACGGATATTTGGAAATCAAGCGGATGGGGTGCGATTATCTTCCTGGCTGCCATTTCCGGTATTGATCAGGATCAGTATGAATCGGCACAGATTGACGGCGCTTCCCGTATGCAGCAGATGTTCAAGATTACATTGCCAAACATTCTTCCGACAATTACTGTCATGTTCATTCTGTCGGTTGGCGGATTGATGTCTTCCGGTTTCGACCAGATCTTCAACTTGGCGAATGCCGCAACCAAAAATGTATCGGAAGTATTGGATGTATACATCTATCGGATTACGTTCCAGTCTTCAACGGACTTCTCATTCTCGACGGCGGTCAGCTTGTTCCGTTCCCTCGTGAATATGGTCTTGCTGCTTCTCGCAGACAGATTTGCCAAGTGGCTTGGCGGAGACGGTTTGTTCCGATAAGAGAGGAGGAAAAATGAAATGAGCAAGAGAGCTAACAAAAAACCGAGAATTGGTACAGAAAAAATGACATTTCTCGATTACATTATTTTCGCCATTTTACTTGTGCTTGCCCTGATGATTCTGATTCCGTTCTGGAATGTCATCATGATCTCGTTCGCAACACAAAAAGAATATGCAGACAATCCATTTTTGATGTTCCCTAAAGAATGGACATTGGATTCCTATAAGGCGTTGTTCGCTGACGGAACGATTCTGTCGGGGTACAAAAATACAATTATTTTGCTAGTCATCGGCTTGCCACTCAGCTTGTTCCTGACAACAAGCATGGCATATGGCCTTAGTCGCAACAAATTTCCGTTCAAGAAATTTCTCTTTTTCCTGGTACTGTTCACCATGATCTTCAATGGTGGTATTGTACCGCTGTACCTGATCATGAAATCACTTCACCTTACAGGTACGCTGTGGTCCGTTATCCTGGCAGGAAGCTTCAGTGCATTCAACATGATTCTGATGATGAACTACTTCTATACCTTGCCTGAATCGCTGATGGAGTCGGCGAGACTGGATGGAGCAGGGGAGTGGAGAATTCTGTTCTCGGTAGTTCTGCCACTAGCTACACCAATTATGGCTACCATCACGTTGTTCTACGGTGTGGCGTACTGGAACAGTTGGTATGATGCGATGATATTCCTGCGAAAAGCGGATCAGTTGCCGCTCCAGAATGTACTCAGAAACATTATCGTCACATCCCAAACGAACGCATCCAATGCATCCAGTGTGGATGCTGCCCAAGCAAGCAATTTCTCAATGGGTATGAAGATGGCGGCCGTATTTGTCACCATGGTACCAATTATGTGTTTCTTCCCAATGCTGCAAAAACACTTTGCCAAAGGGGTATTAACAGGGGCTATCAAGACCTGATTATACGTATAGGATTTTTGCATTAAAATTCTACTAAAAACATGGGGGTAAAACATGAAAACGAACAAAAAGTTGTCAGTAAGAGCTCTCTTTGCCATCACGCTTAGTGTAGTTATGCTGATGGTGACCGCTTGTTCCAGCCAAGGAGCTTCAGGTGGTAACGAAAAAGATGCAGAGGGAAATTACAAAGACAACCTGACCATCTCTGTAGCTAACCTGACAGAAATTAAAAACGGGAACTTGGATAATGACTTTCACAAGTTCTGGACAGACAAGTTCAATGTAACATGGGATTACAACTATATTGATTGGGATTCATGGGGCGAGAAACTTCGTCTGTGGATCAACTCTGGCGATTTGCCGGATGTCGCAGTATGGAACTACGTGCATGGCGATGCCATGAACAGTATTGATCAAGGCCTGTTCTACAAATTCCCGGATGACTGGAAAGAACGCTGGCCTAACGTGGCAGCAGCCTACAAGTTGACCGGTCTTGGAGACAAGCTGGAAGAACTGACAGGTGGAACATACGTCCTGCCAAGACCAATCTATTTCGAGAACAAACCTGCTGACCCATTGACGAATCAAATTGGTGTCATTGCGCTTCGTAAGGACTGGGCTGAAGCGGTTGGTTTCGAACTGAAAGATGCATATACAACAACTGAATTAAATGAATACGCTGAGCTAGTGAAAGAGAAAGATCCAGGCAAAGTGGGTAACAAACTTGTACCTCTGTCCTACAATGCGGCAGATGCGATGACGAACATCATTATGCCTAACAGTGTACATGCCATGACCGACTCTCCGTTCTATAAAGGAGAAGATGGCCAGTTCCACTGGGGACCAGCAGATCCTGAGACGCTGACAGGACTTAAATTGATGCAAAAAGCCTACAAAGATGGCTTGCTCAATCCTGAGTTCTACACATGGAAAAACAATGAAGGTCAAAACAACTTCAAAGTAACAGGTACAGCTGCAGTAACAAGTCTGGGCGGACTGGCTTCGTACAGACAAGGTCTGGATTCCGATATGAGAAAGAATCTGGGTGTAGATAGTGATGATCTGGTACACACAGCAATCGTATTGGGCGATGATGGAAAATACCGCAACATGGAGCAAGCGAACTTCTGGTCTGCATTGATCTTCAATCCGAACATCAGTGACGAGAAATTCGAACGGATCATGGATCTGATCGACTACTCGACTACCAAAGAAGGACAACTGCTGATCAACATGGGCTTCGAAGGAAAAGATTGGAAGTATGACGAAAACAATGAACTCGTTAGCTTGCTGCCAGAAGGAACTGTTCTGGAAGACAAATACCCGGCACGTTTCGAAGGTCTGTATCTTCTGGGTGACGACTTCAGTGTTGTAAACCCTGCAATCAAAAAGGATTATCGTGATAGAGCTGTGAAGCTGTTCGAGGAAAAAGCAAAACTCGGTACAGAAGGTCAATCACTCGCAACATACGACTGGGATGTCAACCTGTACGATTCCAAAGCTAAAAGTCAGGCTTCATTCGACTACCAGAATGAGTATGCCAACTTGATCCTCAAAAATGGAGATCTGGAAGCGAACTGGAAAGAATGGGTAAATAGCAAAATGTCCCTGGTTCAACCTTATCTGGATGAACTGAACAAAGAATTCAAGTAATCATTCAGTAGTTAGCAAGATGGGATATGACAGATGTGTTCTGTCGGTCCTATCCAATCGAACCCGGTGCGCGGTCTCTCCCCGAACGCAGCCGGGTTCTTTCTTTCAACAACATGCAGTGGAGGATAATGTCTATGAATAACGAGCAGTTGCTAGACCTTGTAAAACAGATGACCCTGGAAGAGAAAACGGCCCAGCTGCTTCAGCTGACCGCTAACTTTTATGAAGGAACCAATGTCGAAGGTCAGATCACAGGTCCAATGGAAGAAATGGGAATCACGGAGCAGTCCGTGGATGCCAGTGGCTCCATTCTGGGATTATCCGGTGCACAGGCCATCATTGATGTACAGCAAGCTTACCTGAAAAAAAGTCGTCTCGGCATTCCGCTTTTGTTCATGGCGGACGTTGTGCATGGTTTTAAAACCATTTTCCCTATCCCGCTAGCGATTGGGTGTTCATGGGACACCGAACTGGCTGAGAAAAGTGCTGAGATTGCAGCACGCGAATCCGCCGTATCTGGCCTACATGTCACTTTTGCGCCGATGGTCGATCTCGTTCGTGATCCGCGCTGGGGCCGGGTGATGGAGACGACAGGCGAAGATCCTTATTTGAACAGCCTGTTCTCTGCGGCATTTGTACGTGGATATCAAGGCGATAATTTGAAGGATGAGCCGGATCGTTTGGCAGCTTGTGTAAAACACTTTGCAGCCTACGGGGCAGCAGAAGGTGGTCGCGATTACAATACGGTTGACATGTCTGAGCGTCATTTGCGCGAGTACTATTTACCGGCTTACAAGGCGGCACTGGATGCGGGCGTAGAGATGGTTATGGCTTCGTTCAATACGGTCGAGGGTATTCCAGCGAGTGGAAATGAGAAACTGATGCGAGACATTTTGCGTGACGAGTGGGGCTTTGATGGTGTATTGATCTCGGATTGGGCTTCTATTCGCGAGATGATTGCTCATGGTGCAGCTGAAGATGATCGTGAAGCCGCATATCGTGCCATTCGTGCAGGCGTGGACATCGAGATGATGACACCTTGTTATGTTCATCATTTGCCGGAGTTGATCAAGAACGGAGAAGTGGAAGAAACGCTCATTGATGAAGCGGTACTTCGTATTCTACAGCTGAAAGAAAAGCTGGGATTGTTCGATAATCCACTTCGTGCAGCTGATCCGGAGCGTGAGCGCGAGATTGTGTTCTCCAAAGAACATCGTCAGGTATCGTACGAGCTCGCAACCAAATCGGCTGTATTGTTGAAAAACGATAATCACGTTCTTCCGCTGAAGCCGGAAGCCCATGTAGCGTTAATTGGACCTTTTGCTCAAAGTGAAGACATTCTCGGATGGTGGTCCTGTGAAGGCGTCAAAGCGGATGCCGTTAAGCTCGGAACTGCTTTGCAGGAACGTCTTACTGCCGGAAAAGTTCATATGGCTCAAGGGAGCAACGTCCACACCATCACGGCTGAACAGATTGCTGAAGCGCTTGAAGCAGCAAGCAAAGCCGATCTGATTGTGCTTGCCCTTGGCGAAGATTCCGAAATGAGCGGTGAAGGTGGATCGCGTACAGATATTCGTTTGCCAGCAGCTCAACTGGAATTGGTTAAGCAGCTCAAAGCAGCGGGTAAACCGATCGCCAGCGTTATTTTTAACGGTCGCCCGCTGGACCTGCATGGTGTATTTGAAGAATCCGATGCTGTGCTTGAAGCTTGGTTCCCTGGCAGTGAGGGTGGAGCGGCCATCGCCGATGTATTGACAGGTGTGGTGAATCCATCTGCGCGTCTGACAATGTCCTTCCCGCAATCCGTAGGTCAGATACCGGTATATTACAATCATTTTAATACAGGACGTCCGCTCAATCCGCAAAAGACAGAAGAGCGTTATGTTTCCAAATATATTGATAGTCCGAATGATCCGCTGCTTCCGTTTGGCTACGGCTTGTCATACACCTCATTTGAGTATGGTGACCTGGAAGTTTCAAGCCATGAAATGACTGCTGATCAGTCTCTGACGATCCAAGTGCGTGTAACCAATGCAGGCGAGCGTGCTGGCGTGGAGACGGTTCAGTTGTACGTACGTGATGTGACTGGTGAAGTAGTTCGTCCAATGCGTGAACTGAAAGGGTATGTTAAGCTGTCGCTCGCACCGGGTGAAAGTGGTACGGCAATATTTACATTAAACGAAGAACAGCTTCGGTATCATCATTCCGATTTGAGTCATCGCAGTGATAAAGGAACCTTCCACATTTTCGTAGGGTCAAATAGCCGTGATACATTGGAGAGTACGTTCAAGCTGGTGTAATTGGATATAGCTCTTATCGATGAATGAAGGAGGATATAAATAGATATATGAAAACCATGAATAAATCTCAAATCAACGTACAATCCGGCGAGCTGTGCTTTACGTTCTGGGAAAGCGGTGATTTGTTCAAGGCCGTAAGTGGAAAAACGATGATTAATCAGTGGATGGCTAGTCCGGTAGACGGCTCTATGAACAATCTGTACTTGCGTTTTCACAGTGAATCCGGTATCCGTTTTGTTCCGATGCTGGGCCTTCACTCCGACAGTCAGGTAAGCACCGATGGCAGTCGTATGGTATGGACAGGCACCGCTGAGGGCGTAGGTTATCAGGTTATTTTTGCTCCAACAGCACAAGGTGTATGGTTCTGGGATGTAACCGTAAACGGTAATGGAGAAGAGGTCGACGTGGTCTACGGCCAGGATGTCGGCAATGCGGATCCAGGTGCCGTACGCAGCAATGAGGCTTACTTGTCCCAATACATTGACCATGCCGTATTTGAGGATACGAAGCTTGGGTATATCGTAGCTTCACGGCAGAATCAGCCACAAGGCGGTGCTTTTCCTTATCTTCAACAGGGTTCATTAACCCGTGCAGTAGGTTATTCCACAGATGGATTTCAGTTCTTTGGCTTGAGTTACAAGGAAACGAATGTGCCTGAAAGTTTGGGCAAGCCAACACTTGCGAATGAAGTATACCAGTATGAATTTGCATACACAGCCCTTCAGTCCGAGAAAGTGGTTCTGAGTGGCGAAGCTCGTTTTGTGTTCTATGGACTCTTTCAGGCCAATCATGCGAAAGCAGTGAAGGAACTGGAATACCAGGATGTTGTCCAACAGGCCTGGGACGAGTATGAAGCGAAGCGCCAAGAGAAAGCAAGCACGGGACAGACTTTCTCTAACGTATTTCCAAAAGTATCTCTCCACCCGGTAATAGGGGAGCCCCTGCAGGTCTTACCGATGACCGAAGAAGAAGTGAATTCCCGCTTCCCCGCTGCGAAGAGACATGAGGAAGAGCGTACGGATGGTGAGTTGCTGGCTTTCTTTACAGATACGTATGAGCATATTGTGCTCAAGGCAAAGGAAATGCTTGTGGAGCGTCCGCATGGTCATATTCTGATGAGTGGTAACAATGTGAAGTTGGGTCAGAACGTAATTACTACGTCTTCCTATATGTATGGTATTTTCAATTCTCACGTGGTTGTGGGTAATACCAACTTTAATAAAATGATGAGCAATGCACGTAGTGCACTCAATATCCCGAAATCATCGGGTCAACGGATCTATGTCGAGGTTGAGGGAATGTTCCGCCTGCTCACGATGCCTTCCCTGTTCGAAATGGGCTTCAACTATGTTCGCTGGTATTACAAGACAGCTGAGGATACGTTGATCATTACGAATTATACAACATTAGATACGCCTGAAGTACATCTTCATGTCAAGTCGGAAAAAGGAGTAGCTTATCGCTACCTGATTACCAATCAGATTACGATGAATGTGAATGAATATGAACTGCCTGTTCATGTTACTGAGCAGAATGGTGAACTGAGCTTCAAGGCAGATCGCAGTTCCCTCAGTGCAGAAGTATATCCGAATCTGGAGTACCGCATGCGGGTAAACGGAGCACAAATGAAGGTTGGCGATGAGACTGAACTGGCCAGTGGAGTAAACGCAGGCGAAGCATCACTGACAACTTTACAGCTGGACAGCAGTGCTGAATGGACATTAACCATTCAAGGTCTGTTGGAAGGTGGACAGACTGCATCATCGACACGCAAATTTGAAGAGGAAGTGGCAGCCTATCGGACCTTCTATGCAGAAGTGATGAACGGGTTCCATTTATCCCAGCCTCAAAAGCAAGGCGCAGACGAGCTGTTCAAAGTCAATGCTCTTGCATGGTGGTACACCCACAATATGCTGGTGCATTACTCTGTTCCTCACGGACTGGAGCAATATGGCGGCGCAGCTTGGGGAACACGGGATGTTTGCCAGGGGCCGGTCGAATACTTTATGGCTACACAAAAGTACGAGCAGGTCCGCGATATTCTGAAGACAGTGTACTCGCATCAGTATGAGGATGATGGTAACTGGCCTCAATGGTTCATGTTCGATCGGTATTTCAAGGTTCAGCAGGAAGAAAGCCATGGTGACATTATTGTCTGGCCTCTTAAAGTGCTAAGTGATTATCTGATTGCCACCAAGGATTATTCGATTCTGAATGAAGAGGTGCCTTATACCTTAAAACATGGTTTTGACTTTACCGATCAGACCGCCAGCGTGCTCGAGCATGCCCAGAAAGAGCTGGAGTATATCCGCAGCCATTTCCTGCATGATACATTCCTCTCCTCATACGGAGATGGTGACTGGGATGATACATTGCAGCCTGCCAATGCTCAATTGAAGCAATATATGGTCAGCAGCTGGACTGTTGCGCTCACTTATCAAACGTTGAACCAGATTTCCAGAGCACTTGCGCCTGTGAAGCCGGAGCTTTCTTCCGAATTAAGTGATATGGCAGCGGGTGTGAAAAGGGACTTTAGCAAGTACATGCTGGATACTGATGTGATTCCAGGCTTTATATACATGGAAGATCCGGCACAAGCAAAGCGTATGCTTCATCCGGATGACAACGAGACAGGCATTCAGTATCGGTTGCTGCCTATGACACGCAGCATGATTGCGGAGTTGCTGGAACCTGAGCAAGCCCAATCCCATTATGAACTGATCAAGGACAAGCTGTATTGCCCGGATGGCGTCAGATTGATGAATCGTCCAGCACAGTATGATGGCGGCGTCAGCACTCATTTCAAACGTGCAGAGCAGGCATCCAACTTCGGACGTGAAGTGGGCTTGCAATACGTTCATGCTCACATCCGTTATATTGAAGCCATGGCGAAGCTGGGCAACCCGGATGAGGTCTGGAGTGGCCTCGGCATGATCAATCCAGTGGGTATTCAGGAAGCTGTTCCTAACGCAGATCTGCGTCAAAGCAATGCCTACTTCAGTAGCTCTGACGGTAAATTTAACAACCGTTATGCGGCGCAGGAGCAATTCGACAAGCTTCGCACCGGCAAAGTACAGGTGAAGGGCGGCTGGAGAATCTACTCCAGTGGACCGGGAATCTATATGAATCAGCTCATTTCGAACGCCCTGGGCATTCGTCAGGAGGAAGAAGACCTGATTCTTGACCCTGTGCTGCCTGTTAGCTTGGATGGAATGCATTTTGATTTCCAATTTGCCGGTAAAAAAGTAACCTTCGTCTATCATCTCAGCGGAGAGGCTGTCCAACGTATTGTGCTGAACGGCAAGGAACTGGATGCAACAAGGCTGCAGCAACCTTATCGTCTCGGCGGCCTGCGTATTCCACGCACGGCTCTTGAACAAAGCCTGAGCGAGAATAATGTGATTGAGATTTACTGTTAATCCTGTAAACAATAGTCCATTTTAACGATTATAAAATATTTAAGATGTCAGGTCCTCCGATTTCGGAGGGCCTGATGAACATAACAGGGGAGCGAAGAATGTGTTCAGTATCAAGGATATCGCCAAACAGGCGGGAGTTTCGATCTCTACCGTGTCATATGCTCTAAATGGCAGCAACAAAGTGACAGATGAGACCCGTTCCAAAATTTTGGCTATCGCCAAAGAGCTGAACTATGTTCCCAATGCTGCTGCGAGAACATTGAAGAAGAGAGAATCCAAAATTTTGGGCGTATTTCTGACGGATTTTAGCGGGGATGTATATGGAGACTTGCTCAGTGGTATGAAGTCTGTATGTAACGCGCAAGGTTATGACCTGATTGTGTGCAGCGGAAAGCAATCTCACCGAATGCTTCCAGAGCGGATGATTGATGGTGCTGTCATTCTGGACCATACATTTGCGAGCAAGGAACTGTTGCAATATGCAGACAGAGGGCACAAGATTGTCGTTCTTGACCGAGAACTGGATCACCCGAACATTAATCAGGTTTTGCTGGATAACAAGGCAGGAGCGACCCTTGCGATGGAGCATTTGATTGAACAGGGGCATACGAAGATCTATGTCGTGACAGGTCCGGAAGGTTCATTTGACTCGGCTCAGCGGTTGAAGGCTGTCAGTCAGGTATCGGAGCGGGAAGCGAATGTGGAATGGATTGAGATCACCGGAGATTTCGAGAAGAGTGGCGGAGAACGTGCAGCTGAACGTATCATTCAGGAGTACACTCAACCGGTTGGAGTGTTTTGTCTCAATGACGAGATGGCCATTGGGATGTGTGATCGGCTCGCTGACAGTAAGTTAAACATTGGTCAGGATATTGATATTATCGGATTTGATAATATTGAACTTAGCAAATATGTGCAGCCAAGGCTAGTCACGATTGATTATTCCAAACGAAAATGGGGCGCACTGGCCGCTGAACAATTAATTAAGATTATTGCCGGAGAGCCTGTCGATCATGAGCGCATTTACGTGACACTGGTGGAGGGTGGATCGGTAAACAGCCAGGTTCAGTCCGATCATGATGGACACACCTTGAGTGAAAAGGCGGTTAGCTATTGACGACGCTGCCCCTTCTTCATTCCATGGATGATGTGATAAACGTCGACTGTGCAGCAAGAGCAAGAGACAAGGCTTAGAAGAATTACATATTCTTTTAAGCCTTGTCTCTTGTTTGGATTGTTTTTAAATTATTGTTTTTATTTAATTTTGGGTTGATGCCAATTAAAAAACCTCTCACGAGGAGAGGCTTGGCCCTTAAAGGCCCTTGGTCTTGTCATTGTTGTAGGATGAAGTGAGAATGCCTGTAATGAAAAGAGTCAATACGATAGCAATAATCCAAAATGTCAGCGAAAATGACATACACTTGGCACCTCCTGCACAATCTCATTTACTTCTATTATAACCATTATAGGAAGAAAAGGAATGCTTCACACCATCATTTGTAAAATAAAAAGTGAGTAGGTACCGGTCTAAGGCTCCCATCCGAAGGATTATTCACAACCCGGTTATTCACGATGAGAGAGGACGACCCGCCGCCATCCAGATTATAGGCATCCACGATGCCAAGCTTGTACATCCGTCCTTGCAGCTCTTCCAGAGTAGCTCCTGAGCTGCCTCCTTCGTTGTAACCGTCAACCACGATAATCAACAATTGATCGTCCTTGTAGTTTCCGATTACGGTGCGTGGAGCCCGCTTGGGTGATACTTTCCATTTGGCCGGAATGGCAGTCTTTTGTCCATTCTGCAAGAGCACGGGTACAAATGTGGCCCCGAATTGCGGTTGTAGGCGATCCAGGGAACTTTTGTCGAAAAATTTACCGCCAACCAGCTTACCGGTATCATTGAGACCTACAAAAAACAGATCCTTAAAGCTGGCTTGAAAACCATTCACATATTTGCCGTCCATTACGGTTGTGCTCAGCGGATAACGTTTGCCGCCGCTGTCGGCGAATCCGCCTGCATTAATGCCGGCAATGGCACCATGGCGCTTAACCGCCTGCATCGTTGTCTCAGAACGCCCAGGTTCGCTGTCCAGAGCCATCTTCATGGCCGTGGGATCTTTGAGCTTAATTTTCATCGCATAGCCCTTATAGGGACCTGGGTTGACCCTATACAGTTCAATCGTAAGCCGATCACTGTCGATCCGTTCAAACGGGACGCCCAGCTTGGAGGAAATTCGCTGATTATAGATCGTTTCCGGGCGAGCGGCTTGAACTGCTGCCTTCTGTACTATCGTAGACATCGTACTCGTCGTCTGATTGTACAATTGCGTTGTTCTTTTAATAGAAGAAGAAGTCTGAACAGCAGCTTCTTTTGCCCCTGCAAGCTCCTGGCTAATCGCCTGGGTCCGGGGTGTAACGGTCTCTTCAGTCAGACCGGAATCAATGAAGTCTCCGGGTTCAATCGGAGGACGAAACAGCAGCATGCATAATATCAATCCAACAAAAGGAGCAAGTGCAAGCATAAATAAACGATTAACCGTTTTTACGGGTGTAATCATTTGAGCAGGTCCATCTTTTTCTGGAGTGTTTCCAGTTGTTTTTTGACTTCGCTCAGCTGCGTATACAGTTTGTTGCTGTTGTCGGTCTTATCGTTTGCATTATCCTTGGTGAAAGTCAGCAATTCATTAAAGGACTGCACCTGGCCCTGCAGGTCCGCAACTTCCTTGGATATCGTTGTTAGCTGCTTTTCGTAGTCGGCTTTGAGTGCTGCAATCTGCTGTTGATTATGGGTCTGAAGCTGATTAATCATCTGTTGCTGGAGGTGGTTACTATAATAGTAGGTTCCGAGTACTCCAAGTGCAATGAGAACAATCCACATGACCAGAAACAGCTTGACTGAAGATCCGGCCTTACCTTTGGCGCTCCGGGCGTGATGGATGTCAGAGGGTTGGGCAGAAGGTTTCATATCATCACTCCTGGTTATTTATAGGTACAAAAATTTTTCCAGTCCTCATTCTATCACGCCCCTATTGATTACGCAAAAATGAAATTCTTTGAGTAATAGGATAAAAAGAGATTGCATCGGAAGGAAGTCCTAGGATACAATTTCTTATAGATGCAATAAGTAGGAACTTTGGGCAAGTTTTTCGACTTTTTTAGATAGAAATGCAGGAAATTTATACTATATTTTGATCTTTCTTCGCTCGGGAAGACAAAAGTCCTGATGTGTCGACAGCAAAATACAGTAGAAATAGAGCTGTTCTTACAGCTGTATCAAGTGTTTTTCTATTTTTCGACATAATCCGACTTTTACTTCTTCTATACACGGACTGTCGCAAGGATAGAGTCATCATCATGGCTGATGGTAGAAAAGGAATTTGTCCAATACATAACAGGGGGAACAACAATGAAAAAAGTATGGCAGGTGGTCATCGTAGATATCCACCCCACCAGCATGCTGGGTACGAAATTGATTTTGGAAGAACAACAGGATTTGTTGGTACGGGGGATGACTTCGACCGGGTCCGAAGGCCTTGACCTGGTGAACATTCACCAGCCCGATCTGATTTTGATGGATTATCGGCTTCCTGAGGGCCAGGCGGATCAGTATATTGCCCAGATGAAAAATCTGTCGGCACATAGTCACATCATCATTCTAACGGACGAGGATAATGTAAAATTATTTCGTCATCTGATCAGTCTTGGTGCTAGTGGTATGCTATCCAAACAGGCTTCCCCTAGCCAGCTGATTCATCTGATTTCCGGGCTGCGTGAGGGATGTGTATCCATTCCATTATCCTGGTTGGCCAGTGCGGAGTGGGCCCAGCCCGTCGAGTCTCCGGCCGAAGAACTTATTGTTGAATTAACAGAAACCGAAACTTTTATTATGGAAAGAATTGTTCAGGGCGTAACCTATGATAAAATAGCCAGTGAGATTAATGTTAGCAGACGTTCGATTGATAATTACCTGCGTAAAATATACGTGAAGCTGGATGTAAGCAGCAGGGCACAGGCGATTGAACGTTATGCTTTATATGCGAGGCAGACCAAAACCGTATCCTGACGAGCATGGTTTCATGTATCCCTATGGACGATGACTCGTCAAATGCCCGGTTTGGTCATATTCAGTGTCCAACAGGAATAGGTTGTAGGGGCTACGGACTGCGAGCACAGTTCGGATTTAGGGATGAAAGGGGAACGGACCGATGAAATATTTCTTCGCCTCCCGTACAAACAGGCTTTTGACATCACCGCTAAGGGACATTCGTGAGATGTCTGGCCGGGAGTATTTCATTTCTTTGGCAGAAGAACTGCCTGCAGAGGAGCTGTTTCCATTCAAACTGCTGGAAGAAGCAGCGGTGTCTGTATTTAGTTCCGGACCCTCCGCATTGCAGTATGGCGAGCCGGCAGGGTACAGACCGTTGAGAGAATGGTTGGACAACGATTGGAATGCACGTAAGGGCATCCGGACGGTACCAGAGCAGATTCTATTGACCACAGGTACTCAGCAGGCCATCGATCTTGTGATGCGTTTATTACTTGAACCTGGAGATTCCGTACTGGTTGAGCATCCTACCTCTCCGGGTTGTCTCGAGGTTCTGGAGATGCAGGGTGCCAAAATCGTACCCGTCACTGGTGATGGGGATGGTATTTTGCCTGACCTTTTGGAGCATCACATGCAGCAGGTGAGACCGAAGCTGCTTTTTGCTGCACCCAGTTTTTCCAATCCAACCGGCGTGCTGTGGAGCATGGAACGGCGTGAGGCTGTACTTGATCTGTGCTCACGCTATGGCGTACTGCTTGTGGAGGATGATTCCTATGGCGAACTTCATTTCGATGGATTGGAGCCGGGAGACTTCTACCGGAAGTATCCTTCCCTCTTTGCGCTGGATACAGCGGATCAGGGTGGACATGTTCTCTATATTGGTTCGTTTAGCAAAACCGTAGCACCCGCCCTGCGTACAGGTTGGGCTGCCGGACATCCGGCTCTAATCCAGGCTATGGCCTCAGTGAAGCGAATAGCAGATGGACAGTCCAGCCCAATGAATCAGCGGTTATTGTATCAACTGCTTGCTCATTCTCCTTTTAAATGGAGCGATCATCTGTCCATGCTGAACCGGGAATACAAGACCAGACTCAAGCTTATGCTCGAATTATTGAAGCGTCCGGGCTGGAAAGGGAGCCAGTACAGCATTCCTGAAGGGGGGATGTATCTGTGGGTTAAGTTGCCGGATGGATTGGACAGCGGAGCTCTGCTCAAAGCTGCTCTGTTAAAAGGTGTATCGTTTCTTCCCGGTTCGCTCTGCTCCACTGGTGAGCAGGATCATCGGTATATCCGATTGAACTTCAGCCATCCCGGCCGGGATGAATTGCTGCTTGGCATGAATCTGATCAGTGAGTCCATCACAGAGTTTACAGCCCGAAGCTAAACCGGATATAGGAAAAGATAGAATGTATGGTCAAATTCGCGCCTGGGACCTGAGCCAGCAGAAGTTCCAGGCAGTGAATTTGGAAGCAAATGTGTTACCCCCAAAGTAATTACGTTATTGCATCCACTAACATTTTTATATATAATATGTATTAATGAGTTGTTGTTTTCTTTATATAAGCTGCATTCATTGCAAGTTCAGGAGAAGCACTCATATATTTTAACTAACGGGGGAACGAACATGTCCAACATTTTATTTGTCAAAGCAAACGACCGTCCTGCAGATCAAGCAGTCAGCGTACAATTGTACGATGCATTTCTGAGCGCATACAAAGAATCCCATCCAGGTGACACAGTTACCGAATTGGATCTCTACAATACAGATCTTCCATACTACGGCAACACTGTAATTACTGGTGGCTACAAAGCAGCTAACGGTATCGAAGCAACACCAGAAGAGCAAAAAGCGGCTGCACTGGCTGCACAATTGCAAGATCAATTTTTGGCAGCAGACAAAGTAGTATTTGCGTTCCCGCTGTGGAACTTCACTGTTCCAGCACCACTGGTGAACTACATTTCCTACCTGAGCCAAGCTGGTAAAATGTTCAAATACACTGCTGAAGGCCCTGTAGGTCTGGTAGGCGACAAAAAAGTAGCATTGCTCAACGCGCGTGGCGGAGTGTACTCCGTAGAGCCTATGGCATCCGCTGAAATGTCCGTAAAATATGTAACCAACGTACTGAACTTCTGGGGTATCCAAAACCCTGAACTGGTTATCGTTGAAGGTCACAATGCTTCACCTGATCGTTCCCAGGACATCGTGGCAGCAGGTCTGAAATTGGCTTCTGAAGTAGCAGCAAGCTTCTAATTGCAATTATATATAGAAACACGAGAAAGCCTGTTATCTCCGCGGAGATGACAGGCTTTTTTGCATCTTCATTTGCCTGAAGCTGCATTTCCTCAGACATTCCTATTATGGTGGATCAGGTAGGGCTCCACTACTTCTGCAATATGCTCCAGCTCACTATCGCTATGTTGAACCAGAGAAAAATCCGTTTCTAGTTCATTTATACTCCGCTCAATCATATCATTATCCTCAAGCATGTGAGCATGCTCGGTCAGGGCTTGCACACCCTTAATCGTCAGCACATATCGTCCACGGGATAGCCGCTCGAACCAGCCATAATAATTTTTTTGCAGTATGGCCGCAGCGGAACCCACGCTTGTCTGTTTGGCGAGAGAGGCCGGGGAGGCTTCTCCCTGAGCGCGAAGAGCAGAAGCCACACGTAATGCCTTTTCCCTGTATGCGGTGACCAGCTGTCTGCGTGTGCTTCCTCCCGTGTTGTAGTCACCACTGCGCTCGTCGAATTCCTTCAGCAGTCGTTGCCGTCGGATACCACCCTTACGGATACCGGTGCTGTCACCCAGCGCATGAACTTGGGCAGCAGGTTCGCACAGCACATCAATCAGAGGGGATTTGGTCTTGTAGAACGTGACGGTGATAAGCCCCAGTCCAAGTTGTCTGCACAGTGCGGACAATTCTCCCCAGCGCTGGTTCACGGCGCCACGCTTGCTGCGGTTCCGCTCAACAGCCAGATACACGAAGGGGCTGAGCTTCAGGCGCTGCATTCCCTGCAGCAAGAGGGACAGATTGAATGTTTTTTTCATCTCCACAATGAGTGGCTCATTCTGATCCGATCTGACTCCAACCAGGTCACAATGTTTGACTTCAGCCTTCACGTCGTAGCCGCGTCGTTCGAAAAAAGCCTTTACAGGTGAATATAACTCCGTTTCGTACTTTACCGCCATCGTTTCTGCTCCTTTCCTGAAGTGGCTCTTCTCTGGCCATGTATTGTCCCGTTTTATGAATTTAGAACCTTCATTATATCATATCCATGCTTTTTTTTCTGAGTGCACAAGATGTCTGATAGAACAGGGAAAGCCTCAAATTCAGAGTCGCAAATTGAAAAAAAGAGGTCAACTTATCCGATTTGCCGCATAGGTATGTAATACACTTTTCACAACAATAACTGATGTTTGGACAGAAGGTGGCGGGACTTATCCGGACCGCAAGATTGGTATTCAAGCAGAAGCATAAATTCTATTGATTTCTTCATACCATTCGGAATGGTTGACAATCACACTAAAGGAGCCATGGGAGGTACCAAGCATGAATATTTTTGAACGCGTTGCGGAACATCGGGCAGAAAGTGACCGTTTATCATGGAACGGGACATTTGAAGATTATATTGCACTGCTGAGAGAGGACCCGACTCCGGCAATGACGGCTCACGCTCGAGTGTACCAGATGATTGAATCGTTTGGCGTGGAAGAAGTGGGGGGGCACAAACGATACAAGTTTTTTGAACAGGAGATTTTTGGACTGGATCGGTCCATTGAAAAACTGGTGGAAGAATATTTTCACTCGGCAGCACGCCGTCTGGATGTACGCAAACGGATTCTGCTGTTAATGGGTCCGGTCAGCGGAGGGAAGTCAACGCTGGTAACGCTGCTTAAACGTGGCCTTGAACAATTTTCCCGGACAGAAAAGGGCGCCGTATACGCCATTGACGGATGCCCGATGCATGAAGAGCCATTGCATCTGATTCCGCTGGAGCTTCGTCCCGAAGTGGAGAAGGAGATCGGTGTCCGTATTGAGGGTAATCTCTGCCCATCATGCCAGATGCGTCTTCGGACCGAATATGGCGGTGATATCAGCAAGGTGCGAGTGGAACGGGTTATCATTTCCGAGGATAACCGGGTGGGAATCGGAACATTCAGTCCGTCTGATCCCAAATCACAGGATATTGCCGATCTGACCGGAAGTATCGACTTCTCAACCATTACCGAATTCGGCTCCGAGTCCGATCCGCGTGCCTATCGTTTTGACGGAGAATTGAACAAGGCCAACCGTGGATTGATGGAATTTCAGGAGATGCTGAAATGTGATGAGAAGTTTCTGTGGAACCTGTTATCCCTGACACAGGAGGGTAACTTCAAAGCAGGCCGATTTGCCTTGATCAGTGCGGATGAAATGATTGTGGCGCATACGAATGAATCCGAGTACAAGTCGTTTATTTCCAACAAAAAGAATGAAGCCTTGCAATCCCGGATGATCGTCATGCCGATTCCCTACAATCTGAAGGTCTCCGAGGAAGAGAAGATATACAGCAAGCTCATTCAGCAGAGTGACATGAAGCATGTCCATATTGCACCGCATGCCCTGCGGACTGCAGCCATTTTTTCCATACTTACCCGCCTGAAAGAAACGAAGAAACAAGGCATGGATCTGGTCAAAAAAATGCGGATGTATGACGGTGAGGAAGTTGAAGGGTACAAAGAAGCTGATCTGCGTGAGATGCAAAATGAATATTTGGATGAAGGCATGTCGGGCATTGATCCGCGTTATGTCATCAACCGGATATCCAGTGCTTTGATTAAGCAAAATCTTCAGTGCATTAACGCGCTGGATATACTCCGGGCAATCAAGGATGGTCTGGATCAGCATGCTTCAATTACAAAAGATGAACGTGAGCGTTATCTGAACTTTATTGCTCTTGCACGTAAAGAATATGATGAACTGGCGAAGAAAGAAGTGCAGAAAGCATTTGTCTACTCGTTTGAAGAGTCGGCCAGAACGCTGTTCGAAAATTACCTCGATAATATCGAGGCATTCTGCAACTGGTCTAAAATTCGTGATCCACTGACGGATGAGGAGATGGACCCGGATGAGCGCTTAATGCGTTCGATTGAGGAGCAAATCGGTATTTCCGAAAATGCCAAAAAGGCATTCAGGGAAGAGATATTGATCCGCATCTCGGCTTATTCCCGCAAGGAACGTAAGTTCGAATACAGCAGTCATGATCGTCTGCGTGAAGCGATTGAGAAGAAACTGTTCACTGACCTGAAGGACATTGTTAAGATCACAACTTCAACCAAGACACCAGATGCAACGCAACTCAAACGAATGAATGAAGTGATTAAACGGTTGATTGAAGAACATGGCTACACCGCAGCCAGTGCCAATGAATTGCTTCGTTATGTGGGCAGTTTGTTGAATCGCTAATCTGCAACAACCATTCCGAATCAGGCTCCTGATGCCTGTTGTGAGGCTCCTTCACAGCAGGGTCAGGGGTCTTTTTATATGCGGAAACGCACAATTGGAGGCTAAAAAACTGACAAAGAAGGTCAATTCCATGACAAATAGTTCTTAGGGTATATGTAAAATTAGGTCATTTAGTCTATAATCGATACAGATATTTACAATTTATTATTTTTTGTGGTTATTAAGGAGCTGACAGAACTAGTTATGAATATTGCTATATCAAGACAACAACAACTTGATTATATTGGATTGACCGCCGAAGATCTGCAATTGCTTGCTGATCATCGACCTGCGTTTGTGAAAGTGGTTGATGAAGTGGTGGACCACTTCTACAATCATGTGGGTAATTATCCGAATTTGGTCGATCTGATTGCCCGCTTCTCTTCCATTGATCGGTTGAAAGAAACACAAAAGCAATACTGGTTATCGATGACCGATGGTGTGGTTGATGATGCATATATTGAACAGCGCATTGCAATCGGATTAGTCCATTCCCGCATTGGTTTGTCCGAAGATTATTATCTGGGCACGTATATGGTTTACCTCGATATTGCAACAAGCATATTCCAGCAAGTTATCCCTGAGAGCTGGCATTTGGTTATTCAGGCACTTAGTAAAATGTTTAATCTTGATTCACAGCTTGTATTGGAGGCTTACGAGAAGAAGGAAAAGGAAAAGTTAAATCAACTGGCTGAAGATCAGCAGCACACTTTGCTGGCGATTACACAGATTACCCAGCAGCTGACGGGTATGATCAGTGAATTGAACGAAAATGCTCAGGCCATCTCGGATGTCGCCAGGGAAACAGCAGCCTCCCAGGATCAGGCCAATGGGCTACTGGGAGAGCTAACTAAAGAAATTCATCAGATTGGTAAAATGGGTGAGCTTATTCGCGAAATCTCGGATCAGAGTCATCTCGTGGGCTTGAATGCTGCCATTGAAGCTGCACATGCAGGAGAATTTGGACGGGGATTCGAGGTGGTTGCCAGCGAGGTTCGCAAGCTTGCGGCTAGTTCCCGTGAGGCTCAAGGACAGATCCAGTCGAACCTGGCACAGATCATGAAAAAGCTGAGCAGTGTTCAACAAGAGTCGAAGCACACAGCTTCAGGGGCAAGGCGTCAGGCATCCCGTTCAGAAGAGCTTGCGGTTTTTGCTACCACTATGGAGAAATTGGCACTTGATCTAAGGAAATTGGATCATCAAGAATAGCCGGTAACACTGGCTGGAAGCTGTGATACCGTTTCTGGCTGTTTTAAGCTATAATGGGTAGACAAACCTGCCGATGTTATAGTGAATGCAGCCGGAGACAGGGGATTTGAAAGAGGTTGAGGTGATCAGGTGGCTTCTATCCATGATGTGGCCAAAGAGGCGGGCGTATCTGTTGCAACCGTTTCCAAAGTGCTGAACGATTATCCCGATGTAAGTGACAAAACTCGCAAAAAAGTCAATATAGCCATTGAACTATTGAAATATCAACCGAATGTGGTTGCACGTGGACTTGTAAAACGCCGTTCTTGGACGGTAGGTGTATTGTTGACGGTCCCTTTTACCAATCCGTTTGTCTCAGAGTTGCTTGAAGGCATCAAAACAGCGCTTGAAAACAGCGGATACGATCTTGTTCGGTTATCTACACGTTTTGATGATCCGACGTACTCGTTTATCAAACATTGCCGCAGCCGAAATGTCGATGGCGTGGTTGTTTTCGGGGAAGGAAGAGACAATAAGAGTATTCAGGAATTGGTCACAGCAGAGATTCCGACGATGTTTATTGATACCGACTTGTTTGGCAAGCGGGCAGGATACATAACGACGGATAATGCAAATGCCATTGCCATGAGTGTGAAGCATTTGCATGAACTGGGTCACCAGAAAATTGCTTATATTTCAGGTACACTGGGACCTGCCGTAGCCAACCTTCGACTGGATGGATATCGGGAAGGATTGCGTGTCTGCGGTATTCCATATTCAACGGTGTATCTGGAGGTCTGTGACTATTCTTTCGATGGTGGCAGTAAGGCAGCTCGCCGATTGCTTGCATTGAAGGACCAGCCTACGGGAATTGTGTGCGCTTCAGACATGTCTGCTTTCGGTGCAATCCACGAAATTGAGAAGCATGGTTTACGGGTGCCGGAGGATGTATCGGTTGTCGGATTTGATAACACTTATTATGCGGAAGTATTCAAACCGGGGTTAACCACGATCAATCAAAACATTCATTCCATTGGGATCAAATCAATTGAATATCTGATCGCCATGATTGAGAATCCTGCATATACTCCGCCAGTCATTACGGAGCCATCCAATCTGGTGATCCGTCAAACGACTGCACCTGTGAACGGGTAAAGGTCTTCAAACCAGCACAGCCTATGGGCTGTGCTTTTTTTGCTATGCTATTTCATACTAAGAAATAACGGATATCAGAAATTGTTGTGCATAGCTGGCAGGAAAAGCTGTTGACTTTTTGCAACACAGACCTTAACAATAAAAGGCAGAATAATACAAAAAAATATGTAATCGCTTTCTTTTTGCTAATGAATAGAAGAACACTCCAATTGTCATTCAATGGGAAGGGTGATGGGCATGCATCGGGTACTGCTGGTTGATGATGAAGTATACGCACGCAAAGGACTTCGAAAACTGATTCGTTGGGAAGCATGCGGGTTTGAAGTGGCTGGAGAGGCGAATGATGGGGATGAGGCTTGGACCCGGATCGAACAGCTGCAACCCGACGTTGTCATTACGGACATACGCATGCCGGAGACGGATGGACTGGAACTAATCCGGCGCACGGTTGAGCGTGATGAGCAGGTGCTAACCAAGGGCAAACAGCCCTATTTTATCATCGTGAGCGGATATAATGATTTTGCTTACGCCCAGCAGGCCGTGAGGTACGGGGTACAGGATTATATTTTGAAGCCAATTGATGAGATAGAACTGGAAGCCACTTTACGCAAGCTGGCGGAGGAGTTGAATCGGCGCAAACATGCTGAACAAACCAGACGTGAGCAGGAATATGCCAGATTGCTTAATCAGTTTATCTATGGCGAATCGGATGCGGAAACGGTTGAACAGTGGACTGAACTGACGGATACACGGGCTGGCGACGCGCTGGCATATCTGCTGTTTGAGAATAACACGCCACATTTCCGGGTTTCGGATACGGTTCAAGAGGAGGGGCCAGGAGGCGGGAAGGGAGAGAATTTTGTCCGTATTGTGCAGTCTGTTCTTGGGGAAATGTATGCAAATCGCTTGTATCTGCATGTAAAAGAGCACGGTGAACGTGTAGGAGTTCTGTTAACTGCGGAACATCTAAGTCCCTATTCAATGAATCTTCAAGCGGTTGCCGGGCAAATGCAATCTTGCTTCGCCGAATTGAACCATCACTTTGTAAACATATATATTGGGAAGGTTTGTTATGAACCTTTACTCATTGGACATGCCTATCAGACTGCTCTGAACGCCATTTCCTATAAATTTATTTCAGAGACGAGTGGAATTGTCTTGTATGAGGACATGCAGCATGAGCCTGTACAGTGGGTGCATACCGATCATGAAAAGGTGCATCAACTTCTGACACTTATGGAAGAACAACGGGTTCAGGCGTTGGAGAATGCACTGAATGAATGGTTCTCTGGTATGAGAACGGCACATTACGCTCCTATTGCTGTGACGTCGGCAATTCACCAACTGATCTCAGCAGTACTATCGATTCTGAAATCGGCTGAGGCGAATGTAAAAGAGATGTCTTCGTTCAAGCCTGTTCTGGCATGGCAAGCGGAGCGGGGAAGATTGGCTGAGGCCAGACAGTTGTTGACGGTTTTCATGTTGGATTCAGCGCGGAAGCTGGCGGAACAGCGTCAGTACAATCACAGGGGGGCCATGACCAAAATCAAACATTATATTGAAGCCAACTACAGCAGCAATATAAATTTGCGAAGTATTGCCTCCGAATTTTACATGAATCCGGTCTATCTGGGTCAACGCTTCCGCAAGGTGTATGGCGTATATTTCAACGACTTCCTGCTTCAGCTTCGCATGGAGGAAGCCAAGAAACTGCTGCGTCAGACGGATATGCGAGTATATGAAATTGCCGAGAGGGTTGGGTTCGGAAGCAGTGATTATTTCGCGACTCAATTTGAGAAAACGGAATCATGCTCTCCTACGGAATATCGAAACCGCATCTTAGATGAAGGATAGGGAGATGACACCGTGAAGCTCAATTTTTTTAATAATATCCGACTGCGAGATAAAATGCTGATCTTGTATCTCTTCTTTGTGCTGGTACCGGTTATTCTCACCAATGTTATTTTCTATCAGGTGACGATAGCGAACGTAAAGTCCCAGCGAATGGCCGACCTCTCCAAAGGAATGGAACAGATTCGAAGTCAATTTATGGGGGAAATTCGCAATGCGGCCGATTTTTCCTCCAGCTTTTATACGGACAGTATATTAAATAACATGCTGGATGTGGTTTACACAAATCCGGTTCAATATATCGAAGCCTACGATTCCTATCTTCGCAAAATCTTGAATAATTATTACTCCGGCTACCGCTCCCTCCAAGGATTGACGATATATGTGGATAACGAAAGTGTACTGCCTTCCGGGGGAGTTGAGTTTCTGACCGAAGAGGTTCGACAGTCCGAGCCATACAGGATGTTGGTAAACAGTGAACACTCCGCACCCATTCTGATGAGATCCGGTCCTGAAGGGAATCGGCAGACGTTCAGTATTTTACGCAAACTCAATTATTATGAAGCTCTGCCCGGATGGAAGGAAAAGTTCGTACGACTGGATCTGAAGCCATCGACGATTCGCCAGATTTTCACCAACCTTAACGTACAGGGCAACCTCTATCTGATTAATCCGGCTGGACAAATAGATTACTCGACGGATTCTGATATCCCATGGACGAGTCAACTCGTGAATTATAGTGATGTCATGGATCAACTAACTAAGAAAGAGTTTGAAATGGCCTATTCTTTGTCCGGTGAAATGGAGGGGTGGAAAATCAATGGGGTGTTCGATGAATCTGAGATTTACAAGGAATTGGGCAAATCCAGTCACCTCGTCGTTGTACTGGCTTGTATTAATCTGATTCTGCCGACCTGGATCATTATCTGGATGACACGCACAATCCACGTGAGGCTGGCACGAATATTGAAACACATGGAAAAAGTGAAGCATCAGCGATTTGAACCGATTAGACAGCCGGAATCGACGGACGAGATTGGGCAGCTGACAGCCGAATTCAATCGCATGACGATGACGATCCATCGTTTGATTAACGACGTCTACGTAGCAGACATTCAACATAAAAATTTGGAGTTACAGCGGCGGCATGCCCAATTAAACGCATTACAGAGCCAGATTAATCCGCATTTTTTGTTCAACGCGCTGGAGACAATCCGCATGCGCAGCCTCATGAAAGATGAGGATGAGACGGCACGAATTATCTATCATATGGCTAAAATTTTTCGAAATGCCCTAACCTGGAACCAGGATAAAGTGAGCATACGGGAAGAATTGGAGTATGTAACCTGCTTTCTTGAAATCCAGAAATATCGTTTTGGTCACAAGCTGAATTATACGATTGATCTGGACCCAGAGGCTGCGGAATGTTCCATTCCCAAGATGACATTGCTGCCTTTTGTTGAAAATGCCAGCATTCATGGTATCGAACCACTGAAGGAAGGTGGAGAGATTCGACTTCGTATTCGGCGAATAGGTACAGAACTGATCTGTGTGGTGGAGGATTCCGGGGCAGGTATGACAGAGGACAAAAGAAAGCAGCTGCTCTCTTACGTGGAGACGGAAGACTCCATGGGTGATCGCGTAGGTGTACAGAATGTCATCTATCGTCTGAAGCTGGTCTACGATAGCCGATTCCATATTCAAATCGATAGCGCTCCCAGAGAAGGTACGCGTGTGGAATTGGGTTTACCGCTTGAAGAATAACAAAGCCAGGCAAAGCATCAAACATTCTAAGGCAAAAAACTATAGTTTATCCGGTAAACAAAGTTTGTCTTCAACCTTATAATAAAAGTGCTTACATTTAGTGTGGGGAGAAAGAGGGTGCGTACCTATTGGTTAACCACATGCTGAAGCGCTGGCTACCGGCAGTATTAGCTTTAACCATGGTGACGGCGTGTTCCTGGGGAGGAAGTGAGATTAAATCGGAAGCGGGAGCAGTGGTAGACGGTAAAGAAAGCACAGAGAAAGTCACTTTCACGTATTTTAAAGCAGGTTCCGGCAAGGACATCAACACAAACGAAACTACAATCGGCAAAAAGCTGGAGGAACAAACCGGGGTTAATTTTAAAATTGAATACCTTGTTGGGGATATTGATACCAAAATCGGGACGATGATTGCGAGCAACAAGTACCCGGATGTGATGGTACCGGATGGGGCTATTGACAAAATCGTGGATGGGGGTGCATTTATTCCACTCAACGATCTAATTGATCAGTATGGCCCTAATATAAAACGGGTGTACGAGCCGTACTATAATTTGATGAAAGAAGAAGACGGCAACATTTATTTTTTGCCCATGAGCGCAGTGGTTGGAGACTATCTGCCTAATCCGAATGTGGATCAAGGAGCCTTCTGGGTACAGCGTCGTGTATTGAAGGAGGCTGGATATCCAAAGCTCACTACACTGGATGAATACATGGATCTGATTAAACAATACGCTGACAAGCACAAAAATGAAGGATTAACTGGATTCCTGTCACTGACGTATGATGATAAATTTTTTACAATTACCAACCCGGCCATGCATCTTGCAGGCTATCCGAATGATGGAGCCATCATGGTGGATATGCAGACACAGGAAGCCAGGGACTATGGGCTGACCGGAGAGACCAAACGCTGGATGCAGAAGCTGAATGAAATGAATTCATTGGGACTGTTCGATAAGTCCTCCTTTGTCGACAACTATGATCAGTATCTTGCGAAAGTGACCAGTGGAAAAGTGCTTGGATTCTTTGATTATGCCTGGCAGGTAGGGCAGGAAATGAACCATTTGAAGGAAGCGGGCAACGACGATTTGCGTTATATGGCACTGCCTATTGTATACGACGCAAATACCAAGGATCAGTATACTGATCCGCCAAGCTTTGTAAATAACCGTGGGATTGGTATTACCGTAAGCGCGGAAGATCCAGTCCGTATTATCCAATTTTTCGATAACCTGTTAACGGATGCGAATCAGATTCTGTCCAATTGGGGGATCGAAGGACAGACCTACGAAGTGGATGACAAGGGGCGGTTTAGGCGCTCATCAGAAATGATTCAGAAAACAGATTCAGAAGAGTTTCGCGAATCGTTCGGATTCAAATATTTTGAGTACAGCTGGCCGCGTTACGGTAATGGTTCGACTCTGCCTGACGGTAATTCTGTCGGTGTAGAACGACAACCCGAAGTTGCCCAGTTCTCCTATACGGATGGAGACAAGCTCATTCTGGAGAAGTATGATGTGGAGACGTTCTCCCAGCTGTTCGCTGCGCCGGAAGAACGTCCATGGTACCCGGCTTGGAGCATTTCTTTTGATCAAGGCTCACCAGCCCATATCTATGGGCAGAAACGCACGGAGTTGCAAAAGAAATATGTGCCCAAACTGGTCCTCTCCAGTCCGGCTGACTTTAACAAGGTCTGGGATGAATATGTGAAGGAATTCAACAAGCTTGATGTGAAGGGCTACGAGCAGACGATGACCGACGAAGTTCGCAAGAAGGAGGAACGGGTCCAAGGTGAATAAGGTAGGCGAGAAAAGGGTGGAAAGGGGGAAAATAAACGCCACCAAGGCGCATGGTGAATGGGAATTTGAGGATTTTAAACATTCATTTCATCTGGAAAAAAGTGTTGATTTTCAGGGCTAGGACGTTTAGACTAAATACAACAATATTAACGGGTTTGAGATGTATGACTTTGGCTTTACAACAAGTCGGTGGTCACGAGACAAATGATGTGGAGGGAGTGCCTGTCATCCAGACAGAGCACTCGCTTCTTTTTTACATTTTGCATACATACAAGGCATTTCCCGGTTGAAAGGACAGAGTGAGTGGATCACCTACATGGAACGTACAACATAGAACTGGTTATTTTATCTTACATTATTGCAGCGTTGGCTTCTTATGCAGCGCTTGACCTTGCGGGTCGGGTAAGTCTGGCTAAAGGTATGTCCCGAAATGTCTGGCTTACCTGCGGGGCATTCTCCATGGGTTTGGGAATCTGGTCCATGCATTTTGTGGGCATGCTCGCTTTTGTTCTTCCCATGCATGTGTCGTATTCCACAGGGGAGGTCTTTCTATCCGTTCTGCTTGCCATCGTTGCATCTGGTGTAGCGTTAAATATTGCAGGTCAGCAGTCAGGTAAAATAAGCAAGCTCCTGATCGCAGGATTGCTTATGACCGCAGGTATTGGCAGCATGCATTATGTCGGAATGGCTGCCATGTCGGTTCCAATTACGTATGAACCAAGCAGGGTGGTGTTATCCATCCTGATCGCAGCTTTAGCTTCATTTGCTGCCTTATGGCTCATGTTTTTCTTCCGGCAGCACCAGTCACGTTATACTTGGGTATACAAGATGGGCAGCGGGCTCATTATGGGGCTGGGGATTTCGGGAATGCATTATACGGGGATGTCAGCTGCACAATTTCATCATGCACATGACACAATGGCAGGTTCGGGTATGCAGATTGAGCCTTCACTTCTCGCATACCTCATCGCAGCGGGTACTTTTATTGCATTGGGCTTGACCTTGTTCGGTATATTTATTAATCAGCGACTGTCTCAGAAGGATCGCCGGATTCACGAAAATGAGCAATGGTATCAGGCCCTGTACCATAACCATTCCGATGCCATTATTTCGGTGGATATTCAGGGAGCAATCAAGGGGATTAATGCTGCAGTCACACAAATTACAGGGTACCAGGAAAAAGAGATCATTCATCGTTCGATTGATGAGATTACACGGCATGTCGATATCCATTGGACAAGTGAAATGCAGCATGTAGTGTGGGATGATGACAGCCGTGACCAGCAGCATTTCATGGGGGAAATGAAAAATGTTCAGGGGGATCTTCTTGACCTAAGTATTGCTGTAGTACCTGTGCTGATTGATGGTAAACATCAGGGAAGCCACATTCTGATCAAAGACGTCACCGAGGAGAAGCAAGCGCAGGAAAGCATCCGCCATCAGGCTCTGCACGATCCGCTGACCGGGCTCCCAAATCGTCGCAAGCTGGATGAGCTGCTGGAGAGCACGATCAAGTCTTCTGGGCAAACAGGAGATTCATTTGCGGTTATGGTGATGGATATCGACCGTTTCAAAATGATTAATGACTCTCTGGGACATTCCATTGGAGATGTGTTTCTTAGAGAAGTGAGCGGCAGAATTATGCGTGCAATCCAGGATTCAGACCCAAAAGCGACGGACAATGTCATGCTTGCTCGTATGGGGGGCGATGAATTCACACTCGTTGTTACGAATGATCAGGGAACGGAGGAACGGGCGGCCGAGCTGGCAGAACGGATTGTTCGAGCAATTCAGCTGCCTTATCGATTGAAGGAAAATGACTTTTACGTTACAGCCAGCATCGGGATCGCGATGTATCCGTATCATGGAACCGGAGCGGATGCGTTATTGAAGCATGCGGACTCCGCTATGTATGAAGTCAAGAAAAACGGCAAGAACGGTTTTCAGTTTTACACTGCCCAACTGGATTCGGAGCTGTATGAACGAATTGAACTGGAAGGGTATTTGCGCAAAGCACTGGAGAGGGATGAGCTGGTCCTATATTATCAACCTCAGATTCGTACAGAAGACAGCCGGATGATCGGCGTAGAGGCTTTAATTCGCTGGAATCATCCGGAGAAGGGCGTTCTGGCCCCGAATGTGTTCATTCCACTGGCAGAGGAGACAGGCTTGATCTATGAGATTGGAAACTGGACACTGCGTGAAGCTTGCAGACAGATGAAGCTTTGGCATGCGAGTGGCGGACCTCTCATTCCGGTATCCGTTAACTTGTCTAGTCAGCAGTTTCATCAATCCAACCTAGTGGAGCAGGTCAAAAATGCCCTCACGGAGACAGGGCTCGATGCCCGCTATCTTGAATTGGAAATTACAGAGAGCATGATGATGGATGCGTCCGTGTCTACAGGTATTCTGAATGAACTTACAGCGCTTGGGGTCAAAATCAGCCTGGATGATTTTGGGACAGGATATAGCTCGCTGAGTTATTTGAAACATTTCCCAATTCACAAACTGAAGATTGATCGTTCGTTCGTGACGGATATTACGGAGAGCCGAAGTGACCAGGCCATAGTAGCCACGATCATATCGATGGCTCAGAATCTGAAGATGGAAGTGATTGCAGAAGGGATCGAGACGAAGGGACAGCTGGATATTCTGATGCAAAATGATTGCCGTGAAATTCAAGGATATTATTTCAGCCGTCCATTGCCAGCAAGCGAAGTGGAGCATGACTTTTTTGTGCCGTTGAGGCTGCATGGAACGCCATTGGTTCTCTAATATAACTAAAATGCCAAGCGGCAAGTCCCCGCCATATGCCAGGGACTTGCCGCTTTTTGTATTCTTATGATAAAAACTTGCGGTGGTGCTTCTTGCCATCATATGTGAACCAGATCGGCTTATCTTCAACCCGTGTTTCCACATGGACGGTACGTCCCCAGAGGCGGTACAGATAAGGAAGGGTCCGTTCCATATATTTCAGATCCAGCTCGATGCCCTCATATTGATGCTTGAGCACGAGTTCTCCTGTTCGCAGGTAATCGGCGTCCTGAACGACCAGGTATGGAGAACCACCATTGACGCGTGAAAATACAAGCTGATCCCGTATGTTTTGCCAGGACTTGTCGGTAATTTTCCAGTCCGGGCCTTTTTTCTCGAATACATAGAGGTCAAGGTCTTCGGTTAATTGTTTGGTCATGTAATTGCGGATAAATGAGGTGTCGGAATCGAATTCGCGCACCTCAAACATTTTGGCCCGACCCTGCCCCGGTTGACGTCCAAAACGTTCTCTTTCTTCCCGGGACGGGTTATCCCAGCGACGTTCAATATCCTCGAATATTTTCAGCCCTAAATAGTAGGGGTTCAAACTTTGCTTGGATGGCTGCACGACAGAAGAGTTCAGTTTGGCAAATTCAATCGTATCCTCACTGTTCAGGTCCAGTTCTCGTATAATGCGTTGATGCCAGTAGGAGGCCCAGCCTTCATTCATAATCTTCGTTTCCATCTGCGGCCAGAAATAGAGCATTTCCTCACGCATCATACTCATGATATCCCGCTGCCAATCCGTCAACACTTCGGAAAATTCCTGGATAAACCACATGATATCCTTTTCCGGTTCTGGTGGGAAGTGATGTACTTGTATGCCCTCCACAGGTTTTTCCTCGGTCTGGATATCATCAAGGGACCACAGGTCATCATAGCGACCTTCCGGTTTTGGTTTTTTCTCCCCGCGCTGCTCACGCATCTTCATCTCCATATAGCGTTGTTTGTCCAAATGGCGGGGGTTGATGAGTTGTGGATCGACATGTTCCTGAATCGCAATAACTGCGTCAATGAACGCTTCAACCGCTTCGGTGCCGTACTCCATCTCATAGTTGCTGATCCGATCCGCAGTCGCTGCCATACTTTCGACCATATTGCGATTGGATTTGGAGAAGCGGGCATTATTTTTAAAAAAATCGCAGTGCGCCAGTACGTGCGCCACGATTAGCTTGTTCTGGATCAGGGAATTGCCATCCAGCAGGAAGGCGTAACAAGGGTTTGAGTTGATGACAAGCTCATAAATTTTGCTGAGACCAAAATCATATTGCATCTTCATTTTATGAAAAGTCTTCCCGAAGCTCCAGTGACTGAACCGGGTCGGCATACCATACGCTCCAAAGGTATAGATGATATCGGCAGGGCATATTTCATAACGCATCGGATAATAATCCAGTCCGAATCCATTGGCAATTTCCATAATCTCGGCAATGGCGTATTCAAGGTCGCGGATTTCATCAGTCATCCTACGCTGCCTCCTTCCCGTTTCTGGAAAAAGCTGCGCAAAGCTTTGTACACTTCGCCTTTTTCTTTGATTACATAATACATAAACTGGTCGATCTTGATATGACGATAGGCAGACATGAGTGTGCTGCTGCGGTTGTACTGATTCACCTCGCCATACCCAAACATGTTGCTGCGCTTCATCAGTTCACCAATCAGTTTGACACACCGCTCATTATCCGAGGTCAGGTTATCCCCATCCGAGAAGTGGAAAGGGTAGATGTTGTAGCTGGAAGGCGGGTAACGGCTATCAATAATTTCCAATGCCTTCATATATACAGAGGAGCAGATAGTGCCTCCACTTTCGCCGCGCGTGAAAAATTCCTCTTCGGTCACTTCCTTGGCTTCGGTATGATGGGCGAGGAAAACAATTTCGACCTTCTCATACTGACGACGGAGGAAACGGGTCATCCAGAAGAAAAAGCTGCGTGCGCAATATTTCTCAAAGGAACCCATCGATCCGGAAGTATCCATCATGGCGATGATGACCGCATTGGATTGTGGAATGATTTTATCCTCCCACGTCTTGTAACGCAGATCATCCGGACTGATATGGTGAATACCCGGATTGCCGGTAGTTGCGTTGCGGCGCAAGTTCTCCAATATGGTTCGTTTCTTGTCAATATTGGACTGCATGCCTTTTTTGCGAATATCGTTGAATACAACGGTATGTGTCTCAATCTGATCCTTGTCTTTCTGCTTGAGATCCGGAAGCTCCAGTTCCGAGAAAAGCATATCTTCCAATTCTTCGATGCTTACCTCAGCTTCAACGATGTCATGCCCAGGCTGATCTCCGGCTTTTTCACCTTTGCCTGGCTTCTTCGAAGCGGGATCACGTCCGATGACATCTCCGACCTGACTGTCACCGTCTCCCTGGCCCACATGTTTTTGCTTTTGGTAGTTATACACAAAACGGTACTCATCCAGACTGCGGATTGGTACCTTGATGATTTGTTGTCCATCGGACATAATGATGTTTTCTTCGGTAATCAAATCAGGCAGATTCTGCTTGATGACATCTTTAACCTTTTGCTGATGGCGTTGCTGGTCCTGGTACCCTTTGCGGTGAAGCGACCAATCTTCCCGGGATACGACGAACGAGTAAGGCTGGTGTGAATTTGACATGTAGGCACCCCCCATTGATTACGCGGCACAGTTTGGCCTGTCGGTAATTAAGTATATTCACGGGCGGGGATGATATGTGATGCGTGAGTAGATAAAATGATACAATTGCGCGAGTTTCCCTTCCGGGATCAGCTAAAAATGCACAGATCGCCAGGAACTTTTTTACAGAAACGGTGAACAAGTGTGACGAACTTCCTTTACAATAGGGACAGGTGTTTACTTAACATCCCTTTGAGGGGATGTGTGCAAAGGAAGGATACCATTTGGATAAACGGGCAATTAAGGCATGGATTACGTATGATTGGGCCAACTCGGCCTATGCGACGACGGTACTTGCAGCTGTTCTTCCCGTCTTCTATGCTTCTGTGGCCGCTGCTACACTGGATGCAGGAACCGCAGCATCTTATCTGGCGTATACCCATTCCATCGGCATGTTATGTGTAGCCCTGTTAACCCCTTTGTTGGGGTCCTTGGCGGATTTATCGGGACGTAAGGGGGACTTTCTGAAGGTATTCTCCATCATTGGCATCATCGCAACCCTCGGATTCAGCATCATTGGAGAGGGAGACTGGCTGCTTGCTTCTACTCTGCTGGTCATTTCGACCATCGGTTTTGCGGGTGGCAACACATTCTATGATGCGATGCTGCCTGATCTGGTATCAGCCGAGCGAAGAGAGATGGTGTCCTCCAAAGGGTATGCTTATGGATACATTGGTGGAGGACTATTGCTTGCGGTCAATATGCTGATGATTCAGCAGCCTGGCTGGTTTGGGATGGGAAGTACGCTTGCTGGAACGAGGCTTGCTTTTATCTCGGTAGCGTTGTGGTGGCTGGTGTTCTCCATTCCGTTATTTCGCCATGCCCCACGTCGGCCTGCATCGCCAGAATTGCCCAAGTCATGGAAAGGCTATGCTGGTGTGGGCGTACGTAGACTTCGCCATACCTTTCGCCAGATACGGCGTTTTCCCCAGTTGATGCGTATGCTGGTTGCTTTCTGGTTTTTCAATGATGGCATTAACACGATTATCCTGATGGCAACCATTTACGGTACAAGCATTGGGATCGGGACAGCCGATCTGATGTTGGCCTTGTTACTGACCCAGTTTATCGGGTTTCCTTGCACATTGTTGCTGGGGGCATGGGCACAGCGTTGGGGTGCGAAGCAGGTGTTGATGGTCAGCTTGTCCATTTACATATGCATCGTAATTTTGGGATATTTCATGACATCAGCCATTCATTTCTATCTGCTCGCCGGACTGGTTGGCGTAGTTCAGGGCGTAAGCCAATCGACGGCGCGTTCCTTGTTCAGCAATTTGATGCCTGCAGGCAGAACAGGAGAGTATTTTGGTTTTGTTAATATTACAGGCAAATTCTCTTCGATTTTTGGGCCGTTTGTATTCGGTTGGGTGGGTCAATTAACAGGGTCAACCCGCTGGGGAATTCTGTCTCTGATTTTCTTTTTCGCTGCTGGAATTGCAGTGTTATTAACGGTTAAGGTGCAGCAAGGTATTTCGGATGCAATTCAGGCCAATCAGGAAGAAGAGCAAGGCTGGATGCATCATCCGATTTCAGCGAAAGGGTCGGAGGCAAAATCGACTGGATGAGTAGTTAACGATGTGGTATAGCTAATCTTTTATTATTAATAATAGTAGCTCTGTGGGTCTGTTTATTCGTAAACGGCTCCAGAGCTTTTTCATGTTTGTGCAACAGTCATAACTAGTAAGCACGATAGAAAATGTATAAGTGCTTAAACGACAGAGAACAGAATAGAGTGAATAGAAAGATATTATGAAAAGGTGAAAATAAAAGATTGACATGATACATTTTGTATCATAGAGTAAAACTATGAATACATATCGTATCTAAAAGTTGTCGAAAGTACATCATCCAATATACCTATTCCCTTATGGTTTTTATAGCCGATGTTGAGATAAAGAGCTATACCAACTGCATGCTTATTTTAATTTTACAGAGGAGAGGCTGCCCTTGGTAGATGTTCATGGTAACGGACTTGTCTTACTACTATGTGTACCTCGCAGTGGAAGTTCGCTATCCACCGTGATGCTGCAAAATCACAGCCGTGTATTTGCCACACAAGAGATGTGGTTTCTGATGAATCTTGTAGATTTGCAGAAGGCTGATCCCCGCCCCTATGGCGGAAGTGCAATCATCCGTCAGTTTTATAGCGCTATGGTCTCAGACGAAGGTTTTGAGAAGGCTTGCAGAAGCTTTGCTCTTGAAATTTATAACGGATTTCTGGAGGGGAGCGGGGCAGACTTCCTCGTAGATAAATCTCCTCGTTACTATTATATGCTGGAATGGCTGGATCGCCTGTTTCCACAGTCCAAGCGCATTCATCTTCAGCGTAACCCCCTTGCCGTAGCTGCTTCTTACAAAAAGGTAAACCGACATACTGGAGAAGGCTTCGAACTGATTCGCAGCTTGCAGAGTCCGAATCTTAATATGAAAGCAGTCGATCTTACGCTGGGTATGCTCCGTTTGAATGATTATTTTGCGGACAAACACACGAATGCCTATGAAGTTCAGTACGAACAACTTGTCTCCAGCCCTCGGGAAGAAATGGAAAAGCTATGTGGTTTTCTTGGTATCGGATATGAAGAGGGAATAGAGCAATATGGACGCTTTGCGGATAGCACAAAGTCCAATATGTTCTACAGTATGGGTGTCGGTGATCCGTTTCTGTCCTCGCATCAGGAAGCTCATAAAGATTCTGTTAACAACTGGAAAAACATATTAGATCCACAGGAAGTTGAATTTTATTGCCGTGTAATGGGTGCAGATCTATTCCATCGGATGGGGTACAGTGAACAGCTGGAAGAAGCCGAGCAATGGACGGGTGTGCGCTATGAAGCTGGCCCGGATGAGGAAGTAATTGCAAAGTTAGATCGTCAATTCTCCGAAGCAACAGGCTGCAGCTGGCAGCATGGTTACCGGATGCAGCCTGTAGACGTAGCGGGCGGTACTCAAGATGGCAATAACAATAATCCGGAAGCGAGTGAACCAGAAGCGATTGATCCGACACTGGCTGCACTCGCAACCATCAGGCAACTGGAAGCCGCACTTCGTGCAGCCGATAATCGGCTGGAGCGAGGGTACAATGAGCGGGAACGATTGAAGGCACAACTCGCCTCTGCTCATAGCAAGATTCAGCGTATCAAATCATTGATTCCGTTTGGTAACCAGTTAAGCGCCTGGGCTTCACAGCGCAAGATACTTCGGGGAGGAAAGTCATGAGCGCTATAGCAGGAATTGTTCACACCGATGGTCAGCAAGCGTTATGGGAGGACAGTTGGCACCTATATGCCAGTCTGGGGCACGTTCCGGCGGATACAACGGGGGTCTGGAAAGGTAATGAAGCCTTCCTGAGCTGCCACGCCCAGTGGATTACGCCGGAGTCGGTCAGGGAGCAATTGCCTTTATTTGATGAAGTGAGCGGTCTGACCATCACGGCAGATGCCATTTTGGATAATCGGGAACAGCTTGCAGATCAGCTCTCTATATCGAGAGCGGAGTTAGCAGGATTGTCGGATAGTGAACTGATCCTGCGTGCGTATCAGCGATGGGATGAACATATGGCCGAGAAACTGCTTGGCGATTTTGCCTTCGCCATCTGGGACGATCGCAAGCGCAGACTCTTCGCTGCCAGAGACATTACTGGCATGAGATCCTTTTATTTTCGGCATGATGGTCAGCGGTTTGCCTTCTGTACCTTAATGAATCCGTTACTGCAACTGGAAGGTGTACATAAAGAGCTGGATGAAATCTGGTTGTCCGAATTTCTTGCCATTCCCGACATGCATGACTCAGCAGATATCCATTCTACCGTCTATCGTGGAGTGAGCCAGCTGCCTCCTGCCCATACGCTTAGCTTCAGGGATGGCAGGCTGGAACAGAAGCAATATCATCGCTGGGACGAAGTGGAGCCTCTAAGACTCAAGTCTGACGGGGAATATGTAGAAGCTTTCCGTGAGGTATTTGGTCAAGCGGTTGGATCGCGTTTGCGAACGCATCGACAGGTGGCTGCTGCTTTGAGCGGAGGGTTGGATTCTGGGGCAGTGGTTGGATTTGCCTCAGGAACACTGCGGAGACAGGGGAAAACGTTAAATGCGTACAGCTATGTTCCGGTGTCTGATTTTACGGATTATACCTCAAAAACGCTGTTGGCGGATGAACGCCCTTTTATCCAGTCTACCGTTAATCATGTCGGTAATATCACGGAGAATTACCTTGATTTTGAGGGGAGAAGCCCTCTTAGTGAAGTGGATACCTGGCTTGATATGATGGAAATGCCCTATAAATACTTTGAGAACTCCTTCTGGATTCGTGGATTTTATGAAAAAGCGAGCCAGCAGGATGCAGGCATTTTATTGACTGGAGCACGGGGCAACTTTACGGTTTCCTGGGGGCCAGCACTGGATTATTACGCCAGTTTGCTCAAAAGCGGACGCTGGTTCCGATGGCTACGGGAAATGCAGCAGTACAGTGAACGTACCGGGATGAAATTCTCGCGAATTGCCAAAATTACGGGTCGTAAAGCATATCCGGAATTGTTCAAATCCATGTCGAAGGGAGCTGCCCAAGCCGCATCGGTGCAATTAATCCATCCGGAGTTTGCTAGGCGAACTGGTGTATTGGAACGGCTCAAATCCATTATCGTTCTGCAAGGCGGCGCCCAAGCAGATGCGCTCAAAGTACGGGCAGAGAAATTCAATAACCTGGCCATTGCGAACAAAAATGGTGCTGTCGCGACCAAATGCTCTCTTCGTTATCGGGCGTGGGAGCGTGACCCTACGAGTGACGCCAGAGTGATCCGTTTCTGTCTGTCCGTACCGATTGAACAATATGTTAGTCAAGGAACGGACCGTGCCTTGATCCGTCGGGCTACCTCACCTGAGCTGCCTGACAAAGTGAGATTAAACCAGCGAGTTCGCGGTGTTCAGCCCGCGGATTGGTTGCACCGCATGATTCCCAATTGGGGTGATTTTACTGCCGAATTGCGTGCGCTATGTTCTGACAGCCGGGTCGCCGGCATATTGAACACAGAGCGAATCAAGTCCGCACTTGCGAATTTTCCGAACCCTCGGCCCGAGCTCGCTTCCCACCCGGACTTGCGGTTGATGATGCATAGCCTGATCGTGTATCGATTCATCCGAAAGTTCTGATGCAGCTAGGGGGTGTAGTGATATGAACCGGCATACTGGTTCATTAATCCGTTGACTCATGAGAGGAGGTGAACACGATGCAAATGGAAAAAAAGGAATGGCAAGCACCAGCACTGGAAGTATTGGAAGTGAACCAAACAATGGCGGGCGTAGGTTACAAACAGATCGACTGGATTACTGTCCACGATGCTGATCTCTACGATCCAACTTCCTAAGTTGTTTAGTTTTAACATGTGCCATCATACTTAGAAGGGCGGAAAGGGCAGTATTCCACTTTTCGCCTCCGCCCTTATATTGAGCAGTGCGAATATAAGGGCTTTTTTTATCTACATGCAAAATTGTGAAGGAGGAGTCATTCATTGTTGCCTGTGCAGTATGAAGCGTATGGCTTGCGTTGGTTGAGCCAATTCCCCATGCCTGAACTCCAAACCGTACAGAACGGTACAGATTCTGAAGCTGTCCATGCGGATGTACACATTGAGATAGCTGATTTGCAAGCACACTGGGAAGAGTGGGATGTGGGAAGCGATAACTTTGTATCCCGGAATGGCAGTCTTTTTTTTCGAATCGAGGATACGGGTCTGTTTCTCATGGAGCAAGGACGTCGCATTGTGGTATCCCCTCAAGCGGGAGCGGACGACAAAAAGGTTAGATTGTTCGTGCTGGGCACATGTATGGCGGTCATTATGATGCAGCGCGGCATTCTTCCGCTGCACGGAAGTGCGGTGGTCATTGACGGTTGGGCGTATGCATTTGTTGGACATTCGGGTGCGGGCAAATCTACTTTATCCGCTGCACTTGCTTCACGTGGCTATCCACTCTTAACGGATGATGTTGTGGCACTGACATGGGATGCAGGGGGAAGAGCGATCGTATCACCGGGGTATCCGCAGCAAAAGTTATGGCAGCCCAGCCTCGACGGATTCGGCATGAAGGAACAGAATTATGCAACAGTTCATGCAGAGATTACGAAGTACGCGATACCTGTTCAGCACTATTTTCATGATAGACCGGTTCCGCTTGCTGCAGTTTTCGAACTTGATCCGAAGCCGGAAGAGATGCTGAAACCCGTACAGCTGACGGAAATTGCAGGTTTGGAACGCCTTCACATGCTGTGCTCTCATACCTTTCGTAGTGGACTTGTTTCCAGGCAGGGTCTGGCACAATGGCTGTTTGAGACGGTCTCACGACTGTCTGCCAGTATCGAAGTTTTCAGAATCACGAGGTCAGGATCTGATTTTACTGCTTTTGAGATGGCTGACCGGATTACAGAACATGCACGTAAAGGAGTGTATACAGGACAATGACAGCAACGAAGCCAATGAATGGGGAAGACCGTGTGTTGCGGAAGGAAGGCAATCTTGTCAGTGACATGGGCGGGGAAAAAGTCATGATGAGCATTCATAACGGAAAGTACTATAACCTGGGCAGCACGGGTGGACGAATCTGGGACCTCATCAGTGAAGAACGAACATTGAATGAATTGGTTGAAGTGTTAGCCTCAGAATATGAGATTGAACCAGAGCTATGCCGTGAACAGGTTGTTCAATTCCTTGAGCATCTGACGCATGAAGGATTAATTGACGTTACCCGCGGAGAGTAGAGCCATGTTGCGAAAAATAAAAGCATATCGTTCATTGCCGCGTGAAATCCGTGGATTGGTATGGGAAGCCTATGTCCACCTTGGGTGGGCACGAATACTGAAGGCGATGCCTTTTGCCAAGATTGCTCCAGGGCTCGGTACACCGATGTATGAAACGTCGATGACGGGGCTCAATCGAAGTGAAGTGACGACGATTCGAAATATTTCTAAAGCTATACTCATTGCCAGCAGGTATACCTTATGGGAGAGTCGTTGCCTAGTCATGGCAATCGCAGCGATGAAGATGCTGGAACGCCGTAAAGTGGAGAGTACTCTATATATGGGTACTGCCCGGAATGAACAAGGCCAAATGATGGCTCATGCCTGGCTGCGAAGTGGGAAATTAATTGTGACCGGAGCAGATACAATGGACCAATATACGGTTGTCGGCGTGTTTGGCAAGCGGTGTCCTGAGAGGGGAGCTGGAGAGATTGTCTACGATACATGAATGGGAACACTATACAGCGGATTTTCCGCAGGAGCTTAAGCTGATTTTGAGCATGATTAAAGGCGATCTAACGGCAATAACCCCTGAGGATGCCCAAATACAGATGAAGGACATGGACTGGCAGCTCTTTTTGCAGCTCGCTCATCATCATCGATTATATTCAGTTCTCTATCTGAAAATAAAAGAGTTGGACTCAGCGCATATTCCCGCTTTTGTAGTGGAAAGCCTGAGGCAGCAATATACAGCCAATACGTTCCGCATGTTGCATCTGACCGCCGAGATGGAGCTGGTGTGTGGTGCTTTTCGCGAACGAGGCATTCGGAATATTACGCTCAAAGGTCCTGCACTGGCACATGATCTTTACGGAGATATATCCTTGCGGACTTCTAAAGATCTGGATATCCTCATTCCTTTTGATGATGTAGAGTTTGCGGAAGAGATCCTTGAATCGCTTGGTTATGAATCAAAGGAAGGCAAGCGAACACCGACCGTTGCCAGCTGGAAATGGCGGGAACATCATATCTGTTACAAACACCCGGTCAAAAGAACTCAAGTGGAGATCCATTGGCGGCTTAACCCGGATTCGGGAAGAGAAACTGATTTTGAATTACTTTGGAAACGCAGCCGATTCAGCACTTATACCCAGACGCCTATCCGTATGCTGGAAAGGGAGGATCTGTGGGCATATCTGGTGACGCACGGCGCAAGACATGGATGGTTCAGACTGCGCTGGCTGCTGGATATCGACCAGATGATTCGCTGCATGCCACTGGACGTCAAAAAAGTGGAGCGACGCCTGAAAGCAGAAGGCAGATTATCCATCGGTTCACAGGCTCTTCATCTCGCTTCGGTATTGCTGGATACCCCTATAGATGCCAATTACCTTGCCTTGTTGTCCCACAAACGTGAGGGAGCGAAATTAGCCAGCCGCGGTGTAGTGTTCATGAATGAAATGATTGAGAGCCCGGCAGATGTAAAGAGTTATCGTTCCTATCTGTTTGCACTGCGAAGCACCAGGCAGAAGCTGTTTTTCTTCATTGAACGTTTGTATCCGAGTACTTGGGATGTAGATCAACTACCGCTTCCGCGTTCACTGCATTTTTTGTATTTTCCGTTACGTCCGTTTCTCTGGTTCTGGCGGCGAATCAAAAGGAACACGATGACGGAGAGGGGATAACATATGATTTCGGAATTGCAATTCTTTATGCGCAAGCTGCATCGTGTAACGGGCCCGGTGTTATATTGGAACCTGCTGGGCATGATCTGCATCAGTCTGATGGAAGGAATCGGCATATATATGCTAGTTCCGATGTTAAGTCTCATTGGTATTTTTGAAATGGGTTCAACAGGTCTGCACTTACCCTGGATATCCGAATTTTTAAATCGTTTTCCGGAAAATGGCCGGCTGCTGCTGGTGCTGTCGACCTTTGTCCTCATTGTCTCCGGACAGGCTTGGCTTCAACGTCTCCAGACGATTCGCAACACTCGAATTCAGCAGCAATTTGTTCGAACGCTGCGCATGGAAACCTATCGTGCCATCATTATGGCGCAGTGGTCTTTTTTTCTCCAAAAACGAAAATCCGATTTTAATCATATATTAACGACCGAACTTGCCCGTGTCAGTCAGGGAACGAATATTATGCTGCAAATGGCGGCTTCCTTGATCTTCACCGGTATTCAAATCGGTCTGGCCTTCTGGTTGTCTGCCAAGTTAACCACCCTTGTCCTGGTCTGCGGATTGGTATTGTTTATTGTGTTGAGAAAATTCGTGAAGCGGGCAAAACAGATCGGGGATCAGACGTCCGAATATTCCCAGAGCTATTACAATGGCATTACAGAGCACTTCAATGGAATCAAGGATATTAAGAGCAATATGCTTGAAAAATCACATATTAGCTGGTTTGAGCGCATTTGTGGGCGGATTGAACGCAACGTGATTCAGTTCAGTCAGTTGAATAGTGGTACGCAGCTGATTCATCGGGTATCGGCAGCGGTCATAATTGCTGCTTTTATCTATTTATCTTTGCATGTGCTCGCAGTACCTCCGGCAAGCTTATTGCTTATCATTCTGATCTTTTCACGGTTGTGGCCACGATTTACGTCCATTCAGTCCAATCTGGAATATATGAGTTCCATGCTGCCCGCGTTTCAGATTGTGAGAGAATTACAGACGGAGACTGAAAAAAGCCGTGAGATTAGCGACAAAACAGTTCATGCTGATGAACCATATGATCAGGAATTAACGGTTCCCGGTCCACGTTCGGTCAGAATGAAGGCTCAGGCCAAGCCGAGTGATCAGGAAGGTGGGGATGCGCGTCCCATTGAGCCCCTGGTGCTTATGGAATCCATTGAGTGTCAGCAAGTGAATTTTCGCTATGAAGGCAGTGATACCTACTCGTTATTCGAGGCGTATGCATCCATCCCGGCGAAAGGCATGACGGCCATTGTAGGCAAGTCGGGAGCTGGGAAGAGCACGATGATTGATTTAATTATGGGACTCATTCGTCCGGAGAGTGGTCAGATTTTGGTGGATGGGGTGCCGTTAACCGAAAATCGATTGTTAGCCTGGAGAAGTTCAATCGGTTATGTCTCTCAGGACCCTTTTCTGTTCCATACGAGCATTCGTGAAAATTTGCGCCTGGTGGACCCGAATGCCAGTGAGGAACAGATGTGGCGTGCATTACAGTTTTCTTCGTCAGCAACGTTTGTCCGCAAACTTCCGCAAGGACTGGATACTATTATAGGGGATCGGGGCATCCGGTTATCTGGCGGTGAACGTCAGCGCTTGGTGCTTGCCCGCGCCATGCTTCGTAACCCTTCTGTATTGGTGCTGGATGAGGCGACGAGTGCGCTGGATAGTGAGAACGAACAGCATATTCACGAGGCGCTTGAACGCCTGAAAGGGCATGTCACCGTTATTGTTATCGCCCACCGACTATCGACCATTCGAACAGCGGATCGAGTGATTGTATTGGATGAGGGCCGGGTTATCCAACAGGGTGGATATCAGCAGTTGTCTACGGATCCGGTAGGCACGTTCAGCAAACTGTTGAACATGCAGGCAGGTGTCGTGGGGCAATGAATCTCTCGGTAAAACCGAAATGGAACATAGCAAAAAGGCGCGCCATTTGAGGCAGCGCCTTTGATCTATATGCAGTAGGGAAGTCATTTAATAAGATGGCCATTTTCGCTTAGTGAACGATGGCATTGCTGACAGGCTGTGGCAGCTGAAATGCACCAACTCGTTCCAGATGCTGCACAATTTCATGTACGGCTTCTTCGATGGACAGCTCTTCGGTATCAATGATCAATGTAGGATCTTCTGGAATATCATACGGGGCGGAAATCCCTGTGAAATGTGGAATGGCACCGCTGCGGGCCTTTTTGTAAAGCCCTTTCGGGTCACGTCGTTCGCATTCCTCGATCGAACATCGTACATAGATTTCAATGAAATCATCAGCTTCAAAGAGCTGTCTAACCATCTTCCGATCCTGTGCATCTGGCGAGATAAAGGCAGAAAGAACAAATAATCCGGCATCTACCATCAGCTTGGAAACTTCTCCAATTCGGCGCAGATTTTCTTGCCGATCCTCAGCCGTGAAGCCAAGGTCCCGATTCAGTCCATGACGTACGTTATCCCCATCAAGTACGTAACAATGAACCCCTTTTTCGTACAGATACTGCTCCAGGGCAAATGCAAGGGAGGACTTTCCTGCACCGGATAACCCGGTGAACCATAAGGCCCGACTGCGATGACCGTTATGCTTCTCCCTGTCCTGCCTCTTTAAGCTGGATTGCTGCCAGGTAATGTTACGCTCTTCCTTTGACATGGATATCCGCCTCTTCCTACGTATGATATGTATAATATTTTAACATATTTACAAGATTATAGCACCTTCTGAATTTGACGGAATTTAGCGTGAATCAACGATAATTCGGGTATAGATGTAGTACATACATAGCAGGAGGAACACCAACATGAATAATAACATACACAACATACAGGTTTATTTCCAGTGCGCGGATTGCGATCAGGATATCCAGGCAATCTTTGCCCAAGAACAGGTTAGTGCGGTTCGCTGTTCAGGATGTGGTAGAGCATACACCTTGATGAAGCCTACCATTGGCGACGAGATTTTGCTTGATTGGGAGCAGGAGGCTCTCTATCATAAATTGCGGGCAGATCGCTCTGAACATGATAACCATAATATGTCTGCCCTGATTATTAAAGTGATTGAGCTGCTCACCTGGCGGGATAGTGGTGACGGTCAGACACGTGCGATAGAAATGGTTAGAGAGTGGTTGGCTTCCAGTGGTAAACCCCAGACATTACTTGAACTATTTCATCATCCCGAGCGAGACAATAAACGATTTTGAACGAAGAAATGAAGAGTGGCCTCATTGGGTCATGTATGTGAAGCGATCTGTAATTGAAATTTACATACATTAGCTGCTCCTGTGGCATATTATCTGAAGGTGTTCGTGATAGGAAACGACAAACCGAATTTTTCAGGAACAGGAGCGGATAGCAATGAAGCGAATGGTTCTCTACATGCTGCTGGCCATATTGGCTTTCGGTATATTACCAGCGCATACTGAAGCATCGCCAATAAATGGAGCGTATCACTTTGGCTTCAAAAAAAGTCAAAATGGTCAATTGCCTTCCATTGATCAGGAAGGATTTAAGGAGATATTGCAGAATAACGATGCCATTTTCCTGGGGGATACAAAACAGAAAGAGCTGTATCTTACGTTTGATAACGGTTATGAAAATGGCTTTACACCAGCCATATTGGATGTTCTGCGTGATAAGAAAGTGCCTGCTGCTTTTTTTGTTACCGGGCATTATCTGAAAGATCAGCCTGAGCTGGTGAAACGAATGGCAGCAGAAGGGCATATTGTGGGGAACCACTCCTGGAGCCATCCCGATATGACCCGAGTTTCCAATGAGAAATTGAAAACAGAGCTTGATCAGGTACGGTCTGAGGTCAATCGGTTGACTGGACAGCAAGCGACCTTTTTGCGGCCACCACGTGGCATTTTCAACAACCGGACGCTCGCAGAGAGCCACGCCCAAGGTTACGTTAATGTGTTTTGGTCCATTGCCTACAAAGATTGGGATACCAAAATTCAAAAAGGGGCAGATTACGCGCGTCAGCAAGTGTTGAAACAGCTGCATCCAGGAGCAGTCATCTTGCTTCACTCTGTGTCGAAAGATAACACGGAGGCGTTAGCTTCCATCATTGATGAGGCTCGTAAACAAGGATATGCGTTCAAAAATTTGAATGAACTGAAAACAAAAAGTTATTAAGGTTACATGTTTACAATAAAAAAGGGCATCCTGAGCTACGATAGCTTGGGATGCCTTTTTGGCATGATCCTTAATGGATTAAGCAGGCGGACGCGAGATTGTATCTGGAAAATGTGCTGTATGATAAGAAGCATTTTTATAAAGCTGTGTTATAAATGATACCGATCGTTTTGGGACCACAATGACTACAAATAACGCAACCAGCCGTAGTCAGTTCCACTCGTGCTCCGGTCTGTTCCTGCAGAGATTTTTGCAAATCAAGCGCATCTTCCTCGGCCATGGTATGCACAACGATAACGAGATCGCGGTCGATCTGTTCCTTATGACTAAGTGTGTTTTGCAGCATTTGTTCCAAGGCCTTTTCCCGTTTGCCACGAACCTTGTACGCAGGTGACATCTTGCCATCGGTTACCCGAATGACTGGCCGAATCTTCAGCAGACTGCCAATCAGGTTTTGCATGCCAGAGCAGCGTCCACCTTTGTACAGATACTCCAACGTATCGATGACAAACTCAGTTCGGACATTTGGTTTGATGGCTTCAACGAGATGTGTAATCTCGGTCAGGCTCTGCCCCTTTTCTGCTGCATGAACTGCCTTCATGACCATCAGGGCAATCCCGGAAGAAAGATTCAGAGAATCCACCACAGAGATCCGACCTTCCGGAAACTCGGAACTGGCCAATCTTGCATTTTGATAGGTTGACGAGAGTTCAGAGGACAAGCTGATATATAAAATATCATATCCTTGTACTATGTAAGGTTGAAATGCCGTCATGAAATCAGCAGGTGAAGGTGCTGCCGTTTTGGGCAGACGCCCATCCCTGCTTACACGTTCATAGAGCTGCTCCGGCTTAATTTCAGCACCGTCCTTCAGTGATTCCTCACCGAACACGACATATAAAGGGATGATACCGATATCGTGCTGCTGGATCCATGCTGGGGCCAGATCACTTGTGCTGTCCGTGAAAATTTTGATTCGTGACATGTCAATCTCCTTTGGATACGAAAATTTGGCCATTAAAATGGATGAAGATGATAGGGATCAAGTGTCATTTCGTTACAATTTTTTGAGAAATGAATATGAGCCTGATGTAAGCTTTTAAACCATATAGATACCTGCAATGATAAGCCCGGCAAATGCCAGAATCATCACTCCACTGAGGATGGTTCCAATGATAGCAAAGACTTTTTTTCGATTCTTGAGCACAAGCCCAATCACGCCGAGTATGAGTCCTGCGAGATTAAGAATTAGACAAACCAGAACAGCCAGAGAAGCCAAAACAACTGCTGGATGCAACGCAATCTCTTCCACTTGGATCGGAGTGGTTACGATACCAATTGCACTGTTGATAGCCATCGTGGCAATAAATAAAGTCAGCATGTAACCAATGATCGAGACCAATCCAATCACAAAACTTGCAATACCAGGACCAGAATGTTTCAATCGACCCACGGGTGGATCTTCCAGGGCAGAAGGGTAAGGTGTAAATAGGTTGTCATGATTGGGATCTGAATGATCTGTACCCGAGCCTGATTGATAAGGATAATTGTTATTCTGGTTATTATGATTATCCATGAATGGTTTATCCCTCCTTACTCGTGGTCATGAGTGTGTGTAATTAACCTAATCTCGTTGAGATGATTCTAATTAAGAGAATGAAGGCACTCCTTTTTACTTTTCCATAAAAATCGATAAAAATCAAGGTTTCACGCCAGTTTTCGTCTATTTTGAGGCAAAAGCGAAGGGAAATATATATAACCAGACATATGAATGCCTTCCGCATCGTAGCTTGCTGGTAAACACGGCAAGGATTCGCTAAAATGAATAGTTGAGAGATGAACTAAGGGAGAGAAGGCAAATGCAACGAAAATGGATGATGATGGGTGCTGTACTGACGATGCTTTCTGTGGCTATTGGTGCGTTTGGTGCACATATGCTCAAGGAAAGCATCGGTGCGGACGCCATAGCGGTGTATGAAACCGGAGTACAATACCACATGATACATGCAATCGGACTGCTAATCATAGGTCTCACAGCGGGTCAGCTTGGACCCTCCACTAAGCTCAAGTGGGCAGCACGTCTGCTGTTTATTGGAATTATCGTATTCTCGGGCAGTCTGTATGTACTGAGTATTTCGGGTATTAAAATATTAGGAGCCATCACGCCAATCGGCGGGGTAGCTTTTATTGTCGGATGGTTGTTATTAGCAATAGACGTATGGCAGCGGGGAAAAGATCGCTCATGATGATTTACAATGGCTGGACATCGCTACGGATAACTGAAGATGTGCCAGTTGATTGTTACATGAATGGACACCTAAAAAAGCAACTTGCCTGGGAAATGTTATGAAATTCCCACGTAAGTTGCTTTTCGTTTGAATGTACATTGAGTTAAAGAAACTCATCAATTTCATTGGTCCGGAACGTATATACCTGTTTTTCATCCACATGGTAGACGCTTATAATACTGTTATCCCGATCAAAATTCAATATTCGACATGGAATGCTCTGATGCTTGCCGTTTTTATTGTTCACAACGATCCGTGTAAGACGGTTTTCTTTGATGAGGGTATCAATCCATACATCGAATGAATTTCCGTTGGCAGTGTTGGATACTTCGGATGAAGGAGTGTTCTGGGAAGCAGGTGTTTCGATTTCGCACTGTAGTGTGACTGGAACGGTGGAAGCCGTAGCTTGATTTGATGAAGAGCTCTTCAGTCTTGCATCGGCTTGTGATTTTTTTCTTTCTTTATGAAGAAAGGCGAAGGAGTCCTTCTTGGACTGCAGTGTCACTTCAATAATTTTGCCTAGCTCGATGCCGGATTGAATCCGAAAGTCCGCAATTTGTTCCTCTTTGTTTATGAACTCCAACAGGGACTGCAGTGCCAATGCATTTGAGCGGCTCTTAATAAGAATATCGACATTGAACAAAAAGCCGATTTCTTCTTCGTTGGATAAGGTTTCTTTCATTCATCCCAGCCCCGTTAAAAGATATGTCAGCAAAAATCGCTTCACTACACTATATCATTAAAATCGCTATAATCATAGTGCTAGAGACATAGAATGAGCTAACCACTTGAGCTAATTTAAGTAAAACCACACTCATTTCCAATCTTTTTCCGCAGGTGTCCACACGGCTATCCAAAATGAGGCATACAATTATCGTGACCTGTGGAAGAGGAGGTGTATCGGGAAATTATGGTGACGATGGAGCCGATTGTGGTTGGAGAGCATGTCTTGGTCGGGGTAGAGGTTAAGCTGCCCAAAACGACATTACTGACGATTAATACATCCAAAGGATATATTATGTGCGGAGCAACTATCATATGATGATTTTGGGTATTAACTTAATATGTTGATAAATAACGCAATCCCTTGTGGGACAAGCTCTCATTGGTTTTCATTAGGGACTAAAAGATCTTGGAAATTACTCGAAAAACTCAGTTGCGACTCATTTTTGTGACGTATTTTGTGACGCTAAGGAATTGGAACAAGCCCTTGACTGGTCTAAAATTGTAGTGCATATGAATTGAGATTTGTGACGATATTTTTGTGTTTTTCAAATAGAAACAAATGACAATACAGTCCATAAAATAGACTATCCATAGCATTAACCAGACTGTCATCACACATCTGTTTTTTACTACGTGTATGACTCCAAAATAGGCATTAAAGCCTATTCTAGCCCTTTCCATAATCGTATCTCCAAGTGATACCCCAAATCAACCTAATTAGATTGACACCATGTCAACCATCATGATCATCTGTTTTATGCTTCCCTTACCAACATCCACTTGTAGTGAGAACGATGTACTACGGCTCGGTAAAACATTAATGTCATATTTTCTCCTACACATAATTATTGTAAAAAGTATTATTTTAACTTGTATGATACAATACTGATGTAGAAAGAGAGGGAGTATGTATGAAGGTTAATCAGCAAAATATCATTGTACAAAAGCTGTATAATGAAGAACTAAAACTTAAGTATTTAAGCAATCAGCTTCCTGCAACTCAGGCGGCTTACTTGAGAGTACTCGCGCGCGCGTCGGAAATTGAGAAATCAACAGGAATTGACTTGCACGATTTCAGCTTGAACCAAATAGAACAGCTACTAAAACTACTTGAATCGACAAAATTAAGCACTGTAATGCATGCTGGAGCAATTATACAAAGTTACATACAATGGGCCATAGAATTAGGTTTGCGAGAGGATAAAATCAATCCTTTAGATGCGGTAGCATCAGGGGGATGGTACAAACAATTTGTCAATACAAATGTGGCAACACTTTTTAGTGACGAAGAGATTGAAAATGTAATTGCTGGTACGATCAATTATCAGGACAAGGTTGTCGTTAGGGCGTTATATGAAGGGATATATGGAAAAGGATACAGTGAGTTGCTCAATTTGAAAATGAGTGACATCAACGAGGACTCTCTTGAAGCAAGGTTAATCGATGAAACAAGTGAAGGAATTAAAACCAGAATTGTAGTCATTACTCCGTTATTATATAAATTGTTTAAAGAAGCAAATAAACAAACTGAATACTGGAAGAACAACGGTATTTTCAGTGATTATACTAGGAAAAAAACCAGCGAATTGATTATGAATGAATATATTATTAGAACGGTAGTTCATCCAAAAGCTAGATCTTTAAATAATGTAAGATCTGAATCTGCTTTGATCAATCGACGAATTGGTAAAATTGCAAAATGGCACGGACAAGAAGGGCTAACTCCTACGAACATACGTAACAGTGGTATGCTTAAGATGGCTTACGATATATACAAAGTGAAGAATGATCTGGACAAGAATGACTACTATTCAATCTGTAAAGCTTACAATGTGGGAAGGACTAAAAACGGATCATACATCTATTCCAGAATGAGGTCTGACTTTCTAAATATTGAAAATATAAAAGAAGTATACGGTTTGGAATGACTGCTTATGGTGGCACTTGGTGTCACCTTTTGTTTTGTCGCAAAAATTGGAGGTTCAGGTTGAAAGAGGTGTCGAATTATCCCCTCTTCCACTAAATGAATGTCTGATTTTAAAAGAAGAAGCCATCATTCGATGGCTGTGCTGTCAATAATCAAATTGACCTTTATACACGTCCGCTTTGTAAACTTGTTCAGCGGCTGTGTCAGAAACTATACAGCCTTCCTCGCATTCGCCAGAAACACTACTATCATTTCCGGTCAGATTGATTCTCAGGCTGTAGTTGCCACAATCAGGGCAACGGTATCTCCTTGTATAAACTTCGTTTTGGTGAATGGAGATATCACTGTACTGTCCCATAAAATATCACCCCCTATGAAAACATTACATTGGTTTGATGGGAAAATCAAGAAACTAAATGAAAGATTAATTTTAACAATGATTAAGCAGTCCAAATGGATTGCTTTTTATTTTTAACAATATTACACCATATACCGGGTTAGTAAATTTGGCGGTGAATTAACGATGTTTTACCTGTAGAAAGTGAGAAAAAAGAAAAAGCGCAAAGAGACCCAACTCAATTTGAGTCGGGGTCATTATCTGTATTTGATAATTCTTCTAGTCCAATTAATTCCGATAAGTCGGTAATGTTTAAAGCAGCAGCGATCTTTTCAATCATAACAAGGTTAATTTCTTGTCTATCCTCACGGATCAGTTTAGATATCCGAGCTTGATGCACACCAGACATTTTTTCTAATTGTTTTTGTGTAATATTACGTTCTTTTAGTACATCTTTGAGTTTAATTTTTACCTTAAACAATTATTTACCTCCAGACTATTGACATGTTATGACCTTGAGAGTATATTTAATATATGACCTCAAGCGTATAAATAAGTTGTTCTCCACATGCAACCCTAATTGATCCAATTATACACTATCTACAACGTTTCATCATCAATATAGTACCGTAACTTGCTTTTCGATCTGAAAAGCGAATCACACAAGCAAGAATATTCTGTAACCATAATATATTTATAGAGTAGTATCTTTAGTGGGTTTAAAATTCGTATAACAACTTAAATTTAATATTAAATAGGGTTTTTGGTAAGTGAACTCAATCAAAAAGGAGCGAACATGCATGTACAAACACGGAAAATTGATCAAAGGACAATTATGCGTACGCACGCGTTATGGTATGTGGGTAGTGTTGAAATCTGTTGCTTCAATAGGTTAGTCAATATACTCGTTAACGCAAAATTACGTTCAATCCAAATCCAAAGTAGACGATACATATAATACCCATGACAAACAATCCATCCATCAATCTATCTATCAAATTGGTAAAGGAGCACTCCTCAATGAAAATCGATTTTTTTAGACCAACATGGACAATCGATGAAGTTATCACTGATTGTAACGTAAATAAGAAGGCACTTATACTGATTCCTCAAATGAAAGCAGTGCTGATAACAGATGAGTTAAAATATGAGTTTATGATGAGAACTAACTTTGATCCATCTGGACATGAAGTTAACGATCTTCTATATAAAATGCGTGAGGAACAACTTAAAACTAATCCTATGCCTGATCAGTCTTTCATGGATACATACTTGCTTAATCCTGTACAAGCACTCAAGCAGTATTTCAAGGAACACATCATCCCATATCAAGTTGAACGTATGATGAAATGGGGAGTTACGGTTGAAGAGTTGGTCAAGTTAAAGCAGCAAGATAGTAACATTCGATTTGAAAGAGCTGTAATGAATATTCGCTTTAGTTAGTTTACGAACATCTATTATGAATCATACGTAATATTATACTCCAGCTCGAACAAGCGACATTGCACTGTAACTAAGTATATATAATTTATATAACAACCTGGATTACATGTGAATTTGTCTGTGAAATCATAGTTTTACCCACCTGTGGGTACGTACCAATATGATACTGGAATGATCGCTTAAGGTATGACATGAGCATTTCAATAGAGAAGATGTCTATCCGGATATGAGCATGTTATTCACCCTCTCAAATATAAGGAGTAAATTGCTTCCCCTTTCAGGAGTGTGAAAACATGGATTGTATGTATGAAGCCTTACCCCTGGACATTACCCACAAATAAAGCAGGAGTCACATTTTTTATAAACTAAAGGAGATGAAAACATGAATCCAATCCAATACATTAAGAATCTGATTAAACAGTATCGTTACAAGTGCTATGAAGAAGAGTATTACAACTTGTCCGAGCAGGAGCAATCTTACTGGACACTAGAAATGTTTCAGATGCAACGTGAAGCCATTGATGTATTCTTTAGATATCCTTCACCATGTGCTATGCTCACTTTAGCATTAATGGATCGTGCAAGACAGCCACAATGGGCAGTGTTAATGAAGGTTATGGATACTAAGATGAGACAAGATCATAATCGACAATCCTTTGTTATGGAAACGATGTACACAGAGATTCTTGAAGATACATTGATTCCAGCGGCATAGGAAGGGGATATAAGTTGGATGTATTATGAAGAAACACTGTTTGAAACGATAATGAATCTGGAGTGTAGGGATGTTCCGTATCATTGGGATAGAAAGTTAAATAATCTGGCGAGTGCAAATGCAATCAATGAAAAGAAATTTATGAATCGAAGACAGACAAGTATCAGTACAACTGAATTGGATAGTTTGTATCATGACTTGGTTAAAGAGGGATCGAGATTAGACATAACCGTTGAACGCAAGGTGGAGATACGTAAGGAGTTAACATTGATTAGGAAACAGAAACGTACAATGAAGAGTGAATACTATGTATGAGGATGGCACTAATGGGTGCTGTCCTTTTTTGTTTTTAGAAGCCATTTACATACATCGATAATATAAACATTAATATTATATCCTTCTATGTTATTTTCGTTAATACGTAGTTAAATGAAGTGTAATACGTGATGAAACTCCTATAAATGACTAGTTTATTAAAGATTATTTTAGTAATCATAAGGAGTTTAGCACCTAATTATTAGGACAAATTAACCAATGTTTAATAATAGTGTTTAATAATAAAGAAAACTATTATACCATGTTTTAGGAACTCATTTCTTAATAAGGAGGTTTTGGGCTTTACTCGGAAGGAATCTTATAGACTAATAAATAGAGACTTTGTGGAGGTAGTTGAAACATGTTTAAAAAGTTTTTTGTATTTTTTTCATTAGCATTACTTTTAATCTCAAATAGCCTTTTAGGATCGGCCTTTGCTGATGGTGCTACAGAAAATAACTCCGAATATACAATAGATCATATCAGTTCAGAGGATTTGTATTTGCATCCAGATGTCGTGCAGTTCCTTGAAGACAACAAGAGTACTCAATATATATTAGATGATGAGCAACCTGATAATGCGCTTATCAGCTTATATGGATTGGATGAAAAAGTTAGCTTACCAGAGGTAAATGATACTGAATTAACTAGATTAGAATCTGAATACGGCTTGGAAAGACCAAATACAGAGATTTTAGAGAGTAATCAGGATATTTTGATTCAACGTAATCAACTACAGTCCGTAGTTAACGTATGGTATGTAACATATTTCGCAACAAATTCTGGTTTCACTGTTAATGTGAATGGCGTAGGTTCTTCAAGCATTGCTTTCTCTGGTAAACTCACTAATCACAGAGCTTCTGGTTATGGATGGCAAGCTGATAAAAGTGTTAACTTTACAAAGAACACAAAAACAAATGGAATAGTTTATAACTGGGCTCTTCCTAGAACTTATGTTTCAGATTATTTTACTTATGATATAAAAGCTACTTCTAATGGCACTACGTACAACTATAGCCGTAGTGATAATTACTACCAAAGATATAACTTTGCGGTAGGAACATACAGCGGTATTACAGCATCTGGCGGCGAAAGACATCATTTTGTATCTAAGGATGCGCTGGGTAAAGCTAGCTTTAATACTAATGCGGCCCCTTCAGTTCGGATGATAACACCAGATCATGCTAAAACTAAAAGTTGGGGTAATAGCTTCGAATCAGGTGTATATAGAGCAAAAGAGTTAGAATTACTGAAGAAAAAAGATTATGTTGCGCTAATACGTTTGGAAGTTCAAGGATTCAAAGACTCTGTAGATCCTGCTGGAAAATTCTCAAGTTTAGAAAGTAAATACTATGATGCGCTTGTTCAGGTAATCCTGTTGACTGAAAAATACTTTGGTATATAATTGATTTATTATAACATAGTAAAGGATAATATACCTATGGATGAACTTATAATTGAGCCTGGTATTGGAATTGGAAAATTGAAATTAGGGATGAATAAATCTGAGGTAGACGAGGTTATCCAATATTACGTCAATGAGTACGAAAAAGGTACTAGCTACTTTAATTTTTTTGAGAATGCTTTTAAAGTTGAATATGACAGTAGCGGCAAAGTGAAATTCATTGAAATCGTTTCTGAATTCAAGAATTTCTTTAACTGTACATGCCACAATCTTGATGTATTCAATACAAAAGCAAATGAACTTGTTCAAAACTTAAATCGTATTTCTGAGTATGAGGAAGAAACAAACGGTGAAACTCAATATATCTTCACAAATATCGGGTTGAGCTTATGGCGTTCTTCAGTGTTTACCGAAGAGACGATGCAAGAAGACTGGTTTAAAGAAATGTGTACAGAAAATCAAGAAGAGGAAATGCGCTATTTCTACTTTCAAACAGTAGCAGTGTATCCTAATGATGGTCTGTATTACAAAGGTTTAATTTAATCATTTACACACAATCCAATTAACCCCCTTTCTGGGGGTTTTTCTTATGTAACAATCAATGAGCTTACCACCATGCACCCAAGTTTGACTTAGTTCCCCCAAAACTGACGGTAACTGAGCAAGTTTGTATGTTGAACCTACATCCCTTTGGTTGGACGTTGTGTCCAACTTGAACACGAGTATCAATGGTGAATGTGACTTGTACGTAGTGTACAACTGATTAGCTGTGTTAAACTATATTGAGTACATCCTCGTAATGGTTTGCAATACGGAGGTGTTTAAGTCCGTAGTTGTTCACAGAAACCTCTAATGCTAATACTAGGAACCCCTGTACCATTTCAATCATGTGCACCACTTCGCGCGTATGATAATTAACTACATCATGTAGTTTCGGATTGAAAAAATCCCGAAATAGAAACTCAAACCATTTAAGATTCCTTAGATGGTATAATATTCCTATTATACATAAGGAGTGATATAGATGAATGAAGCAACACTGTCTAGCTTAATTGATATGATTCAGGATATGAGGTCGAAGGAAAAGAAATATGAGGATGCATTAGAGATGACTTGGGGTGTATATGATAAATATATAGAAGACCTTGAGGAGATTGTCTTAGATGCAGCAGGAATGCCTAGGGACAATTCGCTTGAAATGGTTAAAATCCATGGTGAGGAAGCAGCATACGAGCATAAAGATATGTTCTGTAGAGATACTGCTACTGAATGGTTTTACACTTATGGTAATGGAGAATTGAGTAAGGAACAGCTAATCTACAATGTTAGGAATTGGCGTGAATTGTTTGGCATGAAGAGTGAATGGATTGATTTATAATAAAAGGAGTGAATAGATATGGTTAAGATTACTTTCTTAGATGGTTCCAGTATTATGATTAAAGAAGACACTGTACTAAATGGATATAAGAATTACTCCGATAATCCAGAAAGAGAATACTATCTTCAGCAAGTTTTCTCAAATTCTATCGATGGAATGGAAGGCTATGAAGCTTCCGGATTGGTAACAGTTGATGAAAAAGTTGGCGTGATGGGATTCATCCTTTCAGTTGATTGCTTCTCAATTGGTCAAAATCCGGAGAGTAATACGCTTTATCTTTCATCAGCAGTTAAATCAGTTGAAAATTCAAATTCAAACTTTAGCTTTGGCTAACATCTAGCATCCTTTGGGGGGCTTTTTTCTTATGTGCACAATATAAATAGCTGACATTGAAATTTCAAGGATAGGATAGAGTAGTGGTCAAACTGACCACCACTGAGCAGATTTATTCTGAAAACAAAGGTATAATCATGGTAATACTTTAGATGGAGGATATAGATATGATGACTGATGAGGAGTTTGAACAAAAAGCATTTAAGCAGGCAGAAAAGATAGTCCTGTTTAGTATGGGTTTAAATGAAGAGTCAGATAGGGGAAGTGTACTAATGTCTGCTGCTTTTTTGGATGAGTACTTGAGTAGTTTATTGAAAGCTAACTTTATTGATGATGAAAAAACATTTACCGATCTCTGCAATGGTACAGGTGGACTTGCTACTTTTTCAGCTAAAATTGAACTGTGTTACTTATTAGGTTTAATTTCATCTGAGACTCGAAGAGATCTAAATATTATAAGAAGAATACGAAATGAATTTGCCCACTCAATGGAGACTATTTCATTTGAAACAGAGAGTGTAGCAAATAGATGTAGAAGCTTAAATGGAAATTACTTTCGAGGTATTCCTACTACTGCAAGAAACTATTTTTCATCAGCTTCCTTTGGAATTGCTCGTCTTCTTTCAAGAAAACAGTATTCGTCAAAAAAACCTGAAGTACTAAACGATTATAGTGTTGGTAATCGATACAATACATAGAAATACTAAGGATTGCACTCATTATTCAATAAAATACTTCCGCTCCGCGATTACCGTTACCTAATTACACGAATCGACTATAATTTAGGTAGGGAAAATGTGTATCGTAAATCAGTCATACCGTTGAGCAAAATATTCCACTTTGTAATCACTTTAGATGAGATACTGGTGATATAATAACAAAGTCTATATAACTGAGAACAATTACCTCACAAATTCATCCAATGGTTTTGATTCAGCCCATGCAGGAATTTTAATATCAGAGCAACAATACAAATCATATATCAACAAGGCATTGAACCAATAGAATTAAGCATCCTTCGGGGTGCTTTTTTTATTTTATCCATACAGTGTTAAAGCTGAGTAGTAGTCAAACTGACCACCACTGAACACACACGATATTTAGAAAACAGAGTCAGAATTACACTTTTTGTTGTATAATTGTGGTAATCGTTTAAGAAAGTTAAGTATAGTATGTACAGATACATCATTTTTAGAAATTGCGAAGTTATCTTAGTGAAATAATACTTTTATTGGGTTTTGTCTCTTAAAATTGGAGGAAAGAATAATGAAAAAGAAGGAAATTGCGCAATGGCTTTATGACAAGATTCTTGAGGAGCAAGTGGTTTTTCAATATGACGCTGTACGAGAAGTAGAGAAAAAGTTTGGTGAAAAATATATTTATGTTAACGACAATGGAAACAAGGCAATAGATAAGAAAATAACTTCGGCATTTCGTGATATTAACAAGGATAATTTAATTGAATGGGATAGATATGATTTTAAATGGGTTTTGAGATTGAGCGATGAGGAAGCAGAAGATCTGTTAAATAGATTATGACTCTAATACTAGTTTATATTTTAGGAGTGGCATAATTGTCACATGGATAAATTTTTCTATTATCTGTAACGATACTGGTGAATCTTTTACTTCGTATAATCAATATTTAAGAAGTGATCACTGGAGAGGAGTAAAAGAACGATTCTGGGCATCGAAATTTAAAAAGGAATGCAATGTATGTAAACTGAAACATGATTTAAACTTACACCACAAATCATATAAACGGGTGGGAAATGAAAGGTTGAACGACCTTGTTTACTTGTGTGCGTCATGTCACAAAAAAGCTCATGAACTTTTGAAGGGTGAACATAGTCAGAAAAGTAACTTGTAGATCACTATTATAGATGTCTAAAAAGTTTGTTTTATTCTAAAATATAAAATCCATAAGAGAATTGAGAGATGAGCTTTTTTGAAAAAATATATGAGTGAAATGTTTGGAGAAATATTCTCTCCAGAAAATTTTTTGGAATTGACGGATCTCATCACTAACGATCATCTTGAGCTCGGCAAATTTAATGTGAGATTATGGCGTGGGCAAAGCGACATTGAATGGCCTTTAGATAGCGGAGCTTACAGAAAGATACAAAAACAGCCGTCTCCATTTGGGCCTTTCAAATTTAGCGATGAAAAAAGAGTGAGAACGCATGAAGAGAATTTACTTAAGCAGGCGCGACACAAGGGATATGGAGAGGAGCTTGGTCGTAAATTAAGTGACGTTGAATTGTTAGCAAGGCTTCAACATCATGGAGCAGCAACTAGATTTGTAGATTTTTCTAAGAATGCTTTAGTTTCACTTTGGTTCTGCGTTCAAGCAAACGAAGATAAAACAGGTTTATTACTTGGGTTATCTACGGATGGCATCGGAGGTTCTTACGAAGACGAATTCGAAGAACAAACGTATAATGAATTAGTAGAAAATTTAGAGAAGTATGACTATCCATTTTTTGTAGAGACGCCGGTGGTTACGAAAAGAATCGCTGCACAGCACGGGGTCTTTCTTTACAGCGAAGTAGTAAATTCTAAGAAAGGCAGTTTAAAACTTGATAAAGCGGATAGCAAGAACATATATATCGCCATCGATCCTACATTAAAAGCGATAGCTCGACAAGTTCTTTCGCAAGTTTACGATATAAGAGCAGCAACTTTATTCCCTGATATAGACGGGTTTTCAATGCTGCATAGTGTAAATAGCAGCGAAAAATTACATCGATGGTGATTTTTTTATTGAAAGAAATGACTGTTTCATAACTTTAAATCGAAATGGAGTGGGAAAAGTGGAGAAAGATAATAAAGATTTTGAGAAAATCACTCGCCTATATCAAACTCAATATTTTAAAGAGGCTAATACATACATTGGCGAGGGTTGGATTTTGCTTAATATTCATACTAGTGACAGCGGTCATCCAGTAGAACGAGATCAATATACTGTTTTCACTCTTGGCTGGGATAGTGAGAAAGGCGAAGTGAAGCTGCCATAGTACAATCTTTAAACTTCGGAAAGCAGATGAAATGGCTATTTGAAAAGGAGGGTTAGAATGAAAGTATCAGATATTGAGGGGTTTGTTGATGGTATTATACAATTTGTAAAATTTACGCAGCCTGAGTTTATGGATAGTATCGCAAAAGGACAATTGTATATGAATAATATCAATTATTTTGTTGAACTAGAAAACAGAACAAAATTAAAAGGCCAAGGAGATAGGTACGATGGTGGCAATGTAATCAGGGAAATAGACTTTAAATTGCTTGACGATGATACACAAGGAGTTGTTTTAGAAGGCATAACACCTGAAGCAATCATAAGAGATTATTCTTTTAGTAGAATCCCCATCTATTGTATGACTGCATTAAAAGGTAGTGACTTTATTGTTGTTGATGAATCTACAAAATCTTATATTGTAAAACCCCATTTCACGGAAGAAGTAAAAGAACTGATGTTGTCGTCATTCGGGAGTAAAGCTGTGATTATCGATTCTTTCCCATTCAAAGAATCTGTTGAAAATCATTTCAGATCTAACAATATTTCCTATGTTGCAAGATTAGTGAACTATACTGACTTTAATCACAATGGCGCTGAAAGATTGTTGAATTATCAAAATAGAAATATAGAATCTATTTTCACAAAAGATTTGTTTTTTAAACATCAAAAAGAATTTAGAATTGCCCTAGATGAAATTGAGACAGAAGAACCTATCGTCATCAACATTGAAGATTTTGATGAGAATTCTATATTATGTATGGATACGTGCGATTTTTTTGATGAATTCGCGATAGAGGTATTAAAGTAAAAGAAGTGTTTCACAAGGAAGGATGTGCGACCATGACAGACAAGATCAACCTATACGTTGACGACCTCAGAGACTGTCCAGAAGGCTTCGTGGTCGCTCGTACATATTATGAAGCCATACATATCCTTGAGACCAAAGAGGTGGATATTCTTACATTAGACCATGATCTGGGTGAGGATGTGGATGGCGTAGAGTTGCCTAACGGCTACGAATTGGTGAAGTACTTCTGTGAGCATGGATTGAGAGCAGACAAGATATACATACACACTGACAACCCTGTAGGACGACAGAACATGTATGAGACGTTGTTGGCAGCTCAACGCAGAGGATTTATTGATGAGGAAATTGAGATATATCATTATCCTATAACGGTGAATAGGTATTCAGGTGAGTAAGTAGAAGGATGCTTTATACAGGAAGGATGGGGAGTTATGATTAAATTTGATTTGTTAGAAAACGGAACCGATTCACTTAAGTCTGCTTATAACAAGATGCAAGTCTTAAACGACTTACAAAAGGGATTAGATCATTACCTTAAAGATATCGTTTTCTTTCTTAATCATGGCATTGAAATCCTTTTTAAATATGTTCTTAAAGCAAAGGACGAATCTCTTATATTCAGCAACCAAAGAAAATATGAGATCGCAAAGCAAGAGATGCTAAGACTTGGGAAAAGCAATGTTTTTGAAATAAGTCCAAACTTAAGAACAGTAACCTTATCTGAAGCTATAAAAATATGCAAGGAGAACGATTTTGAGGTGAGCGAAGAATATCACAGTTCTCTAACATACCTTAACAAGATGAGAAACCAGTTCATGCACTATGAAGTCAATATATCTGATGAAGAGATGTTGAAACTTTTAGTAAGACAGCAAGTGATTTTTGAATTGACTATGGAATTTTTTGAACTTCATATTCCGAATTTCATCGATTATTTTGAAGATGCTAGGTTTGAAGATACAATTGATGACTATGGAGATATCTTGGCTGAAATGCAAAGAGAAGCAGATTTTGAACGATACGTTGATGAAATGATGGACTCTGAGTAAAATGAAAGATTGATTAATTCTCGCTGGGAGGCAATGTTATGAATATTATCTTGGATAGTCATATCAGTGGAGCGTTTTATGGATGGAGTAACAAAGCCTTATTTAAGATTGGTAACCAGTATTGGATTCAAGCAAGAAATCAATATAATTACATGTACTCATTCCAACCTAAAGCCAAAATATTCGAAAAAGACGGAAATCATTTTCTTGAAGTAGAGAGGATGAAAGGCGCTATAGAGGTAAAAAAGGCAGGGAACGTAGTCGAAAGCCAAATAGAAGATGCTTTCAAAGGATGGGATGGAAAGACTGAGTTTAGTTTAACTAATGGTCAGATCTGGCAACAATCTGAATACAGTTACATGTACCATTATGCATATCGCCCAAATGTTTTAATCTATCCAGATTCTGGAGAATATCGTCTGAAAGTAGAAGGTGTTAAAGATACCATATCGGTTAGAAAATTACGATGAAGTGTAGATTTGATATATAGACAATTTTAAAACCCACCAATTAAATGGCGGGTTTTTTGTTGTGTGTGTATAATCTCCTTAGAATATTTTTCATTCAGAAGAGCCGATGTTCAGTATTTGGGAAATCAGAAGATAACGAAATAGATAAATTAACAAAATTGAAAAACAAGACAAAGAACAATCGAATTAAAAAGAAACTTCAGAAACGGATCGATACATATGGAAAAAATCGTTTGAGATAAGTTACTTGGATCTATCCACTTGACAATAGCACTGAAGAAATAAAAAAGCCCTAGTGAGGGCTTAGTTCATTAAAAACATTGTAAGTATTGTAACTATTATTAATAGAAGTATAAGAGCCAATGGGATTGTGCTTATAGTAATTGCCGCAATAGCCAACCCTCTTCCCGATGTTGAGCGTCTAGCACTAATGCCAAGAAAAAAACTAGTTGCGTTAATTAACAAGACCAATGCCATTGCAATCATTATTCCGGTTCCATTTGTATTATAGCTTGCATTATTGGCTTCCATTGCCATGTGGAATAAAGCGAGGGAGGCTAATCCAATAAAACTAAATATGAAGGATACCACTGCTCTACCAAGTCTGTCTACTTTCTTGATTTCCTTTTTCGCTTTCTGTTGTGATACGGTTCCCATAACAACCTCCTGAGTCTTATGTACTAATTCGTAGTCAAAAAGTAGTGCTTCATTATGTTAGCACGATTATATCTTTAATGGAATAATTTTCTTTTATTACATCCTAATGAATTTTATATTTCACATAGAAAGGAGTGGAAACTACGTATAAGAAATTTAAAGAGTATCTATGGAAAAAAGAATATCTAAAAAGTATCGTTGAGATCTACTTGCTTTTATACATATCTATTGCACTGTCGTGCGCAGCTCTCATAGTTGCAATCATCAAATGAACAAGATTTTAATCCGAGAATATCACGATAAAGGAGAATTCAGTAATTGGGGAACAGAGGTTATAGTCAATGACAAACTGATTGGCACATATACGGATGTTGACAAGGATGTTGTAAGTGATTTATTGAGGGCGTTAGATGTGAAATTTGATCTTGAATACATATATGACGATCAGGATTAAATAAGATAACTAAGGAGACATGAATTTGATTGATGAGTCATTTAAGGAAATTAAAGAATTGTTTGAAGTTGCTTACGGTAGAAGGATGCTTTCACATGAAGAAAGATTCATTAAAGCTGTATATGAAACAGGTTTCACAGATGGAAAGATTAGCTCGTATAAGTATATGAAAGACAAGTTTTACAAGAAGAAAGGGTGGAGAAATCCACCCTATAGTTTTATCATTTTATCATTGACAAGATCATACCAATATACTGCACCCGTATTCATATCAACATGATACCATCCATATGTAGCGATATGATCAGGGAAGTCTTCATATGCGCGAATAACATATCTTCCTTCACTTGTGCCATCCTCCATGAAATGAAGTTTGTACTTATCCGCATCTTTCTTTATTTTGTTGTAAACTAAGTCAAAGGCTTTATCTAAGCTAACTTTTACAGTTGGCTGCTTTCCTATGTAAAGATTATCCCCTTTTAAAGAAACCTTCTCACCAATTGCATTACTTATACTTCTAACTGGTACATATGTAGTGTTCTTGTACGTTATTGCATCAGTTGTGGATTTCTTAGTTCCATCTACATAAAGACTGACTTTCTGGATAACTGCTTTAATTGGTGTAGTAGTAGCTGCAAAAGCTGTTGCTCCTGTAATGGTTGATCCGATCAGTATACCTACTACTAACCCCTTTAATTTGTCCTTCATTTTAATACTCCTTTGTTATGTGAAATAGAATACCTAATGTATTATACAACTTTAATGTTTAATTGAACTACAAAAATTTCCTGTTGCATAAAGAACGTCTGTTCGGTGTACAGTATAAATACAGGACTAAAAGTGGGTGTAAGATAGCTAAACAGATGATTGTTAATTTTGAGGGAAGGATCAAATGATGATTTCATTTTCAACAGTTAGAATGAATGAACTACAGCAGATAGACATCCGGCTAATTATGCTGGATGTCTTATATCTTTATATATGTACCCTGTATGTTTTAAATGTGTGTGCAACAATACTGAATATCTAACTAAAGCCAGTTTTTCATAGGCAGCCTTAACGGGCTGTTTTTTTGTTTGGGTAAATCAAGATTTTTTGCATACATAATGAGGAATCTGCAAATAAACAGCTCATTTATGGATTACTGGATTATCTCATGAAATAATCCATAAATAAGTCATCATTTTAGATAATCCTGTTACTATACGATTGATATTTCAAAATACGCTGGAATCCCTTGTCCTACCTGCATTATTTGAGATTCCAATCGTAAACTTACAAAATTTTCTAATATGTTAAAATCGTTGCTACGACTAGCTTTTTAGCATGTTGCTGGTCATTCTACGATTGCGTTTACGATATAGGATAAATTGACCTGACAAAGAAGCTAAAACGTTGATTTAACTGTATAAATGGATAGTTGCTGTGTCGTACACGATTGGAATCATGATCTATGTGATTGTAATTTGTCGATTCAGTCAGAATCCGGTTACAGAGACGAATTTCTAAGACAGGCTCCCACTGTCCCAAGGGACTTCGTAATTATCCGATATTGTTCCAGTACCACATTGGTACGTGCCTACAATTGAAAAGGTGTGGCTAAAAGTATACTTTTTGAAAGACTCTCTTAGTGTGTGTCAAAAGTGGTTATGGTATGTTTCTAATAGTATATAAATATACATGGAATGTTTCAAAAATATGTGTATACAATTTGACATACATTTTGGTATAATATACTTAACGACATAGTAAAGGTGGTTTAATTATGGGAGAGATCAGACATCATGGGTACATAAGAGTTTCGACTAAGGATCAGAATGAAGCAAGACAATTAGAAGCAATGAAGGATCTAGGGATATCGGAACGGGATTTCTACATAGATAAGCAGAGTGGAAAAAATTTCGACAGACCACATTATCAAGTCATGAAAAATGCTATTCGTAAAGACGACATATTGTTTGTAAAGGAACTGGATCGTTTGGGACGCAACGCACAAGAGATCAAAAAGGAATGGGAAGATATTACTCAGAACATAGGTGCTCACATTGTTGTGTTGGACATGCCCATCCTTGACACTAGGCAATATAAGAATGGACTAGAGAAAGTGATATCAAGTATCGTTCTTGAGTTACTATCATATATGGCTGAACGTGAACGTGAGAAGATTAACGGTAGACAAGCTGAAGGTATCGCGGCTGCTAAAAATAACAATGTAGTGTTTGGCAGACCTAAGCAAGCAATTAACGAGGAGTTTAAGCAAGCATACACAGAATGGAAGCAAGGTAGTATCACAGCAGTTGAAGCTATGAGAAGGGCAGAGATGAAGCCTAACAGTTGGTATCGTAGAGTAAAGGAATATGAACAATCATTAGCTTAGGCGTTATTGCTTGGTTTTTTGTGTTTGAGACTCATCTTAGACATGAGAGTATATATGCAGGGGGCTACATTTACACCTAGAATTAGCTTTTAATTTCTAGAAAATGCCGTAGCACTTGTAGCTACAGCATGAAGTTGGATTCATTAACGATTCACACTCACTAGCCTTTGCCTAGTCAATTGATAGGTGGGGGCTATTTTAAATCTGAAATAGTATTCATTTTACAGAATATGCCCCTAGCACATCTGCTTCGACACGAGAGTTGAATTTGAACGAGTGAAATTCTATTGGATAAAACCGACATCATAATGCCATCCCATCTACACAAAATAACCCTCCATAGGTAGGAGGGGGAACACACTATCCTTAAGAGGACTAAGAGGGGGATTTTTTTCATTTTTTTAACTTATACATGTTTTCTTCAAGCACCTGTTTACAGTAAGTCGGACTCAAGCCATGTTCTTTATATATCTTAGTGAAGGCTATTCCATCCTCATAGTGTAATTTATTTATCCACTCAAAGTCACGAGCACGTCTTTTTACTCCTCTTTCTTTAGTTGATAGCAGGACAGCTTCCTTAGCCTTAAACATTTGCTTTATCGTCCACCAGTCTGTTTTAGTGGCTTCTGCAATTTGTTCAAAACTAAGCAAGTCTTCGTTGTACATATTTAGCATTTCAGGGTATAGGTATTCAATATTCTCCCATTTAGGAGGGGGGGACTCAACCACCCACTTAAGCTTATCGAAGTTGACTGAATCAGAGATGTAGGATTCACTTCTAATTAAATGACTCTTAGTGGTAAAATTGTAAAATATCTCAATACGTTTATTGTCATATAAAACTATTTTATCGACAATGATGCCTACTATTTTCCTCATGTCTACCATTTTTAATTCATTATTGATGATTTTTCGATACTTCTCCACCACTGTTAATTCTAATGGCATATTATCATTTTGTTCCCTGTCCAGATGTAGATTTTCGTTAAACGCCGACAGTTCTTGTTTTAATTGCTCAAGATTAATCTCAATTAATTGCAACTTGCTCGATAACTCCTCTTTGGATTTAATAAACCCATTAGCATAAAGGTCAATATATCGTTCTTTGGACTTTTCTTTTTCCGTAATTTCTTTAGTAATAGAAGTTCTTCTTGTTACCATCTCATCAATTTTACTCTTATCTGATAACCGTTCTAATAATTTATCAATCAATATTTCAGGATTAACGATGAGCTTAGATAGTTCATTCCATACAATAGAGTCAATAATATCTGTACGCCAATTACGACCTAGGCACACTTTATTTGATTCTCCTGTTCCAACTGTATATGCTTTTCTTGTTTTTTGAGTACAAGTATAATATCGGTGTATTCCACTTTGAGTAACACTTGCTACTCCACCAGACACAGCAGCTCCACATCTACCACATTTTACTACCCCCTTCAGTAGATATCCTTCTGATGGTCTTCCACTTTGTTTTATATTCCCTTCTAGGCACTTGCGTACCTTCTCAAATGTTGAATCATCTATGTACTGTGGAATAGTAATTGCCTTCCACTCATCTCTAGGCTTTGGTATTTGTTTTTTCTCTACATTAATTTGCATAACTTCAGTTTTCCCATAATAGTATATTCCCTTATATGTCTCATTGTTTAAAATCCTACTTATCGTTGCTTCATACCACTTATCACCCTTTGGAGCACAATAATTATTGACTGATAGGTATCTCGCTATAGCAGAACACGTCTCTCCCTTCAAAATCATTTTTACCATAATAAGATATCCTTCTTTTTCTTTGGGGTTCTCCACTAAAGTTTGTAGTTCTTTATCATAGGTATAACCGTATAACCGATTCATTCCCGGTATTTTGTTATTTGCAACCATTGCCCTTCTACCACGTTTCGTATTGGCTAGGATTTTTGCTTTGTTATATTGGGCTATCGAGCCCTGGATGTTGAAATTGAGCATTGATTCGGCGTTGTTTTTATCTAAATCAAACTCTACAAAGTGTATATCACAACCAAGTTCCCATATCTTATGTGTAATCTGTTGTTGCAAATGCAAATGTCTGCTCAATCTGTCTGGGTGAAGGAATACAACCTTATTTCCAATTCCCTTACTCAGCAAGAAGATAATATAGTTTAGCATTGGACGATTAGGATTATCCCCTGATTCTGCTTCTTCTCTTAGTACAATGATTTCATCTTCAGTTATATTAAATTTATCTTTTGCATCTTTGACACATATTTCGATTTGTGACCCAAGAGAATAATTATCGACTTGAATTTCACTGGATACACGAGTATAAACTATAGCCCTGATCTTACCGATCAAGGTTACAAGCTCTTCCCTGGTTAGTTTTTCATTGTCTCTGAGTACCTTCATCATAAAATCAATCCTCCATATTTACTTTAGATTCTGATTGGTTATGAATGGAGTAGTTTAGAAGAATAGATTCCATCCAATATAGAATTTTCGCTTCCATAATTTCTTCTGGGACCTCAACGTCTTCGTCTGAGTAACGAGAAATAATCTGATAATCATACTTTTTTTTGTATTTCATAATGACCACCTTAATAAGATCAATTACACTTCATATGATTTTATTATCGCCCAAATATTACATTCTATTCTTTTGAAATGATTGAAAGTGATAGTTTAGACGGAGCACTCGGAATAGAAAAATAGTTTCTAGCGAATATTATTTCGTCTTATATAAGAAATGGAGGAAAGTTTGCTAAAAGATCTGTAGATTTTTAAAGTAGCAGTTATTTTATACGAATAACTTGTCATCTATCCTACCCGTATTCTTCATACTATAATGTGGATATACCAAAGAGGAGGGGATATGATGAATGTTACAGTAGATGAGCAGCTACAACTTAAAGCATTGATTCGACATTACATAGACGAAGAAAACAAAATAGAAAAATTGGTGGATTACTTATCTAGGCATGAGACAGTTGGATTAGAGGTATTTGCATATTTGGGATTTGAGAAGATAGACGAGTTGATATTTCAGCCAGTTAGTAGAAGGACTTTTATTAAAAGAATACCTTTCTACTTCCATAAACCTAGCAGGGAACCACGAAATATTGCGGAATTAAGCCACTATATTTATTCACTCGAATATGGGAAAGCGAATTTTGAAGAAGAGCTTGAAAATTTTTATTGTGCATTGGAACGTCTGCATTACGTTTTTGAGTTAGATGTGGCAACAGTTTTAAACTACACGGTTAAGCAGCGTGGACGTGTGGGGGAGATACAGCCGTTATACAATTGGCTACACTACCTTGAATTGGCTCAGGAACTTGGGATAGAACAGAAAACGCCTACGCATCTTATTGTGGATTATAACATTGTTAGAGAAATGGCTGGTCTTGACCCAATTATTTATGAGATTCATGAAATGTATGCTGGAGACTACATTGAAAGATATGGTAACAGATTAAGAATGGATGGGACATTCCCATGTGATCGCAATAATCAACCTATACTTAGATGGATTGGTGTAAAAATTAAGAATGCCAAAAGGATTTGGGTTAATGTCAACGATAGGCTTAAAGGTTCTCTGTATGTAGAAATAACGCCTAAAACAAAAGTTTGGGGGCTCAATGTGTATGGGGAAGTTGAAGATGGTTCAGACGTTTGGTATGACCTATATACAGGCCCATTGTTGATGGAGTTTGATTATAGAGTAATAAAAAATAGACGTGTTGCAACAGGAATGACGCAGAAGCAACTTGCTGAAGCGATTGGAGCCTCAGACCGAACACTTCAAAAATGGGAACGTGGAGAAACAACACCTGATGGTCATTTTCTGCTTAGATTGATGAATGCTTTGGACATCAAGGAATTGAGTGAGATTACTAAAATTCAAGATGTCGATGATATATGAGTGGGGGAGACTTCTTTGATCGATCAAAAAGTGCTAACGGAATTGAGTGAGGAGTTCAAAAGGCTAATTCCAAATTTTCCAACAGAGTTTAATTTTCTTCGGTTAGATGAATTTAAACTTGTGGTTGAACATAGAGAAACTAAAGTTACAGTCGCAGTGAATTATTCTTATATTATTCCAGGTCACAATTTATATTCAAATATTGGTAGAGTATTAACTTCCTTTAAAAAAGAAATAATCGAACGTGAAAACAATTTTCTTACCATATATAGAGATTGCGGTTTTCATGATAAAAAACAAAGTTATTCAGAATTTCTCATAACCTATGATTCATTATTTTATTTTGACACAAGTTTTGTTGAGCATTATTTCATAGGAGAGGTCAGTGTTGAAGTGTCTGAACCAAGTTCTTTATATAGACTAATCTTCAACTGCTTTGCTAAAGATAAGGGGTTCGGTGATGAATGGGAAAATCATAAAACAGTCAAGTTGAAAGGCTGTAAATTCGCAGATCAGGAAAAAACTCTTCAACAAATTTTGTTTTTAATCGCTAAGTATCATGCTCCTGAATACGAGTTTATCGCTGACTATCCTACAATTGTTCCTTATACGCCTCATGGAGAGGATACCAAATGGAATGATCCCGAGGACAAATTAGACAATAGTGAATTTGATAAATTTTTGTATACTCCAGTAAAGTATACAGAGCCAGTTTCCTTATACAATAAGGCAAAAAAACTTGAAGATCCTATTCTATATTATAGAGTCCTTGAGTATTTCTTTATTATTAATAAGAAACTCGAAATCAAAAAGTCTATTGAAAGCTATAACAATGCTGATAACATAAATGCGTTCATTATCGAGATGAGTGCTTTATATCGTAAAGAGGAATCGGAGCTAATGAGAAATCTTCTTGGTAACCTAGAAGGTATTGGACATCTGATTGACTATGCTAAACAAAAGGGGCTTGTTAACAGTCTTGATATGAACACATTCTCAACAAAACTTTATGAATATAGAAATAGCGTAGTTCATAGTAAGTATGATACAAAGTTTAAAATCAATGTACCTATCATTGAAATTTTCCATCCAGAATCTAATGATAGGTATTGGATTGAGGTGTTGAGGAGGTTAGCTGAGAAGGTTATCGTACAATTTTGCTAAGCAAAGAAAAACAATTCTACAGACACAACGGTTTTTGTTGTGGATGAAGGTGAACGACAGCCATGGAGTGAAACGGAATGGATCTCGTCACCTATTATTAAGCAGCTACTAAGAAAAAAGGTGTCGCTTTGAAATCCAATATAGTAATTGTCTATATTAGAGGGAATTGAAGTGACACCCTTTAAAATTTAATATTGTTATTTGTAATTGGAGGGTGGTAAAAAGGAAACGAAACCAACTCGTCAATAACACTTCGCTATCGCTTCGTAACGTATTTGACGACCTACCGCGTTTCCTCTTGCTACGCAATTCACCTTCCGGTTCCAATTGAATACATTTCATTTTCAAGTTTTTGTAACAGGCAAATTGGAAAACCCTTGAGTCGTATAGATTTTTAACTCAAGTATTTACTTTTTTAAAAGTAGTATATATAGGATTATGCAAGATAATGTTACATTTAACTAGAAAAAACCTTGATACTATTGAGTTTATTAATTTATGTATAATATTTCCATTGCTCGTTTTTAAATTGTATGTTTTGCAACAGTCCAAAAAGTCTTAGTAAAATAGCTATTTTCACTGCCATCATCAAGTTTACGTCTGTTGTCTCTATTTTTGTCTTTGATATTAAATGGAATATTGTTAGCTACAAAATACTCGTTAATTAATCTACAACTTTTCTGGAGTCTGTTGTAGCCATCTTTTAAATTCACCTTCTCAATTAGTTGTTTCTGTTCCAGTTTGTACAATCGCTGTCCCACGATACTGTCCAGATAGTCTGCCAATGTGGACTGCTGGTATGTTTCATCTAATAGCTTGTAATCTTCCTGTTGAAGCTTTGTTTGAATGTAATTCATGTAGCCATTCTCCTTATTGAGCATATCCTCGTAAATTTTGATATCGTAGTCCACTTTATGTAATCTCAACTCGTTAACGACTTTCTCATAACCAATTTCATTCGGGCTCATACGGTCATAAACAATCTCGTTATCGTTCTTGCCACGAATATATTTGTTTGCGTATTCCTTAGAACCATGTTCCTTAAAGTAGAGGGCAGGAAGAATCAATTTTTCTGCTTCAGATTTCTTCCTATAGAGCAACTTGTTTGAGATATCCTTAATGATTACAGTTACCTTGTCGTGACCATCCAAACTTCTTTTCCTACCCAAACATTGAATAAGCAGGTCGATATCCTCTATGTCACTTACGATATATTTGATATCCTTGTCCTTTAGATTAATTCCATTATCCAGTGTAGTCGTTGTGAATAGATATCTTTCGTCAAATCGTTCTGATATTAGCATAGATTTCAATTTCTCTTTACTTACGTATCTTCTGTATTTGGATCTGCCAGTTTCAGCACATACAAATAATGAATTGTTAAATTTCTTATGTAGTTTATAGGCTCTGGTTGAGCTTTTTAGAAAGCAGATTGCTTTGTGTGTACTAGGTATCTGTTCAAGAAACTGATCAACGATAGCGTCCTTTTGGTAAAAATACAGGTTTCGAATACTGTTGTATTCTGGAGCAACCTGGTACTGTCTATGTTCAATACCTAGACTAATGAAATATTTCATCATGGCATTTGCTGTAGCTGACATAAAAATCTTCGTCTTGTCTGTGTGTGCCATAATCATATTGAATGAATCTTCAGTATTTGAATTAAAAAGTGAGTCAGATAGAAAGTAATGGAACTCGTCACATGCGATATATTTGTATCTCTCGCTAAAGGAATGATTTCCTTTACGTAGGGCTTGCTCAATATACTGGTACAGGTAAATATCAATCACGTCTGTTTTGTTGTCTTTCTCAATCTCATGCTGAAACTGTTCGCCAAGTCGTTTTCGATTGACAAGGAACAGTATCTTAGTTCCTTCACGTTTAGCCTTCTCGTACAGTGTGTTCTTAATGAAATATGATTTACCTACACCAGTACCAGCCTCAATTGTGATAATCTCACCTTGCTGCCATTGTTCGACCTCATGACCGATGATATCTGTTATTGTGAGTCTTTTGCGTCTTGTCATTACATATACGCGCCTCCTATTTTATACAAGATAAAATATGTACAAAAGAAATATAACATTTGATTATGAATGTTGCAAGTTTAATTTGAGTGGGATACAGATGATACGGATAATTTTCAGGGGCGGAGAATATTCCACAGGGTTCAGGATGATGTTTCGTCCTTAATGGCTAATCCCAGCTCTGGGGGCAGTATGATACATATGGCATACGTGATCCATTAAAAGGAACAACAGCATACACAATCATCTCAGGCCATCAACACTATCGTATTGCGTCTGACCTGGAATTGATGGAATTTCCAGTTGAGATTATGGATGTGAATGAACTGGACGCGTAGTATCTTCTCATTCCTGAGAACACGGAACGTAGAGAGGAAGCAGAAGCCGTTCCGGTTAAGAAGGGGTGACAAGTGGCCTTTTTAAAGGAATATTGGGGTGTCAAGAATGGTGGGAACAAAGCAGAGGGTCAATACGGCCTGTTGAAAAATGTTGTAGAATCAGTGGATGAGTCACTGATAAATAACAATGAAAACACAGATTGACATGTACGGAGGACACTTTATACAACTCATGCTAGTTGTGTTCAATTGTTCTATTAATTAAATTAGGAATGGAAGAAGAGAATCGATTTTGAGAGATAGACTATAGATAAAAAACAAACTAATTAAAATATGTATTGACATTATTTGAATAGGGTCATAAACTGTATACATGAGGTTAACGAATTCCAACGAGACTCTTGGAGCCTTAAAATAAAATAAAGAGGAGAGATGAGATACGACATTGGTACAGGTTGAAGCAGCGGCTAGGCTGGGAGTGATTCAAGGAGAGCATAGGTAACAAGGGATGAAGAAGAGAAATAGGAAAGAGTCGTAGCTAGATTGGCCGTAGATAGTGATAGTTGAAAATAATACATAATGAATTGGAGATTTGTGAATATGAGTAAGTTTGATATTGTTACCAAACTAAAAGATGGTTTTGAGATTCGAGTAGAAGGATTGGATGGGAACATTCTGAATATTGAGGAAGCACAGCCTATTTTGAATCTAGCATATTCTAATTTTATTACTGGCTTAACTAATAATAGTTCAATTAATGTGAATGATGAGCATGGTAATACACGTCAGTATAAGTTTGAAGATTTGGCTTCCCTCACAATTAATTTTGTTGAGGAGAATGAGTAAATGAGCGTTTGTAATATCATTTTCCTCAATGGTGGGGAAAAAGCTTATATTTCTGCTGATTCTCGTGTATGTGTGATCCATGGTTCAGATCCAGAACGCTATCAGTTACATGATGATGCTCAGAAATTACAGTTTTACTCCGGCGGCTTTGCGGCCTACATTAGTGGAAGTATGGACATCGCTGACACAGTAAGTAGAATTCTTCAAGAAACAGGCGAAAATGATATCAATAAAATTGTAAATTTGACGAAAGATGTTTACGGTGCATTTCTAGAAAATAGACCCTATCTAAAAGATTCTAAGTACAACATTCAGGTTGTAATTCCGGGCATTAGTGAAGGTGGTACGTGGGGAATTGTTTACTTTGATGAGGTTGATAATTTTGAACCTATAGAAATTAGTGCTCATCCTGGCGAAGATTTGGTAATTGGTTATGGTAAAGGGCATTGGATTACTGACCCTGTAATCGAACGTTATTTGGGGAAAGAGGATATTGGGAAAGTACTGCTAAAAGCATACGCTGCTGCAGCAAATGAGCAATGTGGAGGTACTCTTACATATTTCGAGTTGGATAAAGAAAGCACACAAATGTATACTGCGAAGATTCCAGACACAAAAAAATTGAAACGTTATAAAGATTTCTTTCCCGATGCTATTAAACATGGTGAAGGTGACGGAATGACCGCAACAAGTGGCAAATATCAGGAAGTGAAGTATAACGGAGGCCTATCTCAAACATACTATCAAAGCAATACAGGTCGAGAGAGAAGTGTACTTCTTGATGATTCAGGGATCATAACAACAGCGGTTCAAGGAAACTATACTGCCCGAAGCAAAGAGTTTCAATTTATTGCCACTGAGAACGGCACCTATAGATTGAGTCTTTTTAATGGTTCAACTTTTGAATTAACAACATCAGGTCTTGATATGGACATTAAAGGCGACATCAATATTAAGGCCACAGGAAACATTAAAATAAATGGTGCTCGTATCGATTTGAACTAATCAAACAAACATATAGAGGAGAATATACATAAGAATAAGTGTGGAGTGTAGAAACGTCAGGCACTCAGCCACTCTTTTTTGTAAATGGGCAACCTGTAGATTTCACAAAAATCTCTGTGAGTAGTTCTAAGTAAAACTAGAATTTCAACCGATAATTCTATGGTGTAGTCTTCCATATGGGCTATATCATACTTAAATCGGAGGTACATAATTTTATGAAAAAAATACTAACTAAACTGCCAACTTTCATGCTAGGTGCAGTTGTTGGTGTTGCAGTTACAGCAGGAACAGCATTAGGAGCAGCTACATACCTGAAAGCGACTCAAGTTAACATAAAAATTGTGGTTGATGGTACTCAAGCTAAGTTATCAGAAAGTCCAATGAACGTGAATGGTCGTTTATATTTGCCTGTGCGCGAAACCGCAAATGCTATGGGTTACTCTGTAGAATCTGTAACTAGTACTCAAGTTTCATTGAAAGAAGGAGTATCGGCAAGCAACACAACAACAAACAATGGTTCAAGTGGAACTAGCGTTAACAATCCAAGCAATTCGAACAATAGTACTACCACTAATAATACAGGAGGACAATACGTGCAAGGACTTCATGAAAAGTATTCCACTGATGGGAAACTTGATGCAGCAAAAGTTAAAGAAGCAATTACAACTAAAAAGATTACTGTGAACACACAAGATAAAGAAACAGGGAACAGTCTGATGCATTATGTAGTTTTGGAGAATAACTACGCGCTCTTCCTAACAATTAAACGCAATGCATTGGATGTAAATTTGCAAAACAATGATAAACAGACCCCTTTACACCTAGCTGTCATAAACAAGAATTCTTTTTATTACGGAGAACTTGAACAATTAAAAGCAAATCCTAATATTGAAGATAAAAATGATTTGTTGCCAATAGACTTTGCAGAAAAAAATTCTGTGTTTGACATAGGACTAGATGCTTACATGCGTTTTTATAAGTAATGATTAACTACCATCAAAAAGCTTTTAAACTTCAACAGAAAAAAGACAAAATTAAAGACGACTACTGCAAAGCTAACGACATCCCACTAATACGTATCCCCTACTGGGATTTCAAAAACATCGACACAATACTCAGCAAGCGATTGACTGGATTGGGTGTCCTCTCCCCTGCTTTGGTTGAGGTTTAGGTTACAAAAGTTTAAATAATAACTAACGAATAGCGTTCACTCTCTATTAAATGAAGAAAATATTGTGGTCAAACTTGCTACTTTGGTATAATCTAGTAATAGGTACAAATTTACCTCAATTATCTTCGGGAGTGAGTACAATGACACAAACAACTCGTGAAATGCATACTCGTAATGGTGAATACGATGATCACAGGATCAAAGAGCATGACGGTATTATTGAAAAACTGCTTTGTGGTGCAGAGGGTAACGAAACGCCAAACTCTATCTTGCTTGGTGGAGGTTCAGCTTCTGGGAAAAGTCGCTCGTCTCGTATCTTGCTGAGACTTGATTCTATTGACAACGATGAACAAGAGCTAACGGTTGTCGACTGCGATTCAATTAAACTGATGATACCGGAATATTCTTATTACGAAGAAAACTTTAAGGATGACTGGGCCTTTTATCTGCATGATGAAAGTAGTGACATTGCCGACAAAGCTATTCAGCGCTGCATCGAAACAAGAAGAGACTTTATTTTTGATGGGACAATGAAGAACATTGAGAAGTATGAAACATTGATTCGTCAACTTCATACGGAGAGATACAAAGTAAATGCAATGGTCTTTGATGTTCCGATCCAAACGGCAATCGAAAGAAATAAAAAGCGTCAACTTCTTGAGGGAAGACTCGTGCCAGAGGATATTCTAATCCAAACCCACGTAGATGTTTCAAAAGCATTTTTACGGCTTAAAGATTTAGTAGACACCTATGTTCTATACGACAACAGTCTTGAATATCCTGATATTATCTCAATTCGGATTGATGGAGAAGAGAAAATATTAAACAAAAAAAGACTGGAGATATTCCTTGAGAAAAGTAGTGTCATTCTCAAAGAAACCGGAACATTTTTGTAACATCTTCAAACATGAATCCAATTTGTGTTATACTGTATTTGGAGGCGATTAATATGTTGGATTTCAAACAATTGATCGGTGAATTCGAAAAGAAGAAAAAAGAGCTTTACATAAGTGAAAATGAGCGTGAACAAAAGATTATTGAAGAAAAGAAAAAAGAATTAAAAAACAAAGAACTTCGTTTGGTCACTAAATAATTCACTTAACACCATGTTCAAGCTACTGATGGAGTAAACCCACTGTAGTCGTATGCAAGTATTGAGCATATAAATTAGATGTGTTCTGGTCGCTACACTGGTTTCCATCAAAATGAAGTCACCTTCTTACGAGGGTGGCTTTTTATTATATGTTCATGTTTTCTTTTCCATCAGTCTTAACGATTTGCCCCCTCTTGAATTATACTGTATATGAGAGGAGGAATTGAATATCAATAGTAAGACATAGCCTACACTATACATAACCAGATGAGTTGAGCTAGTTGAGTTGATGTAAGGATGGAATACTGCCTGTTAACAGGTTGAAAGTGGACTGTCGCTTGCGCATAAAATATAAACTAGAAGAGGATGATTTGATTAGTGATTAATAGTTCCTTGTTCAAATTTAATGAGAAAGATGTAAGAGTGATCTTTGTAGAAAGTGAACCATGGTTTGTATTAAGAGATGTATGTGGTGTACTTGGGGATCTGGCTCCACGTGCAGCAAAACAGCGTCTTTCAAAGGATGTATGTTCAACATACCCCCTTCAAACATCTGGTGGAATTCAAAATAGCACTATTATAAATGAGGATGGTCTATATGATGTAATCTTCGACAGTAAAAAGCCAGAAGCAAAGCTGTTCCGTAAATGGGTGACGGGCGAAGTACTGCCTACTATTCGTAGAGATGGAATGTACATATCAGATGAGGCTACACATGAGCAAGTTAAGTTTAATGTTTCAAACTTCATGGCTAATTTGGATGATTACAATATCACTAAGCTATATAGTCTTATCGAAGAGTTCTTAGCATTTCACAGACAGCATAAATCACGCTTACCATATAAACGGAAGAATTCTAGGCACCACGGAAACAAGAAATTGAAAGACCATATTGAAAGTATGGAAGATATTCGTAACGAGTTGGTAAGTTTTCTAGATATCAAGATACAACAGTTTAACGATTACCATCAAGCAGGTCTAGCTCAAGAATACGTAAGGATCAAAGGTATGGTCGAATGGAAAGTTGAGAATATGCGTTATAGAACAGCAGCTTGTAAATAATACATAGAATATCATAGTAAGGGGCTACCTCATGTTAGAGGCGGCTTTTTATATACCATGAAAGCATACTTTTACTTGGTAATAGTTCGCTTAACTTCTCATATTTCACTTCGTATTAATCAAGTATAGTTTGTAAAAGTTTTTCATTTTATTTTACGTCTGTTGTTTAACATGATACAATTGGGCTAGGCCCAGTTTTCTATCATTGAAAACTTGGGTAATTATCATTATAACAAAAACTTCAAAAACACTAGAAAACTTAGAACACTTGCAATGGGAGGAATATATTATGCCAGAAATCAAAGTAAAACCTATTCGCCCAACTAACGTTTTTATAAGCAATGAACAGGAATACAAAGATTTCATTGCTTTCGCAGAGGGCAGAGAAACATTTAGTGTAAAAACCATAAATAAAGTTCGTGAAAGATTAGCTAATCACCAAAGATCAACTAAAAGAAAGCGGGCTTAACTTTTGTTAAATTACGATGACATTTCTAAAGATTATCTGCAAGATATAGAAAAATTTAAAATGTTGGACTCATTAGACGAAAGAAATGTCGAGGCATATCTGAAGAACTATGCATTAGATTTGCATGAGCGACAGACTGCTGTAACTCGACTTTATTTTGATAAAGAAAATAAATTAGTCGGGTTCTTCAGTTTACATAATGATATGGTTAAAATATCTCCTCACCTAGCTACAGAAAATGGATGGAATTTACTTACAGAAGAACAGACTCATTTTCCTGCAATTAAATTACACTATTTAGGAGTAGATGCTAGGTATCGAAGACAAGGATATGGTACATATTTAATTGATGAAGTATTCTCTATTGCCAGAGACATTGCAGCATCAAGCGGTTGTAATTTTATAAGTGTAGAAGCATTACATAGTTCTGTGTGGTTTTACATTGGTCAAAGTTTTAAAATAGACAATAGAACTAATGAATTTTATAATATGCTTTTTCCTTTGGAGGCGCTTGACAATCCTGACCTAAAAGAAACTCCATATTTGAGTAAAAAAAGAATACAAGAGATAAGGGATCAAATTAACAGCGCTTTTATACAATCTGGTGTGAATCATTCAGAAATTGCTGCTACTTCTGAATTGAGTGAGGAAATACTAGAACAAATTGAATATGGCTCTGAGGTTAATCTTGAACATCTGCAACATGTTTGTAAAGTCTTAAATATTCCCTTCCCTTAATTGTTAATGAAATACCAAATTTACATAGAAATTAACTTCTGAAAAGAGCCTTATAGATAGGGCTTTTTTTATTTGTTTTAAATTTTAGATTTATCAATAGGGGATTGGGCTAAATATAGGTTGATCCTATTTTCATCATCATACTAATAAAAATATGTACAATAATATTAAATAGTGATATGATGGATACATGAAAGGGGTCAAGGTAAGTTGATAGACAAATCTCATGAAGTCTATGTGAAATAGGATTTTTATTAAGAAGAGGAGAAAAGTATATTTGTCAAAACGTCTTATTGAGTCTGAAGTATTAAGTGATTGGATAAATACATATGGTGATCAAAATTATGTTGATTACAAGTTACGAGCATTAGCATTTGCAGAAAAATGTTTTGAGGAAGGCATAGTAACATACGATGAGAAATTTAGTACATTTCTGCTCCATGGCAGCCTCTATAGCCGAATAACCAATTGTAAATACAACTCTGGTATGTATAAGTACGTTGAATGTGAATGGGAGGATGAGGAGAAGACGTTTTTAGATATACTCCATAAGCAAAAAGGATTTTGGGTGTCATGGAAAGAACTCACGGAAGAATACATGAAAAATGATTACAAGCATTCATACAGACCAACTATAGATAGGTTAAATGAGAGAGAAGGTTACAATCTAGCCAATATCCAAGTGTTAACCAATGCTAAGAATGCGGCGAAGGCTACAAGTCTCCCACACTATCTATTTACCATTGTTAATCATGATGATAAATCAAAACAACAAACATATAGACGATTTGAAACCAAGTCAGAGGCCTTAAAACACATTGGTTTACCTTATACAAAATCAGACACGGGAAGGTTTCATCAGGTGAGTAATTCCCTATACTTGCTCCAATCAGAGCACGTTACTATGGGAAAAGTAGCACTAGAGGAATATGAGAATCCAGAAGACTTAAGTTATTCAGGTTCGTTCTCAGTAGCTGTAAGCAATCCAGACGGTGGCATAATAACTATTAGTAGAAATTTCACTTATGAAAGAATGGCAATTATTTTAAAGCAAGAACAACAAATAGTACATAGTTAAAGTAGATAGATTAGATTTTTAAAATTCTTAATAGCTACCTTTGAATGTATACATAAGAATTTAAAAGTAATAAGACAAGTTAATACATACATAGGAGTTAACGAGGTGATAAGTGTGAGTACACCCAATGAGAAAGAGTTATTATGCACAAAGGATATTATGTTGCGACTTAAATTGGGCAGAAATGCAGCAAGAGAGGTTATGGAGAAGTTAAATCATATCCAAATTGGGAAGAGATTATACGTACCTAGCCAAGTCCTTGAAGAGTGGATCAAAACAGCAAAAGTCAATTAACTGAAAATGGAGCCAGTAATGTGATAGAGTTAAGTGACAGTCACTTGCTTGGCTCCATTTTCTTATAACGTCACAATAAGAAAATAGGAGGTATCGGAATGGCATCTGTAAAGAAAAACCAGGACACAAAGAAGTGGTATTTCGTCTTTGATTACTATGAACCTACAGGTAAAAGAAAGCAAATTAAGCGAGAGGGATTTGATTCAAAGCGTGAAGCTGATTTAATCATGTCAAAATTAAAACAAGAAATCGAGAACGGCGAATTTGTGAAGAATGATAGTTCTACATTAGGTAGCTTTGCGCTTTATTGGCTAGAAAATATCCGGAAGTTGGAGTGTAGTGAAGTAACATTTTACAATGATCGTCTATATTATAAGAATCATATCAAGGATTCAATTGGAAATGTTAAGTTACAAAAACTTGATATGAAAACTTGTCAGCGGTTTGTTACTGACTTACATTCTAAAGGGTTCGCGAGAAATACAATTGAAAGAATAACAACGTTGATTAAACGAGTGCTGGATAAAGCCATTGAGTATGGTTTATGCAAATCAAATCCGATGAGAAAGTCCACCTTGCCCAAAAAAACCAAGAATGAAGTTAACATTTGGTCAATAGATCAGGTAAATCAATTCCTTGAAGCAAATAAGAACCGAAGATACTTTTGTGTTTATGCATTAGCGCTTTTGACTGGCATGAGACAAGGAGAGATTCTAGGACTCAGATGGAAAGACATTGATTATAACAACAAGGTTTTATACGTCAATCAAACTTTATCGAATTATGGAAAAACTCTAAAGTCAGGAGCTAAAACTTATGCAGGTGTTCGAAGAATTTCTATTCCAAATCAATTGGTTGAAGTCCTCAGAACACAACAAGAAAAGTATGATGCTTTGAAAAGTAAATTGGGCAGAGAGTTTCTTGATCTCGATTTGGTTATTTTCAATTTGAAAAATGGCGGTACTGTTTTTCCGAGCAATATGATGAAAATCTATCCCAAAGATGTTAAAAGAGCAGATCTTCCACATATAAGGTTTCATGATTTGCGACATACACATGCAACCTTACTATTGTCTAAGGATATCAATGTTAAGGTGATTTCCGAGCGATTAGGACATAGTAAGATTTCAGTTACGCTGGACACGTATAGTCATGTGATACCAAGCATGCAACAAGAAGTTACAAACACTTTAGAAGAAATCGTATTTCTGTGACGCATCTGTGACGACTGGCATACTGAGAGCTTAAAAACGTTGATACACCAAGGTATTTTGAACTTTTATATCATGTGCGGAGCACTCGATGTGGGGTTACTTAATGAGAAGCTTGGGGATCGCAAAATTATTGCAGCTCGGGCGGTTGGCGTGCGCACATTGGAACAGCTGCTGCATGCACCTATGGAGTCAGTGACCACGGAAGCCGAAGCGATGGGCATTACGGTTGGCATGACGGGTGTAGAAGCATTGCTCAAGATGATTTAATCCCTGAATAATCAAAGAGAGGGCTCCCCGACTGGGAAGCCCCTCTCTTTGATTTACATGTAACAATCCTAAATTGAACGATCTACTCAAATTTGCTTCAATAATTAAGCTTCATCCTTGGCGAACAGGGCAGCCAGATTCTCTTGGAAAGGAGCGCGAACGACGCCTTTTTCCGTAATAATGGCTGTTACATATTCGTTAGGCGTGACGTCAAACGCCGGGTTGAATACTTTCACCCCTTGCGGTGCTGTACGTTTGCCAAAACCTTCCGTTACTTCCTCGGCAGCACGTTCCTCAATCGGAATGAGATCTCCGGATGGCGTAGACAGGTCAATGGTGGACAGTGGGCTGGCTACATAAAATGGAATGTTGTGCGCTTTAGCAAGGACCGCTACACTGTATGTTCCAATTTTGTTAGCTACATCCCCATTGGCAGCGACGCGGTCTGTACCCACGATAACGGCCTGAATCCAGCCCTTGGACATCACCATACCAGCCATGTTGTCGCAGATCAGAGTAACGTCAATACCGGCTTGCTGGAGCTCGAATGCTGTAAGGCGTGCGCCCTGAAGGACAGGACGCGTCTCGTCTGCGAATACTTTAAGGTTAATGCCGCGCTCATGAGCGAGGTACATCGGTGCAGTCGCCGTGCCGTATTTCGCGGTTGCAAGACCACCTGCATTACAGTGTGTGAGTACACCCATACCGTCTGCGAACAGAGGAAGAGCATTTTCACCAATCAAGCGGCAAACTTCTTCGTCTTCTTTTTGAATCAAGAGAGCTTCTGCTTCAAGAGCAGCATTACTCTCTTCGATGTTTGCACCGGATTCAGCGAGGTCACTTGCTTTTTGCATCATGCGATCCAGCGCCCAGAACAGATTCACTGCTGTGGGACGGGAAGTGGCCAGATGCGCACAGATGGATTTTACATGTTCCAGCCAGCCTTGTACGGCAAGTCCATCAAATGCTTTGGCGCCTAGTACGACGCCGAAAGCAGCTGCAATTCCGATCGCGGGAGCGCCGCGTACTTTCATGGAGTGGATGGACTCCCATACTTCCTCGGGCGTATACAGTTTCAGCATCAGAATCGTTTCGGGCAACAGACGCTGGTCAAGCATTTCGAGCTTGTCCTTTTTCCATATAAGGGAGGACAGAGGCTGATGTTCAGGGGTTGTCATGGGTGTTCCTCCGTTCCTTGAGTAAAGCTTTATGAGTTCTATGAATCAGACTTTGATGGTAGTAAGCGCAGTAGCTACAGTATCCAGGAGTTCACCAATCGTATTCAGATTGCGATTACGCTTGATGAGTGCTTTACCGATCGCCAGCGCTTTGCGCTGAGCACGTTCACGTTCTGTTGCATCTTCAATCGTATCGATATCTGCGACATGCGCAAGTCCGACAATACGGCGAACCATTTTCGCGCCAGCAAAGCCAGCAGAATCTCTGAATAATTGTTGTACATAAAGGTCTTCGTACCCAGGCGCTTTAGCCATAGGATCAACCAGATCGGAAGTCCACAGACCACGGAAGCGGGATTCGAATTCAGTCCATACGTCACAAACCATATCCAGCAAAATCGTTTCACGCTCACGAAGCGCCGTCTGATCTTGAATTCGACCTGGCAGCGAGGCGTAATGGAGAAGCAAATTGGCAAGCACGGCACCTACATCGAATCCCATTGGCCCAAAATAAGCAAATTCGGGATCAATGACTTTGGTCGATTCAGGTGTGACGAAAATGCTGCCTGTGTGCAGATCACCATGAAGCAGGGCTTGACCGTGGGTCAGGAATTTCTCACGCAGTAAGGCGACTTCAAGATGAAGTTCCCCATCTGTGCGAAGTGCTTCCGCTTCGTCTTCAATTGAAGCCTCATAATTATTTTTCTCCGCAATGCGATATGGCTCATCAAAGATCAAATCTTCGGTTATTTTACATTGATCCGGATTGACGAATCTGCCCTGTTTCTCTTTCTTCAACTGCTGGTTCATACCCAGGTCTGATGTGAAAAATAATGTCCTTGCCATAAACTCCCCAATGTGTTTTGCAAAAAGAGGATATGTTTCGCCATCGATGAGGCCCTTGCGCATAATCACATGATCGCTCAAATCTTCCATTACAGTTAAGGCGAGGTCATCATCATAATGGTACACTTCGGGTACCATTCCCGGACATAGACGATACTCTTCCTGAAGGATTTCCCTTTCAATTCTGGCACGTACCAGAGACAGGGGCCATGATTCTCCGACCACTTTCGCATAAGGAAGAGCCTGTTTGATAATGATACTTTTATCGGAGTTCCGATCCGTGATATGGAAGACCAAATTCAGATTGCCGTCACCGATCTCACGACATTCCAGATTCGCATCTGCTGCAAACGGACCCGGTAATGTTTTGGCCAGTTCGATTGCATCCTGGGGTGTTAATGGGTGATATTGGGACAAGAATGCCACCTCCATATATATGAAGAAACAGGAGAAAACCCACTTCTTTGCTTGGTATATGTCAGTATATCGGAAATAACTGTGATTTTGTACCCTTTTTTTGAGACAGGTGATACCGGACTTGTTTCGAACTTCCTGTACACGGGTAAAAACAAATAGGCCGGACGGTTGACAGGAATACCGCCGACAAGGCTCTCCGCCACAGGGTGGAGCCGAATTGTTAAATCACTGTCATTTACGGCAGGATAACCTGCTTAAAATGAATGTCAGACTAATTTTATAATAAAAGGATGGGATTAAGATGGCTACAAAAAACAAAACAGATCAAGCGAAATCGGTGGAACAAGTACTTAATCGTCAGGTAGCAAACCTGAACGTCCTGTATGTCAAAATCCATAACTATCACTGGTATGTAAAAGGACCTAACTTTTTCACACTGCATGTAAAATTTGAAGAATTCTACAATGAAGTGACTGTACAAATGGATGAAATCGCAGAACGCATTTTGACTCTCAAAGGAAGTCCAGCGGCAACAATGAAAGAGTATATGGAGCTTTCCTCCATCCAGGAAGCAGCTGGCGGTGAAGATGCAAAAACAATGGTACAGAACCTGATTGAGGATTTTGCGACTTTGTCGAACGAGTATCAGGAAGGTATTGAAGTAGCTGAAGCTGCGGAAGACCAACCAACATCCGACATGCTGACAGGCTTCAAGGCTGATCTGGAGAAACATATGTGGATGCTTCGCTCTTTCTTGGGCTGATTTCAGCTTGACCAGCCGAGTTGGCGATCGCTTGCAATACAATTGCTCTATCTTCCCTTACTCGTTGTCAGGATGACGCCGAGCGTCTATACTGCTGACAAGACTGACTTCGGGAGGGGAACGTTATAATAGGCACAACGATACCGGCATTAAAAGAATGGGCCTCCGCAATCAAAGCGCTGGAAACGGGTCGCCAGATTATGGTGATGCGCAAAGGCGGGATTGTGGAGGAAACCCGACGTTTTGAGTTGAAAAGTCCAGCGTTCTATCTGTATCCGACTTATGAACATCAGCGTAAAGAACTGGTAAAGTCCTCTGATCATTCCTATGTTGAGGAATCACTGGCCGAATGGGTGCCTGAAGCTTCGACGATCCGTCTCACGGCTTATGCTGAAGTGACGCAGGATTTGGAGATCAGAGATCAGGAGATGCTGGATCGACTTCTTGACTTTCATATGTGGACTGGGGATTTTGCCGAAGATCGCCTAAAGTGGAAACGCAAAGAACCACTTCACGTATTGATACTCCGAGTGTACCGTTTGAAGGAACCGATGGAGATTCCCGTATTACCTGAATACAACGGATGCCGTTCATGGATTTCCATTCCGAATGGTCCGGTGCCGAGCGATATGACGCCGGTGGTGGACGTTGCGGATTTTGACGAACAGGTACAGAAGATTAACGAGACGCTCAAAATGTAATGTTATTTATCGAAAGGACTTGTCCATGATATGGATAGGTCCTTTTTCGGTTGAGGGGAGCAGATTCGATAAAAGGTTGAATCCCTGTGATTTTTCTCACTGTCTATTTATGACGAAGAAGTTTTGTTATTTGATTCAATCTGGCTTTTATTATAGAATCAGATAGAATAATGTTTCCTGTAAGGGACAAGAGTTCTTAGGAAATGACTTGATAATCATTGAGAATCAGTTTAGAATTATTCTAAAGTGATTCTTGCTTTGGAGATTGGAGTACAGGAGAAATTCAGGGGAAGCCCTGTTCAGATATTTAATAGGCGCTTTTTCGTTTTCGAAAGTAAACATCAATTTAATCAATGGAGGGAAACAATACACATGGCTACGAATTTCGTCATTGAAGGTCTGAAAGCGACGATCGAAGGTAAGGAAATCCTGAAAGGCATCAACCTGGAAATGAAAGGTGGAGAAATCCACGCAATCATGGGTCCGAACGGAACAGGTAAATCAACACTGGCTTCTGCACTAATGGGGCACCCTAAATATGAAGTAACAGAAGGTACAATTACACTTGATGGTGAAGATGTACTGGATATGGCTGTAGACGAGCGCGCTCGTGCAGGTCTGTTCCTGGCTATGCAATACCCGAGTGAAATTGCTGGTGTAACGAATTCCGACTTCCTGCGTAGCGCAATTAACGCACGTCGTGGTGAAGGTAACGAGATCTCCCTGATCAAGTTTATTCGCCAAATGGAAGGTAAAATGAAAGAACTCGACATGAATCCTGAATTTGCTCACCGTTACCTGAATGAAGGTTTCTCCGGTGGTGAGAAAAAACGGAACGAGATTCTGCAAATGATGCTGCTGGATCCGAAAATTGTAGTACTCGATGAAATCGACTCCGGTCTGGATATCGATGCTCTGAAAATCGTGGCAAACGGTGTAAACGCAATGAAGAGCGAAGATCGCGGATTCCTGATCATCACTCACTACCAACGCCTGTTGAACTACATTACTCCTGACTATGTACACGTAATGATGCAAGGTCGTATCGTGAAGTCCGGCGGACCTGAACTGGCTCACCGTCTGGAAGCTGAAGGATATGACTGGGTTAAGGAAGAGCTGGGAATTACAGACGAAACTGTAGGTCAAGAAGCGTAAAGACAAAACGGAGGAGGATAATCAATGACTACACAAACAATTCTTCCGGTTGAATCTGAAGCGCTTCGCGCCTTGTCGGAAAGCAACAATGAACCCGGCTGGTTGACCGAGCAGCGGCTCGAAGCCCTTAAGCTTGCAAGTGGGCTTGCGCTTCCCAAACTGGAAAAACAAAAAATCGAACGCTGGAATGTCAGCGAGTACGGCACATACAAAGCAAGTGAAGCGATTGCTTCACTTGAGGAAGTACCAGCTTCCATTAAAGATCTGGTTAAGGACCAAGCGGAAGGCAGCCTAGTTATCCAGCGCAATTCCGGTACAGTTTACTCCAAGTTGTCTGCTGATCTTGCAGCAAAAGGAGTTATCTTCACAGATCTGGCTACAGCGGTTCGCGATCATAGCGATCTGGTAAAACCATATCTGAATACGGCTGTAAAAGCAGATGAGCATTCACTTGCAGCACTGCATGCAGCACTTTGGAACGGCGGGGTATTCCTCTATGTTCCGAAAAACGTTGAAATTGAAGTTCCACTTCAAGCGGTACTGCTCACAGACGATGCTTCTGCAACGTTTGCACCTCACGTGCTTGTCGTTGCTGAGTCCAACAGTTCCGTTACTTATGTGGATAACTATGTATCCGGCGAACTGTCTTCACCTGTATTCCATAACGGTGTTGTGGAAGTGTTCGTGAAAGCTGGTGCCAAAGTCCGTTTCGCATCTGTTCACCAACTGAGCACAAGTGTTACCGACGTATCTTTCCGCCGTGCAGTGGTAGAGAACGACGGTTCGATTGAGTGGATCGTTGGCGAGATGAACAACGGTGATACTGCAAGCAACACGATGACAGTTCTTAAAGGAAATGGCTCAAGCTCCGATTCCAAAGTGATTGCAGTAGGTTCAGGTTCCCAGAAACTGAACTATACAACAGAAGCTCGTCACTTCGGCAAAAACACGCCAAGCCAAATGATTACGCGTGCAGTTATGCGTGAAGAAGCTTCTGCAATCATCAACGGAATCACGAAGATTGAGAAAGGTGCTACTAAAGCGGACGGACAGCAAACAGAGAAAGTACTGATGCTGAGCCCGAAAGCACGTGGAGACGCCAACCCAATCCTTCTCATTGATGAGGATGATGTAACAGCAGGTCACGCAGCCTCTGTAGGTCAAGTCAATGTGGAGCAGATTCATTACTTGATGTCGCGCGGGATTAACCGTACGGATGCGGAACGCCTGATCATTTACGGCTTCCTGGCTCCGGTGGTGGCGGATATTCCTCTGGAAGCACTGCGTACCCAGTTGCAGTCTCTCATCGAACGGAAACTGGGACAATGAACCCGGCTATCCGCGAGCAGTTCCCGATCCTCCACCAGGAAATCAACGGACACCCGCTCGTATATCTAGATAACGCAGCGACTTCCCAGAAGCCGCTGGCTGTAATCGAAGCAATTAAACATTATTATGAATTTGAGAACTCCAATGTGCATCGTGGTGTTCATACGCTTGGAAGCCGTGCAACGGATGCTTATGAAGGCGCACGGGAGAAGGTTGCCAAGTTTATCAACGCGCGACGCACACAGGAGATCATTTTCACCCGTGGGACAACGACCGCTTTGAATTTGGTTGCTTCGTCTTACGGACGCGCAGTTTGCAAAGAAGGCGACGAAATTGTTATTACGCAGATGGAGCACCATAGCAATCTGATTCCATGGCAGCAGGTAGCCAAGGAAACGGGAGCGACCTTGAAATACATTCCGCTTCAGCCAGATGGCAACATTGATTTGGCTGATGTGGAAAGGACGATTACAAACAAAACCAAAATTGTTGCAATCGCGTATGTATCCAATGTTATGGGTGTTGTTCATCCAGTAAAACAAATCGCTGAAATTGCACACCGCAATGGTGCTGTCATCGTTGTAGATGGCGCACAGAGCACACCGCACATGAAGGTGGATGTGCAGGATCTGGACTGTGATTTCTACGCATTATCCGGCCATAAAATGTGCGGACCAACCGGAATCGGTGCACTTTACGGCAAAAAGGCGCTGCTGGAGTCCATGGAACCGGTTGAGTTCGGCGGTGAAATGATTGATGAGGTTGGCCTCTACGATTCCAATTGGAAAGAGCTTCCTTGGAAGTTTGAAGGTGGAACCCCGATTATCGCAGGTGCGGTTGGATTGGGTGCAGCTATCGATTTCCTGGAGCAGATTGGTATGGATGAGATTGCTCATCATGAAAGTGTGCTGGCAGCTTATGCAACGGAACGTATGGCCGAGATTGACGGACTGACCATTTATGGACCAGCCAAGCGTCATGTCGGAGTGGTTACATTTAACCTCGGTGATGTACACCCGCATGATGTGGCAACGGTGCTGGATGCGAGTGGCGTAGCCATTCGTGCCGGACACCACTGCTGCCAACCGCTGATGCGCTGGCTGGAAGTCAGTTCAACAGCTCGTGCCAGTTTCTATCTATACAATAACGAACAAGATGTGGACCGACTTGTTAGCGCCTTAATCCAGACAAAGGAGTATTTTGGCGATGCAACTTGATGATCTGTACCGGCGTGTCATAATGGACCACTACAAAAACCCGCGTAACCGCGGAACATTTGATAATGACGCTGTCACGGTGAATTTGAATAATCCAACGTGCGGCGACCGGATTTCACTGCAACTTTTGCTGAAGGACGGAATCGTTCAGGAAGCCAAGTATACGGGGGAAGGCTGTTCCATCAGCATGTCCTCGGCATCGATGATGACCGAGGCGGTGAAAGGCAAAACGATGGATCAGGCACTCGACATGGCTAACCGTTTTTCCTCACTGATGAAAGGGGAAGAAGTCGATTTCGACGATTATGAAGATCTCGAAGCCCTATCCGGTGTGAACAAGTTCCCTGCACGCATCAAATGTGCCACTCTGGCCTGGAATGCATTACGCAAAGGAATTGACGAAGAGGACAATGTACAATAACGATAGGGAGGTAGAGCAAGATGGCTAAAAAAGCACCAGAAATGGAAGAGTATAAATATGGTTTTCGCGACGAACACAAATCTATCTTTCAAACCGGTAAAGGTCTGACTGCAGAAGTCGTTACCGAGATTTCCAAGATTAAGAACGAACCGGAATGGATGTTGGAGTTCCGTTTGAAATCCCTGAAACAATTCGAAAAGATGCCGATGCCGAATTGGGGCGGAGATCTCGACGGGTTAGATTTCAATGAAATTCAGTATTATGTTCGTGCTTCTGATAAGCAAGGGAAAACATGGGAAGAGGTACCTTCTGAAATCAAGGAAACTTTTGATAAGTTGGGTATCCCTGAAGCGGAACAAAAGTTCCTCGCAGGTGTATCGGCTCAGTATGAGTCCGAGGTTGTATATCACAACATGCAAAAAGAATTGGAAGATCAGGGCGTAATCTTCATGGATACGGATACTGCACTTAGAGAGCATCCGGAAATCCTGCGTGAATATTTCGCAACCGTTATTCCACCAGCAGATAACAAATTTGCTGCACTGAATAGTGCCGTTTGGTCCGGAGGAAGCTTCATCTACGTACCTAAAGGCGTGAAATGTGAAGTGCCTCTGCAAGCCTATTTCCGGATTAACTCCGAAAATATGGGACAGTTCGAGCGTACACTCATCATTGCAGACGAAGATAGCTTCGTTCACTATGTTGAGGGCTGTACAGCCCCGATCTATAGCACGAACTCACTGCATAGTGCGGTCGTTGAGATCATTTGTAAGAAAAATGCCCGTGTTCGTTACACAACGATTCAAAACTGGGCACCAAACATCTACAACCTGGTTACCAAACGTGCGGTTGCTGAAGAGAATGCAACGATGGAATGGGTCGATGGCAACATCGGTTCCAAACTGACGATGAAATATCCAGCAGTTATATTGAAAGGTCGCGGAGCTAAAGGTTCGGTTCTGTCCATCGCTGTAGCTGGCAAAAATCAGCATCAGGATGCAGGTGCGAAAATGATTCACTTGGCTCCAGATACAACATCAACAATTGTATCCAAATCGATCAGTAAACATGGCGGTAAAGTAACCTACCGTGGTCTGGCTTCCTTTGGTCGCCAAGCGGAAGGTGCGAAATCCAATATCAAATGTGATACGCTCATTCTGGATAATGAGTCCACATCCGATACGATTCCTTACAATGAAATCATGAATGATAACATTATGCTGGAGCATGAAGCTACGGTATCGAAGGTGTCCGAGGATCAACTCTTCTACCTGATGAGCCGTGGTTTGACTGATGCCGAAGCAACACAGATGATTATCATGGGCTTCATTGAACCGTTCACGAAGGAACTGCCGATGGAATATGCGGTAGAGATGAACAGATTGATTAAGTTCGAAATGGAAGGCAGTATCGGTTAATACAGCTGCAACAAAGAGGTCGGGGGATTTTCCCTCGATCTTTTTTTGTTTTGTGGAGATCTGTCTCTGTATGCAGGCTTGAACCAGATTTGAAATGATTAAAAATACAAAAATATACATTTGATTTATTTTCCCGTAACACTGATTACCTATATTTGAATGGATTCAAATATGAGGAGGGATCATTTAATGAGGCAACCATTAGCAAAAAGAACAAAGGCTTTATTATTATCAGCGCTGGTTACATTCAGCATATTACCTCTGTACTCCCCTGCTGCACATGCTGCTGAGGACGGAGCAGCCTCCGGTTCGTTCAACATCCTAAGTTATAATGTAGGCGGTCTCCCCAGTCTCGTTTCCAGTTACAAGCCCCAAGAGTATACGGTGCAGATTTCCCCTAAGCTGAACGACTATGACATCATTAATGTGCAGGAGGATTTTAATTACCACAACCAGTTGATTTCGCAAGTAACCCTGCCTTATTTGACTCAAACGAGCGGGCTAGCCGGATTTGGAAGCGGGTTGAACAGTTTATCCCGGTATCCGTTCCGTGACTTGAAAAGGGTAACCTGGAACAAGCGATCCGGTCTGTTTGATAATGGAAGTGATGAGCTGACGCCCAAAGGTTTCACCGCAGCAACCTACGAGATTGCACCTGGCGTGAAAATTGATGTATATAATCTGCACGCAGACGCAGGCGACGATGATAAATCGCTTGAAGCCAGACGTGATAACATCAGACAGCTTTCCGATTACATAAAAAATCAATCTGAGAGCAACGCGGTCATTGTTTTTGGTGATACGAATACTCGTTATACCCGTGCTTCAGACAACATCGAGATGCTGCTGACGGAAAATGAATTGCATGATCCCTGGATTGATCTCGTTCGGGGTGGAAGCATTCCGGCAGATGGAGATGCGCTTATGGATGCTGGCAACGTCAATGGCCCCAATTATGAAATTGTGGACAAAATCTTATACCGTGGAAGCAAAGCGTTAACATTGAATGCCGCAAGTTATCGTGTGGAAGATCAGAAATTCGTTGATCCATCTGGAAATCAACTGTCTGATCATTTTCCGATTACAGCAAATTTTGTATACAGTGTGTCCCCTGCATATCGACTCAGTTCAACCATTGGAGGAGCAGGTGGGACTGGCTTTAATGATTTGGAGCGCATCCCTGATGCGCAGCCTGGCTCAATTGTACTGGACACGGGCAACCGTGTGGATGGTATTACGACGTTGTATCGAGATGGAACGAGTCTGACACATGGAGGGAAATCCAATACTTCCACACTGAATCTCGCTAATGGTGAATATCTAACACGGGCAACGATTAGTCAGGGGACACGAAATGGAGATAAACGAATCTTTCACCTTGAATTAACGACCAATCTGGGGAATAAAATTGCAGGGGGACAGAAGACTTCAGAGCAGATCATTCTGGACGCGCCTGCGGGTTGGTATATCGCCGGGTTTTATGGAAGAGCCGATCAAGAGATTGATCAGCTTGGAGTGATTTATAAGCCTGTCCAACCTTAATTCCCTTAATCTTGGAACGATAGGGAACAGATAATAATCTATATCACCGCTTGGAATAAGCATTGGAAAAGACCGCAGGGTTTGGACCAATAACATTCTGAGCGGTTCTTTTTTGTAATAAAATAAGAACAATAGCACAAGCCATTTACTAGATTCAAGCATCTAATGATAGAAAAGGATGTGAATACATGAGCGACAATCCGTTTAAGGGATATCGGATTACAAGTTCATTTGGCTACCGAATTCATCCTATTTCTGGCGGACAGACATTTCATCGTGGAATTGATCTCGTCACAGAGCCATGGAATGGGCCCATACATGCATTTATGGACGGGACTGTATGTTTTGCCGCGGAAGGGGCTACAGGCTCAGGATTCGGCGGTTACGGGCTTACGGTTGCGGTACAGGATCACAGGGGTTACTTGCATTGTTATGCCCACCTTTCCCGAATTGCAGTAAAAGTTGGACAGCAAATAAAGCAAGGGCAGCTTCTGGGCAACCAGGGGAGCACGGGTGAAAGTACAGGGCCACATGTGCATTATGAGGTACGCAAATCCAGCACCCCTTCGTATGGATATACGGCCAGTGTGAATGGTGTTGTGGATCCAGGAATCTATTTGCAATCTGAATATAATTTAACTGTGGAAGGAGCGGAGGAGACGCCAATGACGATGGAGGAAAGAGAACGGTTAACAGCGATGGAGAAGATGCTGGAATCCCAGTCGGCCTGGATCCAGCAGCAAAAGAACATTGCCAGTATGGCTTGTCCGTCTTGGGCAGAGGAAGCTTATCGTTATTACCAACCGTTTATAATGAATGAGACGGGCAGTTATGATTTTTGGAGATTGCTGGTTATCATGTATCGTAAGGAAAAGGGGATCAAGGTCTCTTCCGGTTCCTCAGATTAACTACGGATCAGGAGTAAAGGTGAATTTAATTTTCAGGCAAAAGCAGGCAGACAACCATTTATGGAATGTTGCCCGTTCGCCCGGTTCATCTAACCGGAAACGTCATATGTTAGGGTATACCTGATGAAGAGGAGGCAATCACATGAGCGAAGTAGGATATGGCTGTGGCGGCAACGTAGGCGGCGTAGGCGGATACAATATGTTCACAAACACTGGTGCGATCTTGGTACTGTTCATTCTGTTGGTAATCATCACGAAAGCATTCTGCGTTTAATCCGATATGAATTAATCCGAATAAAGGGGAGCCTTAGTGGCTCCCCTTTATTCACATGCATACGAGGTAAACGTTGTATCGGATGTTCTCTTGGATTTGAATTACGCTAACTGCTGCTGCGGATTCCTGACGCTTATTGCTGGCTTACTGGATATAAATTTCAACGATGGCTATATCTCTTTCCTTCGCTAAATCGATAAAGGCTGTAGAGGTCTGAACGAGTGGTCGGAAGTAATCCGCAGGGTTATTCAAAACAATCAGACCAGTTTCGCCGGTTGTGAGCAGAACCCTTTTGCCAATAAAATTGGGTAGCATATGTTTGATGAGTTCCTGTGTGACTTCAGCATTCAACTGACCAAAGCTGAGGCTGTACAATTCGCATAGCACGGAGATAAGTTCCTGCTTGGTCTGATACACCCGATTGGTCGTCATCGCGCTGTACACATCTGCTACAGCCGTTATACGGGCAAATGGATGAATCTCGTCGCCTTTCAGTCCGTAAGGATAGCCACTTCCATCTTCACGCTCATGATGCTGGAGGGCAACGGTTGCAAGAATCTCATCCTGAGTAGATTCCATGACAATCTCATAACCATATAACGTATGTTTCTTCATTTCTTCAAATTCTTCGGGCGTTAATTTGCCTGGCTTATGTAACATTTCAGAAGGAATTTTGGACTTGCCTATATCGTGAAGATATCCTGCTTTGGCTACAGTCAAACATTCCTCAGGGTTGTAGCCCATCCAGCCGGCGATATAAAAAGCGAGCATTCCGACTTGTAAAGAATGATTGTAGGTATAGTCATTATCCCCGTCAAGCATCAGTAGCAAGGAGACAACATCCTTTTGTTTTTCAAGCTGTCCCGTTAGGGTTATCAAAATCTCATCGACCTGAGTCTCATCAATAAAACCCTTCTCCATCGCTTGTTCGAACAGAGATTCTGTACCTTTGATCGTATCGTTAAACAGGTTAGTTAACAGACGGGTTTGATCGGAAGGTAAGGTTTGTGCATCAGAGTGGAGGTCAGATGTTGTATGCTCTACATCTGCGTAATCGATTCCGTGCTGCAGCAGCTTGGCAATATCATCGTCGCTGAGTCTGGAACCTTTCATCAGCATGTGGAGACCCGAACTGTTGTACACATCATTTTTTAGCAGGTCGCCAGGTTTAAGATCAGTAACATGCACTCTCACGTATAAACCACCTTTTCCTCGACTAATATCGACATATATCATTATAATAACAAGAAAAAAATGGGTTGACAACGACTTATTTACTAATTTCATTGCCCGTTCAAAGGGTCGAATGACTAGTTATTTAATTGTCCATGGGGTTCCAGGGTCCTAGTTGATGACCTTTCCACTCGGAACCATCTTCCCATACTTCTTTTTTCCAAATGGGGACATTCTGTTTGAGTCTTTCGATCGCGTAGCGGCTTGCATCGTAGCAGTCACTGCGATGAGGGGAGGAAACGGCAATGACAACGCTGATCTCTGCTACGTCTACCTGCCCAATCCGGTGACTTATCGCACATATCACACCTGGCCAGCGTTCATTGATTTCACTGCCGATAGCCGCCATCTGAGAAAGTGCCATAGGTACATAGGCCTCGTACTCGAGATGAACCGTTCGTTGTTGTCCGGTCATTTCACGGGTGGTGCCAACAAAGGTAAGGGCTGCTCCATGGTTTGCAGTGATGACTAGCTTCGTTGTAGCTTCTACGGACAGTGGGGACTGGGTGATCAGGAATAATCCGTCATCCGTACGATGCTCGGGATGGGCAGAACGCTGTTCGTCACCAGTCAAATGGGTCCCATCTCCTCCCGACACAGGGGGAATTAAGGCGAGTTCGTCCTCGGCCTTGATTATAATATCGGCAGAAGCATACTGTTGGTTTACTGCCAGGAAAGAAACGCGTATTTGATCCGCCGCTTCTGGGTAAGCAAGGCTCAGGTTTTCTTTTAATTGCACAGGAGTTGGATCCGTTCCAGGGTATTCATATTCGAGCAGGGATGTGCCCAGACGTTCAGCGATGCCTGCAAATAGTTGAATTGTCAATTTCATGCGAATAACTCACCTCTTTTTAATCTCTAAACCCTATAAATATATCATAACGACGCGGAAAATGTTATGCTTATCCATTAGAGGAATGTACGTTATATACGATAAGAGGGAGGCGGTGTGATGAGCACCAGGAAGACGCAAACACTAACGATTCTACACACGAATGACATCCATAGTCATTTTGGCTCCATGAGCTCCATCGCCGCCATGATCGGACAGGAGAAGAAAGAGGCCGGAGAGTTTCTGGTAGTAGATATCGGAGATCATATGGACCGGATGGCAGTTGAGACGGAGGGCACTCTGGGGGCGGCTAACGTCGATGTTCTTAATCTGACCGGTTACGATGCCATAACAATCGGGAACAACGAAGGACTAACCTTTACACCCGAACAACTGGCACAGTCTTACTCTGGACTTCTGTGCCCAGTCGTATGTGGAAATGTTGTGGACCAGGCTACGGGCCTGCCACCAGTTTGGATGAAATCCTCTCTCATTCTGGAGAAGGGGCCATTTCGCATCGGTCTGCTTGGTGCTACAGCACCCTTTACCGCTTTTTACGAATTGTTGGGATGGGATGTATTGGAGCCGGTAGAGGCACTGCGTGAGCAAGTTGAAGCTTTGCGTTCTCAGGTGGATGTGATCGTTATTTTGTCCCATCTGGGGCTTTCAACAGATCGCAGACTGGCCGAACAGATCCCGGGCATCGATGTCATTCTGGGCGGACACACACATCATGTATTGGAAGAACCATTAGTCATTGGTCAGACGGTGCTTGGAGCGGCAGGCAAGTTTGGTCAGTGGCTCGGTAAGGTGGTATTGGAGCGAGAATATGGAGCGAATGAACTTGCACTGGTGAGCAGTGGCTGTGTTCCGGTCCAGAACATGATGCTTGAAGAAAGGGTAGCGCTGGCCATAGACACACATCGGACGGAAGCCGAACGGGCGCTTGGCCAGACAGCCGTTATAACGGATAGAACACTCGCCATTGATTATGATCATGAGTCTCCGTTTGCGTCATTGCTTGCCCAGGCAGTTCGTCAGTTCACCGGAGCGCAGTTGTCACTTGTGAACGCCGGGCAGCTTCTTGCAGATCTTCCGCAGGGCAATATTACAAAGGGAATGTTACATTCCCTATGTCCATCTCCCATTAATGCCTGTACAATATGCTTGAATGGAATTCAGATTCGGGAGGCACTGGAGCAGTCGCTGTTGTCAGAGTTCTCACGAAAACCGATTATCGGGTTTGGATTTCGCGGGCATATTTTAGGAACCTTGTGCATGGATGGGATGGACGTGGAGTATGATCCACACGCGCCTCCATACGAGAAGATCCGTGCCATATATATTGATGGTGAACCGATTCGTGATGAACATGAATATGTGGTGGGAACACTCGACATGTTTACGTTCAACGTAGGGTATCCGACCCTTTCTCTTGGAACGGATACAACGTATCGACTTCCTGAATTTATACGTGACCTGCTCGAAACGGAATTGAAAAGGCCAGGGGCGCTGGATGACAGCTTGCGATCCCGTTGGCATGAAATCTAACAAGTACTTGCCTTCTGCTGAAGCGGCGGCTAGTGGAAATTACATCTACGGAGCGGGAGAGGATAGGCTGTGCGTTTAGTACATATAAACCTATTGCAGCCTGGCATGAAGCTGGGGAAACGAATTTATAGTCAAGAGGGTTTGGTTCTGCTTAGTGATGGAGTGGAGCTGACCAGTCGGTTGATTGGACGTCTCAAGGATTTGGGGATCGGCTATGTGTATATTTCGGATGCAGCAACAGAAGATATCATCATTCCGGATATGCTGCAGGAAGAGACCAGGCGCAGAGCGCTGGTCGAGATCAAGCAGCAATTTCAGAGCATGTCCGGGGTGAAAACCAAAAGCCGGATTCCACACTTCGGTAAAGCACTTAGCGGGTTGATGAATGCGATACTGGAGGACATTGGCAGTCAGAAGGAAGCGATGATTATGCTGATGGATATGAACTCCAGTGATTTTGATCTGTATAATCACTCATTGAATGTATGTGTATACACCTTGGTTCTTGGAGTGGCTTCGGGTTATACACGCCAGCAATTAATGGAGATTGGTCTGGGGGCCTTGTTACATGATATTGGAAAAACACAGATTGCCCCAGAAATTCTGCACAAGCCCTCCAGGCTGAGTGATGAGGAATTCAAAATCATACAGCAGCATACTACATATGGACATCGTATTCTCAAAGATGAACCGGGTATACCGCTCCTTGCTGCACATTGCGCTTTACAGCATCATGAACGGATTGATGGCAGCGGATATCCCTTTGGTTTGAAAGACAATGAAATCCATGAATATGCAAAGTGGTTGGCCCTTGCCGACTCTTATGACGCGATGACGACCAATCGGGTGTATCGTCAAGCCTTTCTGCCTCATCAGGCGGTTGAGGTATTATACACGGGTTCAGGGACATTATATGAACAGCGTATGTTAGAAAAATTTCGTGATTGTGTAGCGATCTACCCCTTAGGTATTTCCGTCACGTTGAGTACAGGAGAAATCGGGGTTGTTGCAGCCATCCATTCCCGCGTTCCTCAACGACCACGCATTCGTGTTCTCAAGGACGCAGATGGACAGACCTTAAGCGCACCCTATGAAATTGATCTGTCCACAGCGCTGTCTGTTATGATTACAGGCGTTGAAGGGGTGGAAGACGCTACGCCAGCTTCAGCACGTAATGAAATATTTTGATATCTGACATCTAATGGAGAATGGGTCAGCGCTCATATCGTAACGTCCGGGTCAGCTTGGCCCGGATGTTACGGGGGCGTTTTTTGTCATGTAATGGACAGAGCATGCTCATGCCAGAGCGCAGGAAATTGTGCTATGATAAAAGATAACTCCAAAAAGATGAAGACGGGGTATGTTGTAAATAAAACTTTTTAGGTTAATAAAAGGAATAAGGTGAAGAACAATGACCATGCTAAACTCAGGATCGGTAGAACCGATGCCTTTATCCCCGACTAATGATCCTTGGGATCCGATCGGCTCTTTGCGTACATATGGACGCCATGTGCTGACCAGTGTAGAAATGACCGTAACTCATCTGTGCAATATGCGCTGTGAGCATTGTGCAGTAGGAGATATGTTAACGATGCGCGAAGCACCTGCGCTTCCGTTGCCTTTAATGCTTAAAAGGCTGGATGAGGTGGAGCACCTTCAGACGATCAGTCTGACAGGTGGTGAGCCGAGCTTCAGTCAGAAGACCGTGGATGAGATGATCATTCCGCTGCTTAAATATGCCAAGGATCGGGGGATTCGTACCCAGATCAACTCGAATCTGACGCTGGATATTCGTCGGTACGAGCAGCTTTTGCCATATCTGGACGTTATGCATATCTCATTCAATTATCTGAATGCCGATGACTTTCACCAGGTCGGTTTTGCCAACAGTGGAAGACCCGTAAAGCGTGAAGTAGCGGTGAAGATGTATGAGAAAATGATGGAAAATTCCCGTAAGCTCAGTGAAGCGGGCATGTTTATCTCTGCGGAATCCATGATTAATTTCCGTACCCATGACAAGCTTGAGGGCATTCATCAATTGATCCGTGAGATGGGTTGTGTCCGTCATGAAGTACATCCGATGTATAACTCGAATTTTGCTTCTGCGCTGCCGGTGCTTTCCCTTGATCATATGAGAGCGGCTATTCATCGTTTGTTGGATGTGCGTGACAAGGATATGTGGATGCTGTTTGGTACACTTCCGTTCTTCGCATGCAGTGCAGCAGACCAGGATCGGGAGCTCATTAACCGCTTATATAGCGAGCCCAAGGTAACGGTTCGTAACGATCCCGACGGTCGTAACCGCGTTAACGTCAACATGTTTACCGGAAACGTGTATGTTACCGATTTTGCTGACATCCCGGCGTTTGGCAACATTCGTGACCGGAAGCTGGATGACGTATTCCATGAGTGGTCGGCGGAACATCCTTTGAATCAGACAGTGAACTGTCATTGTGATGCTGCTTCTTGCTGCGGTCCGAATCTGCTCGTGGCAGACATGTATTATAAAGGTGTGGATTTCAAATCGAGAAAAGCAATTACACGTTGATATTCCAGGTGTATTCCTGAAATAGATCAAAAAGGGGAGTTTCGACTTGGGTATTCATACCGAATTTCATCTCGGGCAGTTGGTATTTAATCTGGTCTGTGTGTTTCTGCTCGTATTTTTGAATGGCGTATTTGTCGCAGCGGAATTTTCCCTGGTTAAAGTTAGACAAACACGTCTCACTCAATTACAGAGTGAAGGGAATAAGTTGGCTGGTTATGCACTGAAGGTGAATGGGAAATTGGATGCCTACCTATCGGCTACCCAGTTCGGAATCACGCTGACATCGCTCGGGCTTGGTTGGCTCGGTGAACCGGCCATTTCTGAATTATTGGTCGAACCTCTGATGTTCAAGCTTGGTGTAGCGGATACAGGACTTATATCGACAGTATCCGTCATCATCGGTTTCTGTATCATTACGTTTCTGCACATTGTGCTGGGTGAGCTTGCGCCCAAATCTTTGGCGATTCAAAAAACAGACGGAGTGGCTTTACTGCTATCGGCACCATTGCTGTTATTTTATAAAATCTTCTTCCCGTTCATCTGGGTGCTGAACGCGTCAGCCAATGCACTGCTGCGTTTGGCAGGCATTGAACCTGCCAGCGAAGGGGAGGCCCATTCGGAAGATGAGCTTCGCATTTTGATGAAACAAAGCGCCAAGAGTGGTGTCATTGATAAGGATGAAATCAAACTGATGGATAACATCTTTGATTTCTCCGATATGCTGGCGCGTGAAATTATGCTGCCGCGTACGGATATGGACTGTCTATACACTCATATGTCGCTGGAAGAAAACCTGAAAATTATTAATGCAACGAAGCATTCTCGTTACCCTGTCGCTGTTGAGGATAAGGATGAGATTATCGGATTTATCCACATCACCGATCTACTTCTCGCTGAACCAGACCAGCAGCATGATCTGGCTGCGCTTGTTCGTCCAATTCTGAATGTGCCTGAATCGATGGAGATCAGTCATGTACTTCGTTTAATGCAGAAAAAGCACTCCCAGATGACGCTGGTGGTCGACGAATATGGCGGGACAGCTGGCTTGCTGACTGCCGAAGAGATTTTGGAAGAGATTGTTGGTGATCTGTATGATGAGTTCGAGGACGAACGTCCGCATTTGGAGCGCAGTGGAGAAGCCTTTTCCATCGATGGTCGTTCCCTGATTGAAGAGGTCCATGAATGGACCGGAGCTGTCATTGAGGATGAGGAAGTCGATACGATTGGCGGTTGGCTGTTCAAGGAGCTTGAGGGCAGTCCGGCTAAAGGCAAAACACGGGAACAGAACGGATATGTCTTTGAAGTAGAGGAATCAACTCGTCTGCGGATTACCCGCGTGAAGGTGTACAAGCGACCTGTGCCCGAACAGAACGAGATTAATGCCGGAGAACAGGAGCAACATTCCGATCAGGATGAGTTGGATCGTCATACGGACTAGGGATTCTTGGATTATACATGGCTGTAATTTGCCGCGATAGAACAGATTGACCTTCGGAGACGCCCAGTGGGGTGGGTGAGCCGAGGGTCTTTTTTTTGCGTTAAGCTGAATTTGGGATTAACTTGGGAGATCGCGACATATGGTTATAGAGACGGAAAATGAATGCTTTTAATACTTGCGATGTGCATGCACCAAATCCGTGATAAAGGAGGCGCTGTTTTGTGAAAGATCCACAGCTTCGTGCTTATGCTCCTTTTATAGGGCCTTTTGATCCTTGTCCACCGAAAGAGATTCGAACGTATCTGGTTCCTCCGCAATTATTTATCCCTTTTCAGCCGATGGGCTGGCCGCAGTACAGTCCGGCAGAAGCCTTAAGAATCGGAACGTTGTGGCCTGCTTTGTACAGTCCATATACACCTGCGAGATCGAAGGGGAGGAAGGTGGAAGCGGATGGAACCTGAAGCACCGAAAGTCTGTGATGCAAAATACTATGAGCTGTTGGAGGAACTCCAGGCCTTGGATTTTGTATTGGTTGAGCTGAACCTGTATCTGGACACCCATCCGGGTGACTATCAGAGCATTGAGCAGTATAACAAATTCAGCCAGGAGCGCATGAGAGTGGCGCATGAGTTTCAGCAATTGTACGGACCGCTGATGAACTTTGGTCATGCGTTCTCCAAATATCCTTGGGAGTGGTCCCAGACACCATGGCCTTGGCAAGTGTGAGATAACAGCCCTGAGCTTCCTTGCAAACTATCCTGACGGGAGCTCGGGGAAACGTAAGCAGGTTGATTTAAATTCTAAAGGGGGCGTCTGTATGTGGGTGTATGAGAAAAAACTGCAATATCCCGTTCGGGTTAGCAAATGTGATCCTCACATGGCAAAATTGCTGGCGGAACAATATGGGGGCGCAGACGGGGAACTGGCGGCTGCCTTGCGGTATTTGAACCAGCGGTATACGATTCCGGACAAGATTATCGGGCTATTGAATGATATCGGTACGGAGGAATTTGCACATCTTGAGATGATTGCCACGATGATCTACAAGCTAACAAAGGATGCCTCGGTGGAACAGCTGGAAGAAGCGGGACTTGGGCCGAACTATGCACAGCGTGATTCTGCCCTGTTTTATACGAATTCTTCGGGTGTACCTTTCACCGCAACTTATATTCAAGCGAAGGGAGATCCCATTGCTGATTTGTACGAGGATATTGCTGCGGAAGAGAAGGCACGGGCTACATATCAATGGTTGATCGATCTGACGGATGACGTGGATCTCCAGGATAGTCTGAAGTTTCTGAGGGAACGGGAGATTGTGCATTCCTTGCGTTTCCGGGAGGCGGTAGAGATTCTGAAGGATGATCGGGAGACGAAGAAAATTTTCTGAGAAGGACCACATATCGTTCTTATTGCCGTTCTCTGCCTAGAGGGCGGTTTTTGTTATGGATCTGATCTGTTTTATTTTCGTGAAAGTCACCATTCCAGAGCATTACAAAAAAAGCAGGACAATCCTTTTTGGGTACAAAAGGTCTGCCCAGCTTCTTTGAATTCGGTGTATCATGCTCTCAGTATTCAACAACCATGGCAACATTTTGCCACCCAGCGCCGACGGTCCAGAACAAAACTTTATCACCACGCTGAATTTGGCCGGATGTAATGGCTCGATGCAATGCAATAAATGGACTGCTGGTTGAGGTGTACCCGAACTCGTCTCCGATGTAGACGGCAATATCTTCTCCAATGCCAATGTTCTCGGATACAGCACGTATGTTGCCAATGGATAATTGGGAGAAACAAGCTGCTTTGATCTCGTCTGCTCCGATCTCGTTACGACTCAGCAGAGTGCGAATCGATTCAGAAGCAGCCCCTACACAGATGGAATCATCAAACGGTATGAATTTTACATGGAAGGCGCCTGCGTCAACACCGGTTTGGCCCAGTTTTGCAAGACCTTGTGCCGGGAAGAGGGAATTGCCGTATACGCAGGTATCGGTCTGATAAATTGAGTCAATAAAACCGACAGCCTGCTCGTCCCGTTCAACAATGACAGCTGCTGCTGCGTCCCCGAAGTTCGCGAAGTATACAGGATCGTCGGGACTTGCGTGAGGAGCGACGTAATCCGAGCCAATAATCAAAGCACGGCGAATTCTGGGATTACCCAGCATCTGACGGCTAACTTGTTCAAAGGCTGCGGTCATGCCAGCACAGTTGGCATTGCTGTCAATACAAATCGTATGGGATGCCCCGTTAATCAGGCGATGAATCATTAAGGAATTCGTAGGAAAGATGTATTCCGGCGTTTGACTTGCATAAGCAATCAGATCGATATCGGCACCGGTAAGTCCGGTCTTCTCGAGCAGATTACTGGCGGCCTCAAAGGCCATGCTTAGTGAGTTTTCATCATCGTTGTCAATTTTGTAACGTGTATCACGTCCAAGTGCCTTTAACAGTCCCCGAATATCTACACCTCTTGCATCAAAATGTTCAATGTAAAAGTCATTGCCCACCTTATGCGTTGGATGATAGATATCGATATCTACAATACGAATTCCAGCCATCTTCATTCTCCTCCTGAGCGGATGGGTGAACCCTCAGCTTGTCCGCCTGGTTTATTAGGTCGTAACCGTGGAGATGATCTCAAGGTTGTCCAATCCGACAGACCGTCCAAGACGGGCCAGCTGCATTTTCAGAATGGCATTATTCTCAAGCGTCAGCACCACTTTTTTATATTCATCTTTTTTGAACATCTGCAGGCAGCCCTCAAGAAGAGGCACAATTTCCGGAGCGGTAACATTCAACTTTTTGCAATCGATAGTCAGGTCATAGTCCTTGGTGTTAATCGGAGCGATTGTATCCTGGTATGCCGAGATGGAACGTAAACCGTCTTCTTGAGAGAAAGAGCCCTCCAGTTCAATGTTTAACACCTTGTTCGGAACGTCAGTTTTCAGTATAAAACTTCCCATGATTGTTCTCTCTCCTTTAAATAAATAAGTTAAGGCTATCCTGCTAATCAAGACGTAGGCCTCAAGGCCCTCGCTGACTGCTTCTGAGATGTAGACTGATTGGGAGGATAATTTAACCATATTATAAAGGTAGGGATGTAAAAAGATCAATAAAAAAGTCGAATCGTGTATAAAAATGTAGAAGAGTGAATTATTGGATTTCATCCAGTGTAGCAAGCAATATATTAAAAGCACTGATGATCCGCGGAGCACCAACACATGGTGCCAGATGCAACAGAATTCCTTTCAGCTGATCCACGGTTACACCGACACTTAGTGCCATCGTATAATGAACCCCCAATTGCTCATACTGCCCCTGGGAGATCAGTGAAGAGATAATGGCGACTTCCTTCCATTGATCGGTAATGGTTGTGCGCTGAAAAATATCCCCGTAAGCTGTTCCCATAATAAACTCGGCGAGCTCAGGAAACTGATCCTTTATCGGTGCCAGTGCTTTGGCACCAAATTCACCGGAAAGCATTGCAAAACGCTCCAATCCTTGAGTCACTTGTTCACTCATGCTATGTTCCTCCTAATTCAAAGTCACGGTACGATGTGCCGTGGGTGGAATCTCATCGCGATCGGTAAGAAGCTCAATTACGGTAACCTGGTTCAGCTGCTGCGCGGTCTGGAGAGCAGAGACGAATTCGGCTCGAGTTTCCGCTCGAAAGGCAACAGCACCAAGGGATTCAGCGAATTTCGATGCATCCATGGGCACTTCATATAAGGTGCCATCAATTCGGCCAGTTGTTTTTTCCATACCTTTGAGTGCCATATCCAGTTGTTTATTGTTCACTACGATGAAGATGACGGGCAGATTGTTGCATACAGCGGTGTTAATCTCGGTTCCCAGCATCATGAAGCATCCGTCACCTGTAATGCATACAATGGTTTCTTCCGGTGCGGCAGTCTTGGCGCCAATGGCCATGCCGATGGCATTGCCCATGCAGGCAAAATAGGCGTCAAACACAAAGCTGCCAGGTTTCTTGACTTTATATCGTTGAACCGCATGGAAACCATGACTGCCATCATCCACAAACAGCTTATGATCATAGGGAAGCAATTCACTCATTTCTTCCAGCACGGAAGCTAGGGACAGGTTCGGCAGATCCGGGAGAGGTACGGTGTAATTAACCGTTGTCGTTCCTTTTGGGAGAACAGGTTGTTCTGTCAGTGTACTGAGCAAAAACTGCAGGTTGTCCTTCAAGTCGCCAGTGATATGTAAGGTTGGAGCATGAAGTATTTTACCAATGAATGCAGGATCGGTGTCGAATTGGATTAAATGTGCAGGGTGGTTTTCCGGCTTCAAATTACAGATCGTCATATCGCTCAGACGTGAACCGAGTACGATGTAGAGATCACTCTGATTCAGCAGCTCATCTGCATGAGGGAAGCCGCCAACACCGCAAGGGCCGTGGTAAAGGGGATGATCCCAAGCAATGGCACCTTTTCCTCCGGGAGAAGTAATGACAGGAATATGGAAATGTTCGGCCAAATGGAGCAATTCATCATGGGCTCTGGAGCGATTGACGCCTTTACCTGCAATAATTAAAGGATGACTGGACTGTTGAAGCAAGGGGAGGACATGATTCAGGTTGGATACGCTAATCAGGGGTTCAGGCTCCGGGATTACAACCCGGAAGTCAGCGAGCTGTTCGGTTTGTACATCAAACGGAAGACAGAGATGGACCGGACCTTTATTGGGACCGAGTGCAATGGAAAGGGCATGATTCAATATGGTGCTGAAATGATCGCTACGCTCTACCAGTTTGCTGAACAACGTGGCAGGACGGAACATCTCGGCGAGATCGGCCAAGTAGGAAGAGGAGTCCTGACATTGCGGAAGCCCCAGTTCCTGAATGGACTGATGACCCGTAATAAACAGGACAGGCAGGTTGTTGGCCTTGGCATGTGCTGCGGCGGTGAGCAAGTTGGTTCCGCCCGGACCTGAAGTGGCAAAGGCCACACCCAGTTTCCCGGTTTGGAGGGCATAGCCCGAAGCGGCAAAGCCTGAACTGGATTCATGGCGACCTGGAATGAACTCCAAGCCGTAATCAACCATTTTCAGGACAGCAGGGCATATGGATTTTCCGATAATACCAAAGACATGAGTAACGCCTAAATTACGCAGAGCTTCTGCCAAATAGTCCGCAACTGTTCTCATGCGGGACACCTCGCTTCACAAAATAGGTTTTTGGACCCACAGGTCAAGTTCCATTTTTGGAGTGTATGTCATCGTCTAAGGTTGTGAAAGGAAATCAATCCTTGTTTATAGGAAGAGTAGCTTTTTTTGTGGTTTTTTGTCAACTCCTTTTATGAGTATAAGTTCCTGATTCTTAGGTTGGAAACGCTTAATGCTATATCCTATAAGAAAAAATAAATTGGTTATATATTCCTGCAACAAATGAACTAGAAACGATAAATATAGAATAAAATGTAAAATATTATAGAATGTGATAGATTCAAATTGTGTAGATCCATTGAGAATCGTGCATTTCCCATTTCGTATCCGTGTAAGGATTGGCAATGTTAAGCTTTCTGTTTATACTGAATTCGATTGGAGTGAGTTGGATGACAACGATAAAAATGGCTGTAATTGGATTGGGCAAAATGGGATTACATATGATACATCAGGCGACACAGGCAGAACTAACCGAAAAAGTAGAGATTGTAGCGGTGTGTGATTCCAATGAGGAAAATTTGGCATCGCTTGCTTCCTCTCATCCTGAGACGAAGAGGTATACGGATTTTAAGCAATTGCTCGACACACATGCGGTTGATCTTCTGTACATTGCAGTTCCGCCTAAATATCATTATCCCGTCGTTATGGACGCGTTAGAGCGCAAGATTCATGTGTTCTGTGAGAAACCACTGGCGAACAGTGTGGAGGAAGCGAGAGCGATGCTGGAGGCAGCCGAGAAGGCCGGTGTAGTACACGCAATCCATTTCTCTATGCCACATGAACCGTCAGTAGTGAAACTGCAAGAGTTGATTCAGCAGGAAACAATTGGCGAGATTCGCAAAATCGATCTGATCCTGCAATTCCCTCAGTGGCCTCGAGCGTGGCAGCAAAATGCCTGGATTACGAGTCGGGAGCAGGGCGGATTTATTCTTGAAGTGGGAATTCATTGGATTCATATGATCCAAAAGGTGTTTGGTTCTATACGCGTGATTAACAGTCAGGTTCAATTTCCTCCAAATACAGGGGAAAGTGAACATGAAGTTCAAGCCGCGATGGAGCTGGAGGATGGAACACGAATCCAGTTAAACGGCATTGCACATTTTGCAGGTGAAGAGCGTGTATCCATGGTGGTTTACGGTACAGAAGGAACAATTGCTTTGGAGAACTGGGATCAACTATCGAGTGGACGCATCGGAGAGCCACTTGTTCCTGTCGAAGTAGAAGAATCCTTAAGCCAGCTACCTGTATTGAAACACGTCATTGCCCGTATTCAGGGTCAGCCTGCCAAAATATACGATTTCAACGATGGCTATCATGCACAGCTTGTGCTTGAAGCGCTGCGTAATCCAGAAAATCCAGATCTATCCTAATCCACAATGGTGCCGGGTTAGAAACGGAATCGAGTTCAATTTCCTTCCTTTTGACAAAATCAAAGAAGCAGATCCTGATGGAGTAGGATCTGCTTCTTTGGTTTGTTTAAATATAATCCATAAGGTCAGGCAAGCTTGAATCGGTTAACCAGTTGATCAAGCGCATCTGACATTTCGTTTAACTGCTTGGAGGTGTCCGTCATTTCCTGCAGGGAAGCAAGTTGTTCTTCCGTCATGGCCGATACCTCTTCCGTGGCTGATGCGGTGTCCTCAACTACGGCGGAAACTTCGTTAATGGAATTCATTACCGTTTCACTGCCGGTTGTCAATTGTTCCACAACCGTGGATATGTCCTGAAACTCATCGCTGAGATCATGAATGTGCTGGGTAATATTTGTGAAGGCATACCCTGCATCTTTAATCGTCCGTAATCCTTCGTTGACATGGAGTGTACTCTCGTCTACAACATGGGCCGTGTTTTGAACTCCGGTTACAACAGTTTCCAATATGTTTGTAATTTCCTTCGCTGACGTGGCACTTTGATCTGCGAGATTGCGAATTTCTGAGGCGACAACGGCAAATCCACGTCCATGTTCCCCCGCACGAGCGGCTTCAATTCCAGCATTGAGTGCAAGCAGGTTGGTTTGCCTTGCAATCCCTGACATGGAATCAGCAATGCTGATCACTTGATCAGACATTTTGGAAATTTCGTTAATGGCTTCCTGCACAGACAGGAAGGATTGCTCAATGAACGTTATTTTCCCAACAGCATTATCGATACGCTGTTGTCCGTCAACGGCGATGGATTCAGTACGTACAGCACGTTCAGCCACGTCGGCTGTTGAAGCGGCGACCCGATTAAGCCCCATGAGCGATTGTTCCATCGCAGCGACCATGGTTTGAGTGAGGGCAACCTGTTCATCAGCACCTTCAGCGACACGCTCCATGGCCGTGGCGACCTCTTTTCCTGCGATGTGATTGTCAGACACGCCTTTATCCAGTCGATCAGAGGCTGTGCTCAGAATGGTGGCATTGCTTTGAATGTCTAGCATCATTTGCTGCAATCCAAAGAGCATGGTGTTGGCAGCCTCAGCCAATTCCCGTGTTTCATCTTTCATCGGAGTGGCAATACGCAGGGTCAGATCACCATTGGAGGAGCCGATATCATTCAGTGCATGTGTTACTGTGCGAATGTTTCTTACAATGGAACGGGACAAGACTAAGGCAGCGATGACCGAGATTATGGCAACAAGGATTAGTGCACCGTACAACTCCCAATTCAGTACTTTGTTTTTCTGTTTCAGTGCTCCTGTACGTGCTTCGGTTAGCGCAAGTTCATTGGTTCGGAACGTATTCAGGGATTGCCGAATTTGGTCCATGTCTTTTTTACCGGGATCTGTCGTGAAGAATTGTCGGATGGAAGTCATATCATTGGCCTGGCGCAACATAACAACCGGTTCTCCCGCGATTTGAATCCAGTTTTCCATATAACTATGTATATCTTCAAGCAGCTTCAGCTGTGAGGGGTTGTCCGAGATTAATGTAGCCAGCTGCTCCTTGAGAACGGCCAGCTGTTCTTTTCCGTTTGTGTACGGGTCAAGATAATTTGCCTGCCCTGTGATTACGTAGCCCCGCTGGCCTGTTTCCATATCCACCATGCTCTTTTCAATTTCATATGTAAGAGCGTGTACCTTCATATCGTGATCTACGAGAAAATCCAATTCGCTTTGAAGCTTGCGGGTACTGTTCTGGATCAAAAGGATGCAGCCCGCCAATACAGCGAGTACGAGCAAATAGCCCAAACCAATCTTATAAAAAATTTTGAAGGTCCTGTGCTTTTTCATGTTTGTTATTCCTCTCCTTGGGGTATATGTATTTGTCGAAAAAACTTGAAGGATAGCTGTTATAGTTCTTTAGATTGGGTGTCTAAAGTACTATTTTTCAATATTATACTTAAACGCAGCATTTTTGTATATAGTTTGTTTAATTTAAGTATAATGTTTGCGGATATTGTATAACGTTGATGACACAGTTGTTTTACATTGCACGGTTTACACTGCCAAACGTTTATGTTTATCATGGAAGGGGAACGATTTCGAATACATATCCCAATCCGAAAGGAACATTGGACATGACAAGAAAGACGGTATTGCGTAAACCGGAAGCGATGATTTTTGATATGGATGGTACGTTATTTCAGACGGAAACCCTATTGTTGCCAGCCTATCATCAGCTGTTTGATACATTGCGGGCAGAAGGGCATTTTGAGGGAGAGACTCCTCCTGAAGAACGAATGCTTGGGAGCCTGGGGATGTTGCTAGAGGATATATGGAAAGTGGTTATGCCCGAAGCTTCCGTTGCGGCGCATCGTCGTGCAGATGAACTGCTGCTTCAGCTGGAGATTGAGGGACTCGATGGAGGAAGCTCTGTCCTGTACCCGCAAGTAAAAGAGACGCTTGAAGCATTAAAAGAACAAGGTGTGCGCTTATTTGTTGCCAGTAACGGGCTGGAGGACTATGTCAAAGGCGTGGCCTTTGCTCATGAGATCATGCCGCTCTTTGAAGGCGTATATAGTGCGGGCCAGTACAAGACCCCTTCCAAAGTTAATCTGGTTCAAATCCTGCTTGAGAAGCATCGAATTCAGGATGCATGGATGGTAGGGGACCGCTCTTCTGATGTGGAGGCAGGCAAAATGAACAACCAGACCGTCATCGGCTGTGCCTATGCAGGATTCGGTCGGGATGAAGAACTTGCAGGATCAGACGTACTGATCTCTGATTTTACCGAACTGCTTCGTTTGTATCGGGAAGCCGAGTAGAAAAATAGAAAAAACCGCCCCCTCCAAGTCCATTCGGGCGTTGGAGGGGGCGGTTTTTTTAATTCTAGGAGGATTCGCGGTTCACGACCAACGAAGCTAACGAGTCATAACCGGGATCTTCTGGTCCTTTTGAGTGTGGGAGATTTACCTTTTACGCGACGTTTGACTGGTTTGGTTACCTTCACGCCACGAGGGGGACGGCTTGCATTTGGATGGTTTTGGTACACCCACAAGGCGTACTCCAATGGTTGGGTGATCGCTTTGAGATAGGTGTCTTTCTCACCAATGCGGGCGAACACCTCACGTGCAGGTTTCGGATTTACTTCAAGCAGATAGATGTGTCCGCTCTTGTCAATCGCCAAATCCAGAGCCAATTCACACAAGTCGCCATAGGTGTTTTCCAGAAACGTGGCTACATCAATCCCGAATTTCTCGGCCGTTGCGTTAATTTCCGCTCGCTGCTTCTCATCCGTAATCCATTGTTTCATTAATTTCTGCATCGATATAGCCTGACCACCGCCATGAAGATTGGAGGTCACACTTTTCTCTGCACCCATCCGCCCAGCGCATCCCGTCAATTCCCACTGTCCTTCACCGTTCTTCTGAACCAGCATTCGATAATCATGAACACGGCCATTCGGAAGCTGGAGCTGGATTCCCTGTTGAACCAGGTATTTGTCCTTCATATTCCAGTTCTGAAGAAGTGAGCCCAGGCGTGACAGATGGACCTTGCGCGGGGTAATGATCCGACGCTTCTGGTCCCGTCCCTGCACAAGAACCGTATTGGCCTCGCTGCCGCCCCGCTCGATGCGGAGAATACCCCGTCCTCCCGTTCCATTAATGGGCTTCAGATAAATGAGGGAGGAGGCTTTCAGCAGTCGATTGACATCGGACATATCCTGGAACAGAAGGGTGTCTGGCAAGTGCTCGCGAAAGGCTGGCCTTGCGTAGAGTGTCTGATGAATGGTCCACTTGTTACGCAATGGACGGTTGAGAAAGAGCAAGTGACCATACTTTTGCCGAAAGGCAAGCAGTTGCTGAAATCTGCGATTACGCTGTATGCGGCAGCGGTCGAAGATGATATCCGGGAATGAACGCCATTCCCGGGACCAGCCTTTTTCCGAATGAAAGACCATTGCCTCAATCTGTTTGCCCCCTGAATGTACATCGGCAGGTGTGAACACATAAACATCGAGTCCCCGCTTGCGCCCTTCAAGGATCATTCTGCGGTATATGCTCCGTTCTTCCAGAGCGCGATGCTCATTTAAGTACAACGTCATAATGCCCAGAACAGGTGAGGACACAAACAATCACCTTCTTTAGCTGTTATTCCTGTTCATCATCGTTTGGACTGACGGGCAAGGTAGGCGCTGTACTGAAAAATACGTTCCAATGACCTCCGCCGAATCTGCGGTTCATCGAACTTCATCGGCTTTGCATTTGCTTCGAAAAACCAAAGCTCACCCATCTCGTCAATGCCGAGATCCATGGACATTTCACCAAGCGTATGCCCGGAGCCTCGTTCCACTTGTCTGGCGATCAACAATGAAGTGGACTTCACCCGCTTCATCAGTGTATTCGACATTTCTTCCCCAAAGAGATCGGTGAGCAGCTTCTCTGGGTCCTCCACAGTACCTCCGCGCGGCACATGGGTGGTTATGCTGCGAGAGCCAGCGAGCCGGGCTCCAATTCCCGTTATGCTCCACTGTCCTTTGCCGTTTTTCTGCACAAGTACCCGTAGATCGAAAGGACGCTTGCGGGATGATGCCAGCTCAATACCCTGTTGCATGATATAGGGCGTATGTCCAGTCTCCCTGCGAATTCTAGCCCATAATTTGGAAAGTGTAGCCGCTTTGTACGTGGTGCTTTTTCGGGTACTCTGTATTTTAAGCCGATAAGGAAGGCGTTCTTTTTCCTGGAATTTGAGCATCATGATCCCTTTGCCGGCCTTGCCACTTTCGGGTTTCAAATAGAGGTAGGGATGTGATCGCAGCACCGTACCCAGAGAGGAGGCTGTTCGCATCCGTCGAGTATAGGGAACCAGCTGCTGGGTAGATTTGGATTTCTTAAGCCATTCGAACAAATTCCATTTGTTGAAGAAAAACGGGTTATACAGCTCGATCCCTGAGAGCATGCATTCCTCAATTTTGCGCCGTACCGAGGGCTTTCGTTCGTCTTCCCGGTTGGGGATACGATTGTACAGCACATGGGGAAGAGGAAAGGACTGTGAAGTCCATTTTCCACTCCCATTGTTGTACGTGTATCCTCTTACAGTGGAGCCGCTCACGTTCAAATCTCGCACAGTCACGACATACACCACAAACCCCATATTTTCGCCCGTCTGCACAATATCCAGGAAATTTTGATGGTTTCCTCTGAACATGCGTTGGTCATCATGCATGGTCAGGACGGCAATGACGGGCTTGTAGTCATCCTGCAGGCTCATCAAATTCCGTCTCTCTTCCGGAATTTGCTCAAATACAGGCAGTGTTCTAAAATGTGCTCCACCGACGATTTTCCTTCCACCCGCAGAGAAGGATGGCGGAAAATGGAGCGCCCTGGTTTGGCGTTCGCTTCGAACATCCATACATGTTCCTCCTGATCAATGCCCAGATCAAAGCCAATCTCACCAATCAGATGCTGGTGCTGGGTTTCAATCGCCTGGGCCAGTGTAATAGCGACGGATTTGGCATGCTGAAGCACTTCTCCCGCTCGGTCGCCAAAGTTGCGGCTGAGCGCCTGCTCAGGGGTCATCAGGGAGCCGCCATTTTTGATATGCGTAGTTACGCTGCCGCGGCCAGCCTTCTTGGCGCCAATGCCGACGACCACCCAATTATTGTTTCCGTTTTTATGCATGTGAAAGCGGAAATCAATCGGACATTCGTCGATCTCAATGAGCCGGATACCCTGTTGAACGACATAACCGCGGAGCTGTTTGCCGTGTCTGCCCTGAAGCATGCGCATCAGGCTGTTGAAGGAACCGAAACGCAGCAGGGCGTTGCCGCCTTTTTTGCGATAACGGGCGAAATATCCACGTTTGGGCGAATAGGTCAGTCGATAGATCCCGTTGCCCAGACTTCCTGCTGTTGGTTTATAGTAGACAAACTGATGGCGTTCCAGCATTTCTTTCATCTGTTCTACCGTCGGATTGGTAATGGATTCTGGAATATAACGTCCGGCTGCCGGGTCGTTCTCCAGCAGCTTATAGATATCCGACTTGTTAAAGAAACTCCAGTTAAAGAAAGGAATCTTGCGCCGGACAAATCGCTCACGCAGCTGGTTGATTGCTGGTGAGAAGTCAGAGCGGCGGCTGGGTAACCGGTTATACACGACGTCTGGCAGAGGTACCGTTTTACGACTAAAGCTTCCGTTGTCGTTAAGGAAAAGACCGGATACCGTTTCATTCTGCCAGTTAATATCTCTTGGGGTGAACGCATAGATATAGGATTTACGGCTGCCTTCGCGGAGCAGTTGTTTGATAAAGCCGGTACGTGAACCAAACGGATTGGAGCCAGACGAAGGTCCGTCAGACAACACGCCGATCAGTGGACCCAACTGAACTTCATCGTTCTGCAGGTTGCGGAGGTAGATGCTGCCCCGTTTCGGAACGTTCATCAGGTTGCGTATGCCCGAAGCGAGGTAGATATGTTTGCCAGCCTTTTTGATCGGTTTGATGGTTGCGGGCACCCGGTCACGACCAAACCGCAGATGAATCGTTTTTTTGCCGGATAGATTTAGACTTTTCATTAATGCGTTGGATACATAAACCACTTTATCCGGCTGCTGTGTGAAATGCAGATTGCAAAAGGTCAAACTCATGATTTATCCTCCTATCCTGAAAAGATCCTTCGGCTCCATGGCAAGCGGGGCGCTGCGTGCCTCAACCGCCGTGAATCGGGATGGGTTTCAGGCCAGCTGTGCTGGATGTATTCGGCATTTTCATTGGACGCTTCACGTCCGTGAGAACATGTTGTTGCAGCAAATAACGGGCATAGGCAAGCGGCCGGGTGTAGGCCAGATTGTGCATACGTGTGTCACCGGCCTCTGCGAATGAGGAACGTCCCGGTCTCGAATTCACTTCGAGTAGCCAGAGGCGACCCTGAACATCTGCTCCGAAATCAAGACCCAGTTCGGCCAGTCTGCCAAAGCGGCTCTCCAACAGGGTGGGGATGCGGGCAGCGGCCTGCCTGATCGACTCCAGCAGAGTATCGGATTGATTGCTCCCATATCGTTCCAGCAGATAAGGATGCACAGGGTACGCCTTTCCCCCTCCATGCAAGTTGGAAGTGAGTGAGCCAGCCGGTCCTTCCCGTACCATACATCCGGTTAGAGACCAGCGTCCTTGCCCATTTTTTTGCACCAAGGCCCTAATGTCGAACGGTCGTCCGTAATGACTCAGTTCCAGATACGGCTGTAAGATCATCCTTTTACCGGCCTTGTATAAATCCAGCCAGGCAGAGACATCCTGGCGATGCTCAAATGTACGGTGAATCAATTCATTGCGAGTATTTCTTCCCTCCATGATCCAGGAGGTGTGATGCTCGTCGTGATAAAGGCGAAACGTATCTTTACCATGGGTACCCGATACAGGTTTGAAGAAAATACCTTTCGGCCAGCGTTCAAGCCACTGCTCCCATAAAGTATCCGACTGAAGCAGCGTCGTAGGCGCCAGAAGGGCGCGCAGTCTTGGATCAGCAGACAAGGCGCGGTGAACCTTCCATTTACCAGGCAAGGAAGCAGACCAGTAACGGACATGGTGTCCGTTGCTTGAGGAAACAAGTGCCTGGAGCTGCTGTTTGAATATTCCAGGGAGCGGGAGCAGACAGCGATTCATGATCAAATCTACTGCTGGGAGAGGCACGATGTTCCATTCGCCCCTGTCGAATGCATAGCCCTGTGTGAGCCTGGATACGCTGGGTTTATTCGATACGGCCAGCACAATGATATTCAGGCCAAAACGGTGACTATCCAAACTGAGACGACGGCAGAAGAGTTCATCCACGAAAGGAGGCGAGCCTTCTGTTGCCCGAACCAGGATGGCTACTGTGTTGGTCTGCTGTTGCAGGAACATTCCGCTACACCTCCTCTAATGGATGACTCTTCAGAATCCGGCCAGATAGGTGGAGTATTCCAGCATCGCTTTGACCGAAGGCCGTATTTTGCTCTCGCTAAGTGGCGTATTATCGTTCTTGGACGGTTTGGAATTCACTTCGAGTAGCCAGACTTTACCCGAAGTATCCAAAGCAAGGTCGATGCCGAGTTCACCAAAATGGGCAGGGATGGCACCCTCAATGCCTTTGGCGATATCCAGGGCCGCTGTATGCAATCCTGCATTAGCAGAAGCTTTGGCTGATCCGGACAATTGGGTTTTGGCTACAGCTTCCTTGACTGTGCTGAGGCTTCCACCCCGTGCCAGGTTGGATACATAGTGACTGCCGCCTGCAATACGTGCGACGATGGAAGTGACACTCCATTTGCCCGTACGGTTTTTTTGCACAAGCGCACGGAAATCTACGGGTCTGCCGCTGTTATCAATAAGGGTAAGACCCTGTTGAATCTGGTAACGCGTTGTTTTCATTTTCCCGGAAATACTGGCATACAGTTTATCCAGAGAAGTATACGTTTGTTTTCGGGTACCTCCAACGCCAGTGGCGAGGGTGAGAAAGCTGCCGTCATTTTGACGGGAGACCCGGATGATGCCTTTGCCAAGCGACCCGCGAACGGGCTTCAGAAAGACAACCGGATATCGGTTGCACATGGTTTTAAGGGTGGCTGAGGTTTTGAGCAAATGGGATTCGGGCAGCACCCTTTTCAATGTTGAAATGGACTTCAAGGCATCGAATACTTCATTTTTGTCCAGAAACTTTTCGTTGAAAGTTTGCGTGCCGTAGAGCGATTTTACTTCTTTCATAAAATGCTGTACGCTAGGTTTGTTCTCAAGCTTACGGGACGTCAGCCGGTTATTGACGACGTCTGCTATAGGCAGAACGGTCTTTTTCCAGCCGTCATCATACACCCAGCCTTTCATATAACCCGTTACCGCTCCAATATCCTCCGGTGTGAAAAAGGATACATAGGCGCCCTTCTTTCGGCAGGCGTTCACCAGTTCCTGACAGAACATCGTGATGGAGCCAAAGGGCCGATCGGGCTGATCAGGGTAATCCCGGCTAACCAATACACTGATGTAGGGTCCAAGGCGCAGCGTACGGCTGGCTGAACGATAGGATATCCTCAGGACCGAACGGGGAACAAGGCCGGTCTTGCTGGCTACCGTCTGATTGATGCGCAGACCGTCATACCTGGGAACAGGAATGACAGTGACTTCACGGCGGAAAGAGCCGAATTGCAGCTGAAGCGGTCGGCCAGAAGGGATTTTAAGCGCCTTAAGCACCCCTTCGCCCAGCATGATGACGTCGTCCTGCAGGATGCCCGAGCCGGTAACCTGAATCGTTACTTTTTTAGTGGACATCACGGATCTCCTTCCGGGCGGCAACTTGATGTCTGATCTCGAAGTTGAACGGCATCTAAACATGGCATGTGCTTCATCATATGAGGACATATAACCCTTGGTGATTGACCTATTTGGATTAAATGCATTTGATGCTCGGCAGGTAATGGATGGCATGTTTCCGCAACCTTTGTTTGACGGAAGTGAAATACGTGTATTAACACGGGTGAACGATGCGATGAGAATGTGAATGAATACGAATGAACAACAGAAGGACAACCCAATATGAGGAGGAATTATAGTGAACATTTATGACAAAGCCAATGATTTGGCCAAAGCACTGAGAGAAAGCAGCGAGGTAGAAGAAATTACTTCTGCGATGAAGCTGATTGAAGTAGACCCGGAAGCAAAGGCCATGCTGGATAACTTCCGTGATCAACAGATGGAATTGCAACAGCGTATGATGAGTGGGGATATGCCTGCTCCGGATGAGATGGAGAAAATGGAGAAGCTGTTTGAAGTACTAAGCCTGAACCTGAACATCCGTCGTCTGTTTGACGCTGAACGTCGCCTGAGTGTCATTATTGAAGACGTGAATAAAATTATTGCAGACAGTCTGGGTCATCTTTACGGTGGCGCTGAAGCCTAAGCCTAAACCGTGTCCCTTTTTTTTGCCTGAACCTTTCATATTAGCTCCTTATCGTTCATAGACTAGACATATAGAGTCGATCAAGAACGAAGGAGCTGTGAATGGTGAAAAGGTTGAAGAAAGCAAAACATGTGATCTATCTGCTTATCGCGTTGTCGATGCTGGTCATTGCGTTGCCGCGGATTTCCTTTGCTGGTGGAATGGATTGGGTTAATATTTTTGGCATCGTATGGGTGCTGTTCTCGTTATTAATCGTTGGTGCACATCTGCATTTTATTCTTGGTGTAGATGAAGAGAAGAAGCGTGCACTGGAAGCTGTTCGGCGGGCAAAGCTGCGGCAGTGGGAGATGAAATTGGTGGACAAGCAGGAGCAGAGCAAGTCTATATAAGCTTTGAATCACATGTGACATGGTGATAGAGATGGTTCTATCTGTTGAAGTAAGGCCGGATTCCCTTTTGTATGAAGGGGCCGGTCTTTTTTGTATACCTTTAATTTGATATTCCGATTATTGTGATCTATTTAGTGTGGTGCTTTAGGAGAAAGGCGCGAGGAGTGGGGTTATTTTCTTAAGGTCGTGTTATAATAGATACAGAATGGTACAGATGCATCTTCGGGGGTGGTACAGATGGACGGACAGGAAGAAAACGTGACGAAGCACGAGCAGCTGCTTCAACATATTGAACAACTGAAAGTAGGCAGTAAAATATCGGTGCGTGGACTGGCACGGGAGCTGGGCGTAAGCGAAGGAACGGCATATCGTGCGGTAAAAGAGGCAGAGAACTTCGGCCTGGTCGTGACCAAGGAACGAATTGGAACGGTGCGGATCGAGAAAAGACCTCGCGGCATGACCGAGCAGCTGACTTTTGCCGATGTGGTAACCATCGTCGAAGGTCATGTGTTGGGTGGAAGTGACGGTCTGGCCAAGCCGCTTCACAAGTATGTGATCGGAGCAATGAAAGAGCAGGCCATGGCCCGGTACATTGACGCGGGAAGTCTGCTGATTGTCGGGAACCGGGACAATGCACATTCCCTTGCCCTCGAACAGGGCGCAGGCGTGTTAATTACTGGGGGCTTTGGTACAAGCCGTGAAGTGAGAGTGATGGCTGATGAGTTGGGTCTGCCCATTATTTCCTCCAGACATGATACATTTACGGTGGCTTCAATGATTAACCGTGCGATCTTCGATCGACTGATTAAGAAAAAAATCATGCTGGTTGAGGACATTATTGGGCAGAAACCCCGCCTTCAGGTGCTTAAGGTAACCAGTTCAGCCGCGGATTTTCACCTGCTGGTTTCTGAGACGGGAGAACATCGCTTCCCGGTAGTAGATGAATGGAACCGGGTAATCGGCATTGTAAGCCTGAAAGATGTAAGCGAGCTAAGAGAGGATCAGAGTATTGAGAAATGTGTTGTACGCCGCCCGATCACAGCTTCGCTGCAAACCTCACTGGCTTCGGCAGCACAGATCATGACGTGGGAGGGCATTGACTTCCTGCCGATTGTGGATCGGAACCGTAAACTGATTGCATCCGTTACCCGTAAGGAAGTGCTGCAGGCGATGCGGGATGCACAGAAGCAGCCTCAGCTTGGAGAGACGTTTGATCATCTGATCTGGAACGGGTTCGCCGAGGAGCGCGGAGAGCAGAACGAATTGTTTTTCCACGGGTTCATCATTCCTCAGATGGCGACAGACCTCGGAACCATCTCGGAAGGTGTTCTGCTGAATGTGATGACACAGGCGGGACGGCGTGCAGCCTGGGACGTTACAGGAAACGACCATGTCGTGGATAATGTAACAACGTATTTTGTTCGCCCGGTACAGATTGAAGATCAAATTCTGGTTCGTCCTATTATTTTGGAGACGAGTCGTCGGACTTGTAAAATGGATATTGTGATCACCCGTGATGGGAATGTGGTATGCAAAGCAGTGATGACGCTGCAATCCATTGACCATGCCTAGTAAGGCGAATGATCCAGAGTTCGAAAAATATCATGAGTTCAGAAAAAAGAGAGTATCCCCCTGAACGAATCAGCGCACTGAATCCCGAAATGAATGTGGCTCAGGCTTGTTCGATCGATGAGGAATACTCTCTTTTTGATGCGACGACATCCCGCTAAATATATTTAGGCAGATTGTCCGGATGTCTTGCCAGTTCCATTGTCTGAACGATGCTGCATGCGGGCGTAGTAACTGCGGTTGCGTAACCCAGCGAATAGATTGTACGCCCCCATAATCAGAAATAGCGCTTCCACAACGACGGATAGCGTAGAACCGGTAAAGACAAACATCAGGATCAGGGCAAGAATAACGAGCATGCTGCCCATCCAGATGTTGGTCCATGAACGATAAAGACCTGTAGCGATGGGATCTGTGGTCCTGCGTGAACGAATGCTGTTCAGAGCTGAGCAGACCATAGCAAGGGCAAAGATGGCGATCAGGGCATATTTGAGTACATCGATGAACACAAAGACGCAGCTCCTTTTCTGGAAAGCATTTACTGCCCTTATTGTACCATGCAGGCAGAGGGCAAGGGCAGTTTTTTTCTGGAGCTGTCATCTGCTTTCTATGCAGGAACGTGCATCCGAATCTGAACCCAAACTTGCAGCACACCTTCCATCACCAGCATCGTTTTCACCTGAACGGTATACTCTTTTTCTCTGACCTCGTACACTTTTTGGTTCAGCATAATGCGTGTCATTTTGCTGTACTCGTCGATGTTGAAGACGTCGCGGCCCCGAAGAACTTCAAGTTCATCCCCCAGTTTCTGTAACATTACTTTCAGGGAGGCCTCGTCCGGTCCCTTGTCAGAATCTTCTGCGCGAACTTTGATTTCCTTAATGACGGTTTGGCGTTTACTATATTTTTTCAGCGTTTTAATATCCTCCTCATTCTGATGCAGCTGAAGCTGCAACTCCTGATTGTTGAGCCACAACTCGTTGTAACTCAGGTGAAATACACCGTTGTACACGACACAACCGGCGATCATTCCCAGAACAAAGACAGCAGTCATACGCATAAGTGGGCGGTAACGTTCAAAAGGAGGGATTCTCATGGGCGCTGTCCTGGAGTCATGTTAACCCCGTCCTCCACCGCAAACCCATTTCACCAGCTCAGTACCCATGTGGGCGCCCATAAATGCGGATATCAGGTACAGAATTTGTTTGACTGCCGGAGACAGATTGCCGTCCAGCACGTTGCTTTCGATAACCCGCATCGGATCGATTGTACCGCCGACGGCCGCTGCGAGCGCCCAAATTTTAATTTTCCCGGCGACATCAAGCATCGTCTGTGTTGGAGGCTGGAGAGAGACCACTGCTCCTATACCTCCAATCATCGCGCCGCCCAGCACGATCCCAAACGCAATGAAGAAATCAAGAATAGCTTTGGACAAAAATGTGCTCATCCGGCAACACCCCTTTCAGACCCAGCAGCACACCTCCTGTCTTCGGTCCGGAACAGGGGGAGCGGCTTGTACTTCTATTGTATGGGCGTGCCCCCGAACGTTATGATAAAATAGAATAATAAAACACTCTTCATTAGAATGAATTCTTATATTTCATTCATTTCATTTATAGCAACATTTTGCATCAATACAGAAATCGACTTTCGGTTTGAACCCGAAGGATGAAAAATACGGATAGAAGAAGATAGTACAGCAACCACCTGATGCAAGACGTTTGCTGCGACTGTCCATGGCGAAAGGAAGAAAAAAACATGAGTTCTTTTGTGCATTTGCACGTTCACAGTGAATATAGTTTGCTGGACGGCGCTGCGCGTATACCGGATCTCGTGAATAAGGCCGCGGATCTCGGAATGACTACGCTGGCATTGACCGACCACGGTGTAATGTATGGCGCCATCCCTTTCTATAAAGCCTGCGTTGAGCGGGGGATAAAGCCGATCATTGGATGTGAGGCTTATATGACCGCCGGGTCTCGCAAAGAGCGGGGAAGCCGCAAGGATCAGCCGATCCATCATCTGATTTTACTGGCCAAAAATATGACGGGTTATCGCAATCTGATGAAACTATGCTCCATCGGACATTTGGAAGGCTTCCATTACAAGCCGCGTATTGATATGGAAAGTCTGGCCGCCCATCATGAGGGGATCATTTGTCTAAGTGCTTGTCTGGGAGGAGAAGTTCCCCAGCATCTTCTGCATGGACGAGAAGAAGAGGCAAAGCGTGCGGCGCTCCGTTACAAAAACATTTTTGGTGCCGATTTCTATCTGGAGCTGCAGGATCATGGGCTATCTGAACAAAAAAGAGTCAACCCCCAGCTGATTCGTCTGGCAGCAGAGCTTGATATTCCATTGGTGGCTACCAATGATGCGCACTATCTGTCGGAAGAGGACGCCGAGCTTCAGGATGTGTTGATCTGTATCGGAACAGGAAAAACGGTAGATGATGAGACTCGACTGCGCATCGGAACCAATCAGCTTTATCTCAAGAGTGAACAAGAAATGGCGCGTTTGTTCCCCCATGTGCCTGAGGCGTTGGAGAATACGGTTCGAATCGCGGAGTCGTGTGAGTTGCAGCTGGAATTCGGCAAATCGATTTTGCCGGAGTACAGACCGCTTCCAGAAGGAAAAAGCCCTTCTGCCTATCTGCGTCAGTTGTGCGAAGAGGGAATGGAGAAGCGATATACTGAAACATCGCGTTGGACGGACACGGAACTCAGAGCCGAACTTGAACAACGGCTGGATTATGAGCTCCGGGTTATAGACAGTATGGGATTCTCGGATTATTTCCTGATCGTATGGGATTTTATCGCTTATTCTCACAGGCAGGGAATTGTCACCGGACCGGGCCGTGGCTCCTCGGCAGGTAGTCTGGTTGCCTATACTTTGCGTATTACAGACGTTGATCCGATGAAATATAACCTGCTCTTCGAGCGGTTTCTGAATCCGGAACGGATATCCATGCCGGATATTGATATCGACTTCAGTGATGAACGGCGGGATGAAGTCATTGAATATGTTGCGAAAAAATACGGCAAAGCCCATGTCGCCCAAATTATCACTTTTGGTACGATGGCTGCCCGTGCAGCCGTTCGGGACGTCGGACGTGCACTAAATGTGCCTTACGGCGAGGTGGACAAGGCAGCGAAGCTGATTCCTGCACAGCTCGGCATTAACATTCAGCGGGCCATGGAAGGCACACCTGAACTGAAAGCTCTATATGAGACCAAGCCCAAAACACGTGAATTGCTCGATATGGCGATGAAAGTGGAAGGCATGCCTCGTCATGCCTCCACACATGCGGCGGGGGTCGTCATTTCTCGTGATCCGCTGACGGATGCCGTTCCGCTTCAGGAGGGCAGTGAGGGAACGGCCTTAACGCAGTATTCCATGGAAAACCTGGAGTCCATTGGACTGCTCAAAATGGACTTCCTTGGTCTGCGCACTCTTTCAATTATTGAACGCTGTCTGCGCTGGATTGGTGAAGATGGCGAGATTCCGGATTTCCGTCATATTGCGGACGACGATGCACTCACGTATGAGATGCTTGGTCGAGGTGACACGATGGGCATATTCCAGTTGGAATCCGCAGGGGTGCGTCGAGTCCTGAAGGAGCTGAAGCCAAGTGTATTCGAAGATATTATTTCTGTACTGGCCTTGTATCGTCCAGGCCCGATGGAATTCATATCCAAATACATTCAGGGTAAACATGGACAGATCGAAGTGGAATACCCCCATGCAGATCTGGAGTCCATCCTTAAGGATACGTATGGCATCATTGTATATCAGGAACAAATTATGCAGATTGCTTCCCGGATGGCGGGCTTCTCTCTCGGTGAAGCGGATTTGCTCCGCAGAGCGGTTTCCAAGAAGAAGCGGGAAGTACTGGATCTCGAACGAGGACATTTTGTTCAGGGCAGTCTCAAGCAAGGATACAGCGAAGCGGAGGCAGATCTGGTCTATGATATGATCGTCAAGTTTGCTAATTATGGTTTCCCTCGTGCCCATGCCGCGGCGTATGGGGTGCTGGCTTTCCAGACGGCTTATCTGAAGGCACATTATCCTGTTCATTTTATGGCCTCCATGTTAACAGCCGTTATGGGCAGTCACCGCAAAGTGGCAGAGTACGTTGTGGAATGTCGGCGTATGGACATTAATGTACTTCCGCCGGATGTGAATGAAAGTGGCATTCTGTTTACACCTGTGCTTGCATCATCCAGCAGCACAAAAGCTGGGAAAGCAGCGGAAACCCAACATATAGGGGAAGAACATGGTGAGGACGGAACAGCAAGTCCGATTATGGAACATGCTGTACCTGAGGATGATCATTATTCGGGACATGCGGAATACGGTGAAGCACCTTTGCCGGATGATCCGGGTCCCACACCAGACGAAGACGGTGGTGCATATGGGTGGCAGGCAGAGACGACTATGCCAGAGCATTCCGAGGGTCGAACTGGTTCGGGCGTGGTGACGGTTTCTACAGCAGAACATCTACAGGGGAGTCGGGAAGAGAATTCCTCGCACGCTGAACAGCGTGGATTGTCTGCTGTACATGATCAAGATGGATCGCCGGATCACAATTTGGATGCAGATAAAGCAACCGGGGCAATACGATTCGGTCTAGCTGCGGTGAAAAATGTAGGTACCCAGGCGATGGAGAGTATCATGATTGTACGGCAGGAAAGACCGTTCGACAGTTTGCTCGATTTTTGTCGACGTGTCGATTTGCGTGTATGTAACAAACGTGTGATTGAATCGCTTATTCAGGCGGGAGCCTTTGACACATTACCCGGACACCGTGCCCAGTTACTGGCGATGTTGGATGAGACCGTAGAAGCGGCTTTGAAATGGCGCAAGGAACGTGAGGATCTGCAAATTCAATTGTTTGATTTTGTCGAGACGCCAAACTGGGAGATTGAATATCCCGAAATCCCGCCTTATTCCGGGAGTCAGCAGCTGGAGCTGGAGCGTGAGCTGTTAGGTTTGTATCTATCTGGTCACCCATTGGATGACTACGAAGATGTGCTCGAATCCAGCGGCGCAGATCGCATTATGGAGCTGACGGAAGCGGCTGACGATACGATGGCTGTCGCAGCCGGGATGGTTGTGTCTGTGAAGTCGATTACGACGAAGCAGGGCAAGGCAATGGCGTTCATGGAGCTGGAAGACCAGATCGAACGCTGTGAAGTGGTTCTCTTTCCCGAAGTATGGCGGAGCAGCCAGCAGTATGTCGGGAAAGGTGAACTGCTCGTCGTGCGTGCCAAGGTGCAGCAGCAGGACGAAGGGTTTAAGCTGCTGGCTGAGGAAGTGGCGCCGTTGTCACCGGCGGCACTGGAACAGCAGCTGCGCAGCCGCGAACGGCGCGGTAAGCCCGGCAGCGGCAGCAAATCGCGCCCGGCGGCTTCGCCACGGCAGGCGGCCGGCGCGGGGGCCGGAGCGCAGCGCAGCAGCGCAGGCGTGAATGCTGGAGCTGCGCGCAGCAGCGGAAGCCAGGGGTCGGCAGCCCATGCCAATGGGGCCGCTTCCGTGGCTCCCCGGCCCGCTGAGGCCGCTGGCGGCACGGAGCAGAGCCGTGGCCCGCGGGTTGTAGAGCAACGAGTGTTCGTGAAGATCACCCCGCAGGCGGAGAAGCCAGAGCTTCTGGCCCGACTCAAGCAGCTGCTTCAGCAGCATTCGGGTCCGGTGGCGACGGTGCTCTTCTATGAGCAGCAGCAGAAGCTGCTCGCATTGAGTGATGCCTATCGCATTAAACCTTCGCCCTCTTTGTTCTCAGAAATGGAACAGATGCTGGGCGAGGGTACGGTCAAAATTAAATAAATGGCTGTCCGGTAGTAATAGTTCTCTCGCCTCAAAGCGCTAACGAACCTACGGCCCCTTAAAGTACGGATGATCGTGGAATACAAAGTTTAACGAACTTCAGCGGTGTTATTCCGGTATAAAACCTGCGGCGCGACCTATAGAATGGCGAAATAACATCTCTGTGATTCGTTAAAACTCAGACATATGGAAATTGGAGCTGATAGCGTGCGTTTTGCGTTCGATTCGTTAGATTCGGACAAGGCTAAAAAGGTGTCTCTCACGATGTTCATGACTTGGAGACACCCTCATATTCCATATGATAAAACCTGTTCGGCCATCTGCCGAGCAGGTTTTTTATATTTGTTTTACCAAAAATATCAGGTATACAGGCGAAGGCGATATGGAACGCAAGAATGTAATATGTGATGCTTTTTACATTATTTACAGTGTAAGCAGACTGCCAAAGCGAATGCGCATTCTGCATTTTTTTATGAACATTTTGGGAGGCTGCCGCATACACTTGAGAACACCGAAGGACCTGGGGGTCCTCGGGGGAGCGATGCGGGAGGTCGAGATATGTCATATGAAATCGTAGAAGCCATGCTGGCCCGGCGAGGTGTACAGATTGATGCAATCGCGGAAATTGTATATCGTCTGCAAAAAGGGTACCACCCGGAACTGACTATGGATGACTGTGTCACCAGTGTAAAATCAGTACTGCAGAAACGAGAGGTGCAATATACGCTGTACACAGGTATAGCTCTTGATGAGCTTGCTGAGAAACGCCTTTTGCCACAACCTTTGCAGGCGATTATGGAGGCGGATGAATCCCTGTATGGAGTGGACGAGACTCTTGCTCTTGGCATTACCCACGTGTATGGTATGATCGGTTTAACCAGTTTTGGTTATCTGGATAAAGAAAAGATTGGTGTCATTCATGACCTGAATGAAGCAGGACCGGCTATACATGTATTTCTGGACGACCTGGTTGCCGGGCTAGCCGCAGCCGCTTCTGCCCGAATTGCTCACAAAAATATTAAAGCCAAGAAATATCCATCGGATATCTGATTTCCTTTATTTGTGTTTTCCTTCATTTGTGTATTTGCTGTCTTTTGTTTGTTCAGTTGAAGGTCGTCCAGGGCGGCTAATACTGCCCTGGGGCGCCTGAAATTCTTTTTTGAAAAGGAAAGACCTAGGAACATTGCATCAACCATATCGGTTATCCTCACGGGACAAATGTCCCTCTAGTTCTCGTTTTCTCCCCAAAGGTCCCGAACCCTTCCTTGCAGAAAAAAAGTGAGGTATGTTATCATTAGTCCAATATACGGGCTCTGAACATTAGCTTAGGGGGCGGACATGGCATGTGGACGGTGATTTACATTGCACCGACAGCAAAGGTTGCGGACAAGATCAAGACCAAGCTTTCGGAAGAAGGTTTTCTGGTACAGACCCGTCCCATCAGTTTATCCAAGCAGCAATTTGAGATTCGCGTCCCTTCAGGGGAATTGGAAGAGGTTCAGGAAGTGCTGAATTCGATTCTGCATTCCTGATTCATTCGATATCAGACGTGCCTTGGCAGATGAAGAAGTACCAATGGTACATAAGGGACTGACCGCGCAAGCGGAAAGAGGAATCGACTTGCATGTATTGTATGCTGCTGTCCTTCCTTCTTTTTTTGTTAGGACAAGGACCGCCAGATTGCTTCCAGAGACCCTACCAAGACAGATTCAAACATCAGCGCAACAATCTTTCGGTTATTGCAGGTAACATCAATCGTGCTGACAGAAGCCGCTGATCCTTGCCTTATACCGGCGGATTTTTTTGTTGTGAATGCTGGACAAGGCCCATGGCAGCGTATGGGTCGTAAGCGGTTTACCGCATCGCGCGGATGAAGTTGCTACTGGCAACGGACTGCAAGTTGCGGACATCAAATCAACGGCTGGAGAGGTGTAGTTGTGTTCAAAGATATATTCCAGAAAAAACGGAAGTACGCCACCATACCTTCCGAGCGTGCGCTTCGTGGCGAAGGTCAGGAAGCTGGAGAACGTCCAAAACGGGAAATACCTGAAGGGCTTATGAACAAGTGCAGCAAATGCGGCACGATTCAATATAGCAAGGAATTGGAAAAGAACCTGAAAGTATGTCCGGCTTGCGGATACCATATGCGTTTGAACGCAATGGAACGTATTGCCATGGTTCTAGATGAGCAAGGGTTTGTAGAGCATGATGCTGATATGATATCGGTTAATCCGCTTGACTTCCCTGGATATAGTAACAAACTGGAGCAACAGCGTCTGAAGTCAGGACTGAAGGAAGCTGTCATTACGGGTGAGGGAACCATAGAAGGTTTGCCTGTGGTTGTTGCTGTCATGAGCTTCGACTTCTTTACAGGCAGTATGGGTTCGGTAGTAGGGGAGAAAATTACCCGTGCGATAGAGCTTGCCACAGAGAAACGCTTGCCTTTGATCATTTTCTCAACTTCCGGGGGTGCCCGGATGCAGGAAAGTATTCTTAGCCTTATGCAAATGGCGAAAACAAGCGCGGCTTTATCCCGTTTGGATGAACAGGGCGGCTTGTATATTTCGGTCATTACTGATCCGACGACAGGCGGAGTTTCAGCCAGTTTTGCGAGCCTTGGTGATATCAATATTGCCGAGCCGGGAGCTGTATTTGGCTTTGCCGGCAGAATCGTCATTGAGCAGACGATCCGTCAGAAACTGCCTGATGATTTCCAGACGGCAGAATTTAATATGCAGCATGGCCAGCTGGACATGGTGGTCCATCGGAAGGAACTTCGAGCCACCCTGGGCAAGCTTCTAGACATGCATAGTGAAAAAGGAGGGGTCTGAATGGCGGGTGAGTTGCCATATGAAGCGCCTCTGGTTGAGATGCGCAAAAAGATCGAAGAGCTCGTACAGTTTGGACAGGAAAAAGGCATCGACTTCACCGACGAAATTGCCCGCCTGGAAGAACGTTATCATAGACTCGAAGAAGAGATTTATTCTGGTATAACGGCTGCACAGAAAATGCATCTGGCGCGGCACCAGCAGCGTCCGACAGCACTGGATCTGATCCAGCTGATATTTACGGATTTCATTGAGCTGCACGGTGACCGCATGTTTGGAGACGATCTGGCGGTTATTGGCGGACTGGCGAAGCTGAACGGACAAACAGTAACGGTCATCGGCCAACAGCGGGGGAAAGATACGAAGGATAATATCGCCCGCTTTTTTGGGAGCGCACATCCGGAAGGATTCCGAAAAGGGCTTCGTCTGATGAAGCAAGCAAACAAATTTGGTCGCCCAATTATTACATTCGTTGATACTAAAGGGGCCTATCCGGGTAATACTGCTGAAGAGAGAGGTCAATCGGAAGCTATTGCCCGTAACCTGCTGGAAATGGCGAAGCTCTCGGTGCCTGTTATTGTAGTGGTCATCGGCGAAGGTGGAAGCGGCGGTGCCCTCGCGCTGGCTGTAGGTAATCGTGTGTTGATGCTGGAGCATGCGATCTACTCTGCGATCTCTCCGAACGGAGCTGCATCCATTCTGTGGAAAGATGCATCCAAGGCGGATCAGGCGGCTGAAGCGATGAAAATTACGGCCAAAGATCTTCTGGAGATGGAGGTCATTGAAGAAATCATTCCCGAACCGCGTGGTGGTGCTCACAAGGATTATGAAGCATCTGCAGCGGCTATTAGTGAGGCATTGGCGCGTCATCTGCATGAGATGAAGAGTTGGAGTGGAGATCAGTTGAAGCAGGATCGGTATGAGAAATTCCGCAAAATTGGATCTATCACGTTCGAACCTGAAGCGCAGATTGAAGCCCCTCAAGTGCCTGTAGAAGTCGATACAGCAGGTAATTTGTCGGGAAATGCTGAATGATGTGACGAATTTCCTATACAAATGAGCAAAAGTATAGTAAATTTAATAGTTGGAAAAAGAAAAAGAGATAAAAAGATAGACCTTTAAAATCGGAGGAAACCCAAAATGCGCAAAACAAAGATTGTATGTACGATTGGTCCATCCAGCGAATCGCTGGAGAACACCAAAAAATTGATTATGGCCGGTATGAATGTGGCCCGTTTGAACTTCTCCCACGGTGATTTCGATGAGCACGGCGGACGGATCATAGCAATTCGCCAAGCATGCGAAGAGCTGAACAAGACAGTAGCGATCCTGCTGGACACCAAAGGACCGGAAATTCGGACAGGTAAACTCGAAGTGGAGCCGATCGAATTGGTTCAAGACGAGTACATCACTTTGACTACAGAAGAAATTCTGGGCACCAAAGAACGTCTTTCCATTACGTATACAGATCTTCCGAGTGATGTTGAACCGGGATCTACAATTCTGATCGACGACGGTCTGATCGGACTGACTGTGGTGGAAGTGCAAGGCACCGAGATCAAATGCCGTATCGTTAACGGCGGTACAATCAAAAGCAAAAAAGGTGTTAACGTTCCGGGCGTTGCCATTTCTCTGCCGGGTATTACCGAAAAAGATGCCAACGATATCGTCTTCGGTATCGAGCAAGGTGTCGATTTCATCGCGGCTTCTTTTGTTCGTAAAGCAAGTGACGTTCTTGAGATTCGTGAATTGCTTGAGAAACACAATGCCGGACATATCCAAATCATCTCCAAAATTGAGAACCAACAAGGTGTGGACAACCTGGATGAAATCCTTGAAGTGTCCGACGGCCTGATGGTTGCTCGTGGAGACCTGGGTGTAGAAATTCCTGCCGAAGAAGTACCATTGGTACAAAAACGCATGATCGAAAAATGTAACGTTGCAGGTAAACCGGTTATCACAGCTACACAAATGCTGGATTCCATGCAGCGCAACCCGCGTCCAACTCGTGCGGAAGCAAGTGACGTAGCCAATGCGATCTTCGACGGTACAGATGCGATCATGTTGTCTGGTGAGACAGCTGCGGGTAAATACCCAGTTGAATCCGTTCTGACAATGTCCCGTATTGCCGAAAAAGCAGAATCCGCTCTGCCTTACCAAGAGCTGTATCTGAAACAACGTGTTGCTCAACAAACAACAGTTACTGAAGCAATCAGCCAATCTGTTGCCCTGTCAGCTCAAGATCTGAACGCTAAAGCGATCATTACTTCGACTGAATCCGGTCATACAGCACGCATGATTTCTAAATATCGTCCAGAATCTCCAATCATTGCGGTGACAACGGAAGACAGAACTTCCCGTCGTCTTTGCTTGGCTTGGGGTGTAACACCAGTCAAAGGAAGACTTGTTGATTCCACTGACGCTTTGTTTGAAAATGCAATTGAAGGCGGCGTGAAATCCGGACTAGTAAAAGAAGGAGACCTGGTTGTCATTACAGCGGGTGTACCTTTGGGTCGTTCCGGTTCCACCAACTTGATCAAAGTAAGCCAAATTCCAAACAACGCATAATTGTTTGGACGAGAAGCAGCAGGAATGAAGCAATGGGGCGTTTGCGTCCCGTTGCTTTTTTTCCATCTTTATGACACTTTACTGCTGCTAAATACGTAAGAAGTGGTATATCGAAGGAGGCCGGTAACATGCAGCAACAAAGCAATGGCGACTGGTACACGGCACGCCTTCGCGTGCGTTATCAAGAAAGTGATCAGATGGGTGTGGTCTATCACGCCAACTATTTGAATTGGTTTGAAATCGGTCGAACCGAGATGATTCGCCAAATGGGGTATACATATCGTAAAATGGAGGAACAGGGGTTACTGCTTCCGGTAACTGGACTGGATGTGAAATATCATAGACCTGCCCGGTATGATGATGACATCATCATTTTCACCCGTATTGCTGCATTTAGCGGTCTGCGACTGAACTATGAGTATGACATAAGGCGCATGAATGCAGATCTCAATGAGCAGATAGGCACCGGGCAACGAGTATGGTCATCGGATGAGTCCCTTCCTGGTGAACGATTGGTTACAGGCTCTACCCAGCATGTATGGGTCAATGGGGACTGGAAGCCAGTCAGGCTGGATAAGGCAGCTTCTGAGCTCTACAGCGCACTTGAGAAAGTGTGGCTTTCAGGAAAGGGGTAATACGTAAATGCGAAGATGGATGTGGGCCTTGCTATTAATCATTCCGGTGATTGAACTGTTTGGTTTTATTCTTATGAGTGACTGGATTGGAGCCGGAAAGACATTGCTTCTCATGATTCTCACGTCCTTGATCGGTATAGCAATGTTGCAGTTTGAAGGACGAAAAGTACTTATCGATGCCAAATCCGAGATGGAGCGCGGTAAGGTGCCCGGAAGAAAAATGGTAGATGGACTTTTTATTTTTGTCGGCGGTTTCTTACTGCTGATTCCGGGCTTCATCACAGATTTGATCGGATTTACACTGTTGTTTCCCATAACACGTTCAGTGTACCGTTTATTCTTCCTAGGATGGCTGGAGAAGAAAATGCGAAACGGCAGTATTAAGTTTTATCGCGGTCCAAAACGATAAGATATACCAGAATTAGTTAAAGAAAGGCACCCACCACCAGATTCAGTCTGATGAGCGGTGCCTTTTTTAATTTTGATTATAAGCGGATGACCTAAAACAGAAATTATGAATTCAACGGACACGCCCGTTAATAATATATGTTCGCAGATCCCGGAAGACGTTCGCTCGATTAAATGCATCAAGGATAACGAGACTGACAGGGCCGATGATCAAACCGAGTACACCGAATAGCTTCAATCCGACAAACATGCCAACCAATGTGGCGAGAGGGTCCAGGCCGACACTGCTGGCAAGAACTTTGGGTTCAATGATTTGGCGGGCAATCAGCACAATGAGATATACAATGCTGATGCCTATCCCCAGATACAGGTCACCATTCATAAGCAGGTATGCCGCCCAGGGAACCATCACCAGGCCAACGCCAAGATAAGGAAGCAGATCCACCAAACCGATAAGCAAAGCGATCGTGAAGGCAGACTTAACCTGTAGCACAAGCAGTCCGATCATGACAAATAATGCGGTGATGGAGATCATGATCAACTGGGCCCGTGCATAACCGAACAGTGCTTTTTTCAGATCAATCCATATGTCGCTAATCGGCTTGCGAATGGAGGAGGGCACCCAGCCTGATACGGTAATGCTATGTCTGTTCCAACTTTTGCTAATAAAGAAAGCTGACAGTAGAACAACAATGAGTACTGCTCCCATATTGGGAAGAGAAGTGAGCAGGTTCAGAATCATGTTGAAAAATCCGGTGACCAGATCCGTTACAGCTGTACCTACCGTTTCGGTTGTTTTGCTAATATTGCTGTTAATGGTCTCCTGATAGTTGGGATTTTCCTTGTAAAATTCATTGATCTGCCCAATTAAATTCTGAATCGTGTCATTCTGGGTCCAGCGGACGAACGTGGCCTTAATCTCATCGACATGAAGGTCGAAGCTCGTCGTGAGTGAAATGACTTCTTTTACCATACGGGTTACAGCTGCGGACAATATGATCACAATGGCCCCGAAATAAATGATTAGTGACAAGGTCACAGCTAGCCAGCGAGGAAATCGGGCCTTGTATTGAAGCAACTTCACCAGAGGGTTCATCGCATAAGCAATAATCCAGGCAATGGCAAAAGGATATAACAGCGGGAATAGCAGGTATATGGCAACGGCAATGAGGATGGTCGCGATAATAACCCATAAGCCGCGCAGCAGGCGTTTCATTATGATTCTGTCCAAGCATCAACTCTCCTTATTCCATTTCAAGCAACCATGAAGGAAGCACAGGAAGCTATCTAGTTAATATAGAGCAAAACCAGTGATTTGAAACGCCAGGATGTCGTCGGTTTAGTTCTTTTCTTTTGCCTAGAGTATGCCTTAAGATCACAAAATATAGCAATAGAAACTTGATTAATAGCATGGTTTTATATAAAAAGAATAAAATGTCAACCTTGTTTTTGTAAAGGTTTTCAAAAATGCTTTATCGGTCTGATAAAGAAGTTTGATGTGCGGATGACCTCGCATCATGTTCACATAAACGACAAAATCCAGTATGATGAGAGAAGGAAATACCGATTGACAGATATGAAAACCGGTATTGAGGTATTTATTAATTTTAAAATGTAAATGGTTACAAAAGAAGGACGAGTGCGTTTGAGGCACGTAGATGACACTCTGGATGGGTTCTTGATTTCGTTTATTAAAGGAGAGATGTAATATGACAGCTACCAAAGGTCTGGAAGGCATCGTTGCAACAACCTCTTCGATCAGCTCCATTGTAGACGGTGTGCTAACATACCGTGGTTACGATATTGACGATCTGGCTGAACATGCAAGCTTTGAAGAAGTTGCCTATTTGCTGTGGTTTGGTAAATTGCCGACTACGGATGAACTGAAATCCCTTCGCAAAAGCCTGAGCGATTACGCGCCGATTCCGAGCGAGTTAATTGCACAAATCCAATTGTATCCGAAAAACATGAGTACTATGGCAGCGCTGCGTTCCGCAGTATCCGCACTGGCTCTGTACGATGAGCAGGCTGACGAGATGACAGCGGAAGCGAATGAGAACAAAGCGGTTAAGCTGCAAGCGCAATTGCCAACTATTGTGGCAGCTATAGCCCGTATCCGTCAGGGCAAAGAACCTGTGGCTCCAAAAGAAGGCGCTTCCATCGCAGAAAACTTTTTATATATGATGACTGGAGAACAACCAGCCGAGACCGCTGTTAAGGCTCTTGACCAGGCACTTGTCCTGCATGCGGATCATGAATTGAATGCTTCTACATTTGCAGCGCGTGTAACTGTAGCTACGCTTTCTGATATCTATTCAGGTGTAACTTCAGCGATTGGCGCATTGAAGGGACCATTGCATGGCGGTGCGAACGAAGCCGTTATGAAAATGCTGATTGAAATTGGTACGCCTGAACGTCTGGAAACGGCTATTCAGGAAAAACTGAACAACCGTGAAAAAATCATGGGCTTTGGACACCGTGTATACAAAAATGGAGACCCACGTGCCAAACATCTGCAAAAGATGTCCAAGGAACTGGGCGAAATGAACAACGATACACGCCTGTATGATATGTCAGTGAAGATCGAAGAACTGGTGACAGGACAAAAAGGCCTGAAGCCAAATGTAGATTTCTATTCCGCTTCCGTATATACCCAACTGGGTATTGAACAGGAATTGTTTACACCGATCTTTGCCATCAGCCGGGTGTCAGGTTGGACTGCTCATATTCTGGAACAGCTTGCGGATAACCGTATTATTCGCCCGCGTGCCGAGTACACAGGCCCAACAGATCAGAAGTACGTTTCGATTGAACTTCGCTAATGCTGTCAAAACCAGTATAATAAACAAGGATGGGGTGAAGGGTTGAAACCTGTCGGCTAAAAACGGGCCGCATGTTCATAACCCTTCCTCCAATTAAGACAAGCGGTGTGTTATCATACTGCACATACGAATCTCAAGGAGGAATTATACGAATGAAATTAGAAAAATTTGCTCATCCAACTGAAGGCGAAAAAATTCAAATTGATAACGGTACACTGCAAGTACCTAATAACCCAATCATTCCATTCATCGAAGGTGACGGTACAGGCCGTGACATCTGGAAAGCTTCCAAGCGCGTATTGGATGCAGCTGTTGAAAAAGCATATGACGGCAGCAAAAAGATCGCATGGTATGAAGTGTTTGCTGGCGAGAAAGCCTTCGATACATACGGGGAGTGGCTGCCAAACGACACGCTTGAAGCCATTCGCGAGTATATCGTAGCCATCAAAGGACCACTGACTACGCCAATCGGTGGCGGAATTCGTTCCCTGAACGTCGCACTTCGTCAAGAACTGGATCTGTACACATGCCTGCGTCCTGTCCGTTACTTCGATGGTGTACCTTCTCCGGTTAAACGTCCTGAACTGGTAGACATGGTCATTTTCCGTGAAAATACAGAAGATATCTATGCTGGTATTGAATATGCAGAAGGTTCCGAAGAAGTGAAAAAAGTGATCCAGTTCCTGCAACAGGAGATGGGTGCAAACAAAATCCGTTTCCCTGAAACTTCCGGTATTGGTATCAAGCCAGTTTCCTCTGAAGGTTCCAAACGTTTGGTACGTGCAGCAGTGCAGTATGCCATCGATCACAACCGTAAGAGCGTTACATTGGTACACAAAGGCAATATCATGAAATTTACTGAAGGTGCCTTCAAAAACTGGGGTTATGAAGTTGCTGAAGAAGAGTTCGCTGACAAAGTGTTCACTTGGGCACAATACGATGTCATCAAGGAAAAAGATGGCACAGATGCAGCAAATGCTGCTCAAAAAGCAGCTGAAGATGCTGGCAAAATCATCGTGAAAGATGCAATTGCCGATATCGCTCTGCAACAAGTATTGACTCGTCCAGGCGAGTTCGATGTTATCGCAACGTTGAACCTGAACGGTGACTATCTGTCCGATGCACTGGCTGCACAAGTTGGCGGAATTGGTATCGCTCCAGGAGCGAACATCAACTATGTAACAGGACATGCTATCTTCGAAGCTACTCACGGTACTGCACCTAAGTATGCTGACAAAGATGTCGTGAACCCTGGTTCCGTTATCCTGTCCGGCGTTATGTTGCTTGAGCACTTGGGATGGCAAGAAGCGGCTAACCTGATCTACAAAGGTATGGAGACATCCATCAACAACAAAACAGTTACTTATGACTTTGCACGTCTGATGGACGGCGCTACTGAAGTGAAATGTTCTGAATTTGCTGATCAAATCATTAAAAACCTGTAAGGGGAGATGTGAATCGTGACTATTCAGCGCAAAAAAATCACAGTAGTCGGCGCCGGATTTACCGGAGCTACAACGGCTTTGATGCTTGCCCAAAAAGAACTCGGGGATGTTGTTCTGGTTGATATTCCTCAATTGGAAAACCCGACGAAAGGTAAAGCGCTCGATATGATGGAAGCGAGTCCTGTTCAGGGCTTCGACAGCAATATCGTTGGTACTTCCAACTACGAGGATACTGCAGGTTCGGAGATTGTTATTATTACGGCAGGTATTGCCCGTAAACCGGGTATGAGCCGTGATGATCTGGTCAACACGAATGCAGGTATCGTGAAGTCTGTTTGTGAAAATGTGAAAAAATATTGCCCTGATTCCATCGTCATTATTCTAAGCAACCCGGTGGATGCAATGACATATGCGGCTTATCAGACGCTTGGTTTTCCTAAAAACCGTGTAATCGGTCAGTCCGGTGTTCTGGATACTGCACGTTATTGCACATTCATTGCACAAGAGCTGAATGTATCGGTTGAAGATGTCCGTGGATTCGTTCTTGGCGGCCACGGAGACGATATGGTACCACTCGTTCGTTATTCCAGCGTTGGTGGTATTCCAATCGACACTCTCATCCCGGCAGATCGCATCGAATCCATCGTACAACGCACACGTGTTGGCGGCGGTGAGATCGTAAACCTGCTTGGAAACGGCAGCGCATATTATGCACCGGCAGCTTCTTTGGTGCAAATGACCGAAGCCATTTTGAAAGACAAAAAACGAATTATTCCGGTTATTGCTTACCTCGAAGGGGAATATGGCTACAATGATTTGTTCCTTGGCGTGCCAACCATTCTGGGTGGTAACGGAATTGAAAAAATCTTTGAACTGGAACTGACTGCTGAAGAAAAAGCGGGACTCGACAAATCTGCTGATTCCGTTCGTAACGTCATTTCAGTAGTAAACCTGTAAGTTTGAATACTTTTTGACAGGAATACACAGAAAACCTTCGGATCATCCGGAGGTTTTCTTTTCTTTGGATAAGTTCCCCAGTATAATGAGATGTGATGTATAACACACTGAACTGAAATTTTTGAGGAGGATGGACATTTTGACAATGATTATGTATTTGCTTCATATTATTGGAGCACTGGCGATGGGATTCTATCTGGTCTTGCCTTTCGTGGTTGGCAAAATCCGTACCCTGAGTACAGCGGCCCAGGAAGGGGCATTTGCATCACTCCGTTCATTGAATCGTATTGCGCAGTATGGACTGGTGATTCAACTTCTTACGGGCGGTTACTTGATGACCAAAGGTGAGTATTCCTATCTGTGGATGGGCGTAGTTGTCGTTCTGCTGCTCGCGATTGCAGCAATTGGTGGGATTATGGGCAAACCGCTTCGTTTGGCAGCAGAGGCTGTGAAAAGCAATCGTGACGTTAATGCAGAGCAAAGCAAGATTCGTACGTTCAGCACATTGCTTGCCATCTTCCTGCTCATTATGGTGTATCTGATGGTTAACAATCAGGTGATCTAAGAACAGCTGCGAACGAATTTTAATTGCTTGCTGAACTTAAAGCGTTTGCACTTCAGACGCTGGACAAGCCGAATTAGAAAATAAGGTATTGAAACGTATTGAAATAGACAGCCTATGAGGCTGTCTATTTTTGTTCGCTCGGCTGGAGAAATATCTGACAACCAGCAAAGTGATAGTATTGAATCTACAGTTTATATGACTAACACAGTTAAGTTCTACATTCTTCACCCTAGGCTCACAGCGTGGGCAAATACGGTATTTCGCCCGTTACGCTTGGACTCATACAGGGCCGTATCGGCATCGCGCAGCAAGGATTCCAGAGAATCGGACCCTCCATTATATTGGGCCACCCCGAAGCTTGAAGTCAGTGGAATACGAGTTCCCTGTACCTCCAGCGGGTCATTCAACAAGGCCACGCGTAATTTCTGGGCGAGCAACTCACCATCTTGAAGGGATGCATGGGGAACAGCGATGACAAACTCTTCTCCTCCATAACGTGCAAACAGCATCTCCGGATTCAGATAACGATTACATACAGAGACTACGTGAATGATGGCCTGATCGCCAACGTCATGTCCATAGGTGTCATTAATTCGTTTGAAATGATCAATGTCAAATAAAATAAAGGCCGCAGGCTGCAGATTAAGCTGGGCTTCACTCAGTATCTCCCGTCCTCGAAGCAGGAACTGTGTACGGTTATATATTTTGGTGAGGCCATCGAAGTAAGCCAGCTGCTTCAGTTGTTCTTGCAGGAAACGCTGTTCTGTAATATCAATCAGCATAATCAGAGTACCAACGGCTTGTCCTTCTTTGTTATACACATAAGATGTTCTGACCTGGTAACAGACGGTCTCTCCGTTTAATTGCCAGTACAAATCCGTTTGCAGGCCTTCCCGGCCATATTCCACGGGAAAAGTCTCTCCCGCAAGAGATAGCCAAATATCGTTCAAATATTGACCCACCATACTCAAATCAAGCTCAGGCAGCATATCACGTAGAGATTTGTTGTAATCGACGAGACGATTGGTGCTATCCAGCACGATAACTCCTTCACGCATGCTTTCAAAGATACTATCCTTGGCAATAGGCACGATGCTTAGAAGACGGGAGGATAGAATAGCCCATATATACATTGCGGATGTTATGCACATAAGAACCGGGACGGGGTCCATTCCACCTGGTGTCAGACCAAGCAAATATATGAAGGCCGCTACCATGGGAATAATCTGTGAGGTGATTAGTGTAAGTAGCTGACGACGGTACATCTTTTTGGTATGTCTCCATTGTCTGATGAGAATAAGGCAGGCGCACAATAGACAGGAAAAGGTGAATGCACCATGAACTACGTACCATTGACCTATGGCAATTTCTATTAGGGGGACAGAGCTGTCTTCTCTTAGCCACACTTTTTTATAAAATAAATGATGATAATCATTGGTTGCCACCATGAACAAGGTAATGGAAGGAATTACAAACAGTGCCGCAGTCCCTTTTTTGGATAACGTTTTACCTGTGTATTGTATCATGAGCAGCAGCCCAAGCGAGGCGGAGAAAGGCATGCCGATGTATTCTACGGTCGTCCAGAACTTCATCTGCTCCAGAGTATTGCTGGCGAGTTCAATCGCGTATCCGAAGGTGTACACAGACAGAGCTGCTGTATAGAGTATGAATATTTTCGAACTAGGGATTTCTGCTCTTCTAACATAAGTATATAAACACAGAAAAACATTCAGCACTGCTGATGTTGCTACAAGTGTTATATAAGAATTAATGTGCGATTCCATGGGTTAGGTCTCCATATTAGATCAGAATGTTTGCTCCGTGGGGATTATAGAACAGCCTCATTTAAGCTTGATAAATGTAGTTTAAAGCTTATCAGTATACTGTACATTGTACATCAGCCTATACGGCATAGGAAACCAATTTGGATGCTGAAACAGTCTAATTTTGAAAAAATTTTGAATGTTTGGGAAGCTGGGCCAATCCATTACGGCTTTACCTCCAATGGAAGGATGTCTGTTAGAGAATGAAATAAGCGATCAGATCATCATGGGATTTTTCTGTTTGACCTCCAAAAGGGTGTGGTAAGTAAATATCGAAGACGAAATACAGCGACTTTGGAGGATGAACCTTTGAAAGAAGGAATAATCTGTACTGTTCATGCCATCCTACAGAATGAGACTAGATCAGACATTCCATTTTGAGAGGAGAAATACTAGATGTCAACCGATACACAAAACCAAAAGACGATGCCTGCTCAACATCAGGATCAGCGCCCCGGTATCGAATCGGAGATGCACCCCAAACCAGAGTTTGAGAAACCTCAATATAAAGCAGCCGGAAAGCTGTTGGATAAGGTTGCATTGATCACGGGTGGAGACAGTGGAATTGGACGTGCTGTTGCCGTTACATATGCGAAGGAAGGCGCGGATGTAGCGATCGTGTACCTGAGTGAACATGAGGATGCTGAGGAAACAAAGCGTCAGGTCGAACAGGAAGGACGTAAATGTATACTCATTGCCGGGGACATTGGTGACAATACTTTTGCCAAGAGCACAGTGCAGCAGACGGTGGATCAACTGGGCAAGCTGGATATTGTGGTGAATAATGCAGCCGAGCAGCATCCACAGCAGCAGTTGGAGGATATTACACCAGAACAGTTGGAGCGCACGTTCCGTACCAATATCTTCGGTATGTTTTACATTACACAAGCTGCCCTGCCGCATCTCAAAAAAGGTAGCACCATCATTAATACGACTTCTATTACCGCATATCGCGGAAATCCGACGTTGATTGATTATTCATCTACCAAAGGAGCAATCACTTCATTTACACGCTCCTTGTCGATGAACGTTGTGGAGAAGGGAATTCGCGTGAATGCCGTTGCTCCAGGACCTATTTGGACCCCGCTCATACCATCCACCTTTGATGAGAAAAAGGTGAGCGAATTTGGGGCTACTCAGCCAATGAAACGTCCCGGACAACCGGATGAACTGGCTCCAGCTTACGTGTATCTCGCTTCTGATGATTCTTCCTACGTGAGCGGTCAGGTTATGCACGTCAATGGTGGCGAAGTGGTGAATGGATAATCGATCAACGAAATGTTCGAAATGAAGGCGTATCGTCCAGGAAGCTGGTCGGTACGTCTTTTTTTATGCGCATATAATTGGAATGGATATGATTTTGATCATATTTACAAAAGTCGGTATCGGCGTTGATACAACCATGATATTTTATCTATAGTCTTGCGTGGAGATAGTCCTATAACAACTCGCTGATTAGCTCCTTATCAAAAATGGCAGGATCTTCATGCTATCTGTGATATGATATAGACCGAAGAAGTAAGCTGCGGAGGCGCTCACATGAAGATGAGCAAACAAAATGCGACGCACTATATATGGAGTGGACTGTGCGATGTTTGGCATCTCGTCCAAAATGAAACACGAAGCGTTAGGATATGTTAATTATTAATTTTACAACAAAGGAAGAGATAGATGAGACCTTTCCGAATTCGCCTTGCCATCATCATGATGGTGCTGATCGGTATTTCCGTCATTGTGGCTGGTTATACGATGGGCAGAGTGTTTAAAACTACTCACATCACTGCACTGGAGAAAACGATGGTGCGTGAGATCAATTTGCTGAAAGCAACGTTCCCGTTCCATGATGCAACCGATCCGACAAATGCAGAGACACAGAAATATTACACAGAACGTGCTGTGGAACTGGATCGACTGACGGATTCACGGGTAACCTTTATTAATAAAGACGGAACGGTCATTGGCGACTCGGAGAGCGATCCTAAGTCCATGGACAACCACTTGGACCGTCAGGAGATTAAAGAAGCGGTTGGGCAAAGCTATGGTCAATCGATTCGTTACAGCGAAACATTGGGGCAGGATATGCTGTATGTGGCGCTTCCTGTGAATTCAGATCAAAGTGACATGATTGAGTTACCCAGCGGGAAATTTGACGGATATATTCGTTTATCCATGAGTCTTGAAGATGTAGATCAAGGACTTCAGCAGGGCTGGATTTTAATGTTTTTCACCCTTGGACTTCTGTTCCTGATTGTGGCTCTGGTCAGTTACCGGGTTGCGCGGGGGCTGACATCACCGATTGAACATATTACGAAGGTGGCTCACCGTATTACCAAGCTGGACTATGATGCGAGGGTGGACGTAACCCGTAATGATGAAATTGGCCAACTGGGGCTTGCCATTAATGGAATGGCAGACAGCCTTCAGATGCAGTTGAAGACGATCAGGGATAATGAAGCGCTGCTGGAAAGTGTCCTTGCCAACATGACAGGGGGCATTATCATGATTGATGCAGGTCAATCCATTGCCCTGGTCAATCGGGAAGCGGAGCGTATGCTTGGCATTCAGGCAGAGCGCGTTACTGGCAAGCCATATGTTGAATTAAAGCGGCATTATGAGCTGACGCGAACTGTTGAAGAGAGTGTTGCACTGCGAGAACCGATGCATGAAGAAGTGAGTGTGTTCAATCCGGTTGAAAAGTTGATTCGCATTGATGGGGTACCGATGTCTGAAGATGATGGCGCTTATCGGGGGATGCTATTCCTCCTGCAGGATGTAACAGCGATCCGCAGGCTTGAATCGATGCGCAGTGAGTTTGTAGCGAACGTATCTCATGAACTCAAGACGCCTGTGGCTGCGGTCAAAGGTTTTGCTGAAACGCTTCTTAGCGGCGGGGTACAGGACAAAGAGACGGAACGTTCATTCCTGCAGATCATATATGATGAAGGTGACAGACTGAACCGATTAATCGGTGATATACTGGAGTTATCCAAAATTGAATCCAAACGGGCTCCGCTGCAGTGTTCACCTGTGCATGTGCATTCGTTCTTCGAGATGGTCCTGGGTACCCTGTCTAAGGTGGCAGAGAAGAAAGATATTCGTCTGGAGATGAATGTTCCTGAAGAATTGTATATTGAAGCTGATGAGGATAAAATGAAGCAGATCTTTATTAATCTGTTATCCAACGGCATTAACTATACACCGGAGGGTGGAAGGGTAAAATTGCAAGTGTCAGTGGAACATAATGAGGAAGAAGAACAAGTAGTCTTTGCAGTGTCTGACACAGGAATTGGTATTCCGAAGAAAGATTTACCACGGATTTTTGAACGCTTCTATCGGGTGGACAAGGGCAGATCCCGTAATTCGGGAGGAACTGGACTTGGACTTTCGATTGTGAAGCATCTGGTTGAATTACACCATGGCCAACTGGCTGTAGAGAGTGAACTTGGCATGGGAACGACGTTTCGTGTTATCCTTCCATTAATTCAGGATGAAGAAATATAGCCTGTTGGGAGCGGAATGTAAAAAGGAATATACTGTTTTACACACAGTTAACAATTAGGTGCTATGATAAAGAAAGTGTTGTGGCAACAGACAACCTACAAGGAGAGAAGGGGTACCATGGCGCAGCGTTTGCTCGTTATTGAAGATGAACCAACATTATCAAGATTGCTTACGTACAACCTGACACAAGAGGGCTATGATGTTATTGCTGAGGATCACGGATCTTCAGGTTATGATCGGGCCTTGTCCCAGGATTTTGATCTGATTCTGCTGGATCTGATGCTTCCTGGAATGAATGGTCTGGATATTCTGAACAAGCTACGAATTCAGGGTGTCAGTACACCGGTCATTATTCTCACAGCCAAGAACGGTGAAGCCGAAGTGGTGCAAGGCTTAAAATCAGGTGCCGATGATTATATTACCAAGCCCTTTGGTGTATCCGAATTGCTTGCTCGAGTAGATGCGGTGTTAAGACGTTATTCGAATGGTGAGGATTTGCCTCAGCCAGAGGATAAAGACGGTTCACGCATTATTTTGGGAGAGCTTGAGATTTATCCTTTGAAGTACGAGGTTACGCTGGGTGGACAATCCATCAGTCTGCGTCCCAAGGAGTTCGAGGTTCTGCTTTATCTGGCCAAGAAACCGGGTGTTGTGCTTACACGGGATGATCTGATGAATGCGGTCTGGGGCTTCGATTATATCGGAGGACAGCGCACGGTGGACGTTCACGTCAGTTCATTGCGGAAAAAGCTGGAGCTGGACCCGGAGTCGGTTCACATTGATTCGATTCGCGGTGTAGGTTATAAATTGGTTGTAAAAAGAAAAACTCCCCATCATTCGAGTTAACAATGATTGGGGAGTTTTATTTTACATTCCGTTAATATAAAGAATTATTTTCCTTAACGTATAGGGAGTAGGATGAAGCTGTCTGAGTGATACTTTGTACCTATATATTCCATCTCAGGACGGAGCTCATACGTAAAGGAGATTGCGCATTTATGCCCATGTTGCTCGAAGTGAAGCCCGACCAGCCCAAAGAAATGTTATATACGCAACAAGAACAAGCCATAACGGACATTACTGAACAAAAAGATGAAGATGGAGTTATGGATTCCAAAGACATTGTAATTTCATTACGGGACTATTGCCGCCAAGTTCCGGTAGTTGGCGTTCATACGACCTGTGGGGAAGCGGCAAGCCTGTTGAATCAGGATCAGGAGTACCCTTGTATTGTATTATGTGATGATCAAATGCAGCCATTAGGATTGTTGATGCGAGAGACGTTATACCGGATGCTGAATGGACGCTTTGCGGCAGATCTTTTCTACCGGAAGCCGGTTGTGAATGCAGCGGACTCTTCTCCTGTCATTGTCGATGTGCATGCAGAAGCCACCGCGATAATTGACATTGCTTTGACCCGCAGCGAGCAAAATTTCTATGATTGTTTGATCGTTACGGAAGAAGACCAATTGCTAGGTGTGCTGACGATGAGGGATGTCATGTCCCTTTCCCGTAAGCTGCAGCATGTGGCCTCGGAAGAACGTGTACATATTATTACACAGAGCAGAAAGGAAATAACAAGAATCAACGATTCCGTTACCAGACTGGTTCAAGCGGCTCGAAAAGCGGGGGAAGAAGCAGAACAGATCATACAGTTGTCCCAGCAGGGTGCCAGCAGTCTTAGTCAGGTCGATGCTTCATATAACCGTGTATATCAGCATATTGATGGTCAGCAGAAGCACGCTGATGACATGCTGCGTTCCATCGATATGGGTTCCGGGATGGCAAGTTCCATTCGTTCATTAGCAGACCAGAGTGGGCTGCTTGCCATGAATGCTTCCATTGAAGCAGCACATGCTGGGGAGTACGGACGGGGGTTTCAGGTCGTTGCTGGGGAGATTCGCGCACTTGCCAAGCAAACCCGTGAGGTTGCGGGAAATATGTCTTCTTTGCTGGAGGATATCGGCGGTCTAACCAGACAGACTGTAGAATTGGTGAGAGCAAGCACGGCAGAGATTAACAGCAGCTCCGTTCATGTAAACGATGGAGGGGCGGCATTCAAACAGCTGAACACGGCTGTAGCAGGCATGTCTCATATTGCAGAAAATATTGCCATGGAAGGCAAGACGGCTGGGGAATTGGCAGAGCATATTCGGGAGAGACTGGAAGATATGGTCCAGGCGGATGATTAAATGAAGGTAGGATAGGCATCGTTCATACGCAATGATCAGATAAGGGGGTCATGAGTGTGAAAGATGTCTCTTTTTACATTCCGTTAACATGAAAGTGATACTGTTTTTACAATGAGAGGGTAGGATATTATAGATGGCCGGAGCCAAGTTCAATTATTGGCATCGGTTTACGTAAGGGAATCTGGTTGTCCCTGCCGCGAAGGAGAAGTGAACATCCATGAAAGACCTCATTCACATTGAAGGACTTAATTTATACTATGATACGCATCACGCGCTTAAAAATATATCAATGGACCTGCCGGAGAAGACGGTTACCGCGTTTATCGGTCCATCGGGTTGCGGCAAATCCACCTTGCTTCGTACTTTGAATCGGATGAATGACATGATTCCAGGCGTACGTGTGGAAGGACAAGTTATGCTGGACGGTTCCGACATTTATAGCAATGAAATTGAAGTTGAAACGCTGCGCAAGCGGGTCGGAATGGTGTTTCAGCAGCCTAACCCTTTTCCAAAATCCATCTACGATAACGTGGCCTATGGGCCACGACTTCATGGGGTGACACAAAAAGCAGAACTGGATCGTTTGGTTGAGCAGAGTCTGGTCCATTCTGCACTGTGGGACGAAGTAAAGGATGTGCTCAAAAAATCGGCACTCAGTCTCTCTGGCGGACAACAGCAGCGGCTCTGTATTGCACGTGCCCTGGCTGTCCAGCCTGACGTCCTGCTGATGGATGAGGCAACGTCTGCACTAGATCCGATCTCGACACTCAAAATTGAGGAACTGGTGAAGGAATTGCATCATAAATATACCATTGTGATGGTAACCCACAACATGCATCAGGCAGCGCGGGTATCGGGTCGTACTGTATTTTTCCTGAATGGGGAAGTGGTGGAGGCGGCCGATACAGAAACATTGTTCTCCACACCGCAGGATTCCAGAACCGAGGATTATATATCCGGACGGTTCGGATAAGCAAACTGAGTTCGAACGATCCCGGTGTGTCCGGAGATGATGGATAAGGAGGACATGGAATCTATGATTCGCAGAAAAGAATTTGATCAAGAGCTTGAGGAACTGCGCACACTGCTTCGGCAAATGGGTGAGCATGTAGGAAAGGCGCTGGATGGTGCCATTGAAAGTTTACGGACAATGGATGCCGAGAAAGCTCAGGTCATCATCAAGAATGATGCGAATCTGAATGCCTTGGAAGACAAGATTATGGAACTGGGTTCCAAGCTCATCATTACACAACAGCCAGTAGCAAAGGATCTGAGACGCATTATCGTTGCTTTCAAAATCTCAAGTGATCTGGAACGAATGGGTGACCTCGCACTGGATGTAGCGAAAGTGACACTTCGCATGGAAGGGCAGGAGCTGATTAAACCTTTGGTGGATATTCCACGAATGGCTGAAATCGTGAAAGCCATGATTGATGAATCCATCGAATCCTTCCTGAAAGAAAATACGGATCTGGCTTACAAAATGGCTCAGACCGACGATCAGGTCGACCAATTGTACAGCCATATGATCAGTGATCTTTACTCGTTCATGACAGACCATCCGAATAGGGCTTCACAAGCGATGCTCTTGATGATGGTAGGGCGTTACATCGAACGGATTGGTGACCACGCAACAAACATTGGTGAGAGCACGGTGTATCTGGTAACAGGAAAACGCCCTGATTTGAATCAATAGGTAACTGTATTAGTGAAATTCGGGTAATTCGTACGGAATAAAGGGACTTTCTCTTGGGTGGCCTGTATACAGGCTGTCTGTGGAGGGGGTTCCTTTTTTCTGCAGGTCAGATGATGACATAAAAATCGACTGATTTTTTTTTTGTAACTGGTGTGTATGGTATCATGAGAGTAAAGGTAATTGAAGGATTGACGATACGATACGTGAGGTGCTGGAATGGACAAGTTTATTCTCATAGATGGTAATAGCATTATTTACAGGGCGTTTTTTGCAATGCCGCCGTTAACGAACTCGAAAGGTTTGCACACCAATGCGGTATACGGTTTTACCACGATGTTACTGCGGTTACTGGAAGAACATAAACCGACACATGTGATGGTGGCATTTGATGCAGGTAAAGTCACGTTCCGACATGAAGGTTATCAGGAATATAAGGGTGGCCGGGAGAAAACACCACCGGAGTTGTCAGAGCAATTTCCACTCCTGAAAGAGCTGCTTCAAGGCTTGGGTATTGCCCAGTTTGAGCTTGCAGGATTTGAAGCGGATGACATTATCGGAACATTAACAAAACGGGCAGATGAAGCGGGAAGACAGGTTCTCGTTGTGTCGGGTGACAAAGATATGTTGCAGCTCGCGTCTGAACATGTGCATATCGGGCTTACACGTAAAGGGGTCACCGAGATTGAGCTGTACGATCCTGCTCAGATTAAGGAGCGCTATGGTCTCACTCCGCTTCAAATTATTGATCTCAAAGGCCTGATGGGCGATACGTCTGACAATATCCCGGGCATTCCTGGTGTCGGAGAGAAGACGGCTTTGAAGCTGCTGCATCAGTTCGGCTCGGTTGAGGAAGTTCTAAACGGCACAGGTGAGCTGAAGGGGAAAATGAAAGAAAAGATTGAGGCTCATGCCGAAGATGCCCGTATGAGCAAGCAGCTTGCCACGATTCATCGTGAAGTTCCATTGGAGCAAACGTGGGAAGATATGCAGTTCGCCGGATTAAAAGAGGAACTGGCAGGCCCGGCTTTGGCCAAGCTCGAATTCAAGTCTTTGCTTGAACGTCTGTCTTTCCGTGGAAGTGTAGCTTCTGAACAGGAAGCCGTACCAGCTGCTGCGGTGGAATCGTCCATTGCAACAGAAGAAACGATTAGTGATCTGTTCGGCTCACTCGGATCCATTGATGTGCTGCATGTGGAGACACATGGCGATAACCCGCATCAGGCAAAACTGATTGGACTTGCTGTAGGTTCAGCCGGAACCTATACATTCCTGTCTCCCGAGCTGCTTCAGTCTGAAGCAGCAGCTCCAGTACGAGAATGGCTCGGTAATGCAGAACAACCCAAGCGAGGATATGACCTGCATCGTGTTGACCTGGCGCTGCATGCGCATGGGATTGAGTTTGCAGGAGCGTCCTTTGATGTGCAGCTGGCTGCCTATTTGCTTGATCCAACCGAATCGAATCAGACAATTAGCGGCCTGACTACGAAGTATGGTCTGCCTTCCCTTGTTGAGGATGATACGGTTATGGGCAAAGGTGCAAAATACAGGGTGCCTGAGGCAGATATACTCGGAGATTTTCTGTGTCGTAAAGCAGCCGCAGTAGCAGCGATTATTCCACTCCAGGAGCAGGCGCTGGAGAGCAATGAGATGAACGCACTCTTCCATGACCTGGAGATGCCTTTGTCACGTATTCTTGCTGATATGGAGAAACAGGGCATTAAGGCTAATACGGCAGATTTGCAGGCTTTGGGCAGTGAGTTCGAAGAAAATATAAGCAGGTTGATGGCGGAAATCTACAAGCTTTCCGGTACGGAATTCAATCTGAATTCACCGAAGCAACTGGGTGAGATTTTATTCGATAAACTCGGTCTGCCTGTGGTGAAGAAAACAAAGACAGGGTACTCTACAGACGCCGAAGTATTGGAGAAGCTGGCTCCTTATAACGATGTCGTCAAGCACATTCTGCAATATCGTCAACTTGCCAAGCTGCAATCCACATATGTAGAAGGACTGCTCAAAGAGATTTCAGAGAAGGATGGCAAAGTGCATACGTACTATCGGCAGACGATTGCAGCTACCGGACGTCTGAGCAGCCAGTTCCCGAACTTGCAGAACATTCCAATTCGTATGGAGGAAGGACGTAAAATCAGGAAGGTGTTTGTTCCTTCCGAACCGGGCTGGTCTATCCTGGCAGCAGACTATTCGCAGATCGAACTGCGCGTACTCGCCCATATTTCAGATGATGAGCGGCTGAAGGAAGCTTTTGTCCAGGACATGGATATCCATACGAAGACGGCCTCAGATGTGTTTGGTGTGAAGCCAGAAGAGGTGGATGGAGACATGCGTCGTTCTGCAAAGGCGGTTAACTTCGGGATTGTATACGGCATCAGTGATTACGGCCTTTCGCAGAACCTGCACATCACGCGTAAGGAGGCGGCACAGTTCATTGATCAATACTTTGAAGTGTTTCAGGGTGTGCGCCGATACATGGACGATATTGTGAAGGAAGCGCGTCAGGATGGTTATGTCAAAACGCTGCTGGAACGTCGTCGTTATCTGCCAGAAATCAATGCAAGCAACTTTAACCTGCGTTCCTTTGCGGAACGGACAGCGATGAATACGCCGATTCAGGGAACTGCGGCAGATATCATCAAGCTTGCCATGGTACAGATGGATGAAGCGCTGCGTGAACGCAAGCTGAAGAGCCGTATGCTGCTTCAGGTGCACGATGAGCTTGTATTCGAAGTGCCTGCGGATGAGCTGGAACTGATGAAAGAATTGGTTCCTTCAGTGATGGAAAACGCATTGGAGCTGTCTGTGCCGCTGAAAGCGGAAGTCAGCTACGGGGAAAACTGGTACGAGGCTAAATAATGGATCCCCAGCGGGTTTTCCGTTATTTTACAATCTGTTTTTCAACTGTTTTTGACACAAGAAGGGGTCCCGCTGAGCGCTATCTTCCGTTATAATGTAGGGGAGGTGAGAACATCATGCCGGAATTACCGGAAGTCGAAACAGTCAGAAGAACATTGAATCAACTTATTGTTGGCAAGACCATTGACTCAGTTACCGTTAGCTTGCCGCGGATTATTCAGCGGCCGGACGACATAGATGCATTTGCAATGGAACTTGCGGGACATACCGTGATCGGTGTGGAGCGCAGAGGCAAGTTTTTGCGTATTTTGCTGGACGGGCTGGTGCTCGTCTCCCATCTGCGGATGGAAGGAAGGTACGGGGTATACAAACAGCATGAGGAAGTGGAGAAGCATACCCATGTCATCTTCCACTTTACCGATGGAACAGAACTACGGTATAAGGATGTGCGTCAATTCGGTACAATGCATCTCTTCAATGCTGGGGAAGAACTGATATCCAAACCTTTGTTAAAATTGGGGCTGGAGCCGCTTGATCCCGCGTTTACTGTGGCTGCATTCCGTGATGCTGTTGGCAAACGGACAACCAAAATTAAGGCAGTGTTGTTAAATCAGGCATATGTGGTCGGCATCGGGAATATCTATGTGGACGAGGCTTTGTTCCGCGCAGGCATTCATCCAGAGACCATTGCCAAGACATTGACAGAAGCGCAGCTAACCGTGCTGCATGAAGCGATCGTAGCTACGCTGCAGGATGCGGTGAATGCAGGTGGCTCCTCCATTAAGTCCTATGTTAATGGGCAGGGCGAGATGGGAATGTTCCAGCATCAGTTGAAAATATATGGACGCAAATCTGAACCTTGTGCAACTTGTGGCACATTAATCGAGAAGAGCGTAGTAGGCGGCAGGGGCACGCATTATTGTCCGAAGTGTCAGCCGCTGCTCTAAATCGGTGATGGGTTTGGCAGCATGAACGAAATCGTTAAATTGTAGCACCCTTGGACTCCTCCCTCCATATACTGATATGGCAGAAATAAGCGGGCGTATACCTATACTGGCAGCCGCCGGTTGGAACGAGTTCCGCACAGGGGAGGAATGCGGGGTGCTGCATCATTTTATTTCATTACTGGCGCTTGCTTTGGCGCTTAGTTTAGATGGTTTTGGAGTCGGGATTACATATGGGCTGCGGAGGACTAAAATTCCGCTGTTATCCATTGTCGTCATTTCCATCTGTTCGGGTCTGGTTATTGCGTTATCCATGCAAGTAGGTGTACTTCTGTCCCATGTGGTATCTCCGGATGCGGCTTCGATTGTTGGAGCGGTTATTCTGATCGGTATTGGCGCATGGTCGTTGCTGCAACTGATTCGAAAACGAGGCAAGGAACAGCTGGAAACAGACAACGGATTGTGTGAGGGAGCAGGAACAATTCGAAGTGGTGCGCAATCCCCACAAGAAGCTCAGTCGAAAGGCAGAAATCAGGTGCTCGCGCTTGAGCTTGAGCAATCGGCTTCTGGAGGATCTCTGGAACGAATGGTCTTTACACTTGAGCTGCGGAAGCTGGGGGTAGTCATTCAGATTCTGCGTAGCCCCTCAAAGGCGGATATGGACAATTCGGGAAGTATATCCGTTCAAGAAGCGATGTGGCTTGGTATTGCTCTTTCTCTGGATGCTTTCGGCGCAGGATTGGGGGCCGCCTTATTGGGATTCCCGACCTTGTGGACTGCACTAGTTATTGCGTTGTTTAGCGGGGTATTTCTGTCATTGGGCATGAGGGTTGGGTTGCGATTTGCTGCACTGAGTTGGATGCGAAGATTATCCGTGCTACCTGCGCTTTTATTAATGATTATGGGAATAATGAAGTTGTTGTGAGGTGAAATAATGAATATTGGCTTAACCGGCGGGATCGCGACAGGCAAAAGTAGTGTTTCCGCCTTTCTCGCCAGTAAGGGAGCGTTGCTCATTGATGCAGATGTTATTGCCCGGGAAGTCATGATGCCCGGGCATCCCATTCTGGCTGCGGCTGTTCAGCGGTTCGGACAAGCCATATTGAATGAGGACGGAACACTAGATCGGAAAAAGCTGGGCAGTATTGTGTTTCAGGATCCAGAGGAACGCAAAGCGCTGGAGGCTATTACACATCCTGCAATCCGCAAGGAGATGCGTGAACGTGCTGCGATATACGAGCTTGAACATCCGGACAAGCTTGTCGTATCGGATATTCCGTTATTGTACGAGTCAGGGCTGGAAGAAGGCTTTGAAGAAGTGATGGTTGTATATGTCCCCAGGTCCGTGCAGCGGGAACGACTGATGAGCCGAGACGCAATGACAGTGGAGCAAGCAGATGCCCGTATTGACGTACAGATGGACATTGAAGACAAGAAGCAGCGGGCTGACGTGGTTATTGATAACAGCGGCTTGTGGTCAGAGACGGAGCAGCAAATTATTTCATTTTTGCATCGTAAAGGTCTATTATGAGATTGCTGCGTAAAAAACGGGTATTGTTGTTGATGTTTGTGTCTTTTGTATTGGTGCTGTTCCTGAATACGAACTGGATGTCATGGTTCTATCCGATTCATTATAAGGAAGAGATTCGTGCACAGTCTCAGAGTTATGAGGTTGATCCGTTTCTTATAGCCTCCATCATCAAGGTGGAAACCAATTTTAAGACAAGCAAAGAATCCAAGAGAGGGGCCATTGGGCTGATGCAGCTTATGCCCGACACCGCGAACTGGATTATGGAGCAAGCCAAAATTCCGGGCACCTCATTGGAAGAATTAAAGCACGAGCCTGAAAGAAATATCCAGTTGGGTACCTGGTATCTACGTAATCTGTCCGATCAATTTGACGGGAATGAAACGGCTATGATTGCTGCGTACAATGCTGGTCCGGGCAAAGTAAACTCATGGCTGAGGGATGGTGTTTGGGACGGCTCGTTTGAGACGGTCAAGGATATTCCGTTTGGTGAGACCCGGCACTATGTACAACGCGTTATTTATTATTATAATCAATATGTAAAGATCTATAATACGTTCTAAGAGAAGACATTCTAGGCATGGTCCAAAATAAGTAGAAGCACCGAGCAGACCGGTTATTCACCGGCCGCTCCATGCTCCTCTGTATTACCGTATTACGATGCAGATATTATTGGTATTGACCTGCCAATTGCTGTTCTGCAATTGTTACCAGACGCTTCGTGATGTATCCACCGATCGAACCGTTCTCGTAAGAAGTCATGTTACCTTGGTATCCGTCTTGTGGAATGCTGATTCCGAGTTCTTGAGCAACTTCATATTTCATTTGCTCGAGAGCTGCGGTAGCTTTAGTTACCACCAGGTTGTTGGAGTTACCATTGCTTTGTGCCATTGCTGTTCACCTCCTCGCGGTTGGTAAAAGTATTATGTGTCGCCAATACGATTTTCATAACTAAATGATTACAGGGAATTTGTGGTAAAAGTAAAACATGGGAAGTGATCTGAATTGAAATGTCCTTATTGCGCCTATCTGGGCACCAAGGTGCTTGATTCAAGGCCGGCCAATGAATCGAAATCGATTCGTCGTCGTCGTGAGTGTGAGCAGTGTGCCAGAAGATTTACAACTTTTGAAATGATTGAAGAAACACCGCTGATCGTTATCAAGAAGGATGGCAGTCGGGAGGAGTTTAGCCGGGACAAGATTCTTCGTGGTCTAATACGAGCGTGTGAGAAACGTCCGGTTTCGGTCGAGACGTTGGAGATGATGGTATCCGAGACGGAGAAGTCCCTGCGAAATACAGCGGATGCTGAAGTAGAGAGCCGCCAGATTGGCGAACTGCTGATGGAACAGTTGTTTCCTGTGGATGAAGTAGCTTATGTACGCTTCGCTTCGGTGTATCGCCAATTCAAAGACATCAATATGTTCATGAAAGAATTGAAATCCCTGTTGTCCAAAGAAGACATCGAGGATTAATGAAGCGGGTAAGGGAGAAGAGCAATCTGGGGTTACCGTAACGTGTGTTCCAGTAAAAAGGATGTTCTTCTCCAATCACTTTAAATCCAACAAAAAGTTGTTGACAGCCAAAGCTGTATTTTATATGATATAGGAGTCGCCTGCGGAATGAAGCAGAGATGGACAACCGTTTACATTCATATTTTGGGGCCTTAGCTCAGCTGGGAGAGCGCATCGCTGGCAGCGATGAGGTCAGGGGTTCGATCCCCCTAGGCTCCATAACTAAAAAAACCGCTAAACACAAGGATTTCCGAGTGTTTGGCGGTTTTTTTCTATGCATGCTTATTACATCGGAAACAAGCCTGTAGTTCACGTTCTAATGGGCCGGATACGGCATTTTATTCTCGATCTGGTCGTATTAATCTGGACAGCGTGTAAAACTGATGTTATATTGTTTCTGTAAGAAACAATATAATTCGCATATGAAATTATTGTCGCTGTAAGCTTTATGGATACTGTATGAAGAGTGTGTATCAACAAAATGGCTCAAGTCGGTTATGCGGGTTGATGCTTGAGCACAATGAAAGGATGGAATGAATGATGAACCATGTCGAGACAACAATTGAATCTTTTGACGGAACTCAGCTTTATTTTAGCAGAAATATTGTAAGCGGTGCCAAGGCAGCCGTGGTCATTGTTCATGGCTTGTGTGAGCATGCCGGACGCTATGATTATTTGACCGATAAACTAAACAAACGTGGTTTTAACGTATATCGTTTTGACCATCGTGGTCATGCAAGATCAGAAGGGAGGCGTACGTTCTACAGTGATTTTCATCAGATCATTGATGATGTAAATGTGGTTGTTGAAGCAGCCTTGCAAGAGAGCGGCGACATTCCGCTTTTTGTCATTGGGCATAGTATGGGTGGCTTCGCAACCTCTTCATTTGGAACGAAATATCCAGGTAAAGTAAAAGGGATTGTTCTATCCGGAGCGTTAACTCGTTACAATACGAAGGTTGCCGGAGAATTGCCACTTGATCTTCCCCCGGGCACGTATTTTCCCAATGAGCTTGGTAGCGGCGTATGCAGTGATCCGGAGGTTGTATCCGCTTACGTGAATGATCCGCTCGTAGAAAAGCAGATTTCCGTGGATTTGTTTAATAGCCTGGGGAATGGAGTGGCCTGGTTAAAAACACATTCGAAGCAGTTTGTTGATCCTGTACTTGTTCTGCATGGAGCAAACGACGGGCTGGTGAGCGAACAGGATTCGCGCGACTTTTACGGTGATATTGCCTCAACCGATAAAACGCTGAAAATATATGCACATCTCATGCATGAAATATTTAATGAACCTAATCGGGATGAAGTCATAGAGGAAGCGATCACATGGATTGAAAAACATATTTAAATTCAGTACATTGGAATAGAGAGATAGAGACACTCTGAAGGTGAAAGGGATTATTCATGAAATTAGACTGGATGGGCGACCATCGGGAACTTATTGAAAAGATCATCAAGTATGGTAATGCATACTCAAACACGTATAAGCTGCAGCGAAGTTATGGTACGAATATGACGTTCTCCGCTTCGCAGATTCAGACGCTGGAGTACATTCTGGAAGCGGAGGACAAGGAAGAAAAAATGTCGGAAATGGCAGCACGACTAGGCGTGAGCCGCAGCACGTTTTCCAAAAATGTGAAGGTTCTAACGGAAAAAGGATTACTCGAAAAATACCATTTAAGTGGAAATCGCAAGGACATTTATGTCAAACCTTCGGCCAATGGACGCGACGCGTATGCCCAATATACTGAATTTGTTCGTGATCTGTGCTTTGATGATATTTTTCAGTATGCTGATACGATTTCAGAGGCTGACAAGAAAAGCTTTATACGCATTATGGATTTGTTTGCCGATGTGTTGCTCTGGTATGGTGAAAAAGAACAGGAACCGCGAAAGCTCATCAAAATTGATGCGAATCGTGATTAAGAAGGGCACATCATGTATTGAAAGTTGAATAAGTCATTACTAGGTTAAGTGAATACTTTTGATGGTCATAGTCCTGTCATGTAGACAGGACACAGGACTGTCAGACAACATTGAAGCTGCGACGGTTTCCCAGTAGTACTGGGGAACGGTCGTTTATTTATTATCCATTCTGAAACTTTTACTTTGGGAAGAATGTACTCCGGATGAATCAGCAATGCTAAAATAAAGAGGTATAGCCAATTTAACCGTGTAGAATGAGCTGAAATTAGAGTCATTACCCGCCCGGTAAGAGTCACGGAGGATCAGAAAATGAACAACTCGGAATGGGCAGAGTCCTATTTTCCAATATATACAGCAGACAGCATTCAATCATTGTACAGCACATCAACGATGCCGATACATCAAATCCATGAAAATCTGACGGTTCTGATGGCCGTTGCCAGTGGGAAAGGTACACTTCGTATTAACGATGAACTTTACGAACTTGTCGAAGGCATGGTCATTCTTATTCCGGCCAAGAGGGATGCTGTCATACAGACCGATCTGACGCATCCTCTTCATCTGTATACACTCTCCATCAGCACGCAGGAACAGACCAGGTCATTGCCTACGGGAACGATGGGACGGCCAAGTGTGTTAGCGGCAGAACCCTCTGTTCAGATCTTTCCGTCTGAACCAGCAATGGCTGCACAGCTTGAAGAGCTGTATATTCATCGTTTACCTGGTAACGAAGTCAGGCATATGCGCAACCAGATTCTTTTTCATCAGGTGCTTATGAGTTTGTTGGAGCGAATGGAACTAAGATATGCAGCCAGTGAGCAGCCGTCCATGGAACGCAGTATTACATATATGGAGCACCATTATAATGAGAAAATAACAACCGATAGACTTTCCGAAATTGCGGGGGTCAGTCGTTCTCACTATTCCATTCTATTTAAGCAGCTAACCGGATTCACCCCCAATGAATACCTTTCACGCTTGCGTGTTCACCGGGCCAAAGAATTATTAATTAGCGGGACCGCTTCCCTTCGTGAGATTGCGCTGAAGGTCGGATACAAGGATGAATTCTATCTTAGCCGCCGCTTCAAGCAGCAGACGGGAGAGAGCCCTTCAGGTTACATGCGCCGCAGGCCATATCAACGTGTGGCTGTGTGGTGTGCACCTTATGCAAGCCATATGATGTTACTTGGCCTGGAACCAACGATTATCATCTCGGAAAGCAGCGAATATGTGAGTATAGAGGGGATGCCTCCACCTCAAACGATACGTTTTATCCATTCTGACAGCTCACCTGAGCTAGTAAAATCCGTATTGCTGGACAATGATATTGAACTCATTATCGCAGCAAATCTTCATCTATCCCTGAATGGATTAAGCGCTGACCGCCTTCGATCTGTCGCTCCCATTGCCGAAATTGCATGGATGGAGCTCGGTTGGAAAGAGCATCTGCGTTTCATTGCACAAGCGGTCCAGAGAAGTGAGAGGGCAGAGCAATGGCTGGCAGATTTTGAAAAGGAGGAACAGCAGGCACGCGAAGCAATACTGCAGACTGAGCTTGTGAATCAGACGCTGACCATTCTCGTTATCAAACCGGATACCCTGCAGATTTATGGAATCCGGAATGTCGGATATGTGATGTATCAATCACTCGGATTACGTCCTCCGGCCAGGATTGCCCAGGAAATACAGAGGTATGGCGATCAATTTCATTCGGTTTCTATCCAGCTGTCTGAGCTTCAGGATTACGAAGGCACGCGTATGCTCGTCATTGTTTTTCCAGATGAAAAAGGCTCAAAGGCACATTCAGAAAGTATATTTAGCTCGGAATATTGGAATGGACTTGAGGCTGTTCAACAAAATCGGGTCGTTCATCTGGAACAGGAAGAGTGGATACCCTACAATCCGGTTTCCATTCGGCTACAGCTTGGGCGGGCGTTAACCCTATGGACAGGCATCCAATAATCCAAAGGTTTTCTCAAACAAAAAGGCATGGTTAGGTTCTTCCTGCATGCCTATAATTAGCTATTGTAATGAGAATGATTTTCATATTCAAAGAAAAAAGGGAGAGAGTCATCTGATGAGAAAGCTATTTGTTCCATTTATATTGGTTCTGGTTTTATTGCTTAGCGCTTGTGGAAGCAATTCAGCCAAAGATACAACGGAGAATGCAGCTGCATCCAACGAATCCACTTCTTCGAACACGGATGCAGCAGGTTCTTCATCCGAGTCAGATTCGGGCACGTTTACTTATCAATCGGAGACAGGTCCTGTGGAAGTTCCTTCCCACCCGCAACGTGTGGTTGTGCTGACCCGATTCCTGACAGGAAATGTGATGGCACTGGATGTGCCGCTGGTTGGTGTGGATGAAATGTCCAAGGAGAACCCGAATTTCAAAGAAAAACTGGCGAATACAGAGGCCGTTACCGACGAAAGTCTGGAGAAAATTATTGAGTTGAACCCGGATCTGATTATTGGACTGTCTGATATCAAGAATATCGATAAGTTGAAGCAAATTGCTCCAACAGTCACCTATACATATGGTAAGGTGGACTTCCTTAAGCAACAACTGGAGATCGGAAAGCTTGTGAACAAAGAAAAGGAAGCACAGGCCTGGGTGGACGATTTTGATGCCCGAAGTAAAAAAGTAGGGGAAGAAATCAAAGCCAAAATTGGCGCCAATGCAACCGTATCCGTTATTGAAACGTTCAATAAACAACTTTATGTTTATGGTGAAAAATTCGGGCGTGGCACGGAAATACTGTATGATCAATTCGGTTTAGGTATGCCAGATAAGGTCAAGGAAGCTACCAAGAAAGACGGATTCTTTGCTGTATCAAACGAAGTGCTGAAAGACTACATGGGAGACTATGTCATTTTTAGTAAAAATGCCGATGAAGACAACTCGTTCCAGAATACCGAAACATACAAGAACATTGAGGCGGTAAAAAATAATCGGGTATTTGAAGCCGATGCCAAAGCTTTCTACTTCAATGATCCACTGAGCATGGAATACCAGCTGGAATTCTTTATCCAACATTTTCTTGGCAAGTAAACATGGAATACGATGAAAAATAGACGACTTCCTTTTCGGTTTGCAACCAAGCTGCTGGGTAGTGTACTCGTACTTATCGTGTGCTTTATCACCGCTATGATGTTTGGCGCAGAAGAAACGACATTCCGCAATCTGTGGCTGACCCTGACCTCTGCGACCAAGAGCGATAATATTCTTATCCTGCGAGAGATCAGACTTCCGCGGGAACTGGCTGCCATGCTGATCGGTGCAGCTCTTGCCGTCTCCGGAGGCATCATGCAGGGAATTACTCGCAATCCACTGGCCGATCCTGGACTGCTGGGCTTGACTTCAGGCGCAAATATGGCACTAGCCCTGGCGTTTGTATTCATGCCATCGCTCGGATATTTTGGGATTATGGTCGCTTGTTTTGTTGGTGCCGCACTTGGTGCAGTATTGGTTATTGTGCTCGGCTCGATGCGGAGAGGCAGCTTGTCTCCCATCCGTGTGGTGTTGGCGGGGGCTGCGGTATCTGCTTTTATGTATGCCATCTCGGATGGCATCAGTATCTTTTTCAAAATTTCCAAGGATGTGTCCATGTGGACTTCGGGAGGACTCATCGGGACGACATGGGGCCAGATTCAAGCCATAGGGCCTGTCATACTGATTGGTTTAGCCGTAGTTCCGTTCCTCTCCAACCAAATCAATATTCTAAGTCTGAGCGATGAAGTGGCGACTGGATTGGGACAAAGGCTTGTACTCGTTAAAACCGTCCTGTTCCTACTGGTCATCGTGCTTACGGGAGCGTCGGTTGCTTTGATCGGTAATATGGCCTTTGTCGGATTAATGATTCCCCATATTGTCCGCAAAATCGTTGGCACGGACTATCGATATATTATCCCCGTATCCATTTTTGCCGGAGCATCGTTTATGCTGCTTGCCGAAACGCTGGGACGAACGATTAATGCACCTTACGAAACACCAGTGGTCGCTATTGCTGCGATGCTTGGTTTACCGTTCTTCCTGCTCGTAGTGCGTAGAGGGGGCAAAGTGTTCTCATGACGATGTCTGCACGAATTCGCAAGCAACGACTGATTCTTCTGATCTGTTTGTTGCTGATTTCCATTACGGCTGTGGTAGGTATGAGCTGGGGATATTCTTCATTATCCTTCAAAAGGGTCATTCCGGTGTTATTTGGTCAAGGTACATTCAAAGAAGATTTTGTTCTGTTTTCTGTCCGATTGCCCCGCATTTTTATTACGTTATTGTCCGGCATGGCGCTTGCGCTGTCAGGCTCCATTTTGCAGAGTGTTACGCGTAATGACTTGGCCGATCCAGGCATCATCGGGATCAATTCCGGTGCAGGTGTTGCCGTTGCGATCTTCTTTCTGTATTTCCCGATTGAACCTGGTACGTTCGTTTATATGTTGCCGTTAGCTGCTTTTATAGGTGCATTGCTGACTGCGGCGCTGATCTATGTGTTCTCCTATAGCCGATCAAAGGGACTTGATCCCATAAAAATGGTGCTGGTCGGGGTTGGATTTTCGATGGCGCTGTCAGGCATCATGATTGTCATCATATCTTCAGCTGAACGCTCCAAAGTTGATTTTATTGCCAAATGGATATCCGGTAACATATGGGGGGCGGACTGGCCGTTCATATGGGCTTTGCTGCCTTGGCTGATTATCTTGATCCCGCTTACCTTGTTTAGAACCAGACGGCTTGATTTGCTGGGGCTAAATGAAGAAACGGCAATCGGAGTGGGGTTAAAGCTGGAGCGGGAACGTCTGGTACTTATTGTGATTGCTGTTGCCGCCGCTGCTTCTGCTGTATCGGTTACAGGTGGAATCGCCTTTATCGGTCTAATGGCTCCGCATATCGCCAAAGCGCTGGTCGGTCCACGCAACTCGTTATTTATTCCTGTTGCGGTTCTGCTTGGGGGCTGGCTTCTGTTAATCGCCGATACCGTGGGGCGTAATCTGGTTGATCCTGACGGGATTGCCGCAGGAATAATGGTTTCCCTGATCGGTGTGCCTTATTTTGTATATTTGTTATTGAAAAAGTAATCCCAAAAAACGTTAGACTATTTGAATACTTAGCTTATCAGGTTATCTTTTGTCGTTAAGACGAGGGATAGCCTTTTTATTTGAGTTTTGACGGGGTGCTACCTAAACGTACTTATAGATCCATTCTAGTTTACTAACGTGAAGCTCAAACTAACCGGTATGACTTGATTCCTGTGATAAGATAAACTAAGCCCAACTTAAACTGATGCCAAAAGAGAGCAGGTGGAATGTTGATCACAGATGTGGATCATTTAGCTTTAATATTTGCAGAGAACTCTTTGAAAATAGATGGAATCAATCGATTAGTTTTGCAGCCCAATAGCATATTGCGTGAATTCAGAACGTTAAATTATGGATTTCTTTTTGTGATACGGGGAGAAGCCAGCATGTCAGTGAATGGAACGATATACGAGCTACAGCCCGGGTCTGTTTTTCATGCAGCACCAGGCATGCAGTTGGACTCACAAGTAAATGGCCATTCGGAGTATGAATACTATTTGCTGTTTTATAGTTTTGTTCAATTGGAAAAGGTCGACGGTGTGCCAGAATGCAACTCTCATTTCAAATTGGACTCTGGGGCCAATCCAAGGGTGGTAGAATTACTGGTTATGCTGCAAGAACAACTGCACTCGGAAAGGGGGATTGGCAAACTTCGAGTCAAGGAATTATTTATAAGCATCATGGTTTTGGTTTTTACAGGCTGCATTCAACGGAAAAGTATAACTTCGCCGAGTGAAAAGGTGATTGAGCAAGCCATCTCATATATTCATGGACATTACATGAATTTGCTGACACTCGATGAGTTAGCAGAGCTGCATGGTATGAGTTCCAAGCGTTTCTCCTACTTTTTCCATAAATACACGGGGTTCCGTCCCATCGACTATGTCATTCATTATCGCATGGAGAGGGCAGGTGAATTGCTGAAATCAGGTAATTACCTGATTCGAGATGTAGCAATCAGTGTTGGTTATACCAATCCGCTCTATTTCAGTAGAGTCTTTAAAAAGAAATTTGGTATTTCTCCTTCGGAATATGCACACAGTGATAAAGCTTTCATTAGACAATAATACATCTCAAATTGGTGAATTGTGCATTTGCATTTCTAATGATCCTTGCTATAGTAATGAATGATAATGAGAATCATTATTATAAAGGTTTGGAAGGTTAATAGAGGTGAACACATAAAAGATCCATATTCTCTCGAAGTATCCTCGGCCGTTCCAACCATGTAGCAATAAATTGGACAAGATTGTTGGACAAAACCAATTCGGAAATGAGGGTATACCAGTCAGCGAGACATCCGTACCCGGCATTTTTGCTGCGGGAGATATTTTGCACCATGAAGGAAAGCTTCATTTGATCGCAGGAGCGTTCCAGGACGCTGCCAATGCTGTGAACAAAGCCAAATTGTACGTGGCACCCGAAGCCAATACACACGGGATGGTTTCCTTGCACAATGACTTGTTTACACAGAAAAGCCGTGAGCTGATGAAACATCTATACACCAAATAAAATAAACAAACTTCAATGGTCGTCATAAAGTTTTTGATTCAACGATCAAAAAAACCGCTCACCCGTCAATATGACGAGGAGCGGTTTCTAATTCACAAGCCGCCGATTTTTTCGGCCTGCTTAATTAATTGTAAGATTCGTATTTTAGTGTTTGACCGCTTCGCCAGCGAATACTTCCACGTTCATTGGAGCGGCCATGAATGCTGCTGCTTGTTGAACGAAAGCCTGGAAATGGGCGCTTGCATTATGGGAAGCTGTAGCTGCTTCGTCTTTCCACAGCTCAATCATCGTGTACTTTTGTTCTTGTTCAGTACTTTTCGCAAGCTCGTAGCTGATGTTGCCCTCTTCATTGCGTGTTGCTGCAATCAGTTCTTTGGCTGCTGCCAAAAAAGCTTGTTCCTGGTCTGGTTTAACTTGCAAGTGAGCGTGAATGATAATCATAATATTAAAACCTCCATTAGTGTAATTAGAATGTTGTTATTGGTTCTAAACGTATAAGGTGTTTGCACAAGTAAAACTTTGCCTGATATTATGCCCAAGTCGTAATTTTCTCAACAGGCAGACGGTAGGAAGGGTGACCTTCTTTGGCCGATTTACCGATCGAGATTAGCATTACTGGTTGATAACGGTCTTTATCCATACCGAAAGTCTCAGCGATTTGATCTTTCTCATAACCACCGATCGGGTTAGTATCATAGCCATGAGCACGTGCAGCGAGCATCAATTGCATAGAAGCCAAACCTGCGTCAATCAGATTGACATCGCGAAGAGCGGAAGCGGGCATATTATCGTAGTATGGTTTAACAGCTTGCATTTGCATATCTTTGACTTCTTGTGGCATGTAACCAAGCTCAACAGCTTTGCTGAAGATTTCGTCCATGTGTTCCGCATTGTTCATGTCAATGAACACACCAATAACAGCGGCAGAAGTCAGTACTTGATTCTGATTGAATTTGGCAAGAGGAGCAAGCTTTTCTTTCCCTTCAGCCGTATCTACAACCAGAAAACGCCATGGTTGCATATTAACCGAAGAAGGTGCGCGCGAAGCTTCAGCCAAAATTTCGGTCATTTCTTCACGGCTGATTTTGACTTCAGGATCGTATAGTTTTACAGACCGACGGCCGTAAGTAATTTCGTTATAATCATTTATCTTTTGAAAAGTGCTTTGGAATGTACTCATGTATGGTTCTCTCCTCTATATGGGTTTAGAAATTGTTTTGCATACGTTCCAGGAAATTAGCAAGAAGATGAACTTCTTCTTCACTAAAATCCTGTAAAATCTGATGTATAAAATTGGTTTTCTCAATTTTATACCCTTCAATTTGCTTCCTTCCTTCATCCGTAAGGCGAACAAAGGTAACTCGGTTGTCTTCCGGATTTTTACGTCTGGTGACCATCGAATCGGCTTCAAGCTGCTTCAGATGGCGAGTAATCGCCGCACTGTCGATATTAATGATTTTTTGCAACATGGATTGATTAATCTCGTCAACCTGATCCAGCTCATGCAAAATTTCAAAGCGTGATGAGCTGATGCCCGTACAGCGTTCGAACTTGGGACTAATTTTGTTGCCGAGTGCATTCAACAGGTTGATAATTTGCTCTTCCTTGGAAACAATTCGTGTCATGACTAGACCTCCCGGGTGAATCTGGACATGAACAACGGCTTAGGTAATACCATTAGAATGTTGCCTTTGTATAATGCCATTGCTGCATAAAATTGTTGGATACCTCAATCATTGATACCTCAATCATTGATGGCTCAAATAATATATCATGCCTTTTTTGATTTTGCAACCCGAACTTATATGTAAAATCATGCGTTTGAATTCAGAATTATATAGAACTCTAGATAAGTTAATATGCCCGGAGGTGGGGGAGAATATCGAGTCTTATTGTGATTGAGATTTGGTGAACGAACTGAGGGAATCGCTATCCGGAAAAAAGTACGATGATTATTTTATTTTGGCAGACGGCATGTTGTGTAATATGTCTACTGCATTGGATATGTCTTAGCTTAAGGAGAGATAGAAAATAAATTGTACCCCTGTATAGGAAATTTTAAGAGGGATTGCCCTTTTTTTATTTTAGTTATTGATCAATCACTAAATATGCGTTATAGTGATTTCAATAAGTAATTGATCAATAACTAATTGAAAGAGGTTGATAAGAAATGAAAAGAGCAATCGTGGTTGGAGCAACAGGCGGAACAGGTGCAGCAATTACAGAGGAATTGATTCAACGTGGCATTCCTACAATTATATTTGGCCGCTCACGTCAAAAACTGGAGCAGCTTGCTGTGCGGCTGGGATCTCCACATCATCTGCAGATCGCTGTCGGCGATGCGTTTCAATCTGAGGATATTATAGCTGCTTCCCAAGATGTAGACGTGATGTTTCACTGCGCGAACGTCCCGTATAACGAGATGGAAAGCAGATTGATTCCATTGGGGGAATCCGTTATGGAGGCGGCGGAACATTTAGGCTTGAAGGTGGTTGTCATAGATGGAATTTATCCATATGGCAGAAGACAAATGAGAGAAGTAACTGAAGAACATCCGAAGCAGCCGCATACACGAAAAGGAAAGACTCGACTTGCTTATGAACATATGTTGTTTAGCAGCAAATGGCGCACTGCTCAAGTGATGATTGTTCGCTTACCTGATTATTATGGCCCTTCTGGCAATCAGGCTTCTTACCTTGGATCAACGCTTGAAGCAATTGCAGAAGGGAAAATGGCTTTTTTTATTGGGAATATGAAAACGCCGCGAGAATATATCTATTTACCTGATGCAGCGGTCATGATTGTGGAGCTGGCGAGTCGGGATGATGCTTATCGGCAAAACTGGAATATCCCTGGTGCTGGCGTAATATCGGGCAAGGAAATCGTACGTATTGCACAACAGGCGGCAGGTACTGCGAAACCGGTAATAGCACTTGGCAAAACAGGACTTTCGTTGCTTGGATTGGCCGTACCGGTAATGAAAGAAATTGTTGAAATGTTATATTTGACAGAAGAACCTCTGCTTTTGAGTAAGAAGAAATACGAGACCAACATAGGGCCGGTGAAAATGACTTCTTTTGAAGAAGGGATTGCACAGACGATGGGAGAGCTGCAAAAGAAGTAAGTATTTTATGCGGTTGTTTATGATTGATCAATCAATAATAAAGGAGAGAATTAAGGGGGATGATCTAAATCCAAATGGTGAATGTTGACACTTCAATAATGGGCGGTGCGCAAAACCTGTCCCAGACATAGAGTGTAGTACTGCAAAGCGGAAAATAGATACGTTGTACAAGGAGGGGGATTTTCTTGTGAGCTATATATCCAAAAAGGAGCGCAAAATTTCCTCAATCAGTACAGCCAGACGTAAATTAAAGAAAACAGGCACTCGCGTTTCTAAAACATTAGAAGTCAAACGTAAATCCAAAAAGAAGCTTGCCGATAAAAAGAAAAGAGCTGTCAAATCCAGATGTCTTGTGCTTCGTGGACCGAGGGGATTAAGAGGGTTTCGGGGAAAATCAGGAGCAATCGGTGCTACGGGAACCCCAGGGGCTATGGGAATAACAGGCAAGATGGGTAACACGGGAGCTACTGGCTCGATAGGATTAACCGGATCAACCGGAATACAAGGACTCATTGGAGTAACAGGTACAACAGGTTCGACGGGAATTACTGGAGATCCAGGAATGACGGGGGTGACTGGGGCAACAGGAGCCACTGGAGCTACGGGCTCAGCTGGAGTAACAGGAACCACAGGTACGACAGGGATAACCGGGGCCTCGGGAGTAACAGGTGCAACCGGCATTGGAATTACTGGAGTAACAGGAACCACAGGTAGCACTGGAGTGACTGGCACTACAGGTATAACTGGTGCCACGGGTGATCCAGGGGTAACAGGTGCAACCGGAACAACCGGTCCAACAGGTGTGACAGGAACTTCAGGAATCACAGGCAGTACGGGCTCGACAGGGATAACTGGAGCAACCGGTGCGACAGGATCAACGGGAACAGGAACAACAGGAGCTACTGGTGTTACAGGATCTACGGGTTCTACTGGGGTAACTGGTGTGACCGGCTCAACGGGAACCACTGGAGCTACTGGTGGAACGGGATCTACTGGGGTAACCGGTGAGACAGGCGCAACCGGAACAGGAAGCGCAGGGGCCACTGGTTCCACGGGCTCAACGGGTGCAACCGGAGCCACAGGAGAAACAGGCGTAACAGGCGTAACAGGAACAACAGGAGCAACTGGTGCCACCGGCGCGACAGGGACAACTGGGATAACGGGAGTAACAGGTGCCACAGGAATAACCGGAGCCATGGGAGAAACAGGAGTAACAGGTGCAACGGGTATTGGAACCACGGGGTCCACTGGCGTTGCAGGATCTACGGGTGAAACTGGAGTGACAGGAGCAACTGGACCTACTGGTGCAACTGGGGGAACTGGGGGAGTCGGTGCGACAGGTGCCACAGGAACGGGAACAACCGGAGACACTGGAGCTACAGGTTTAACCGGTACAACAGGCGCAACGGGAATTACCGGAGCCACGGGAGTAACAGGAACAACTGGGGCCACCAGCGCGACGGGTTCAACAGGTGTAACTGGTGCAACAGGCGCAACGGGAATAGGAACAACCGGAGCCACGGGTGCAACGGGTTCAACGGGTACGACAGGAGCAACCGGTGCGACAGGTGCCACGGGAACGGGAACAACTGGTGCCACCGGAGCAACGGGGCTTACTGGGATAACCGGTCCGACAGGAGCAACTGGGGTCACTGGAGTAACCGGTCCGACAGGAGCAACCGGAACTACTGGAGCAACGGGGATTAGTGGTGTGACAGGTGCAACGGGATCTACGGGTTTAACTGGCGCAACAGGGCTTACTGGAGTAACTGGCGTAACAGGGGCAACGGGAATAGGAGCTACGGGGGCCACAGGGTCGACGGGATTTACTGGAGTAACCGGCACAACCGGAGCAACCGGAGCTACTGGTGCAACAGGGTTTACTGGAGTAACTGGCGCAACAGGCGTAACGGGAATAGGAGTTACGGGGGCCACAGGGTCGACAGGATTTACTGGAGTAACCGGCACAACCGGAGCAACTGGTGCCACCGGCGTGACAGGAACAACTGGGATAACGGGTGTAACAGGTGCCACAGGAACAACTGGGGTCACTGGTGCTACAGGATCTACGGGTGTAACCGGAGTGACAGGAGCAACCGGAACGGGAACAACTGGAGCCACTGGTGCAACAGGGTCTACTGGAGCAACGGGAATTAGTGGTGTGACAGGTGCAACGGGTATAACAGGTGCCACAGGAACGGGTATTACCGGAGCCACGGGAGTAACAGGAACAACTGGAGTAACAGGCGCAACAGGCGCCACTGGTGCGACAGGATCGACTGGGGTCACTGGAGCTACAGGATCTACGGGTGTAACCGGAGTGACAGGAGCAACCGGAACGGGAACAACTGGAGCCACAGGCTCAACGGGTGTAACTGGAGTAACCGGTCCGACAGGTGCAACGGGGACGGGAACAACTGGTGCCACCGGCGCGACGGGTTCAACTGGAGTAACGGGTGGAACGGGAACAACCGGAGCTACTGGAGCAACGGGGATTAGTGGTGTGACAGGTGCAACGGGAATAGGAACAACTGGGGCCACCGGTGCGACGGGTTCAACGGGTGTAACGGGTACGACAGGCGCAACCGGAACCGGCACAACAGGAGCTACCGGTGTAACAGGAGTAACAGGGGGAACCGGTGCGACAGGTGCAACGGGAACGGGAACAACTGGGGTCACTGGAGTAACCGGTCCGACAGGAGCAACCGGAACTACTGGAGCAACGGGTATAACTGGTGCGACAGGCGTAACTGGAGTAATCGGTCCAACAGGTGCAACGGGGATTAGTGGTGTGACAGGTGCAACGGGAACAACTGGTGCCACTGGTTCGACGGGCTCAACGGGTGTAACTGGCGCAACGGGAATAGGAGCTACCGGAGCCACTGGTGCAACAGGATTTACGGGTGTAACCGGAGTGACAGGCGCAACCGGAACAGGAACAACTGGGGCTACTGGTGCAACAGGGTCTACTGGAGTAACCGGTGTGACAGGAGCAACGGGAACGGGAACAACTGGGGTCACTGGAGCCACAGGCTCAACTGGGGTCACTGGAGCTATAGGCTCAACGGGTGTAACTGGAGTAACCGGTCCGACAGGTGCAACGGGGACGGGAACAACTGGGGCCACCGGCGTGACGGGTTCAACGGGTACGACAGGTGCAACGGCAACAGGAGCCACCGGTGCTACGGGATCTACGGGTGTGACAGGTGCGACCGGTGCGACAGGTGCCACGGGAGCGGGAACAACTGGGGTTACTGGAGCCACAGGCTCAACTGGAGTAACTGGTCCGACAGGTGCAACCGGAACAGGAGCCACTGGAGCCACCGGCGCGACGGGTTCAACGGGTGTAACGGGTGCGACAGGCGCAACCGGAACAGGAACAACCGGGGTCACTGGAGCTACAGGCTCAACTGGAGTAACCGGTGCGACAGGTGCAACGGGAACGGGAATAACTGGGGCCACCGGCGCCACAGGATCTACGGGTGTAACCGGAGTGACAGGCGCAACCGGCACAGGAACAACTGGGGCTACTGGTGCAACAGGGTCTACTGGAGTAACCGGTGTGACCGGTGCAACGGGAACGGGTACAACTGGGGCCACCGGCGCGACGGGATTTACTGGAGTAACCGGTACAACAGGAGCTACTGGTGCAACAGGAGTAACAGGGGTAACCGGTGCGACAGGTGCCACGGGAGCGGGAACAACTGGGGTCACTGGAGCCACAGGCTCAACTGGAGTAACCGGTCCGACAGGTGCGACAGGTGCAACGGGTATAACAGGTGCCACAGGAACGGGTATTACCGGAGCCACGGGAGTAACAGGCGCAACAGGCGCCACCGGCACAGGAACAACTGGAGCCACTGGTGCGACAGGGTCTACTGGGGTCACTGGAGTGACCGGAGCTACTGGAGCAACGGGGATTAGTGGTGTGACAGGTGCAACGGGATCTACGGGTTTAACCGGTGCGATAGGTGCAACGGGAACAGGAACAACTGGGGCCACTGGCGCGACGGGAATAGGAACAACCGGCGCCACGGGTGCAACGGGTGTAACTGGTACCACCGGCGCGACAGGATTAACTGGGGTAACGGGTGTAACAGGTGCGACAGGCGCAACCGGGATCACTGGAGCTACAGGCTCAACGGGTTTAACAGGTACGACAGGCGCAACCGGCACAGGAACAACTGGGGCCACTGGTTCGACGGGCTCAACGGGTGTAACTGGCGCAACGGGAATAGGAGCTACCGGAGCCACTGGTGCAACAGGATTTACGGGTGTAATCGGAGTGACAGGCGCAACCGGCACAGGAACAACTGGGGCCACCGGTGTGACGGGTTCAACGGGTACGACAGGTGGAACGGGAACAACTGGGGCCACTGGTTCGACGGGCTCAACGGGTGTAACTGGTGCAACAGGGTCTACTGGAGTAACCGGTCCGACAGGCGCAACCGGAACGGGAACAACTGGAGCAACGGGTGTAACTGGTGCGACAGGAGCAACTGGTGCGACAGGAGCAACTGGGGTCACTGGAGCTATAGGCTCAACGGGTGTAACGGGTGCGACCGGAACAGGAACAACTGGAGCCACGGGAACGGGAGCAACAGGCGCAACTGGGGCTACCGGTGCGACAGGAGTTACTGGATCCACGGGAGCCACAGGGGTAACAGGAGCATCAGGGCCCATTCTAGCTACACAAGGATTTTCTGCATTTTTGGCTAACCTATCAACAGCAGCCAGTACTCAGTTAACGAACTGGAGCACAGCAACTCCTTACTATGGCAATGCAAATTTTAATGCAACAACTGGCAATTACACGGTGCCCAACACCGGGACCTACTCGATTGTGGCAACAATCAACTTTTCTACAACTGCTGCAATTGCGATTTCGTTGGGAGCTGGGGTTAATCCAGCGTTTCTGGTGCAAAGAACATCCCCCACTACCACGACATTGGTCAATGGACTATTGCCAATCCTGAATATCAGTGTAACGCTGCTCACGTTGCGGGCAGTACTTGGTAGTGGAGAGGTAACGTTAGCTGCGCAGGTTGAGTTGAACGCAGGCGATGTGATTGGGTTGTTCTACGCGGCGAATGGGTTAACCATTACTCTGAACCTGGGGATCGGAACAACAAACGGTATTGTATGGTCGGTACACGAATTGACGTGAGGCATTAATTCTCCAGCACTCCACTTATTTGAAATAAAACAACACGAAGACAGATCCGGGTTGGATCGACCGTAATATCCAACCTGATCTGTCTTTTTTACATACAGGACAACGTCGTTAAAATTTGGTTTCGTTATAGTTAACAAGCATGTTAGTTATTTTTAGGTGTGGTGACAATAAATCTGCCGTGACCTTCAAAAAAATAACCTCAACTCATATAATAACGCTAATCCTATTGAAAATGATGTGAGGAATTGAGACGGAATCGTCGTCCATATCTATATAGCAAAGGAATTAAGCTACTTTCAACTTACGGTTTATCGATTAATTAAATAAATACTCACATAAAACTTACATTGAATAATAAAACCGTATTCTTATATTTACAGTAGACGTTGAAAGGATTGAGGGATGATGAGCCTTGAAGCATTAAACCAACGAGTACAAGATGATCTGGCTTATCTCGCGTATGGAGGTTCGGATTGGATTCACCCGCGAGAACATGACGAAGGTCATATCTATGATGTTGTGATCGTAGGTGGTGGACAGAGCGGCTTGGGTGCCGCTTTTGGATTCCTGCGTGAGCGTATATCGAACATTCTGGTTATTGACGAAAATGCCGCAGGGTTGGAGGGACCATGGGAGACTTACGCCCGTATGGTCACTTTACGTACACCGAAACATCTGACCTCCATTGATCTCGGTATCCCTTCGCTGACTTTTCGAGCATGGTGGGAGGCGCAAGCAGGCCCCTCCGGATGGGAAGAGTTGGATAAAATTCCGCGCAGCGAATGGATGAATTATCTGCGCTGGTACAGACAAGTGCTTCATCTGCCGGTCGTGAATGAAGTGAAGCTTACGCTGATTGAACCTATAGATGGAGGCGTTCACAGACTGCACATCGCAGGCGCAGGGGCTCCAGCCAATATATTGCTGGCACGCAAGGTTGTTTTGGCTACTGGTATCCAGGGAGGTGGGGAGTGGCATGTACCACCCTTGATCGCTGAGCAAGTACCTAAACATCTGTACGCACATACGTCAGAAACGATTGATTTTGAACGGTTACAAGGAAAAAGGATCGCCATACTTGGCGGCGGGGCTTCTGCCTTTGATAATGCCAACTTTGCACTTGCCGCAGGCGTGGCTGAGGCACACGTATTTGTGCGGCGGGAACAATTGCCAAGCATTAACCCGATTCGTCAAATGGAACAATCCGGGATGATCGAACGGTTTCATGTTCTGTCGGACGAGGATAAGTATGCGGCTATTTCCCATTTTTTTAACTATAATCAACCACCAACCAACGATACCTTCAACCGGGCTGCTTCATGGCCAGGCTTTCAATTACATCTTCATGCGCCTTGGCTGGATGTACAGATGAAGGATGGGCAAGCGGTAGTGACTACACCACAGGGCCTGCACAGCTTTGATTTTCTGGTCATAAGTACGGGCATGGTCAGCGATCCGGCACTGCGTCCCGAGCTCAGACTGGTGGAGGCACACATTGCACGCTGGGCAGACCGTTTTCAAGCTCCGAACGCACAAAGGAATGCGCTGCTTGATGCACATCCCTACCTTAGCCCGGGGTTTGCGATGACCAGCAGAGATGAGGAGGGAGAGGATAAGCTGCGTGGACTGTTTGTCTTTAACTATTCTGCACTAGCAAGTTGCGGCCTTTCTGCCTCGGCCATATCGGGGACTCGTAATGCTGTGCCGAAATTGGTTTCAGCTGTAGCAGACCAGCTTTTCCTGGATGACCGTGAACAGATTATGGAGCAATTTTTCAAGTATAATGAACAGGAATTTACTGCTAGTTGGGTGAAAAGTGAAATTGGAATCTGACTATACAAAATGACCGTACAGCAGGGTAAGAGGCTGTGCGGTTTTTGTTTTCCGAAAGTTACATTTACGGGTGCTTATATAATGCTGTAAAATATCGAATTATACAGCGTTAAGGCAGGCGATAGATTATTGTGAGAATCATGGATTATGAGGGGTTCAGAACCCATTTGAAGAAAGTGTCACGCAAACGAAACGAACCCTTGATCAAAATTGTGGCATTTCAGGAAAAGTATATGAAGATTGATGAGATTCAATATTATGATGTAGAGCAGAACTATATGAGTGTCCAGGCGTGTAATACGCTGTGGATGAACTTGAAAGATAAATCTTTCCACAATTTGGTGTCCCATAATCTGAAATTTTTCCAAACCATGGACAATCTCGGGCGTCATTCATTGGAGAATCTAATCAAAGAACTATACGACATGGCTGTTCCAATCCTGCTCGATTACGATCCGGGTGATTATTATAGTTTGCAGCAGTTGTCCGAAATTTTGGTGCTGGATGAGACGAAGCTAATAGAGAAATTGGAGATGGGGCGTTTCAAGGGGGCATTTATTAATGAAGAGGGAAATTGGATCAAACCCAAACCGGACAGGGCTGAGCTATTCCTCTAAATGAAAAAGAGATTCTCGTGTCCATTCCATAATGACCGAATATCCATTCTGCAATGGTACGCCGAATAAGGCACATTGCAGTTTTTTTCATTAACGACTCTGTCAACGATGAAGGCTCAGTCGTTTCGTTTCACGACGAAAGAGTCTCCTCGCGGCCCTGGTGCTGCTCCTGGAATCGAAACAATCTGTTTTTGCTGGATCATGATGCCTTTCTCTTTGGTGACTAGGCCGGGGGAGCAACCGTTCAGGCGACAACATTTGAAGGTGACAGGCGAAATCCTTGCCATCCGGGAGATGGAGCTTCCCACAGATGGTGCTTCGACAATCCACTCCGCTGAAGATTGCTGGCCTGTATATTGCTGGACGGTACGGAAAGTCCAGCTTTGAGTCAGGTTATGAAGCGTGATACACCATCGAGTACGATTGATTCTATAAATGGTAGCCCTGATCCGATCTCCTGGAGAAACAGGAAAAGGGATGACCGTCTCAACGTCCGGAAGGATTTCCCACCAGGCATAATAACTGGCTTTGCCATTAACCCAATCATGGCCTGTTCCAGTCTGAATGAGATTGGAATTCTCGTATCCATCGATTCCGATCCAGGCTGAGGAGTATGAGGACTTGGATGAGGGTAAAACAAAGGGCACGTTCCATTCGGCCGAGATACGTTTGAATTCACCTTTGTAACCCGCCCGTGCATAACCGCTCCAATTGGAGGAAATCCACCCGAAGCTTAGCGGAGAATTTGTTTTGCCTGTATGAGGAATACAGGGTTTACGGCGTTTGTTGCGATTATTCAGCATAAGTCCACCTCCCATGTGAAATACAATACGAAATGATTCGTTCGATATTATCAAATGCATGGAAGAAGAAAGAGGACATGGACAATCTGAAAAGAAATATATATTGAATGAATTTGAACGATTTATAATGCTTTAGAAGCATTGAACGGGATATTTGGAAGCTGAAAAAGTCGAATTTTGATGGTTTTTGAATGTTTTTAAAATATTATGAACGAAAATGATTGTTTTTTACGGATTTTATGTTACTATAAAAGCAGTTGGAGGAATGAATATGCTAACTGAAGAACGATATGCTGTAATTATAGAGCGCTTACAAGAAAGAGGAATTGTGAAACTGCAAGAGCTCGTCGATGTGCTCGGTGCTTCTGAATCAACGATTCGGCGTGATTTAATTGACCTGGAGAGCCGACAGATGCTGAAACGCATACATGGTGGTGCTGCTCTGGTGAATGAAAAGACGCCAGAACCAGGTATGGAAGAAAAAACGTTCAAAAACATCCAACAAAAAACAACCATTGCTCGTTTAGCTGCCCAGGAGATCAATAATGGCGAATGCATCTACCTGGATGCGGGGACAACGACATTAGCCATGATTCCCTATATTGAAGCCAGGGACGTTACGGTAGTAACGAATGGACTTTCTCATGTAGAGGCGCTGGTAAGTAAACGTATCCGCAGCTATCTGCTTGGCGGAATGATGAAAATTCACACGAAAGCCGTGATTGGCAGTATCGCATTACAGAACATGGACAACTTCCGTTTTGACAAATGTTTTATCGGAACCAACGGAGTGGACGCCGAAATGGGGTATACAACTCCTGATCCGGAGGAAGCCTTGATAAAAAGACGCGCACATCAATTGTCCGGGAAATCTTACGTGCTGGCTGATTCCAGCAAACTTGGGGAAATTACGTTTGCCAAACTGTTTGACCTGGAGGAGGCAGACTTGATTACGGAACGGATGCCGGAACACTGGCGTTCTGTAATCGCCCAGAAAACTAAAATAATTGAGGGATAACCATGATATATACCGTAACACTTAATCCTTCCATTGATTACATCGTGGAAGTGGATGATCTGAAGCTTGGTGAATTAAATCGTATGAACCGTGACCTGAAACTTCCAGGGGGTAAAGGCATTAACGTATCGCGAGTGCTTAATCAACTGGGAGCCGAGAACACCGCACTGGGATTTCTGGGGGGGTTCACGGGTCGTTTCATTAATGACAAATTGCAGGATGATAAGATCCGGACGGACTTTGTTACCATTGAGGATGATACCCGGATTAACATCAAGCTGAAACATGGAGACGAGACAGAGATTAACGGACAGGGACCAGCCATTCGTCCAGAGGAAGCAGAGCGTTTACTTAACAAGCTGTCTGCATTGCAAAAAGGAGATATTGTCATTCTTTCCGGAAGTATACCACCTTCTCTGGGAGCTGATTTCTACAATCGTCTGATTAACGTATGCAAGCTCACGAGTGCTGAATTTGTAATCGATACGACGGGACCTGCATTAATGGAAGCTCTGGTACATGAGCCGCTGCTGGTGAAGCCGAATCATCATGAGCTTGCTGAACTCTTCGGAGTAACCATCGACACTCAGGAGGAACTGGTGACGTATGGTCGCAAGCTTTTGGAAGCAGGTGCCAAGCATGTGTTGATCTCCATGGCAGGAGAAGGCGCGCTGTTGATTACCAAAACAGATGTCTATCACGCGAGCGTACCAAAAGGTGTCGTGAAGAACTCGGTTGGTGCTGGAGATTCCATGATTGGTGGATTCGTAGGGACATTTGGATTAAACGAAGACCTGCTTGAAGCATTCCGAACGGGGGTTGCTTCGGGTAGTGCAACAGCTTTCTCGGATGACCTGGCAACTCGGGAATTCATCGAAGAGCTGCGTACCCAAGTCAACATAACCAAAATATAGTTTCGTGCAAATGGATTGAAGAAAGCCCCTTTTTGGAATAGGGGATGAATTGGATCGCGGATAACAGCGTAACTAGCATAATTATAATCCGGTCTGCATCACGCAGGCCGACTGAACTTAAGGGAGTGTACCAAAATGAGAATAACAGACCTGATGATCCAGGAAACGATGATCATGGACCTGCAAGCCACGACGAAAGAAGAGGCTATCGATGAACTCATTGCAAGTTTAAACCGGAGCGGACGTATTAATGACCCGTTACTTTTCAAGGAAATGATTTATAAACGTGAAGCCGAATCCAGCACGGGGATTGGTGGCGGTATTGCCATGCCTCATGCTAAGACAACAGCAGTGAATGAACCTACAGTTGTATTCGCCAAGAGCCGAAAAGGACTTGATTTTGAAGCGCTTGATGACGAGCCGGCTCATATATTCTTCATGATTGCAGCTCCAGAAGGAGCGGCCAATACCCATCTTCGTACGCTCGCGGCTCTTTCCAGGCTGTTGATTGATAGCGATTTCATCTCGCAGCTAATGAGCACGGATACGCCAGCAGAAGTTACTGCATTATTCGATGCCAAACAGGCGGAGGAGGCGGAGAAGAAGGCTGCCAAAGAAAAAGCCGAAGCGGAGAAAGCAGCAAATGCTGCAAATGGAACAAACGTTGTATCCAGCTCGGGCCATACAAAGGGTCAGAAGCAGAGCACATCTGGTGTTATTGTTGGCAATTCGGCATCTGAAGATTTTGTCGTAGCGGTTACCGCTTGCCCAACAGGTATTGCTCATACGTTCATGGCTGAAGACGCTCTCAAAAAGAAAGCGCAGGAAATGGGCATTAATATCCGAGTGGAGACTAATGGTTCCGAAGGAGCACAGAATGTACTGACAGCTGATGAAATCGCTCGTGCTAAAGGGGTAATCATTGCTGCGGATAAAAATGTGGAAATGGCCCGTTTTGATGGCAAACCGGTACTGCAAAGACCAGTGAGTGATGGTATTCGCAAATCCGAAGAGCTGATTCGTAAGGCAGTTAACGGGGACGCTCCGATCTACAGAAGCCAGGGCGGCAGTGCTGACAGGGCTGAAGGAGAAAGCCAAGGCAAAGTGAGCGTGGGCAGCAAGATTTATAAAGATTTGATGAACGGAATCTCGCATATGCTTCCATTTGTCGTGGGTGGCGGTATTCTACTCGCTATATCCTTCTTGTTTGAACAAATTGCCAGTCCGGAAAATCCTATCGTGCAGCTGTTGCAGACGATTGGGGGCGGAACCGGTGCGTTCCATTTCCTGATTCCTGTCCTTGCCGGATTTATCGCGATGAGTATTGGTGATCGTCCGGCCCTCATGCCCGGTATGGTCGGCGGATTGATGGCGGTTAATTCAAACGCCGGTTTCCTTGGTGGTCTGGCTGCCGGTTTCCTGGCAGGTTACGTAGTTATTGGTCTGCGCAAACTATTTAAAGGATTGCCTAAAGCCATTGATGGTTTGAAGCCGATCCTGCTGTATCCCGTGTTCGGATTACTTATCGTAGGTGCCATAAGTTTCTATGTCTTTGATCCAATTTTTGGTTCCCTTAACACATGGCTTGTCGATGCACTTGGCAATTTGGGTACCGGAAATGCCGTATTGCTTGGCCTGCTGCTTGGCGGCATGATGTCCATCGATATGGGTGGACCGTTTAACAAAGCGGCTTATACGTTTGCTATCGGTGTATTCACATCCAGCGGCAATACAGATGGTGCCTGGATGGCCGCTGTTATGGCGGGCGGGATGGTACCACCGCTGGCGATTGCACTAGCTACAACGTTCTTCAAATCCAAGTTTACGGAGCAAGAACGCAAATCAGGTTTGACGAACTATGTGCTCGGATTTTCCTTCATCACGGAAGGTGCCATTCCATTTGCTGCAGCTGACCCGCTGCGTGTCCTGACATCTTGTATTCTCGGTTCTGCTGTTGCAGGTGGACTGACTCAACTGTGGAGCATTAACGTACCTGCTCCGCATGGCGGAATCTTCGTTGCGGCACTGGCGAATCACGCATTACTCTTCCTGCTTGCCGTAGCGATCGGTTCAGTGATCTCCGGTCTGATCCTCGGACTGTGGAAGAAATCGCCGACCGTTCTGAAATAAAGCAAAGCGAAGTTTTTATCCAAGGAAATAAACAAGCTCCATCCCATAACTTTGTAAAAAAGCATCTTCTGAGTGAAATCACTGGGAAGATGCTTTTTTATTTCGCTGCAGGTCATTCTGTGATAAAATAAAGCATATCATTTTAATGAAACTTGGTTTCATACAGCGAAACAAAAAGGAGGATACAGAATGTCTGATGATCAGATTAAAGGGCAGGTACGCAAACAATTTGCTAAAAATGCGGTTAAATATGTGACCAGTGTCGGCCATGCCAAAGGGGACGATCTGGCGTTACTTGTAGCGTCATCTCAAGCGAGTCCTGATATGAAGGTGCTGGATATCGCTACTGGAGGAGGACATGTTGCCAATGCATTAGCTCCACTAGTGGAGCAGGTTATTGCATTGGATTTAACGGAAGAGATGTTACAGGTGGCTGAACGTTTTATCCGAGGAAATGGACACCAGAATGTGGATTTTGTAGCAGGTGATGCTGAACACCTCCCTTTTAAGGATGATTTCTTTGACCTGGTAACCTGTCGGATTGCTGCGCACCATTTTCCAGATGTACCTTCCTTTGTTTCTGAGGCGTTGCGAGTAGTGAAACCTGGTGGAAGGCTGTTATTGATTGATAATGTGGCACCTGAACACGATGAGAATGATCAATTTTACAATGAAATCGAGAAGTGGCGTGATGCAAGTCATGTTCGGGCATGGCGGAAGACAGAATGGGTTCGGATGCTGGAGCTTGCCGGATTCCGTATGGAAACGATGGTTACCTTTGAGAAGCGTTTCATTTTTGAAGACTGGTGTAACCGGGCTGGACTTCCAGAGGGGGAGAGCAGAGAGCTTGAAGCAAGCATGCTGAGTGCCCCATCTGTGATTAAGAAGTATTTCAAGTTTGAAGAGACGGAACAGGGCAGACTCGTCAGCTTCGAGGGAGAAAGTGTATATATTCAGGCGGTAAAAGCAAAATAAATATTGGCTATAGTTAATTGTTTCGTTGGAGTTGGAAATTAAAAAAAGGCAGAGGTCCCCTCAGAGGGACAACTGCCTTTTTGGATTCGTTACACATTTCCATAATTAAGGTTTCAATATAACTTTGGTACATTTGTCTTCATGATCGTGGAAAATCCGGTAAGCCTCTTTTGCATTCTCCAGGGGGATGCGGTGGGAGATGATTTCGGTAGGGTCGAATTCGCCCGCCGTGATTTTGCGGAACAATTCAGGCATATAGTGAATGACAGGGGCTTGTCCCATTTTAAGGTTAATATTACGTTCAAACAGATTGCCGAGGGGGAACAGGTTATAAGATGAACCATATACACCCGTCAGCTGCATCGTTCCGAATTTGCGCACTGCCTTGATGCCAATTTCAATCGCACTTAACGTACCACCTTGTATCTTCAGCTTCTGCCCGATCTCCTCCAGCGTGGATTTCTTGCCATCCATGCCTACGCAGTCGATTACAACATCTGCTCCACCTTGGGTTATTTCACGAATGTGTTCGCCCATATCATCGTAGTCTTCAAAATTAAATACCTCGGAATCATTCATGCGTTTGGCTTTTTCCAGTCGATAGGGAAGGCGATCCACAGCAATGACTCGTTTGGCCCCTTTCATCCAGGCGAATTTCTGTGCCATCAAACCGATGGGGCCACTTCCTAGTACCGTTACGGTATCCCCTGGTTTAACTCTGGCATGCACCACGCTCCAGTAGGCTGTTGGAAGCACATCAGACAGGAAGAGCAGCGCTTCGTCTTCGAGCTCACAGGATTCGGGAATCACAAATTACCGTAAGGAACGCGCAAAAATTCAGCTTGGCCGCATACCCATGGGCTCATGACCAATGACATAATCCTTCTGGGCAGGCAGAGCCCCTTGATATATATGAAGATCTGATCCACATATGGCTGTGGACGTAATACGCACAATAATGTCATCTTTTTGTTGTAGTCTCGGATCTTCCGATGCATAGTATTTCCATTAAACGACAGGCCATTTTTCTTTACGCAATGCATGAAGCAGCTCAGAGGAAGCGTTCAGGTTATCGCGTACAAGCTCTTCGGGGGTTAATGCCATCCATTGATTCAGCGAAATATCCTCAAAGTGGTCACTTCTGAATATCTCCAAAAACCATAACGTGTCATCGCCCGTATTTTGAATATAATGCCCCATAGCTACAGGGACATATCCGACATCCCCAGCGCGATAATCAAATGTGCGTGCGATGCCATTCCCTCCAAACACCGTCATTCTCCCTTGTCCAGTCAAATAGTATTGCCATTCATCCGCATTGGGATGCCAGTGAAGCTCGCGCATGCCTCCAGGCTTGATCTCGACGAGTGCTGCGGCAACCGTTGTGGAGATCGGGAAGTTGGTGGAATCAACGATGCGCACACTCCCTCCCGGTGTAATAATCGGTTTCTGGGCTAATAGTCGGTGCGTAAAGGAGAGAGGGACCGTACCATAAGGGGACTGTACTTCCTGGCTTACGAGGGAACCCGGAACCTGATCCTGAAAAATATAAACCTGTTCCGTTGGCATGGATTGGAATGCAGATTCGGGCACACCAAAATTGACGGACAATACTTCCGGTGGCGTATGTGCAAACCAATCGGAGATGGATAACGTATTCAGATCGGAGAAGGACCCATCATCAAATACAAGTAAGAACTCACACCCATCAGCCAGTCCCTGAATGGAATGGGGCAGACCTTTAGGAAAAAACCACAGATCTCCTGGTCCAACATCCGCGATAAAGTTACGACCCTTCTGATCCACGGACGTAATCCGTGCTGTGCCCCAGATCATATATGCCCATTCAGACTGCTGATGCCAGTGCAGCTCCCGCACACCTCCAGATGTAAGACTCATATTCACACCAGCTAGTGTCGTGGCAATGGGGAGATCCCGTACCGTAATTTCACGGGACCATCCCCCATGATTCAATTGCATATGCGTATCGGAAAAAGACATTCTCAGGTTGGGTAATAACCCATTGTCGGTCACCGGAGGCACCAGCATATCCGGATTTTGTAGATCTCTCATCACATCCCGAGGTCCCAGATCGGGTCCTCCCGCACCGTCTTTTCGCATCGGCTGCGGTATAATTAACGGCTTGCTATAGTTGTTGCTTTGATTTTTCATATGTAGATTCCTCCCAATTTGTAATTTCAAGCCATGGCTGTCGCAGGTATAGTGAAGAGTATGAACCAGAGCCTGGCTATTATGAGGGACGGGAATAATGGGTGTTGACAAAGTGGAAAATAACTTGGATTTCATGGTAAGCAGCAATGCACGGAAGGTCATGAATTCAAGGTAACAGCAAAAAGACGTGACCGAAGATACACTTGGCCGCGTCTTTATTGGATAGGTCGTATTACAAGGGATTCAACTTTTTTATGCTTGTCGGGTCGATCCTGGTATCAGTTGCAAGTATTGCTGCTCATAAATTTCATGGACTCTGTTCAGAATTGCCGAGCCATGCTCCGTAAAACGAAGATTGGTGGGTTTGTTTTTCATCAGGAATGTACCGGATGTAAATCTGGTTTGCGCAAGAGCAGCGTTATAAAGCAGAGAAGCCCCGTGGCTTGGATGTGGGAAGAAGAGCTTCATGATTGGCTTTATATAAAAGGGCAGTCCGGATGTTTTATTGCCTCTAAGTGTATTGTTGCCTCCAGGGTCCACGCTCAGTAACCGAATTCCTTTAGCCGCAGGGGTAAAAGCAGCCTCGCGTGTCCATAAAGATAGTGCGAGCTTCGAAGTCGCATAAGGACCGAACAGTTTTTTGAACTCGGCTGGGTGTTCCAGGATATCCAGGTTAAACTGTTTGACCATATTGAACGCACTGGTGGATGTATTGATTACTGTTTTCATAGTGCTTTTGTGCAGAAGGTCTTGTAGTTCCATGTAAATGATATACGGCACCACGGTCTGTAATTCAAAGTGCATTTCATGCCCCTGATCCGACAGCCGAAGATCGTAACCGCTGCCTCCGGCATTATTAAATAGCACATCGATGGTATCCGTTTCGGATTTAATCTGATTCAGCGCTTTTCTCAGACTGTCGTACTGGGTAAGATTAGCCTGGACCCAACGGAGCTGGCCGGAGCGCAATCCATCCTGAATGTCGTTGTCCTCCTTGGGAAAAGAGGAACGGTTAAGTCCGATGACTTGCCATCCTTCGGCTAACAAGGTGCGGGTCAGTTCAAGACCGATTCCCGAAGTTGAACCTGTAATTAAGGCTGTACGAAGTGTTTGATTAGAATTCATTTAAATACCTCCTGTGTGAATGGGATGACAGAGCCGATCTGTCTAATGCGCTCATTCTATAATTTGGAGTCGACTCCAAGTCAAGCGTATAGTTGGATTAAATTTTATTTTTAGAGGATGCAGCAATCTGTGGATTAATTGCAGTCTTGACTTGGAGCTGACTCCAAATTGTAAGATAGAGATCAATGAAGGCGGAGGAGGTCAATTATGATGAATGATACTGAAGTGTTCTCCATTAAAGAGACATCAGAACAGGCCGGATTATCTGAAGATACCATTCGTTATTATGAGAAGATTGGACTTCTTCCCCGGGCTGAACGCAAGGCCAATCGCCATCGGGTGTACCGTCCAGAGGACATTCAGACGATGAAGCTCATCACATGTCTAAAAAAGACAGGCATGTCATTGGAGGAGATGAAGCCTTACCTGCAGATGTCGAAGGATTCAGATCTGGAAGATTTCCCGGATGAACGTGAAATGTTGTTAAATCATCGGAAGAAGATCGAAGCGCAGATTACGTCCCTGCAGCAAATCGTCGATTTTATTGACGAGAAGATGGAGAAGCGAAGCATGTTTCCGGATGAGTGCCCGATTATCGGGGAGAACCAGATGTCTGTATTTGAAAAAAAGAACATCTTTCCCTGAGCGGTGTGTGCTCAGTCGGGAGATTGAGGAAATAGCGTTTCTGCGATTCGTTAAACCATAGCCTTGTGGAAATTGAAGCGAAATATCACTTTTATACGTTCGTTAGACAGCAATAACGTTAAGAAGGGATGTCCCCGTCATGTTCATGACTTATGGGACATCCCTATTTTGCTTATATTTAGCAATCCATATGAAGTGTTTGGCGAAGGCGTTTGATATCACTTTTGGGAGGAAGGCCATACATACGGGCATACTCCCGACTGAATTGGGAAGGACTCTCGTAACCAACCTGGAATGCAGCATCGGCTGCATCGGTTGACCCTGCAAGCAGCATTCGCCGGGCCTCCTGTAGTCGAATCTGTTTTTGATATTGTAGTGGGCTTATGGCAGTAATGGCTTTGAAATGATGATGCAATGAGGACGTACTCATGTTGATCATGGAGGCCAATTGCTCGATTCGCAGTGGAAGCGCATATTCGGATTGGATCATTTCAATAACCTGGGCGATGTGCTGGGCATGACTGTTCTGCACTGCAAACTGCTTGATGGAATGTCCGTGTTCGTCCTGAATCAGGCGATATAGAATCTCGCGGATCATAAGCGGTGCAAGTACGGGAATGTCTTCAGGTGTATCCAGCAGTCGAACCAATCGGATTACGGATTCCAGAAGCGGGGGCTTGGTTGAGCTTACAAACAGTCCACGGCTTGATGAATTGTCGGGTTTGGTTTGTGAGGCGGGAGAATCCTGAATAAGATTGAAAATCTGCCCTGAGTCAAAATTAAGTCGCAGACAGAGATAGGGATGATCTGGTGTAGCCTGTACAACCTGCCCTGAAATAGGCAGGTTTATGGAAGCGACAAAATACTGTGAATGGTCATAGGTGTAGCTCTCCCGTCCGAGAATAACCAGCTTGGACCCTTGGGCCACAATGCAAAGGGCGGGTTCATGCACGGTATGGATAGGCTCAGAAACCTGGGAAGCACGGATCAAAGCAAGGGAAGGAATGTCTGTTAGATGAATCCCGTCTTCGTGGGTAAAACGTCCGATCAAGCTGGCCAATTCCTGCTGCTGCTGAATAATAGCTGTGTCTGGTTCCATTTTTGAAAGCATGAATTACAGGCCTCCTTTTCTCGTACTTGTGTAACTATTTTAGAATGTGCTGGACGAATAGGCAAGAATACTGTGGGATTCTTCTATCGTACTGAGACGGATCCCTTACATAATGAAAATAAGCAATTGAATCTGTTGGACAACAGAAAGGAGTGTCGTGGAAATATGGTAGACAATACATCAGGAAGCAGACAAGAAGTGGAACACCCGTATGTTGGGATGTGGGTGACGAAGGATGGGTACATCAGGCATGAGCTTCTTCCTGGCGGTCGCTATGATGAAGCGCGGGGGAATAGGCAAAGTGCATATCAAGGTCGCTATGTAGTCGATGGAGATCATATTGAATATGTTGATGATACGGGCTTTACCGCGGATGGGGACTTTAAGGACGGTGTGCTTTACCATGCGGGCATGGTTTTGTGCAGAGAAAAGGCACAATAAAATATTATTAAAAGGGAGAGAAATCAATATGTCCAATGTAAAAGGGAAAGTGGTTGTGATTACCGGTGCAAGCAGCGGAATCGGGGAGGCAACGGCGCGTGTGTTGGCAGAGCAGGGGGCTCATGTTGTCATTGGTGCAAGACGGGAGGATCGGCTAAAGGCGCTGGCGTCGTCTATTCGATCAGAAGGTGGATCGGTGGAGTATCATACACTTGAGGTTACACAGCTGGAAGAAATGCAAACGATCGTTGAGTTGGCGCTCACTCGGTTTGGACGCTTGGATGTGATTATAAATAATGCCGGGGTCATGCCGCTTTCGCCACTAGAAGCATTAAAAGTGGACGAGTGGAACCGGATGATTGATGTTAACATTCGCGGTGTTCTGCACGGCATTGCAGCTGGTCTGCCAGTTATGAGAAAACAGGGCTCCGGTCAGTTTATTAATATCGCCTCTATCGGAGCTTATGCTGTGACACCAACGGCCTCGGTATATTGTGCAACAAAGTATGCAGTCCGTGCGATCTCGGAAGGTCTGCGACTGGAAGTAGGCGGAGATATCCGCGTGACCCTTGTATCGCCGGGTGTGACTGAATCCGAACTTGCCGAATCGATCTCTGATGATGAAGCACGCGAGTTTATGAAGGAATATCGGCGCATTTCCATCCCGGCCACGGCTATTGCTCAGAGCATACTGTATGCGATCAGCCAGCCAGCTGAGGTGGATGTGAATGAAATTGTGGTGAGACCCACAGCAAGCATGTCTTAAACGTCGCTGACGGACTTGAGAGATGTTCCCAACCGTGTATACGGATTGGGGACGTCTTTTTGTGCTCTGAAAGAGAGCTCGTCTGGATTGCAATATGGTATAGTAATGATCAAAGTAACGCACCACAGAGAGGGGAATAATGCATTGACGCTGCAACAGCTAAAATATGTGATTGAAGTCGCCACGCGTGGCTCGATGAATGAAGCCGCCAAGCGGCTGTTTATTTCCCAGCCCAGCCTGTCGAATGCCATTCGGGATCTGGAGCAGGAGCTGCGAATTACTATTTTTGAACGTACAAATAAAGGGATTACCTTGTCCAAAGAAGGCGTGGAATTTCTAAGCTATGCACGTCAGGTGGTAGAGCAGGCCGAATTGCTGGAGAATCGTTATTTGAATGCTAAGCCGTCTCCGCAACATTTCTCCGTCTCCACACAGCACTATGCTTTTGCGGTGAATGCATTCGTGAAGCTGGTACAGCAATATGGGCAGGATGAATATGAACTGGCTCTGCGGGAAACGAAAACGTATGAGATCATCCAGGATGTCAAGAGTTTGCGCAGCGAGATCGGCATTCTTTATCTGAATGAATTCAATTCAAAGGTTATTAACAAGCTGCTCAAGGATGCGGGTCTGGTATTCAACAGTCTGTTTGTTGCCAAGCCGCATATCTTTATCAGTGTACAAAATCCGCTCGCGAAACAGGAGTCGGTTGCCATTGAACAGCTTCAGGATTATCCATACCTGTCCTTTGACCAGGGGGAGTATAACTCCTTCCATTTTTCAGAGGAGATCCTAAGCACACTTTCTCATCCCAAAAGTATACAGGTTAACGACCGGGCCACGCTGTTTAATCTACTAATTGGTTTGAATGGATATACCATCTCGACAGGTGTGCTAAGTGCCGATCTGAATGGGAACGAGATCATCCCTGTCCCGCTGGAGTGTGAAGAGACCATCAATGTCGGTTGGATCAGCCACAAAAATGCTTCGCTTTCCAATCTGGGCATGGAGTATGTTCAGGCTCTGCATGAGGCGATTCAATCCTGAATAGTCAGGAGCAAACCGTTTCCGTTCCATCGGAGCCGGTTTTTTTATTGTTTTTATATCATTCAGGTCTAGGGTACAGTATTATCTTCCCGTATAATATAGGAATATGCTTATTATCATTGCGTAAAGGTACGAAGGGAGAACGGTCAGTGCGAGTTTTATACCGAAATAAGAGTGAACAGCATGAGTTGACGATATATGATACTTCCAGGCTTTATGGGGAAAAGGGCCGGTTTCGTGTGCTGGAGTTCTCAAACGCAGCTGTTCAGGGCGCCATGGATCTGGACGAACCATCCCGAATGGTGCTGGAGTATCCGAGAGCGATGGCTCACCTGATGGAACGAAATAATCCTGATTATGAATCGGTTTTTGTGGTGGGACACGGCATTGGAACCTTATCAACCTACCTGTCTAAGCGTCAGGTAAAAGTTGCCGAACTCGATGCGGAAGTCGTTGAACTCAGCAAAACCTTCTTTGGATATAGTGGAGTTGATGTGCTGGTTGGTGACGGTCGTGAACTATTGGAGCGGGAAGCCTCGGGCTCCTACAATTATATTATTGTGGATGCGTTTACGGCTACAGGAACTCCTGCACAGTTCACTTCAAGCTCATTTTTCACGATGTTAAAAGACAAATTGCATTCGGGTGGTATCGTACTGCTGAATGTATTCGGACGTGCGGGCAATGACAGGTTGGTGAATGCAATTCATACCACGTTACAGGAACACTTCGCTTATACGCGCTCATTTGCATTGCCAGCTGAAACAACTGATGAAGTCCAAAACCGCATCTTGGTGGGTTGTGACGAACCCATCTCATTTCAATCGCGTCATATGGCTGGGTTTGTAGAACAACAGCCTGGAGAGGGATATGTTATTGTAGATTGATATAATCTTAATCTCGAATACAGTCCAGTATGATTGCGAAGAAAGTACGATCATGCTATCCATTTTATGTACTCAATTGTCATTAAATTGTCAATCTTCCTATGTATTTATTCGAATTTCATAAACTATTTATTTCTTCTTAACAACTTTCGTATAAAATAGAGGGAATATGCCTTTTCATGAAAAACCGGGGGAAGCAATAATGATCGCAGAGAATAAAACACCCAGATTAAGAAGAAGAGTAAGGGAGTTCAAAAAAATAAGCCTTACCGCTCTGTTGAGTGGGTTGGTCACCATTGCCGTTTTGATGACATTGACCATTATGTTTATTTCATCTTATACATCCCAGAAGCAGTCGCTGATTAATAATACACTCTCACTGAATTATTCAAGTGCCGTGCAAATGAGCCAAACACTGGACTCGTTGTTTCAATCCATGCAGGGCAGTTTGAAGTATTCAGCCAATTATTTTCCGGAAATGGATTATGCAGACGCCAATAGACTGGATTCCACACTGGATTTGATTCGAAACAGCAGTAATTATTTCAATTCGGTTTCTCTGGTAGATGAATCGGGAATCATTCGGGGTTCATCTCCCTATTTGGAAAAAAGCCTCGGACAGCCTATTACTTCGGATGCAGCCAAAAAAGCGTTCAAATCCAGAGCTTCCTATATCTCTGAAGCGTACCGCGCGCCTTATTCGGAACGAAGAACCGTTTTTGTGAGTGAACCGATCTTCAGTCCATCAGGTGAATTTAAAGGTTTGATTAGCGGGAGCATCTATCTGCAGGAAAACAATATCTTGAACCTGTCATTTGGCAGCCAGCTCAAGACTAGTAATGGTTCTTATTTTTTTATTGTTGATGCCAAAGGAACATTGCTATTTCACCCCGATACGGAAAGAATCGGTGAAAATCTAAGCGAAAATCAAGTTGTGCAGAAATTGCTAAACGGACAGAATGGTAAAGAACAATACAAGAATCTGGCTGGTGTGGATTCACTCGCAGGTTATTATAAGGTGCCGACAACCGATTGGGGAGTTGTTGTTGTATCTCCAACCCAGATGGTATACGATCAGCTGAATCAACATATTCGCATGCTGCTCTTGTACACCTCAGTGCCATTCATCATTCTGACGCTTATCGTTATTCGTGTAGCACGCAAGCTGGCCAGTCCATTTGTATACCTTGCCGATCTGGTTAACCAAGTGGATCAGGGCAAAGTAGATTTGCCTGTAATGAAGCCGCATTGGAACAGGGAAGCTGATCTGTTAACGCGCACCGTGCTGAGTACATTGGCGAATTTTCGAAAGCAGAAGGATCAGCTTACGTATGATGCCAGAACGGATGTATTAACTGGAATGACCAATCGCAGAACATTTGAAGAAGTTATTCAGCACTGGATTGATGAAGAAGTTCCTTTCTCCATTGTGGTCCTGGATATTGACCGCTTCAAATCCATAAACGATACGTATGGGCATCATGCGGGGGATCAGGTTCTGAAGCATATTGCGAATATCATTAAATTGTCTGTTCGGACGCAGGATGTATGTTCCCGGTTTGGCGGCGAGGAGTTTGTTGTGTTATTACGACATACCGAATCCAAAACAGCGTATCAGATTGCCGAGAATATTCGAGTATCCGTGGAACAGATCGTACTGCCTATTGATCGTTCTGTAACGATTTCGGCAGGTATTGCCGAATATCCGTTGCATTCTACAACAGCCACAGAGTTGTTCCATTTGGCGGACAATGCGTTATATCAAGCCAAAGAAGAGGGGCGTAATCGTACCATTACAATCCAAACGGTCATCAAATAAGGTTACGGTTCCTCATATCAAAATAAAAGAAGCTAATCCCATCTGAGAAAGGGATAGCTTCTTTTGTCTTTTGTTTAGACTTCTTGAGATCTGGCCAGGACTTCATTCGTATACTGTTCTCCCCAGTCTCGCATGCTGTAAATAATCGGCTGGAGCGTTTCTCCAAACGGTGTAAGCGAATATTCCACTTTGGGCGGAACTTGAGGATAGATTTCCCTGTGAACAATTCCGCTGCTTTCCAACTCTCTTAACTGGAGAGTTAGCATCCTTTGGGTGATATCTGGAAATAATTTTCGGATCTCGTTGAATCTTAACGAACCAGAGAATAGGTGATATAGAATCGCACCTTTCCATTTGCCTCCGATGACACTAAGCGTGACTTCGACGGCACAGCCATAAGGAGTGGGACACTCATCAATGGTTTTCTTTTTCATTATAATTGCACCTCCATCGTGGTGGTTATTTATGGTATCTATTGGAGTACTACATCACATAAATGTACGTATCATTCATCTATGAGCATATCACTTCTCTCTTGGATTATAAACCCCATGGCTCAGCATGATGTCCAGACAACAAAGAACCCTGGCTTCGTGCTAGCGAAACCAGGGTTAGGGGATGAAAGGCTGATTATATCAAATGGTCCAGGGAGTATGCCCCTGCACCCGCAAGTGCAACACCGATCAACGATCCGAGTATAACCAGATTGTATTCGAATCCTCCGTTCAGATTCCAAAGTCCCTTACCTGCATGAACTTTCGCTATGGCAACAACCATAGGAATCATGAGCAAAATGGCAGCAACACCAGTCCAGAGACCTGCTCCAAACAGAAATCCCCCGATTAATTCAATGAGTCCTCCAAAGACCGCCATAACTCTCGCAGGCTTCAGACCCATCGCTCCGAAAAATTCGGCAGTTCCTGATATGCCCTCTCCACCAAACCAACCAAACAGTTTCTTGCATGCATGACCCATCATAATGAAACCAATAACAAGTCGAATAATAAGTAATCCGGTGTCTAACATGTACTTTTTCCTCTTCTCTGGTCATATAAAACGGATTCGTCTTGTATCGTATAAACGTCAGATAAGTGACGCCAGAATGGTATCACATAACGCCATGGTTTCAATATTATCCTTGCCACTGGAATGTGGAACAGACTTGTTCTGACAGCATTCCATGAAATGAGCCATCTCACCTACAAATCCTCGTAAGTAGAGGTCGCGATAAGCCCCTGACATGGGTGAGCCGGAAGGGGTGAAAACAGTATCCTGCTCCTCAAGGGATTTCCAGGGAAGGTTTTTTCCTGTACGGGATGGATGAACCGTGAGTGTGTTAATTTCATCTGCTAACGCAAATCCGTCGTCAAAGGTGACGAGTACACTTTCGCTCTCGCGTGACCATGCACTCATGCCTGCAAAGTAGACACTGCCCACCACACCCTGATCAAATTTAAGGGAAATGCTCTGGTTAATATGTTCTCCGTCCTTAACCGTCGTGCCTGTAACCTGAACGGCTTCCCCGAACAGAAAACGCATCAGATCAACCATATGAATGGCAGCGAGTTTCATAAATTGTTCCTCATCCTTGCAGAATGGTGTGCTGTCTACAGCGAACTTCATATGGAAAGAACGTGCTCTGCCCAATGATCCGCCATCAATCAGTTCCTTAAGTTTTATGTAGACCGGAGCATAACGTTTCATAAATCCAACCATGACAACCACACCTGCCTTTTGGGCTGCCTCAGCCACAGCAGCGGCCTCCGCAGCGTTCCATCCGAGAGGCTTATCCACATATACATTTTTGCCAGCCCGGATGCATTCAAGGGCAAGAGCTGTCTGATCCTCTGGTTGCGCCACAACTACAACGCCATCACAGTCTTCATTCTGCAACATCAGCTGAGTATTGTCATAAGCTTTCCCGTTGCTCCCAAAACGAAGGAGTGCTGCCTTGGAACGTTCAATACTGCGCGTAGCAATGGCCTGAATCTCTGCTCCTGCTTCAACAGCAGAAGGATATATATTTGTGGATGCATGAAAACCTGCACCGATAAAACAAAGCTTTGCTTTTTTCATATGGGATCTCTCCTTTAAATTCATATCACCATTCACCATGATTAGATCTTGTAGTTTAAATGCTTCAGCATCTGACCGGCGATGGTATGGTTAACGCTGTGAGGAACCGGCTGTGTTCCGAGGATGAGATGTTGGCGTTGCTGTACAAGATATGGCGAAAGGCTGATCTTTGGCAAACTGCCATTTTAATTCGCCGAGCAGGGGCATAAGCATTTTGGTCCAGTGAATGCTGCGTTGTCCTTCTTCAATACTTCGATGCGTTGTGTTCTTGAGATTCGTGCCAACTCCCCTTTTCTGAGCAAGGTATAGCGTGCCCTGCGGGACACCTGATCTGCTAATATCTACGATAGGGAGTTTGCATATGTTAAAAAAGGACATATGTCCTATTTGTTGAAGCTTGGAAAAAAGATGTTGCAAACTTATTTTAAAGTATGTATACTCTTAATTACGGTAAAACAAGCTATTGCTTGACCGGAATGCTTTTCATCCATGATGAGAAGATACATATTATGCGGTCGTGGCGGAATTGGCAGACGCGCACGGTTCAGGTCCGTGTGGGCTAACCCCCGTGGAGGTTCGAGTCCTCTCGACCGCATCAAAGAAAAAACTCGCGAAATTGCTCTAGGCAATTCGCGAGTTTTTTTATTTATTGAATTTCAATTGTTGCACATATAGTCCTGCGATCGCTCCAGCAATACCGAAGAGCGCAACACTGGCCATGACTTCATACGCTTGAAAGCGAAACAGAAAAGCGATGCCGCTGCCAAATGTCGTTCCGGCGAGAAATCCGAGAGAAATCCCTATTTCTTTGGTTAATTTCATAGGTTCACCTGCTTGGGAATGTGAGTTTAGGATTTGCAAATTTTTAAAACAGGAAGTAAAGTGTGATCAGGAAAATACTCACATTTTATTTCCTTTTTTCATTTTGTGGTTTTATCCGTGTGATTATGCATGATATTTCTTAAGGGAGGTAAGAGCGAATGAATATGAACGAGCGAATTGCAGCATGGAACGAAGAAGCGCAGAATTGTACTTGTGGGCATTATCACCGCCTGGTGCAAATGCAGGTTTATTTGGAGCATGGAGCGATCCGGCAATTACCTGGCTATTTATCCGAGCAAGGGTACAGACATGTGACCGTTGTTTATGATCGATATACGGGACCGGCAGCAGGATACCAAGTGCTAAAGAACATTCAAGAAGCGGGCGTTCATGTGGATGAGATATGCATGCCAGAGAACAGATCAGGGGACGTGATCGCCGACGAGGCGGGAATTGTGCAGGTATTGCTGGGTGTGAAAAAGGGAAGTCAGGCGATCATTGCTGTTGGTTCAGGGACCATTCATGATCTGGTACGATTTGTTTGTTCCAAAATGAACAAGCCCTTTCTGTCCGTACCGACAGCAGCTTCGGTTGACGGATTTACCTCGGCAGGTGCACCTCTTATTGTAAGCGGCGTCAAACAGACTTTCCAGACCGTGCCGCCTGAAGCTATATTCGCGGACATCGATATTTTGGAGCAGGCTCCGCAAGAGATGAATGCCGCCGGATTCGGGGATATGCTTGGAAAGTATACATCACTGGCGGACTGGGTGGTTTCCAGGGATCTGGGTGGGGAGCCATTCTGTCCAGTAGCTTATCGCATGACAGAAGAGGCACTAATGACCTGTGTGGAGCATGTACAAGGTATCGCCGAAGGGCGGGCCGATGGTGTGACTGTATTAATGGATGCGCTGATTGCTTCCGGCATTTCCATGCTGATCATTGATCATTCCCGTCCTGCATCTGGTGGTGAACATCACGTGTCCCATCGGTGGGAGATGGATCTGATGGATGCAGGGCACAGGCCTGTTTTGCATGGTGCCAAGGTGGGTGTCGCCTGTGCCCTGCTTGCGGTAAAATACAAAGATCTTGCACAACAATCCGACGAGCCGGTTTTCCGTGTATACAATAATCTGCCTGATTCATCCCAGCTTACTGCTTGGCTAGAGCAGGTGGGCGGCCCTACAACAACTGAACAACTGGGGATATCCATGGAGATGGTGGAACATGCGTTCACCACAGCTCATTTGCTTCGGGATCGTTATACAGGCCTGAAATATATCAACGAGATTCTTAACGTGGGTACGAAATAAGGTTGGAGAGATATAACCAGTGTTGTTTTGCGTTATTAGTTGTACGTACAAATATAGAATAAAAAATGTAATGTATGAGACAAAATAGTGTTGATGTTTATAATAAAGGTAATTATGTTTGATTCGAAAGCAACATATCCTAATGAGTTACTGAGAAAGCTTGGTCAGTCAAGGGATTAAGGAGGTGGAACAAACGTTATACAAGCCGGATTCATGTATGAATTATAGCCTATCTCCTTTGGGGAACAGGCTTTTTTTACTTTTTATAACAACGCTAAAATTAATGTGTTCGTACAAATATAACGTGAATGTAAAGCCGGCCATGAAGTTCTATTCTTTTAAATACGCCATGTTTTAATGGAGTGGTTTGTAAGTGCCTCTAAAGTATACATAGGGAGATGTAGCCGTTCTTGAAGAGATAGAGTTTTGCCTCGTTCAGAGAGCGAGCTGTATGGGCGCAGGGAAGGGAGTGACGAGGGGGCGGAGGATGATGCAACCAAAGGTGGTTAAAGGGCAGGAGGGCCACTTATCGACCTGGAGAGATGATGCTGAGTGCACATGACTAGAGAAATGGTGATCTAATATCACATGTACGATGAAACTTATACCTTAAAAAGGCTCTGTCTTTCCCATGAGGGAGGACAGAGCCTTTTGGTTGTTCGCTAATTTAGTTATTGTGGCGATCTTTCAAGATGACATCTGCGAACAAAATAGTTTTCGGGATGCGGAAAAACTGTTCCGCTTGTTCCTGAAACGCAGCAGAAGGCAGCGTTCCCTGATGCAGCCATTTGCGGAAAGTGCCGGGGTGAACCCCGATCCAGTGGCTGACATCTGTCACCGACAAATCATGGACCATACACAAGCCTGTCAGAATACGGTTGCTAACCGGAGAACGGGTCACCGTACGCTTCATGAAACGGGAAGGCTCGGGCTGACAAATGACAGGGCTTTTGCGTACCACTTCTTCATTAAAAAGAATGTGACGCGGGTAGCCGAGCAATTGACATGCCTTGTCCAAATTGGTACTGCCGGGTATCCGTCCTTCATACACCCACGCGCTGACGCTGCGTGAAGAGATGGATAGATCTTCGGCGAGCTGGGACAACTTGATATCATTGGCCATCAGCACGGCAAGAAGAACACGGTTGCGGATTTGACAGCGTGTCGGTTTTCGGAATCGTTTAACACGGACGCCTTTTCCCAAATATTTACGGTTGATCAGAGACCACGCCTGGATGGAATGTTGTTCTGGTTGATTAGGCATATTTCCTCCGATTTTTTTAACCAAATACTACAATAAGTATGGGGGTACTTTCAAGTGCCGGGTGCACCTGTTTCAAATGAGCGGATGCGTGAATCCGCTCCAAAGGAGGAATTATGAACTAGAACAGACGTAATTCACATCCTAGTATATTCCTAGATTACAATGTTTCACTAAATTTAAGGGCTCAAATAGATAATCAATAAAAATAAAATGAGTCTAATTACCTATTAGTGTGACTATAGTACTTTTATCTATTTTTTGTTGATATGATGCGGTTTATTTCCCTGATTTACCCATAAATATTCGATTTCCGTTAAAGGAACCCATTTCCAATGTGCACAAATCTGAAATTAGAAATCCGCTTGTTCAGCCAGGCGTGTGGCCTGTCAAAATCTCTTACTCTTACATATCTTGTATAGAGATCAAATGAGAGGGAGAGGTGAGAAACGTGAATCCATCCGTAAGTACCTTTGCTGCCATTTCAGGGGCGTTCATGACGTTTGCTTTTGGTGGATGGGATCAGCTGCTTAGCTTGCTGGCGGTTGCAATGGCTGTGGATTATATTACGGGTCTCGCTGCGGCAGTCAGAACGGGTAAAGGATTGAATAGTAATGTTGGATTTTGGGGGCTCGCGCGCAAAGGCCTTATGTTGACGGTTATTCTGCTGGCCCACCGAATTGACATGCTCATGGGAACTGACATTATAAAAGGGGGAGCCATCTACTTTTATCTCGTGAATGAGCTGATATCCATTACCGAAAATTATGCCCGCATCGGGCTTCCGCTGCCTGACAAACTCAGACAAGCTATAGCAGTGCTCAAAAAGCAGGAGAGTTTGTCTGACCGGGAATGGCCCCTACCGCAGCCGAACTTGGAGGATCAGGAGACAAAAGATCAAGCGACGGAAGTTGTCCCCGACAAACAGACAAACCCGAGTGAACAGACAGATAATACACCTCAGGAGAAATCAAAGGCGAATGAAAGCAGCCCCGATTAGATTGTCTTTGAAGAGAACGTTTCCAAGTATCCTTTCGTAATAGAGGACGTTATGATATATTTTGGATACAAGAAAATTCATTCATACCAATTATTATACTCAAATGAGGTGCTTGTCTGATGATTAAACATATTGTTCTGTTTAAAATGAAGGATCGTTCTCCTGAAAGTATTGAAGCGGCTGCTACTGTTCTCCGCAATCTGCAAGGGAAAATTGATGTTCTGGTTTCGCTTGAAGTAGGTGTTGACGTGCTTCGTTCGGACAGATCTTTTGACATCTCACTTACAGCAGAGTTTGCATCACTGGAAGATCTTCAGGCATATCAGGTGCATCCATTGCATCAGGAAGTCATCAAGTATATGAACGAGGTCAGAGAGCAGTCGATTGCAGTAGACTACGAAATCTAATCTGTAATTCATTCTACTTTGGATAAAGGGGACTCTGCATGAGCGATTTAAGAGACGTTATGGAATTTTTATATATTTTTGTCGTGTTTCTGATCGCTTGTCCTGTGATGTTATTTTGGCTGAAGCGAAGAGGAAAAAGGAACCGATAATTCACTGAACGGGAAGTGAACATATTGTATTATGTCAACAGGGAACAGATTGCGCGCAGGCTTGCTGCCGTACCGGAGGTGGCTGAAGGTCTCCGCCGCGCATCACAGGCTTGGGATGGCAGTCTAATGCTGGGTTTGGTACAGGAACGTTGTCTTCATCTGGCCATTGAGATCGTTACGGATGTGGGGAGTTACCTCATTGACGGCTTCATCATGCGTGATGCGAGCAGCTATGACGACATTATTCAGATTAACCACGAAGAGAAGGTTTTTGATCATGCAACCTATGAGGTGCTTAGTCGCCTCGTATCGTTGCGCAAGCCGCTCGTTCAGGACTATTACAGCTGGGAGCGGTCTGAACTGCATCCGCTGAGCAGTGACTTGCCGGGCGTGCTTGAACATTTTTCCCATCAGGTCCATACCTATGTGGAAAAAGAACTTGGACCTTTCCAGACTGTACAGGCCGAGGGACAGAGCAAGGAATGAGGGGAAGCAGCATGACGAACGAATGGAAAGATGATCAAGAAGGAAATCATGAAACGAATGATATACCATCCGGATTTCATCCGGTATATATGATTGAGCTGTTATTTCAGGAACGTCCTGTTATCGATCAGGGGCGTTTGCAGGATGCCATGAGCCGTCATACCGGACAAGTCCGGCTTGACGTGAAGCAGGGCAATGCAGAACATAATCCCGAGATGCTGGTTTTCTACCATCTGGACCATAAGGTTTCTTTTCAGGAAGGTAACATTCCGGCACAGACTTGTGTGCTCCCTGTTACTGAAATTGTAGATCGTGCCCGCTTTGGAGGGGCTTTACAGCAAGCCTGGCACTGGCCAGAAGCAGGACAAGCTATGGAAACGATCCAATATTCCATCCGTCTTCACGATATGTTCACTGCTGCCATGCCGCGCAAACAGCGACTTGAATTGTTCCAAAAGACGATTCAGGCAGTCATGGAAGTGTTGCCTTGCGACGCATTGTACTGGTACGGCAGTGACAAATTGGTTGAACCGGAAGCTTATATGCTGTCACAGGAGCGTGAGGAACATCTATACGCTGCGATGAATGTGCGCATGTATCAGGCTGGAGGTACGGAGGAACAGCGTCAGCTGGTAATGGACACGGTAGGATTGTCGGCACTTGGTGTGCCTGATGTACAGTGTCATTTCATTGGACTAGATCCAGATACGGTAGCCCAGACATTACTGGGTGCCGCCTATTACATATTTGATCAGGGAGATGTTCTGCAAGATGGACAGACGCTGGGATCTTCCGGCGGACGACGCTGGCGTTGTGAGCATCAGGCGGCGATGATTGCACCGGGACGATATGTAATTGATCTGGACCCGGGGGATGAACATGCGGCTGCTCCGCTTGAGCCGGCCCGGCAGACCTGAGGCGTATTACTATAACGTCAGCAGGTGCGGGGACGGTATCCAAAATTTTTTTGGTATCCGAGTGTCAGGTCAAGCCCTTGCTGCTTATACTGCATCAACAGAGTAGGCATTCGCCCGGATTGACGAGCAACAGTCCGTTGCTTGGTTATTCGGTACTTCATTTAAGGTAAAGGGAGAGATGCGACGTGAAGGATTCTAACAAAAGTTTGTTGTGGGGAGCATTAATCGGCTCGGTTGTAGGTTCGGTGACAGCTCTGCTGCTGGCGCCAAAATCAGGACGCGAACTGCGTCAAGATATTTCGGAAGGTGCACGTCAGGTGAGTGAGAAGGGTCAGGAATTGGCTAGCAAGGTAGGCGAACAAAGCGCACAGATCGTATCCAAAGTAAAAGAGACGGCGGATGTCGTAATCCAGGATATTCAATCCTGGCGCAATTGCGCTGAAGGTAAAGAAGTGCGCGTATCCGCAGTTATTACGGATTCCGATTCTTCCATTGATTCAGCTGCGGACAATGCAGTGAATGAGTCGGGTATTGAAGTCATCGCGAAGCTTCCTGCTGATGATTCCAAAGACAACATCTAAAGCTAAGCTTGAACGTGAGCAGGCTTTCCTCCATCTGGAGGGGAGCCTGTTTTGTTGTGCGTGGTCGTGCAGAACCTGTACAATACGGCATTTTGTTTGAACCCTGCGATGAAATCGGGTAAGATGTAGGTACCTTTTTGCCTGAAAATTCATACGGTAGGAAGAAAGCTCTGGGAACCAATTTGTTAACAGAACCAATTCAATGAAGAAGGAAGCGGTGTGTTCGTGCAGCAAGCAATCGCTATATTAGACTCCGGTGTAGGGGGATTGACTGTCGCCAAGGAAGTGATGCGTCAGCTCCCACGGGAAAAGATCATATATTTTGGAGATACCGCCCGAACACCGTACGGACCCCGTTCGTCCGAACAAGTTAAACAATTCACGGAACAAATCGTTGATTTCTTGATCCAGTTCGATCCGAAGGTTATCGTTATCGCCTGCAATACGGCTACGGCAGCAGCGCTCGAATATATTCGAGCCAAGGTGAATGTGCCTGTTATCGGTGTCATTCATCCAGGAGCACGAGCAGCCATCACAGCCACACGCACAGGACGCATCGGTGTCATTGGCACTGTAGGAACGATTGGAAGTGGTGCATATACCTCTGCACTTAAACAATTGTCTCCATACATTGATGTGGTCAGTCAGGCATGTCCGGCACTTGTGCCACTGGTGGAGCAAGGCGAATTCCGTTCCGAGCAAACGACAAGTACGGTGGAGCAATCTTTGGGCCAGATCAAACAACAGCCTATTGATTGTCTTATTCTGGGTTGTACGCACTATCCTTTTCTCATGGAAACCATTCAGGAGGTTATGGGACAGGAAGTGAAGCTGATCAGTTCGGCAGATGAAACGGCGAGGGAAATCAGTACGATTTTGTATGATAAACGAAAGCTGGCCAGTGGGGATGAGACGCCGGTACATCAGTTTTTTTGCACAGGGGACCCACGTATGTTCCAGAATATTACCCGCCAATGGTTGGGAGAGCAAATCTCCAAAACACCAGTTGTGTGGCAGGTTACGCAATTATCATAGCGATTTTTTTTGATTTCTATGGCTTTTAAGAATCCCGGAACCTAAGCGTTCCGGGATTTTTATGTTCGGATAGAAAAGTAGAAGAGCTTCGGAAGATCAGCACGTTTTTCTTATGTTGGCGGGATTTGCGCGATTCATGTCACATGACGGACAACCAGCTCCGCATACATATTACATACAGTATGGAACAGACGAGAAAAGAACAGGAGATTACAACGTTTCCTAAGGGAAAGGAGATCAACATGGAGCTGCAATGGATCATTGTTCATCAGGGAGATACCTTATCGCGTATTGCGGCAGCAAATCATATGACCAAGGAGCTGCTGGCCTCTCTTAACCCGGAAGCAGCTTCCCAGCCCTATTTGCTGACAGGACAGATGCTGCGCATTACGCCGGGAACAGGACGCAGATATGCAGTGCAGCCGGGGGAGAAGGTAGGCGTGATTGCATTACGTTTTGGACTGAATGAAGAAGAATTGCGAAAGGCCAATCCAGAAATAGCGAACATTCCGGACTGGTGCGGACGATGTATTCATATTCCCGATTCAAATGGAAAAACTATCGTAAAGTTGCAGGGAGAGTATGGTTACCGTGAAATGAACCGTGATATCGGTTTGTTGGAAAAGAAGTATCCATTTATCAAAAGTGGCTCGATTGGCAGCAGTGTCATGGGCAAGGCTTTGCCTTATCTGCGTTTGGGTCAAGGACCCAGACATATTCATGTCAACGCCTCTGTTCATGCGAATGAGTGGCTGACAACGGCGGTTCTGATGCGGTTCATTGAAGAATATGCGAAAGCCTACAGCACGAATACGCCATGGCATCAATTTCAGACGGAGCGATGGATGCAGGAAACCACGCTGTGGGCTGTACCCATGGTCAATCCGGATGGAGTTGAATTGGTACAAGAGGGCGTAGTTAATGACCATCCTCATGCAGAAGAATTGCTGGAATGGAATGCCGGTCGCTCCCATTTTACGCATTGGAAGTCCAATATCAGGGGGGTTGACCTTAACGATCAATTCCCGGCTTATTGGGAGGAAGAGGCAGCTAGAAGAGGGATAACGTCCCCAGGGCCAAGAGATTATGCGGGAGTCGCTCCCTTATCGGAACCGGAGGCGTTGGCACTTGCACAGTGGACCGAGCAGCATCCATTCGATGCTGTCGTTTCACTGCACAGTCAGGGGCAGGAAATTTATTGGAACTACCGAGATTTGGAGCCGAAGGAGAGTGCTCCACTTTCACGAAGACTGGCTAGGGCTTCAGGATACAAGGCAGTCAAACTGGGTGGGAGCGATGCAGGATACAAAGACTGGTTCATTCAGAGGTTTCGGAAGCCTGGTTTCACGGTAGAAGTGGGTCTGGGGGTAAACCCGCTCCCCATGGATCAATTTGATGATATCTGCGTGGAGGTTGGTATGCTGTTGGCTGAATTATTATCAGATCGAGAGCACTAACGGGAAAGAGCGAGAATCTATATAACCTGACTTCACATAATTTGGATGGGAAGACATGAAACTTACGGGTTGTCCACTCGTATAACAGGAACGGGCGCTGCTACCGGCGTTCGTTTTTTTATCTGTAAGTTGCATCATTCGTTCCGAATCGTTCTGAGCGGGTAATAATGGGTGTGACGATTACGTGTATTCGTTTTATTTTTTGGTGTAATAATCATACGGAGGGGTTCATATGAAGTGGAGAAGACTGCTGTCGTTCAAACGATGGACACAAGTATTCAAACGGCTGCCGCGTCTGTTGCGGGCTCCGCAAATCCCTTTGGGAGAGAAGCTGCTGTTTATCATCCCGGCGCTGCTCTACTGGGTTCTTCCAGACGTGATGCCGTTTATGCCTATAGATGATATTGGTGTCACGCTGCTGCTGATGAACTGGTTTGTAAGTCGTGCGGAGCGCAAATATCCGGTGCTTACAGCGGATACGTCGTCTTAACTAGAGACGAAATGGGTGGTATTCACATCGATTTTGCATCAATGTTATTGCGGAACGCAGTAACTTTCTTTACAATAGATGCTGGAGTTTAGAAATGCTGAAATTGTTGAAACCAGCAATTACGATATAGGAGATGAATGGAATGAATTGCAAAATTACACGTAATGCCGCAAAAGTATTGAAACTTGAACTGGACAAGCCTGAGAACGAAGGTAAAATGCTGCGCGTTGTAATCACACATGCGCATGGAGATCATGCCCACTACGGACTTGATATTGATACGCCAAAAGAAAATGATACGGTAGTATCAACGGATAAAGAGATTGACGTCATTCTTGAGAATGACCAACCTTTGCTGGATGGCGTTAAAATTGATTACCTCTACTTCCCTGAAGAAGGATTCGTTATTACGAACCCATCCAAGGGCAACCACGGCGACCACTAAGGGAGCGAAGAAGGGGAACTCATGGCTAACGATATCCGCGTATGCGAAAAATGTAATCATATCAGACTAAAATCGATTGTAGCCAAGTTGGAGAAAATGGCTCCGGATACGGAGATCAAGATTGGTTGCAAATCGTATTGCGGTCCTTGCGCGAAGCGTGCTTTTGTCTTCATCAACGGTCGGTATATCAGTGCTCCGTCAGAAGAAGAAGTGCTTGCGAAAGTAGCGAAATTCGTGAAGTAATTGTATGGAAATGCAGTGGGCAGAGCAAACTTGTCTACGAAGGTAAAGAGAGGCTGTGGCCTCTCTTTTTTTAGTTTGTGATGGGAAAAGGCCCGGGATTAAAAGGTGAAGCCCGGCATCATTTCAACAATCTCGAAGGTATCCTCTTGAAATACAATGGCGATGATCGTATCGCTTTTTTTCAAAAAATGAACATGACCCAGGCGCTCTTCCTCCAACTCAACCCATCCCGCTTCGGATAACTTCTCAAAATAATCGGATGGTACATATAACCCCTGTTCTCCTCCGATATGTTTCAATTCATATTTAATGCCTTCTTTATAGTTTGGATTGTCTGAATATGCCGTTAGGCTGAGCTGCTTTGCATTCACGGGAACCGGAATTTCGTTATTAATGGAGGAGCCTGTATATCCCGTAATTTCATACGTCGAAGCTGTTGTACAGCCACTGATCAGTAGCAATAAAGGTACCAGAATGAAAAGAAACCAAGAGTATTTCAAAACCAAACCTCCTTGTAAAAAAGGTACTTATCAAATAAACGCAGCAAACCCGGAAAAGGTTATACATAATTGATATTCATATTTAATTTGGGGAAAAGCGAAGCAATCCGTCATTGTTTCAGCAAAACAAGAATAAGGAAGGCCGATGTCAACCATCCTAAAGGGGTAACAGGAACATGATCCCAAGGAGGAATACTCATGCCGAAGCGTTATGATTCCAGTTTGCAAGCCGATACAACCGTATCCCAGGCGCAGAATGCAGTGAACAAACTTCATTTTGCCGTTTCCCAGGCAATGTCACATCCAACTGAACAGACCATTGAACAGGCAGAACGCCGTTTGGCGCATACCGAGCAGGCCATGCGTCAAGCCGAACTTTCGCTTGGAGGTCAGGGCGTTGAGCTGGCAGAAGAGATGTTCATTGAGGAGAAGAGAAGATTAAACTCGATCCAGAGTCAGAATGGGCAAGGGGATCTATAGGCGTTCCTGTCACACCAGAACCCGCAGAGCAGTAGTGCTTTGCGGGTTATTTATGTCTTTTTTGAATGGTCCAGAGAAAGGATCTCAGCCAAACTGTATGTAACATGCCGCTTAAAATTTTATAAGAAGGTTAATAGACCAAGAGCAGGCAAATTTCACACAGGAGGTACAGAATGACAAAACATATTACAGATTGTACGATTCTGAACAACGGCGTGACGATGCCATGGCTGGGATTTGGGACTTATCGAGCGAAGGGCAAAGAAGTACAGCAAGCAGTGGAGACTGCATTGGAAGTCGGATATCGCAGCATTGATACGGCGTCCGTTTATGGAAATGAAGAGGAAGTTGGACAAGCTATTGCGGGCAGTGGCATTGCCCGGAATGAGCTGTTCGTGACAACCAAGCTATGGAATGAGGATCAGGGGTTTGACTCGACCTTGAGGGCATTTGAGGCCAGTCAGAAGGCGCTTGGATTGAATGTCATTGATCTATACTTAATTCACTGGCCTGGCAGAGACCAGTATAAAGAGACGTGGAGAGCATTCGAACGTCTATATAGCGAAGGAAGCGTACGAGCGATTGGTGTGAGTAATTTCGAAGTGCACCATCTGCGCGATATCATAGAAGAAGGTGGAACCGTGCCTGCGGTGAATCAGGTGGAGCTGCATCCCGGTCTGATTCAACAGGAGCTGCAGGATTTCTGTGGGGAACAGGGCATTCAACTGGAGGCATGGAGCCCGATTATGAGAGGCAAGCTGAACAAGGAATCGGCTTTGAAAAGTCTGGCCCAGAAATATGGAAAAACACCGGCACAGGTTATTCTGCGCTGGGATATTCAGAACCAGATTGTGACGATTCCGAAGTCGGTTACGCCTGAGCGGATTCGTGAGAATGCGGACATCTTTGATTTTGAGTTGACCCCGGATGAATTGAAACTGATTGATGCGCTGGATTCGGATAAACGTACGGGACCGCACCCGGATCAGCTATTTTGGGATTGAGCATGCAGCTCAATTTCGAAATAAGTGGGTAAAAGAAAGAAAAAAGCAGCAGGATCAGGGATAACCCTTGATCCTGCTGCTTTTGTGTTATTTGGATGAGTCAGGTTGCGGAACCTCGCAGCCGTCTTCTGTGCATACTCCGCTGCCATCTGCGTCAGTGGTGCTGGACTCCACCATGGTGAAAGGGGAGCGTTCGTCCCATGCTTTCTGGATAGCGTCAAGGAACACCTCATCCGGTTGAGCGCCAGATACAGCGAACTTGCGGTCAAATACGAAGAACGGTACACCCCGAATGCCTAACTGCTCACCTTCGGCCTGGTCGGCACGAACCTGCTCTGCGAATTGATTACTGGACAACACTTCTGCTGCTGCATTGCGATCCAGACCCACTTCTTCAGCCAACTCGATAAGGACATCGGTATTGCCGACATGTTTACCTTCGATGAAGATTGCTTGAAACAGTCGTTCGCTCAGCTCAAGCATTTTCCCTTGTGTTTCTGCCCAATGGGTCAGGCGGTGAGCAGAGAAGGAGTTGGTAGGGATCATCTCATCAATGTTGTATTCCAGTCCAGCCGTGCGAGCATTGGCATTCATCTGGGCATTCATGCCACGTGCCTGCTCCACACTCATATTGTATTTGGCAGCCAGATATTCTGCGTTGGTTTTGCCGCTGTTCAATTCAGCATTTGGATCGAGTTCAAAACTTTTGAACTGTAATTTCACTTCATCACGGTGTGGGAATTGTGCCAGTACATTCTCCAGGCGACGTTTGCCAATATAACAGAAAGGACACATAAAGTCGGACCATATTTCAATATTCATTCATTAAAACCTCCATCATTTTTAAATGAAACCAATACAGTTACAATTATATAGCGACTTTCTAACATTCGCAAGGTTGTGGTACAGCCAGCTACCCAAAAAAAGAAAGTGCTGAAGCGTGCAACGGATTGCAGCCTCAACACTTATCGTTTAACTTCCTACTTATCCCGGTATGCCTTGGTCCAATGATAAGGCTGGATTTCGTCCAATCTCTTGTATATTATAGCTCCATCCGGATCGTACACGGCAGCCTTTACATCTTCTCCCCAGAAAAACAATCGTTCCTGGCACACACCGCAGGGGGTGAGAACCTTGAATTCCGAGTGCTCATCGTCGCGTGCCACACAGATTGAGTGGGTGACCCGCTCGTTTAATTTGTGGGCTTCCAGATAGGCTCCTGTTTCCATACACAGGTGCGTGGCGTCATTAATTACTTCTGGAGCTACGCTGATTAAGAGCGAACCTGCTTCGGTATATACAGCAGCAGCGCCGCCCCACCCTTGAGGGTAGCGAAGTTTGACAAAGTTAGCAGCTTCTTCGAACAGCTTTTGTTCAATATTGAATGGGACTGGTTGTGCTGTCATGGTCATGCATTAGCTCCATTTCATTGTAGTGTCGGGTTAAATTACGTCAGCGTGCCGCTCCGTATCTGTTAGGTTGCGGAATCAGACGTTTGCTCCTTGCGAAAACGCGAGATCAGGTCAAACGTGTTGACTGTATCTGACACATGCAGTCGCATTGTCGCTTCATCGTAACCAGATCGGCAAGCATTAATATCCGTTTTGGCGCCCGTAGACAGATCGTAACAGGAGCCACTGTCATACAGGTAATCATCTGAAGGGATATAGAACAAGGAGCTATCCGTGAACGCACCAGTGCGCAATACCACCATGCGGGAGGAACCGTCGTACACATCGTTGCCCATATGGTAGTAGGATTGATCTGATATACCGAGCAGATGCAGAACGGAAGGTGTAATATCCAGCTGTCCTGCTGGCTCGTCAATCGTTCCGGCTTTGGCTCCGTCGGGCAGATGCACCAGCAAAGGCACTTCGTTCATAATTTGCTCCATATCCAGATCATTCAGCGAGCGTCCAAGAAATTTCTCATATTGTGGTTGTTCCTTAATGGAATTATCGTGATCCCCATAGAACATGAAGATCGTTTTGTCCCACAAACCCCGGTTTTTCAGGTCTTCCACCATGCTGCCGAGCGCAGAATCGACGTAATGTACGGATTGCAGATAGTCTCCAAACATCGTTCCTTGGAATTCCCCGACATCCAGCTGTTGTTTATCTTGGGGTAACGCGTATGGATGATGACTGGTCAGTGTAATCAGGAATGAATAGAACGGCTCAGTAACCTCATTGCTCATTTTCTCAACCGATTGGCGGAAAAAGGACTCATCCGACAGGGACCAGCCAAGCGGGTCATCCTGTTCATAATCATTTTTACTGTAAAACTTGTCATACTTCATATTCTGATACATCGTATAGCGATTCCAAAATCCGCTCTCATAGGCATGAAATACATTCGTACTGTAACCCTGATCCTTCAAGATCGAAGGCAGGGAATCATAGCTGTGGTCTGCGTAACGGACAAAAGCGGACCCAACCGACAGTGGATGCAGCGAAATATTCGCTCCAAAGTCAGCATCTGACGTGCGGCCCTGACCTGTCTGGTGATAAAAATGACTATAGTACTGGCTTTCTTTCATCAGCTCGTTAAAATGAGGCGTGATTTCCTGACCGCCAATGCTCTGACCAATCATGAAATTCATAAAGGCTTCGCCTTGAACAATGATGACATTGCTGTCTTTGTACTTGCCGAACATCGCATCCTTCAGAGGCTCAGCCTGTTGTCTGTTGGCAAAAAAAGCTTTCGCCTGCTCCAGATCTGTAGGATCGACCTTTGGACCAGAGCCCAGATGGTCTTTGGCGTAGTTGTATAGATCATAGCCATGAAAAGCAAGAAGTCCAGTAACATTATACATGGACACGTTCCACCAGTTGTTATCAAACAAGCCTTTCGCCCAGGTTTTACTATAATAATAAATCGGACCTACCGCGAGCCCAAGACCCAATATTAGAGCGATGCTGCCCGCAGTGAGTCGACGACGCCAGCTTGGTTTGCCAGAGCTTGACGAGTAAGAGTTCAACCCGTTCGAATATGCGCTGGAACGTCCACCACGGCGGTGACGTTTACTGAATAGCAGGATCGCTGCGTATGGGATGATCACAAGCCAATCAACAAAGAACCACAGATCACTGGCGTGGATGAGCGTGGCAATACTGTCACCCAGAGCATCGACCTGTCTGGCTTGCATCAATACAGGAATCGTCAGAAAATCCTGGAAGTAGCGATAATAAACCATATCGGCATAGATCAGTGCAGTAAGCAGCAGATGGATTACAACGAGCGATAGGATCATGCTCCGGCGAGGCAGCCACCAGGTCCAGAAGGACAGAAGCAGCAGCGAACCGATGGCAATTACTTTGTCCAGAAGCCCCATCGTAATGTTGTAGGCATGCAGATTGTGATGGAGCCACATTAATTTGAGTAGCATGAGTACAAGGAAAATAAGGTATAACGTAAGTGGATGATTCAGAAGCCCGCGCGGCGTAAGGCTGCGTGTTGGCTTAGTGACAAACATATATGTCTCCTCCCAGGTGAATGGTTTTGTTAACGGAATGTAAAATAGGGCTCCATCCATTATAGCGTGGTGTCATGGCTTTTCAACTATGCCCAGGGGAGAAATACTTCATGTGGAAGCAGCGTGACCAAGATCAATCATAGCTCTTCCGAAATACATACAAAAAAAGCGCCCCAGCCATGGAGGGCGGGGGCGCTCTATCATTACCATTTTATTATTGTTGAGGTGTTTTATTTCGTGGAGGCAGTGGGCCCAGATATTGATAGTACTGGGTTTCAATACGTCCATTGAACAATTTCCGACGCTTGTCAGCCTTGTGACCGAAATATTCTTCAAAGGCTTTGGTTGACGTGATTGCAAAAAAGGACCATGTCGGCATGTCGAGGTAACTGCGCCCTAATGAGCGGAGCAACTTTTGAACTTCTTTTTCTTCACTTAACCGTTCACCATATGGGGGGTTAGTAATGATAACACCATATTCGCCTTGTGGTCTTGCACGATGAGCGGGCAGAACGCTGACTTCAATGTCTTTGGCGAAGCCTGCACTCTTGATTGCAGCCTGAGCTACTTCAATCGCTTCCGGATCAATGTCGCTGCCTGAAATCTGTAACGGGATATCATCGCGCACAGCATCAAATGCTTCTTCACGCGCTTGTTCCCATAATTCTTCTGGAATGACAGCCCAGTCCTCTGAGTTGAAGGTCCGACGAAGTCCTGGTGCAATGTTCCAGCCGATCATGGCGGCTTCGATCAGCATTGTGCCTGATCCGCAACATGGATCATAGAAGGGGCGGGATACATTCCAGCGACTGAGCTGAATAAGAGCCGCTGCAAGTGTTTCTTTGAGTGGCGCTTCGGTGACGAGTTTACGGTAACCCCGTTTGTGAAGACCTGGTCCGGTCGTATCCAAAGTAAGCAGGGCGCGATCGTTCAGCAAAATGACTTCAATCACATAACGAGACCCATCTTCGGGGAACCACTCGGTATCATAGGTCAACTTCAGTTTCTCCACGATTGCTTTCTTCACGATCCCTTGTGATGCAGGCACACTGCTTAGCTGGGATTTGTGGGAGCGACCCTCTACAGGGAATTCGCCGTCGGCTGGAATCCACTCTTCCCAAGGCAGTGCTTTGGTACCTTCAAACAATTCATCGAATGTTGTAGCAGGGAATTCACCCATTTTGACCAAAACGCGATCCGAACTTCTCAACCACAGATTACACCGGCAAATATCAATATAATCTCCAGTGAAGTAAACCCGTCCATTGTCGATCGTAGCATCCTCATACCCCAGTTGTTTCAGTTCCCGGGCGACAACAGCCTCGAGTCCCATCGCCGAGGTCGCAATCAATTGCAATTGAGCCATGTGATTCATTTCAACTCCATTTCAAGCCGGAGAAGGAAACTCCTTCTCTCCGCTGTATAGTAACGGTGCGGCCTTGCCGCTTTCCGTGAAAAAACTTACAATGAGAAATGCGGTGAGCTTATGCATTCATCTCTTAGAGGTGATGCGGCAGTCAACCGCCTGTGTTTGACAACAAACATTTATTATAGAACATTGGCATCCATATGAAAAGCAGTCCAAGTGTCCAAGGAGGATTATAGCGGTGAATCTGACCCCTGATGAATATGTAAATCAATTATTTCAAGAGGATGATCTCTTGTTAAAGGTAAAAGAAGCCATCCGATCGAACGGCATGCCGGAAGTTTCGGTTGCTGCAGCTTATGGCCGTTTGCTCACTTTTCTCGCGAAAACTTCGAAAGCGGAAGCTGTACTCGAAATCGGTGTGCTGGGCGGATACAGCGGTATCTGTCTCGCTCGCGGTTTAAGTGATGGAGGAACCCTGACTTCGCTGGAACTGAAAGAGGAATACGCAGCGATGGCTCGGGGTCATCTGGAGGAAGGTGGCTTTGGGGATAAGGTCGAATACCGAATTGGCCCCGCAGCCGACAGTCTGGAGCAACTGGCGCAGGAAGGACGTACCTTCGATTTCTTCTTCATTGATGCGGACAAGGAGAATTATCCGGTTTATCTGGATTATGCCATTAAACTCGCGCGGCCAGGGGCGGTCATTGTGGGAGATAACTGTTTCCTGCGCGGTCGTACGCTGAATCCGGATAAGCAAGGCCCGGCTGTGCTTGCCGTTCGTCGCTTCAATGAGCAGATGGCAAGTGATCCGCGCCTTGTAACGACCATGCTGCCGGATTATGATGGTCTGGCTCTGGCCTGGGTGAAGTAAACAAGTTCGGATTAAAAAAACAAGAGACGATCATCCCCTGATTAACAGGGAATGTGTCGTCTCTTGTTTTTTTTCAGAATGAATATAAAGGATGAGATCTTCTTAAACTTCCGGCGTTCCGTAAGTCTCGAACCATTTTTTGATTGTATCGAAATCATCGCTGAAGGATAACCCGAGCATGAGCAAAATGCGTGCTTGCTGAGGACTCAGGTTGTCACCAGCGATAACGCCTTTCCCTCCGCCATATACACTGCCTGAACCTGTCCGAGTGGTCGTTACGAAGATTACGCCATCCTCCACTGCTTTAGTACGGGCTTGTCCCATGGCTTTCGAAATCCCGCCTGCTCCGGTACCGGACGTTACGATTCCTTTGGCTCCGCCACGAACAAATCCTTCAATGGCTTCTCCACCAGCTTCCTGATAGGAAACCGCAATTTCCACTTTGGCGAGATCTGCCTTCGTGATTTTGCTCAGATCAAATGCCGGCTTCAATGTACCTTCAGGCTTCAAGGCGCGTGCAGGAGCACGGTAAATTCGAATATTTTCTTCATCAATATAACCTACTGCACCAAGCATCGGAGTTTCGAACGTATCTGTTCGATAATCATTCGTTTTGGTCACTCCGCGTGCCAGTTGAATGGTATCGTTCAACATCAGCACGGTCCCAAATGAAGTGGTGCGTCCGCTGCCTGCGAGCTTGATGGCGTTGTACAGATTGGCTTGTGCATCCGAGCCGATAACCGTCCAAGGGCGCATGGACCCTGTAATGACAACAGGTTTATCACTTTGAACGGTCATGTCAAGGAAGTAGGCGATCTCCTCCATGGTATCTGTACCGGTGGTAACTACAACGCTGTCATATTGAGCCAGAGCCTTGTCTACTGTCTGTGACAGGTCATAGAGATCAGCCATAGTATAAGATCCTGAACCTGAATTTCCGAATTGGAGTGTGCTAACATCTGCAATCTTCTGTTTGTCCGGTAAGGCGTCGACCATTTCCCCGATCGGGAGTGTACCCGCCTTATAGTTCTGGAAGCTGGTCGCATCCTCGGATTGACCTGCGATCGTACCACCCGTTCCAATGACCAGAACATTAGGCAGAGCGGATTGTTTGAACGAATCCGATAGAGCAGGGATGGTCGTATTGCGAGCCGGAGTGGATGATGTGGTCTGAACTGCACTGGTTGTACCGCTCACTTCTACCGTAGCTGCCTGAGCTGCATAGGTTCCGATTGGGGACAGGGAGATGGTTAGAGCTGTCAAAGCAGCTGTACTCCATACAGCCCAAGGACGAAGATTTGAAGTTTTTTTCATGAAAAGCACTCTCCTTCAGGTTAGTTTCGTGTGATGTTTATTGATGTTTATATGTATATGAATTAAAACGATTGTATTTCATGTTAAATAATATGACAATTATAGATATAGGTAGAGTAATCGGTTACATTGATAGATATGTAGAGTATATAGCTTATTTATAAGGTTTTATGGATAAATATGAGAAGAGGTATAAAGAGGAAGAACTATATAAAAGCATATTAAAAAGAGTTTATATGTCATATTTTATTACATATGAGTCTTTTGTCCTGATAAAATTTAGAAAGGTTTTTGGGGAAAGTATTGCAGGAGCGTCCATAGCAGAAGTGATCTTATACAAAACGGATATCGGACCGAATATGTTAGCAAAACTTGACGATTTTTGTAATGCGTTCTAGGAAAAGAGGCTCAATTATTGCCAAATATTTGTATGGACTTCGCGTTGAGTCTATAATATATGGTGATTTCAATATGTAAATAAATATATATTAATGATTGGAGGAGAAACGATGAACCGAGCACCGAGAAAGTATGCCAATTACATTCCGATCCGGGAACTGGAAGGGGTGGAACAACAATTATCTCCCTTCCAGGTGTACGCTGAGCTTCGTGACAACACTCCAGTCCGCTATGACAACCATCGAGAATGCTGGGATGTTTTCGGTTATGATGATGTGCAATATGTGTTGAAAAATCCAAAACTGTTTTCTTCTGAACGTGATCGTGCTAACGCCAGTATGCTCACTACCGATCCGCCGAAGCACAAGCAACTGCGGGATCTGGTTAATCAGGCGTTTACACCAAAAGCAATCGAAGCATTGGCTCCGCGTATTCAGGAAATTGCGGATGAGTTACTGACTCCACATATTTCAGAAGGTCGTATGCGGCTTATCGACGATCTTGCCACTCCGCTTCCGGTCATTGTGATCGCTGAATTGATTGGAGTCCCTGCCGCAGATCGCCAGAAGTTCAAAGACTGGTCTGATGCACTGGTAAAGGGTGCGCGGGATGACAGTGATGAAGCTTTCCAGGAGTTGATGGAAGAAAAGAGACGTAATCAACAGGAACTGGCGAGCTACTTCACGGCCATTATGGAAGAAAGACGTCAGCGGCCAAAGGATGATCTGATCTCTTTGCTGCTGGCTGCGGAGATTGAAGGGGAGAAGCTGACCGCAGAGGAAGTGGTCGGATTTTGCATATTATTACTTGCTGCCGGCAATGAAACGACGACCAATCTGATTACCAATGCCGTACGTATTCTGTCAGAAAAGCCTGAGCTTCAGCAGCAGCTGCGAGAGCAACCTGAACTTATTCCCTCTGCGGTAGAGGAAACATTACGCTATTATCCGCCGATTGTGGCTATTGGGCGTATTGCCAAAGAAACTGTAGAATTGAACGGTCAAACGATCCAGGCAGGGGAGCAGGTGATTTCCTGGGTAGGATCGGCCAACCGGGACAGTGCTAAATTTGAACAGGCAGAGGAGTTTGTGCCTGACCGCAAACCGAACAGACATATGGGTTTTGGGTTTGGTATTCACTTTTGTCTTGGTGCGCCGCTTGCACGGCTTGAAGCAAGGGTTGTACTTCAGACGATGCTTCGGCAAATGGAAGACATTCAGCTTGAACCGGGAACCGTTCTGCAGCCGATTCAAAGTGCCTTTGTATTTGGTGTGAAAGAATACCCGATTCAATTCGCAAGCCATCAGAATCAATGAATCAACGTTGAGGGTTAGTCCAATTGAATATAAAAAATACCAAAAGCCGCTTTCAATGCCCAATGGGCGCTGAAAGCGGCTTTTTAAGAACAATTTTTAAGAACAAATATCCTCTTTATAGTTCGAAGCTTCAGGATTCTCTGATCAGAGGAGGTTTTTTGTACAGTTTGAGTCTCACCCACACCATGTTGAGCAACAACAGTCCACCGGAAACGATGAACAGTCCTTCGATGCCAATAAACCCGGCCATAAAGCCGCCGATTACAGCTCCAAGCATGTTACCCAGCGCAAGTGTGCTTGTATTAAAGCTGAACGCCCGGCTAATCATGCTATCTGGCGTATAGGAGCGAATGAGCGCGTTGACACTTGGAAGCAGCCCGCCCATGAACACACCCATCATGAACCGGACGATGATGAGCTGCCATACCGTCTGCACGAATGCTTGAGGGATAAGCATAAGCCCGGTCCCTATAAGAGAGAATGTAAGTACCTTGTGTGAACCTATCCTGTCACTGAGCTTCCCGAGAATTGGGGACATGGCCATGTTGGATAGTCCCGTGACTGCGCCGACAAGCCCTGCCCAGAAGGCCACATTGACATCCGAAGCATGTAATTTCTGTACATACAACGGCAAGAGTGACATCGGGCTGATCATGGCAAATTGCAACAGGAACGTTACAGCGAACAACGCAGGCAACTGGGGTGACTTGTTCAGTTCCTTCAAACCGGACAATACGGATTGTTCCGGCAGTTTGGCCGCTTCTTTGCGGTCGAACTTCTCCCTGACGAGGAACATGGCGAGCATTGAAGCCACGAAGATCAGTCCGCCTGTAATATAGAAGATAGGGCGGAAGCCCACTGCATCAGCGAGCAAACCACCGATCAGCGGACCCAGAATCGTACCGGCCACCTGACCGGACTGACTGATGCCCATGGCGAAACCCATACGATCCTTCGGGGTTGTGCCCGAGATCAGAGCAACGGCAGCCGGGTTGAAGCCGGAGATCGTGCCGTTGAGCAGCCGTAACAAAAGAAGCTGCCACGGGTTCTGTGCAAAACCCATCAAGGCGATAACAATTGCCATCCCGAATCCGGAACGCAGCAACATAATTTTTCGGCCGTATTTGTCGGACAGTTTGCCCCACAAGGGTTGGAACAAAAATGAGGTGAGGAAGTTGGCAGCAAATATAAATCCCGCCCATATGCCAATTTCATGCTCACCAACCACGCCAAGATCCCTGGCAAGATAAAGGGCCAAAAAAGGGGTTATCATGGTCATGCCCGCATTGACCAGGAATTGTCCAAACCAAAGCACAATGAGGTTTACTTTCCACGTTTTCAAAGTGCTTTCACTTCCTTTCCAATCGTTTCTGAAACGTTTCAAAAAAACACGATTCTTTCATTATAACATAATTGGCATATGAATGAGGGGATGTAAGGAATGTCATAGTATTGTCATCGGAACAGATCGACACGTGGTTGTTACCGCTCTTCAAAAAGGGCATAATGTTATTTATGAGTCCAAAAACTATTGGAGGCTTCTTACATGAGCTATAATGATCGTCTGATTCAGGCCAGCTTCAAACAGCAGGTGGACCGTGTTCCCGTGTGGTACATGCGTCAGGCTGGGCGTTATGATCCCGAATATCGCAAGATTAAGGAAAAGTATTCTTTGCTCGAAATTTGCCGTCAACCTGAGCTTGCAGCTGAAGTTACACTCATGCCGGTACGTAAACTTGGTGTGGATGCGGCTATTTTGTACTCCGATATTATGAATCCGGTTGCTTCCCTCGGTATAGATTTTGATATTGTTAAAAATATTGGACCTGTTATAGACAATCCAATCCGCACAGCGGCAGATGTGGATCGTTTGCGTCCCATTGATGTGGAAGGAGATCTGTCTCATATTCTGGAGACGATTCGAATTCTGGACAAGGAACTCGATGTACCACTGATTACGTTTGCAGGTGCTCCTTTTACTATCGCCAGCTATTTGATTGAAGGTCGACCGTCCAAAGGGTACATACGGACCAAAACGATGATGTACAGTGAACCGGAAGTGTGGCATAAATTGATGCAAAAACTGGGCGATATGGTGATTACATATGTCCGTGCACACATTGCGAACGGCGGCAAGGCATTCCAACTGTTCGACAGCTGGGTAGGCGCGCTTTCGCCAAACGACTTTAGAACGTATGTGTTGCCGACGATTACTCGTATCTTTACCGAATTATCGGATTTGAATGTACCGAAAATTTATTTCCCGGGTGTCGCTTCTGGTGAATTGCTGCCAACCCTGCATGATCTGCAAGCTGATGTGATTGGGTTGGATTGGAGAGTATCGATCTCGGAGGGACGTAAACGACTGGGCGGAAAATTTGCTGTGCAAGGCAATTTGGACCCTTATGTGCTGACTGCACCGATGGATCTGATCAAGCAGCATGCCAAATTGATTATTGACGAAGGCATCAAAGAGCCAGGGTATATTTTTAACCTGGGGCATGGACTATTTCCTGAAGCATCTTTGGATAAATTAAAAGAACTCACGGCGTATATTCATGAATATTCTGCTGAAGCATTGAAGACTGGGGTGACGGTTACTAATGACTAATACGGTTGGTGTACTTGTGATGTCGTATGGCACACCTGAGAATATGGAAAGTATTGAAGCGTATTACACACATATCCGGAGAGGACGTCCGCCTGAACCGGAACAACTGAAAGAACTGACCGACCGTTATGAAGCGATCGTTGGGGGTGTATTCCCTCTTCGAGAAAACACGGATAATCAGGTTAAGGCCCTTCAGGAGACGTTAAACAAGGATGATCGTTCCAATGTAGTTGAATTCCGTTGTTATCAAGGGTTAAAGCATGCGTATCCGTTCATTGAGGATGGCGTGGAACAGATGGCGAAGGATGGAATTCAGACTGCAATAGGCATCGTACTGGCACCGCATTTCTCCACGATGAGTGTAGGGAGCTACATCAAGCGCGCTCGTGAGAAAGCGGAAGAACTAGGAATCCAGATGTCCTTTATTGAGAGTTACCACCTGCATCCGAAATTAATTCAAGCTCTCTCCACACGTGTTAGCGCCAAATTGGATGCTTTTGAGGAAGCGGGAGCCAAACGTGGGGATGTACGAGTGTTGTTCAGCGCGCACAGTCTGCCTGCGCGAATTGTGGATATCGGTGATCCATATCCGCAGCAACTGCTGGAGACTTCGGAAGTTATTGCTTCGCGTTTAGGAATTACCAACTGGCAGTTTACGTGGCAAAGTGCCGGGCGGACGGCGGAGCCATGGCTGGGCCCTGATATTCTGGACACGCTTCAGGATCTTGCTCGTGAACAGGTAGAAGATGTGCTTGTAGCACCAATTGGATTCGTATCGGATCATCTGGAAGTGCTCTATGATCTTGATATTGAGGCCAAAGCGATTGCCAAAGAGATCGACATGCGCCTCATGCGTATCGATTCTCTTAATAGCGACCCACTTTACATGGAAACGTTAAGTGACGTCATTATTAACCAATGGCAGCAAGGAACGGATGTGTAATGGAAGACCATAAACGTCGTGTTGTTGTTGTCGGCGGAGGTCTGACCGGCCTAAGCGCGGCATTTTATATCCGGAAGCATTACCGGGAAGCAGGGGTTGAACCCGTAATTACCCTGGTGGAGAAGAGTTCTTCCATGGGTGGCATGATTGAGACGCTGCACCGGGATGGTTTTGTCATTGAGAAGGGGCCGGATTCTTTCCTTGCCCGCAAAACGGCGATGATTGACTTGGCTAAAGAGCTGGAGATTGATCATGAGCTGGTCAGTCAAAATCCGGAATCCAAAAAAACGTACATCATGCAGCGTGGCAAGTTACATCCTATGCCGGCAGGACTCGTACTCGGTATTCCGACGGAGTTGAGACCGTTTCTGAGAAGCGGTCTTGTATCTCCGGCAGGCAAGCTGCGGGCACTAATGGATTTTATCATCCCTCCCCGTCGCACCACGGAGGATGAATCGCTTGGTTATATGATTGAGCGCCGCCTTGGAGCGGAAGTGCTGGAAAACCTCACTGAGCCGTTGCTTGCAGGCATTTATGCAGGTGATATGCGACGATTGAGTCTTCAGGCAACCTTTCCGCAATTCGGCGAGGTGGAGCGGGATTATGGTAGTTTGATTCGGGGAATGATGACAGGCCGTAAACCGGCAGAGACCCATACGGGAACGAAGAGAAGTGCTTTTTTGAACTTCCGTCAAGGATTGCAGAGCCTCGTTCACGCGCTTGTTCATGAATTGCAGGATGTGGATCAACGTCTGAATACTTCCGTGCAATCGCTGGAGGTTCTGTCTGGAGATCAGGCCAGATACAGCATTCAACTGGATAACGGAGAGCAACTTGAGGCGGATGATGTTGTCATTACCGTGCCTACGTATGTTGCATCCGAACTGCTACAGCCCCACGTGGATACAACGGCTCTGGATGCGATTAACTACGTATCGGTAGCGAATGTGGTGCTAGCTTTTGAGAAAAAAGATATCGAACACGTATTTGATGGGTCCGGTTTCCTCGTTCCGCGCAAGGAAGGCCGCAATATTACAGCGTGTACTTGGACATCAACCAAGTGGCTGCATACCAGCCCGGATGATAAAGTACTGCTTCGTTGCTATGTTGGCCGTTCGGGAGACGAGCAGAACGTGGAACTCCCGGATGATGCGCTGACGGATCTGGTACTCAAGGATTTGCGTGAAACGATGGGCGTAGAGGCTGTTCCGATCTTCTCGGAAATTACTCGGCTTCGCAAATCCATGCCGCAATATCCGGTAGGTCATCTGCAGCAGATTGCAGCACTCCGGGAGGAGCTTGGCAGCAAATTGCCGGGGGTATACATTGCGGGTGCAGGTTATGAAGGTGTAGGGTTGCCTGACTGCATTAGACAGGCGAAAGAAATGTCAGTTCAAGCTACGCAATTACTTGCTGCACAATAATTAACGTACATGGCTGTCTCAAACGTAGAGATATTCTACAGCGGAGACAGCCTTTTTTTTAAGCCAAAACGTGAAAAGCAGAGAGAAGTGAATTCTTTCTATGCTTACAGTTCCAAGGAATTATGGAAATCCAGAATATGCCTGATATAATATGATAAGGATTGCTGTGAAGAAGAGGAGTTGCCTATGTATCCCCCAAGATCAAAACGAAGTGTACAGAAGAAAAAAGTAAAACGTGCCCGCAAACGGTTGGTCTGGATCATTAATCTGGTATTGATCGTGGCCATTGGACTCGTCTGCCTCTATTACGCAGTAGGCATGAAGGAACAGCAAGTTGACCCGGAAGGGAAAGAAACGGTTGTGAATCAGGAGCCTGTGAATGAAGAGGGTGCTAAGGGCGGTGATCAGGTAAGTTCACCTGATACGGATTCGCAGGCAGGTAATACTCCAACTGAAGGATCGGATGGTTCTGATGAACAGGTAGCTGAAAATTCCGACGATAAGTCGGGTGAGGAAAAAACGGATGCTACAGGCTCCGAGGCAAATGGAAAGACGGATACAGGAACGACTAAACCGAAGGATACTCCCGCTTCTTCCGGCTCAAAGGGGAGCAAAGGTACAGGAACTGGGGCGACTCAGCCATCTAATTCGGCGAACGATGTAACCATCAACTTTGTTGGGGACATCCAGTTCTCGGGAAAAGTTGCTGAATTGTTGGATAAGAACGGGTATGATTATCCCTTCGCGAAGCTTGGTAACCTGTTCAAGAACGATGATCTGACGATCGGCAACCTTGAAACGCCTGTAACCCTTAATGGGACTGATGCATTGGATAAAACGTATGTATACAAATCTTCGCCAAAAGCACTCGCAGCCATGGCTTCAGCTGGTTTTGATGCGGTGAATCTGGCCAATAATCATATCCTTGATCAGGGCGTTGAGGGTCTGGTCGATACGCTGGCGTATCTGAAGGAATATGGTATTGCACATGCTGGTGCGGGAATGAACCAGGATGAGGCATATACACCTGCTTATCTGGAACGCAAGGGCATGAAAATTGCATTTCTGGGTTTTAGCCGGGTAGTACCGAAAGCGAGTTGGAAAGCGGAAGGTAATCGAGCAGGTGTTGCCGAAACCTACGATTCTACAGGTGCAGTCAAGGCGATTCAGGAGGCCCGTCAAAAGGCTGACCTGGTCATCGTTGTTGCACATTGGGGAGAGGAACGGGTCAGCACACCGAATAATGATCAGACTCGACTGGCACATGAATTTGTAGATGCCGGTGCTGATCTGGTTATAGGCGGGCATCCCCATGTCTTGCAAGGGGTGGAGTATTACAAAGGCAAGTGGATTGCATATAGTACAGGCAACTTTATTTTCTCGAAATCAACAACAGAGGAAACGTGGAAAACAGCGGTTTTTCAGGCGAACTGTAGTAAGGAAGCCAAATGCAGCATGAAGGTTATTCCTTATGAGGCTGGGCTGGGTCAGGCAATTCCGATGTTGGATGAAGCTAACAAACTGCTGCTGGAGCAGATGACGCAGCTTTCGCCAGGTATTCGTTTTGATGCGAATGGAGTTGCATCACCAAGTTGAAGTCTATTTTTGGAGGAGGGATGGAATGAACAACCTTTGTGTAGCACACCGCGGATTTTCGTTCACTGCACCGGAAAATACGATGGCTGCATTTCTGCTTGCCATGGAACAACCTGAAGTTCAGTGGATGGAGCTGGATGTACAGTTGTCGCGTGATGGTGTTCCGGTTGTTATTCATGACTTTACGTTGAATCGGACGACTAACGGTAAAGGACTCGTTCGAGAGACGGACTGGTCAGATATACAACAGCTGGATGCGGGATCATGGAAAGGAAAAGCCTATAAAGGGGAACGGGTTCCCGCTCTTACTGAAGTGCTGGATCGTTGCTGTGGCAAAGTTCGCTTGAATATCGAACTGAAAACTCAAGGAAACATGTATCCTGGTCTGCCGACAGCCGTTATTCATGAGGTAAGGAAGAGACATATGCAGCATGACGTGGTCATCACTTCGTTTGAACCTACGGCTCTGGTTGAAGTTAAGAAACTGGCCCCGGAATTCAAAACAGGGTTGATTATTGATGCACGGCCAGGTGATCTGGCAGCAGTGCTGCGCCAAATGAATTGTAGTTTTCTTTCGATCGGGTACACAAATGTAGACAAATCGCTGATGCGGGAAATGCGTAATGAGGGTATTCAGGTGATGGCATGGACGGTGGATGACAAAACTATCATGAAGCGGCTCGCGGCAATTGACTCGGATCTAATGTTATGTACGAACCGACCTGATGTATGGGAACAGGCTTTTCAGGAAACGAGCAGCCGATTCTTCAGACCGTAATAAAAAGATGAACATGCTCCAACTACGCTAATGAATCCGATAAAGGTGGTCGTAAACCGATGCTGACAAACATTCGCAATGTATACTGTGTAGGACGAAATTATAAACTTCATGCAGAAGAATTGGGCAACGCGGTTCCGGATGAACCGATGATCTTTATGAAGCCTTCCCATGCGGTCGTGCCTTTGAATGGTGATACGCTTCAATTGCCTGCTACAAAGGGTGAAGTACATTATGAGGCTGAACTTGTCGTTCAGATTGGCCGGGATTTTGAGCCGGGTATGGCTGTGGATGAATTGATTGACGCGTATGCGTTTGGCATTGATTTTACGTTACGTGACGTACAGACGATTATCAAGAAAAAGGGGCATCCGTGGACAGCGGCCAAAGGGTTCAAGAACTCCGCTCCGATTACTGCATTCCAGGCATTTCCCGGCGCTCAGGCACTTCTTGAGAAAGACTTTACACTCACCAAGAACGGTGCCGAAGTCCAACGGGGCAATATTCGTAACATGATCTTCAGCCTACAGGACATTGTGGATTATGTAGGTCATCATTACGGCTTGGGGCCTGGAGATGTCATCTTCACAGGCACACCAGAAGGTGTTGGACCAACGGCAGCAGGAGATGTGCTTGAACTGGCCTGGGACGGCGAGTCCTTGGGCAAATGCACGATTTCAGCAGCAATTCAGTAAGCACCGTACATCATAATCCTGCCTACTTAGAGTGAATATGAAATAGGTGAGGGGCGTCTCGACGCTCCTTTTTGGCATGCCCGCATTCTCTGCCTTAGCCTATGGGACTTTTCATTTACGCCAAGTTGTAGGCGGCATGGGCACTCGCCGTTACCAACTCTTCCAGTTCACCGCTTTGCACGGCGTGCTGCTCCGAGCTAATACTTCCATTTGCGAGTCGTTGATCTAATTGCTCCTTAAGCTGCCTTATTTGCAATGCGATAACCTCGTTGAGGTCACCCTCATTTTCATCCGCAATCATTCTCAGCGATTTACCCGCATACAGATTCTGAAACAAATCGTCTTCCGATTGTTGATTCAGAGCACTCAGCAATTCATCTTTGCTCTCGTCTTTGGTATCTATGTTAACGATGGACCATTTCGCCAAGGGGATAGGGGATATAGCTGATCTGCCCCAGGCTGTTCCGGCGAAGGACATGGTGACAACCATTGTTCCTACAATTATTACGCGCTTGATGTTCATATGTGTCATCCTCATTTCGATAGTTAAGTACAAGTTGAATCGTAACGGGTCTTGATGTAACGTTCTGAAGATATTGTAACCGGGAAAGCTGAAGTGAAACTTAAAACCGGATAAGTAAATTCAAATAGGATAGATACCGGGCTAGCGAAAAATTTTAAATTCATACTTGACAGGTTGGGTTAGTGGGTTATATGATGAACTCAATTATTTTAACACTCATTAAATGAACAGTGAAATAAATTGAATAAAAGCGAGCTGATTGGATCACCAAAGGCTCCCGGGACTACTCCACTATGGAATGTCCGCGGGAGCCTTTTTTCGTATTTGCTGCCGTTTCAGCTGGAAAGGGAGGATGGAATGAGCGATAGGGATTGGGAAGCGTTGGAAAAGACAGATTGGTTGTTTCGTAAAATGGTCAGACGATTCGTGAAAGAACGAGATCGTATATCGGTAGAGGGGGTCAGTTTACCGGGTATGCTCATCCTGCACAAAATCATTCGAGAAGGGGAACAGCGGTTGGGCGATTTGGCCGAACAACTGGATTTTACTTCAGGTGCCATCACCGCGTTAACAGACAAGTTGGAGAAAAAGGGGCTTACGATCCGCAGACGCAAGGAAGATGACCGCCGGACGGTTTTGCTGGACATTACTGCCTGTGGACGGGAAATGTTTGCTCGGAATAGCAATATCGGTGCCCGATGTATCACGCTTCTGTTTGAGGGCTTTACGACGGAGGAACTGGAGCAGCAAAGCCAATTTTATGAGCGGGTGTTAGCGAATCTGGAGGGGTTCTCGGATACGCTGCTGGAATTGGCAGAGAACAACGGGAAGCAGGAGCATGATCCGTTCACCAAAAGTGACCCTGAACAGAAGCAGAGCGAGCATAACAGGAAGAGTAATTATCTCAGTTATTAACGTTTGATCAGATAGTGAAACCAAACAATCCAAGGGAGAGATGATCAATGGGGCACTCAACAATATATCCAACCGGAGCAACCGTATATAACCCTGATAAAGCTTGGGGCGGTTATACCGTCTATCAGGCAGGCGAGGAAGGGGTTGTACTGATTGATATGAATGGTAAGGAGGTTCACCTGTGGAAAGGGCTGCTGGGCTTTCCGGCCAAGGTCTTTCCTGGCGGCTTCGTATTGGGCAGCACAGGCCGAAGAGATCCGAAGTTCGGTATCCAGGACAACGTCGATTTGGTTCAGGTGGATTGGGAAGGCAATATTGTGTGGAAGTACAACAGCTATGAACACATTGAAGATCCGGGATATGAACCGCTGTGGTACGCTCGTCAGCATCATGATTTCCAGCGCGAAGGCAATCCGGTCGGCTATTACGCTCCCGGGCTTGCACCAAAGACACAGAGCGGGAGGACACTGATTCTTGCACATAAAAATGTGATCAACCCGTCCATCTCGGATAAGCCTTTGCTCGATGATGCGATTATAGAAGTGGATTGGGAGGGAAATATTTTATGGGAATGGCTGCCGAACGAGCACTTTGAGGAGTTGGGATTCGATGAAGCGGCCCGTAACGTTCTGTTCCGTGATCCGAACACACGCTCATTTGGACATCTCGGTGGTGGTGTGGGCGATTGGCTTCATATCAATTCAGCTTCTTATGTGGGTCCAAACCATTTCTATGAAAATGGAGACGAACGGTTTCATCCGGATAACATTATCTGGGATGCCAGAGAAGCAAATATTATCGCAATTACGGACAGACAGAGTGGAAGGATCGTATGGAAACTGGGACCGGATTATTCTTTGCCTGAAGTGAAGCATATCGGCACCATTATAGGACAGCATCATGCACATATCATTCCTAAAGGCTTGCCTGGAGAGGGGAATCTGCTGGTGTTCGACAATGGGGGCTGGGCCGGTTATGGCCTACCTAATCCGGCTTCACCATATGGCTTGAAACACGCCGTTCGCGATCATTCACGAGTGCTGGAGATCCATCCGCTGACTCTGGAGATTGTTTGGCAATATACATCGGCAGAAGCCGGATTTTCTGTTCCGACGGATTCCTATAAATTTTATAGTCCGTATATCAGCTCCGCTCAGCGCTTGCCTAATGGAAACACACTAATTACCGAAGGCTCCAATGGCAGACTGTTCGAAGTTACATCCGAATATGAGCTGGTTTGGGAATATATATCCCCTTATAAGGATGGACGGAACACCAATATGGTCTATCGTTCGTATCGCGTGCCTTATCACTGGGTGCCACAGCTGGAGAAGCCGCAGGAGGTTGCCATTGAAGCGATTGATGTGTCCGCCTACAGAGTGCCGGGAGCAGCGCCCAAAGGTTCTGCATCCGTTGTAAGTGTTGAGGTAACACTGCCGTTTGTTGAAGGTGCGGCCTGTGTGGCAACGTCAGATGAAGGCAAGTAAGGTGGCGAAGAGCGACGAACAATGATTAGAACGAATGGGGTGCATATTGTGAAAAAACCTTCCACCTTAACTGGTGCATTATTGATGCTCTTATCCATGTTATTGATATTATCGGGATGTTCTGCAAACGAATCGGTATCCGAAGCAAAAGGCGCATCCGGCACTGAGGCCAAAAAAGTAAAAATCCGGATCGCAGATACAAGTACTAATCCAACGTTCAGGGTAGCCATTGCCAAAGGTTTCTTTGCAGCTCGTGGCATTGAAGCAGACAGCATTACGTTTGGTTCACCGGCGGAAGGTGTAAATGCACTATTTATCCAGCAGGTGGATATTGCTTACGGAGCTGACTTTCCTGTATTGAATGCTTTGGCGAAAGGGGAGTATTCCATCATTGCTTCCGCAGGTCAGGCTACGAATGAAGCAGCAGGTGCGTGGAAGCTTTATGCCAAGAACGAAATTCAAAATGGAGCGGATCTGAAGGGTAAGAAAGTAAGTTTCATCCGCGGTACATTTATTCCTTATCTATGGGATGAATATTTGAAGGATCAGGGGTTGGAACTTAGTGATGTAACCCAGGTGGGTCAGGGAGCATTTGACGAATCCTACATTGCACTAAAGCAGGGCGACCTAGATGCAACATGGGTCATTGGTTCTGCCTTGACCGATAAATTTGATGCGCTTGAGGGGGTGCATCAACTCACCGATATGTCCCAAACTCCTGTACGCCTTGGTATGGGGCTCGTAGCAAGCAATGAGTTCATCCAGGCGAACCCTGAGACGGTGAGTGGTTTTCTCGCTGCACTGAATGAAGCTTCCTTGTATGCCCAGGCTCATCCTGAAGAGGTTGCGGACCTGATGTATAAGGAAACCAAGCAACCTAAGGAGGCCACATTGAAGGATTTGCCGATCAATCCATGGGAAGTTGGATTTACTCAGGCAGCCTATGACAGTCTGGCAGGACAGAAGCAATATATGGTGGACAATGGAATCATCGCACAGGATTTTTATCTCGATAGCAAATTAAATCTGGAGCTTCTGAAGCAAGCACTGCCAGATAAAGTGACTTACAGCAAATAACTCGCAAATTGCGTTGGAGGTGTTCTCATGTCCTTACCTGCAGATCAGCATACGATTCGTATCGAGCAGCTTCGAAAAACATACAATGCCCCCACCCATGGGGATGTACACTATATTATCAAGGATGTCGATCTGGTCATCAAGGGTGGGGAATTCTTTGTCCTGCTTGGTCCCAGCGGATGTGGCAAGTCCACGCTTCTAAATATGATTGCAGGCTTTATCTCCAAGTCGGGCGGACAGCTTAAGGTGGATAATAAGGAGATTGACAGGCCGGGCAAGGATCGGGCCATGGTATTTCAGCAGGCTGATTCTTCTCTCTTCCCGTGGCTTACCGTAAGAGAGAATGTTGAGTTTGGACTTCGGATGTCCAAGGTGCCCAAGTCTCAGCGACGTACGATATCAGACCGATACATCGACCTTGTTGGACTGGGCAGTCATGAAGCCAAATTTCCGAAGGAACTGTCAGGTGGCATGAAGCAGCGGGTGCAATTAGCCCGGGTGCTTGCCAACGATTCGGCCATCCTGTTGATGGATGAACCCTTTGGAGCGTTGGATGCAATGACTCGGCGTACGATGCAGAAAGAGCTGGTGAATATTTGGCAGGAAACCCACAAGACTGTTATTTTTGTCACCCATGATATTCAGGAGGCGCTCTTGTTGGGGCAGCGGATCGGAATCATGTCAGTCGGGCCTTCCTCCAAGATCACGGACATTTACGACAACGCTCTGTCTTATCCGAGGAACATGGCCTCAACGGAGTTCAACACCCTATATGACCGGATTCAAAGCCATTTTGAAGAATAATTGAGGTGAATATAACTAAATGAGATGGTTGGAGAAAAAGTGGGTGTCTATCCCTCTATTATGGGTGACGGTTATTCTGATCTGGCAGCTTGGTGCCATGGTCTATGGACCAGACGTGATTCCTGGTCCGTGGGATACGATCCTTGGTGCTCGCGAACTGATTGCTGACGGTACACTGATGCAGTATATCGGCATTAGTTTTACACGTGTGCTTGCAGGTTGGGTACTTGGAAGCGTGATAGCTATCCCGGTAGGGCTTATTATCGGCAAGGTTCATATGATTCGGCTGTTTGCCGAACCTTTCCTTAACTTTATCCGTTTTATTCCGCCGATTGCGTTTATTACCTTATTCCTAGTCTGGTTCGGCATCGGGGAGCAATCGAAGATTGCACTCATCATGTATGCAACGTTCTTCATCGTTGTGCTGAACACGCTGACAGGTGTACTCTCGATTGAAGAAGACAAGATCCGGTCAGCCCGCAGTATGGGAGCGAACGAATGGCAGATTTTGCTGCATGTCGTTGTGCCAGCGACGACTCCGTATATCTTCACGGGAGTGCGACTAGCGATGGGAACGTCCTATATGGCCATTATCGGCGCAGAGATGATCGCAGCGAATGAAGGTGTGGGTTATCTAATCTGGAATTCCCGATTATTCTTTCGCACCGATTGGATCTTTGTCGGCCTGATTTCCCTAGGCTTTATGGGCTTTCTCACCGATCGGTTGTTCAATTGGTTTGGCCGCAGCGTGCTCTACCGTTATGGTGTAATTGGCGGGACGAAGCGGGTCTGAACTGGAACTTGAGGTGAGGTAATCTAATCCTTGGTCAAACGGAACTAGGATCACGCATATCCGTTTTGTCGCAGTATCAGTACACCTGATTTGGTAGCTTTCAAAGTTGCCGATCAGGTTTTTTGTATGCTGTCATAGGCAGTTTCGGCATTGGCATCAAACCGTGGTATAATTGAATTTCAAAAATATAAAACGTCATGTGGGCCATATATTTGCCACATACAGGAGAACTTATGGACTGGATTATTGGCGCCGTGTGCGCTTTTGTTGTTGCGGGTGCTGCCTACGCGAAGAAGTCGCTAACCCTGTCCGGCTGCCTGGCGGCTGTGCTGATGGGTACGATATATTACGGAGCGGGCAACCTGTTCTGGTTTGGAACGCTGCTGTTGTTTTTCATTACCTCAACGCTGTTCTCCAAATTTCGCAAGGATCGCAAACAGGAGCTTGAGAAATCGTATGCCAAGACAGGCAATCGTGACGCGGGGCAAGTCATGGCTAATGGTGGAATCGGCATGTTTCTGGTTCTGGGGAACTGGATCCTTCCACACCCGGCCTGGATGTATGCTTTTATTGGTGTCATGGCTACCGTTACTTCAGATACATGGGCAACCGAGTGGGGAAGTCTTAGCCGTAAACCGCCACGTTCTGTCGTGACGTGGAAGGTGCTGACCCCAGGTACCTCTGGAGGTGTTTCATTACTTGGAACACTCGCTGCTGCCATAGGGGGAGCTTTGATCGGCGCGGGGGCGTTCTTCTTTTCCTGGATTGCCGGGATTGAAGGCTTGAGTTTGCTCAGCTGGACGTTTGTCGGCCTTGTAGGTGGATTGGCAGGAGCTTTTGCTGATTCCTATCTGGGCGCAACAGTTCAGTATATGTATCGTTGTACCGTGTGCGGCCGTGAGGTCGAGGTAAATGAACATTGTGGACACAAAACGGTTCGAGCACGTGGCTGGTCCTGGATGAGTAATGATCTGGTGAACGTGCTCAGCTCGGTGATTGGTGGAGGTTTGGCGATCGGTTTGGGTATTATTTTGGCGTTGTAGGGAGGGAGTGCATTTGAGCACTGTGCAGGGAGACAAATCGGAGGCAATTCTGGATGCAGCTTACGGTATTTTCGGTTCAAAAGGATTCTATGAGACGAAAATGTCCGATATTGCGGACGAAGCGGGCATCGCGAAAGGCACCATTTATTTATATTTCAAAAACAAGGAACAATTATTTATTGCCGTATCCAAGCGGGACTGCAACGGTTTTATCAGCCGCCTTGATCAGGCGTTGAACTCACATCAGGGTACTGGGGATAAGCTTGGTGCGATCGCCAAGACTCATCTTACGTATTATTATGAGCGTCGCAATCATACCAAGCTGTTTTTTATGGCACCGAATAATGATCCCGACCTGATGAAATTCATGAAGGCTTTTATGAATGAATATATGAGCATGGTCCGTGAGGTATTAGAGAAGGCTGGCGTACCTGAGCCTGCTCTGCTCGCTGAAGCTTATATCGGGATTCTCGACCGGCTAAAGATGGACATCATGCTCAATCCGGAGTTTAACGAGGAACATCTGAACAAACGAATTGCCTTTGCAGCAGCTCTGTTTCTGGACGGATGTCGTTCTTTTTTACAAGTATAAAGAGAGTGTGCGGGATGGCTATTAGATATTGAATATTAATTTACAGAGAAGTAGGTAACGTGCAATGAACATAATGACGGTAGAGCAAGTTGCGAAAAGCTATGGCGAGAAAATTTTGTTTAAAGACGCCTCATTTGGTATGGGCGACCAGGACAAGATTGGTGTCGTTGGTGTCAATGGAACCGGGAAGTCTACATTTTTGCGTGTCATTGCAGGCATGGAGCCAGCGGATGAGGGGCAGATCTCGATTGGGAATAACGTGCGTATACAGTTCCTTGCACAGAACCCCCAGTTTAACCCGGATAATACGGTACTGCAACAAGTATTCGAGGGTGACAGCCCGGAAATGAAAACGGTACGTGAGTATACAGAAACGATGGAGCTGCTGGAACTTAATCCTTCTGATCCGGCACTGCAAGAGCGTTTGTTGCGCTTGAACCAGCAGATGGAGCAGCTTCAGCTCTGGCAGATGGAAAGTGAAGCGAAAAGCATTTTGTCCAAACTGGGAATTCGTCAATTCGATGCGCTGGTGGGCACCTTGTCTGGTGGACAACGCAAACGGGTAGCGCTTGCCTCTGCACTGATTCATCCTTGTGATTTGCTCATTCTGGATGAGCCTACCAACCATATTGATAATGATTCTGTAGTTTGGCTGGAACAGTATTTGCAAAAACGGCGCGGTGCACTGCTTATGATCACGCATGATCGTTATTTCTTGGATCGTGTAGCGAATGTGATGCTGGAGCTGGATCATGGACGTTTATTCCGGTATGAGGCCAACTATACCCGCTTCCTGGAGCTGAAGGCAGAGCGTGAAGAGCGTGAATCGGCCTCGGAACAGAAGCGGCAAAACTTGCTGCGGACGGAGCTGGCCTGGATTCGTCGTGGCGCGAAGGCCCGGACTACAAAACAAAAAGCGAGAATTGACCGCTTCGAACAGTTGAAGGATCAACAAGGACCTAATCGGTCAGGCTCATTGGAGGTATCCGTGGGCTCCACTCGTTTGGGTAAAAAAATACTGGAGATCGAGCATCTGTCCAAATCGGCAGATGGCCGCAAATTGATTGACGATCTGAGTTATATTGCTGTGCCTGGTGACCGGGTAGGCATCGTGGGCCCGAATGGTAGCGGTAAATCAACCTTGCTGCAAATGATCTCCGGCAAGCTGGAACCTGATGCCGGGGAGGTTGTTGTAGGCTCTACAGTTAATTTGGGCTACTTCACACAGGAGCATCAGGAGATGAATGAAGCTCTTCGGGTGATTGAGTACATCAAGGAAGTGGCCGAGAATGTAAAAACGGCTGATGGATCTATCATTACAGCAGCTCAGATGCTGGAACGTTTCCTGTTCACCCCTGCATCACAGTGGACACCTATCTCCCGTTTGTCGGGTGGAGAAAAGCGTCGTCTGTACCTGCTGCGTGTGCTGATGGCTGCACCGAATGTCCTGCTGCTGGATGAGCCGACGAATGACTTGGATATTCAGACACTCGCTGTACTCGAAGATTACCTGGATGATTTCCCAGGGGTTGTATTTGTCGTATCCCATGACCGGTACTTCCTGGATCGGACAGTGGATAAAGTGCTGTCTTTTGAAGGTGGCGGTGTTGTACGCGTGCATGTTGGGGACTACAGTGAATATGCGGAATGGATGCTGAAAAATGCTCCTGCATCTTCTCAGGAAAGTACGACGGGAACAGCAGCTAAAGTGAAACCGGCAACGGAGGAAAGTAAATCTGCTGCCTCGGCGGTTAAACCTAGGCTGAAGTTCAGCTTCAAGGAACAGCGTGAATATGACCAGATCGATGAGAATATTGAGAAAGCTGAAGCTAATCTCGCCCGTATTAATAAAGAGATGGAAGAATCATTCAGCGATTCAGCCCGGCTGCAGGAGTTGATGGCAGAGCAGGCTGAGGCGGAGCGTCATCTGGATGAACTGATGGAACGATGGACGGTCCTGAATGAGCTTGCAGAACAGATTGAAAACAGCAAATCTTAAGCATATTCCAGAGCTATATTTTAATGAATCGTCCTCTCTTTAAAAAGTGACTTGCAGTCGCCTTTGAAGGGAGGGCGATTTTTTTGGCTGTAAATGAATTTATATGAAACGTTAGCCATATTCAAACCGTTAATTAAATAAAGAATTCCATAGAAGGGGGAGAACACCACATCCATGTCCAGAGATCTGAATGAACAATTGGCAGTGCTCAAGGAAAAGGGAAGAATGTATGAGAAATGGAATGATCGGCTGGAAAAGCTGAATCAGGAGGAAGCAGAGTGGAAGACGAAAGTACAGCAGCGTCTGGAACACCTGCAGAAGGAACAAAACGATGTGGATCGGTTGAACAGTATGACGTTATCTGCATTTTTTTATCATTTAATTGGCAAAAAAGAGGATCGACTGGAGAAAGAAGAATTAGAGTTAATGGAAAGTAAGGCAGCGTATGATACGGCTTGCCAGATGTTAACGGATATCCAGGAGCAACGCTCGCAGGTGCAGCAGGAGCTGGACAGACAGCGACAATATCAGTTTTGGCAGAGTGATTACAAGGTGTTATGGGGCCAGAAGGAAAACGATCTACTCGAGAAAGATGCAGAATTGCAGCAAATGGCTGAGGATCGGGAACACCTCTCAGGTGAGATTCAGGAGCTGAATGAGGCGGACAGAGAGGGGCAGTATCTACTCCTTGCACTTGAACGTGCTGAAAAGGCGTTGTCCTCTGCGGGAAATTGGGGAGTATATGACATGATGGGTGGTGGTGTAATCTCCACCCATATCAAGCGCAGTCGAATGGATGATGCCCAGGATGCCATTATGGATGCAGGAAGACGTCTTCGCCGTTTTCAGAAGGAGCTGGAGGATGTGAGGATGGCCGTAAACACGGAATTACATCTTGGAGGCCTGCTTTCATTTGCAGACTATTTCTTCGACAATCTCTTTGTGGACTGGATGGTTCAGGACAAAATCCGCAAAGCTGAAACCCAGGTGAAGGATGGACTACGTGCGGTGCGGAGCACGTTGCTTCTGCTGAAGAGTGAGATTCGGGAGCACAGGGAGAAGCTGGAGGTTCTGGAACGCAGATATCGCGAGCATGTTGAACAAGCGGATTAGACATGCTAAAGAAGAAGGACACGTTCAGCGCGCCTAAACGGCATCGCTTACGTGTCCTTTTACATGATAAAGGTGGATCATAGATGATCAAGTTGTCTTGCCTGACAAGATTGACATCACGACTCTGAGCATTCATTAAATGATGTCCTGTTTTCCACCCGTCCATAATTCAATTTACTTGGTCGTAATATATGCGGCGAGCAGTCTCGCTGTATTCAGGACGGCGTCTTTATGCGTACGCTCCATGGAATGGGAAGCATGAACTCCCGGACCAATCAACGCAGCGCGGATGTTATTTCCTCCACGTAATGCTGCGCTGCCATCGGAGCCGTAGTGAGGATAAATATCGACGACATAGTCAAGGTTCGCCTGCTTGGCTAATTCGATCAAACGGGTCGTCATATCATAATCATATGGGCCGGACGAATCTTTGGCACAGATGGATACATCCGTCTCCTTACAGCTAAGGTCGTCGCCCATTGCGCCCATATCTACAGCAATCAATTCGCTGATTTCTGCAGGAATATAAGATGCGCCGTGTCCAACTTCTTCATAGTTCGAGATGAGCAGCGAAACGTTATGTAGTGGTTTCCAGTTTTCGCGATGTGCTGATTCCAGGATACCGAATAAAGCAGCTACGCTGGCTTTATCATCAAGGTGACGTGATTTGATATATCCGCTTGGCGTGATGACCGCACGAGCATCGAAGGAAATAAAGTCTCCGACAGAGATACCCAGTGCCAAAACATCTTCCTTGGAGGAGACCACTTCATCAATACGCACTTCCATATGGCTCTCGCTTCGCTCAAACGTACGTGCATCTGGATAGACGTGTACAGAAGGGTGCAGCGAGAGGATGGTACCCGTGTAGATCTTCCCTTCGCGTGTGTGAATGGTGCAATACTCGTTCTCAATACTGTTCATGGTAAATCCGCCGACCGAGGTGAGCTTTAGTGTACCGTATGAAGTGATTGAACGCACCATCGCTCCCAATGTATCCACATGTGCACTAAGTCCAATCGTTCTGGAAGAATCTTGCCCGGGTAAAGTGAGCACAGCTCCGCCCTTGTTGTTCAATTCAAAAGCGACATTGAGTGATTCGGCTTCCTTGCGGATCATCTCGATAATATCGTGGGTATAGCCGCTCGGGCTGGGAGTATCCAGTAATTTTTTCAGAAAAGACAGAACATAGGATTCGTCAATGGTAAAACTCATATGGGAATTTCCTCCTCGTTAATGAATATGTAGAAAGTTGTTCTTAAAACAGAATACAGCCTGTCTGGCAGAATGTACAATCCCATTCTTGATGGCCAGCAGGCTGCCTCTGATGTGATGTGTTACAGCTTACCCGAAGGATTTCCTTTTCGTTGGCTATGAATGGAATCGGACTCCGCAGAAGCGTTGTCCGAATCGTTCGTTCCGAAGGTATCCATCGTTTTAAACGAGTCCAGAGAGGAGGAAGAGCTGCTTGCTGCGGAGCTCTCCAATTCGGATACACGTAACTTCAATTGCTTGTTCTCGCGTTGCAGTCGATATTGGCGGAAGATGCCATAAGACCCTACAATGATTCCACCGATTAGGGTACAGCCAAGAATGAGCAGAATCAGTGGGATTTGAACCGTGTTAAATAGCAGGTTGACTTGTACGGAATCCACATTAATGACTGCAAAAATTCCGGTAAGCAGTGCAAAAACGAGACCTGCGATGAGCGCCCATTGCATTTTCATGGTGGTGCCTCCTTGTTGAACAATTCAGGACTATGTACGCAATTACCCTAATTCATGAGTCTTGCATCTTGCTTGATTATAAAATCCCTTGCCCCAATGGGCAAGGGATACAGGTCACATGGACGAGAAGCAACCTTATTTGGTTAGTTGTTCCATTTGCTCAATTAATTCCTTAAACACGCTCATAGCTTCACGAATCGGTTCTGGCGTTGACATATCCACTCCTGCTTTTTTCAGGATGTTGATGGAATAGTCACTGCCGCCGCTCTTGAGGAATCCAAGATAACGGTCCACAGCAGGTTGACCTTCTTCCAGAATTTGCTTGGAGAAACTGGTCGCTGCTGAGAAGCCGGTCGCATATTTGTACACGTAGAAGCTGTTATAGAAGTGGGGAATACGTGCCCATTCCATTTCAATCTCTTTGTCCACAACCATGCTGTCTCCATGGTATTTGACATTAAGGTCATAATAGATTTCGGAAAGCAGCTGAGGTGTGAGAGCCTCACCCTGTTCAGCGCGCTCGTGAATCATTTTTTCGAATTCTGCAAACATGGTTTGACGGAATACAGTGGTACGGAACTGATCTGCATAATACGTCAGCAAGTACAGCTTTTCCTTTGGATCCGTCGATTTATTAAGTAAATAATCCATCAGCAAGGCTTCATTCGTTGTGGATGCAACCTCTGCCAGGAAAATGGTGTACTGTGCATCCCGATACGGAAGCGTAGTGTCCGAATAGTGGGAATGTAGAGCGTGACCCATTTCATGTGCCAGTGTAAACATGCTATTCAGATTATCTTTGTGATTCAACAACACGTAAGGGTGAGTGCCGTAGGCTCCCCAACTGTATGCGCCTGAACGTTTATTCTCATTTTCGTATACATCAATCCAGCGGTCATCATAGCCGGCCTGCAATGCGTCTGCATAATCCTTACCAAGCGGCTTCAAGCCATCTTTAACCGTTTGTTTCGCTTCCTCGTAGGTAATGTCCATTTTGTATTCATCCACCAGTGGAGCGAAAAGGTCATACATATGCAGCTTATCTACGCCGAGCAGTTTTTTGCGCAGGTCCATGTAACGGTGTAACAACGGAAGACTTTCGTGAATCGTATCCACAAGATTGGTGTAGACATCCTTCGGAATGTTGTCGCCGTAGAGGGACATATCCATGACGGAAGGATATTTCCGAACATCGGCATAAAACATGTTTTTGGTTACGTTGGCGTTCAGTGCTGCAGCAATCGTGTTCTTTTGCTTGGCATAGGTTTCATACACCGCTTTGAAGGCACGCTCGCGAACTTCCCGATTCGGATTTTCCAAGAACTGAATATAGCTGCCGTGGGTGAGTTCCACTTCTTTTCCATGCTCATCCTTGATTTTCGGGAACTTAAGATCGGCATTGTTCAACATGCTAAAGATGGTCTGTGGTGCCTGGGACAGGTTGCCCACCTGTGCAAGCAGTGCTTCCTCAGCTTGGCTCAGTACATGAGCCTTTTCACGTTTCATCTCTTCCAATGTGAACTTATAGGCAGAGAGTTTCTCGTTGGAGATGAGGGCATCCAATTGATCATCCGGAAGGGACAAGATTTCGGGTGTAACATAAGATAGTGCTTCACCAACCTGCACGCTTAACTTCTGTGCTTTTTGGGAGAGGTTTTGATATGTAGGGTTAGCTGTGTCTTCATCTTGATGCATCCGGGCATATACAAAGAGACGTTCAGTTTTGAGACCGATCTCATCTTCGAGTTCAAAACAGTTTTTGAGTGCCTCAGGTTTGTTCAGTTTGCCCTGAAATTCGGAGGCTTTCTTGGTCAAAGACGATACTTCTTCATATTCCTGATCCCAAGCTTTCTGATCGGCAAATAGATCTTCCAGTTTCCAGGTTTGTTCAGTAGGTACCTCGGAACGTTTCAATAGTTGACTCATGGGAATCCTCCTTTGATGAAGTGATGAATATATAGACGAAGCTGCCTTCGTCCCACTCGCTTGTGCGGAGAGAGACGAAGGAATCAGACTAAGTACCAGCAGAATAAACAGCGATTTGCGGTATTTCAACGGCCTTCCTCCTCACTATACGAATAATCCCGTATAGTATGACCTGAGGGGCAATGAAATATTTGAAAAAGCTAGGCTCCCATGTTGACCAGGAAGTAAACGATCAGGAAAAATGCGAAACAAATCAGCAGGGTAGCAATCAGAGCCATGCCCCGTCTTAGACGATCCGGGATGGAGTTGCGTCCCAGAATCAGCACAATTCCCAGGGAAAAAGCAAGAATAATAAAGATGACAACATTGCTTGAGTCAAGCTGCATAGGCTAGACCCCTTTGAAGGCAGCCATCAATTGACGCCATTCGTCCTCGCGGTTCTCAAAATCTTCTTTCGGGAAGCGGCGTTCAGCCCAGTGCATCAACGCAGGTCGGCTGAGGAATGTATGGCATTCTTCGCCCCACTCTTCCGATATTTCACGAAGCACCAGATATTTGCCTTGAACTTCTACGGTCATCATATTCCACTTGTCTGTTTTGTATATTTCATGTTTTTTTATCATAGGTAGTCTCCAAACTAACGGTTTTGGTAAAATGATACCGTACCCTTGGATTCAAAGCAAATTTTTTCGACTTTTATGGAAAAGATAAATTGCAATGTAGAAGGTCCTACAGTATAATAAGGGTATTCGCCATAGATGGCGATATTTTTAGGAGGTTGTTCATTTGAAAGGTACAGTTAAATGGTTTAACGCAGAAAAAGGCTATGGCTTTATTTCAGTTGAAGGCGGCGAGGACGTATTCGTACATTTCTCCGCAATCCAAGGCGACGGCTTTAAAACATTGGAAGAAGGTCAAGCGGTAGAATTCGAAATCACTGATGGAAACCGTGGTCCTCAAGCAGCTAACGTAAACAAATTGTAAGAATATTTCCGGTTAAACGGATTTCTTATAAATGATTGGCTTCTAGCTGAATATAAGAACCCAAGCACAGTCCCCCCATGGGAGGCTGTGCTTTTTTTGATATGTTGAGTTCCATAAGGGAAGTTCTCATTGCTGCTTATGCGCGGCTAGTCATGCTTGACCAAAGCTTCATGGAAAATCCAATAAGTGCGGCCAGGGAGAATGCCATCGCCGTGAGATAGAAAGTGTTTCTGCCGGTATGCTCCAGCAGCAATCCACCCAGTGTTCCGCTGAGCAGACCGGAAGCGCTGGACCATACAATGGTGAACAAGGCCATGCCAGTCGCCCGATAATCATCGGGAACAAGGCGGGTAATGTAACGGACCGCAGTTACGTAGAAGATGCCAAAGGTCACGCTGTGCATCGTTTGAATGGCAACGACTGCCGCAGGTGTATCTGAGATGGACATCAGAAATAAACGAATCGTATACATCAGCGCAGCAATCGTGAGCAAAGGAAGTTCCTTGTAGCGATTGCCGTATCTGCTTAACAGCAGAAACACCGGAATTTCGCTTACGGAAGAGATCAACAGTGACCAGCCGATCAGCCCTTCACTGGCACCTAAATCTTTTAGCGTAATGGTAAGAAAAGCTTCGTTCATCCGGTGACCCAGAGCGAGCAGAAAAACGCAGCCGAAAAAGGTAAGAACATCCCTTCGCTTCAAGATGGACCATAGTCCTGAGAGATCCATTTTAGTGCTGCTGCCCGAAGGCTGATCTTTTAATCGGAAACCGATCAGGAGGGTAGTGGCTGCCAGCGCAATACATACCCACATCGTCCATCCCGGCCCGAAAGAGCCGAGAAAGTATCCGATGCTTAACGCAAAGAATGCATATCCGATCGAGCCAAAAACACGAATGGAAGTAAAATTCCGGCCATATTTGCTTGCGGTTGTAATTGCCATCGTATCGGAAAGCGGATAGACGGGATAGTAGAAAAAGTAAAACAGGGTCACCAGTACAAATACCTCACCAAAGGTTGTAGCATTGGCGAGCATGACACCTGTGATCAGCTGCCCGGCAAGCAAGATGATCATCACTTTACGTACGGTTTTGTAGCGGTCACTGGCCATGCTCCAGAACATGTTGGAGAATACGGAGACGAGAGGACCAATTCCGTACAGGTAACCAATCTCAGCCCGACTGAACCCCAGATGGCTGAAATAAAGCTGAAAATACGATACCACCAGTACGGTGGAACCGAAGATGGTGAACATGAGTGCCCGCAGCCAGGTTTGATCTGGCCGGGCGGTATGACTTGATTTCATGATGAAAGGCTCCATTCTTGATTACAGTTCAATTTTATTATCCTTTGAGGGAAGAAGATTTCCCGGATGAGGGAACAGACATCGTAGGTTCCTTTTGCGTACGCCGGATGACCAGCCAGACAATGATAAGCTCGGCAAGCAAACCGAGGGATTGAGCCACTGCACCGATCATGCCGTTCCACGCCGGGAATATGCTGACCAGAATGAGCAGGACGATAACCGTACATATGGCATTGGCCGTCTGGGAGCGAAACATCGTTTTGGTCTGTCCGCGCAGCAGAATCAAACCATTGCTGAAGTCAAGAAAAGGTGAAATCAGCGGAAACAATACAAACGCTCGCAGCGTCCACAAACTTTGCTGTAGCAGATTACCCTGTACGCTCATTACATTTTCCAATACCCACGGTCCAAGTGGGGTGTAGGCAATGGAGACGGTCATCGCAAAAGGAACGAATCCGGTGACGAGTGCGAACTTCTTCACAAGTTTGGCATCAACAAGATAGAAATTCAGCACGATCTGGTGGATGTATGTAAAAAAGCTTAGCATCAGCTGCATCAGGCTACTCGCAACGGCAAAGGAAGAAATGGCCAGAGCAATTCCGGTCGTTTTGCCAAGTACGATGTTAATGACGGGTCCGATAAACAAAGCCACGAAACTGGATAATAACAGCGGCTTGTAGAAGCGAAAGACGTCGCCCTTGTTTTCAACGGGATGATCCTCCAGCTTGGCTGGCATCTTTCGCTTGATGCTGTTTCCTTCGAGGAAACTGACCAAAGCCTCAATCATCATGCCAGCAGCAAAAATGATAGCGCCTACACGACCGCTGTCAATACTGTCTGTATATATGAAATACAAGGACAGGCCGTACATGCCAGCAAGACGGAATAACATGCCGATCGTCAGCCATTTTGTACGGTTATTCGTAATAATGATGCCCTGATAGATGTTACGGATGACCGAAAAGATGCTGACATACATGAGAATCTCATAAACGTCGATTACTTTGGATAACAGATCCGGGCTTACGCCAAACAGATATTTGAATACACCTGTACCAATGGGCGAATATGCGATGAGGAATCCGATCAGAAGTACACAAGCGAGAAATATTTTGGTCACAAACGTGAGGGCCTGAAAGGAAAGGCGATCCCTTACCAGCGCCGAACAGGTCTGACGCAGCAGGGTTGAGGGGCGCTCGGTGAGAGTCAGCAGGCTACCGGCGATGGCGTAGCTGGCAATGACCGTCTCGGGATGAGCGGAACGTGCGAGTGTGCTGTTAATGATTACGTGAGAAATGGTAACGAGAGACGCGGATATGCCCAGCGGCACAAAAAATGCAAATAACCGTCTCCACGAAAGTGGTTCACTTGACGTCATGTCAACGACTCCTTTGATGGATGAAATATGCCTAGTATTCAGATAAGGCTTACAGAAAAGAGATGCCCGCCAGCTATGGAATGCCAGCGGGTCAAGAATATTCCGATACTTTAAAAGATTAAAGACATTATAGTCTTGTAGGGATGGGATGTAAATAGATGGGATTCGGTTGTTTACGTTTAGAACGAGACATTCGGTCTGGGTTTATGTATGTATTTGCCAAAAGGGGCGGTTTCAGCTTCTCAGGCGATAGTGGATCATCAGATAGCTTCCATTTAACAGGAAAAATAGAAAAATGCTTGGAAGAATCGCGTAATCTCCCCAGTATACAGGCAGGGTGGTCCACTCCCTCAACCAAGCCACTAACGCTGAAATTACTATCACGACCATGAAATGCAAAGTCAGACTGCTGATGCGAACACCTTTCAGCAATTTTCTTAATCCGATCAGATTTCCAGACATGATGATAAATTCCATCAGTATGACACCCGCCACTCCACCTTTAAGATGGACTCCATTTAGAGGGATCAGGAAGTAGTGGGAGAGGGTAGCTGCAGTAATACCGATAGCCGTTCCGATCAGACTGACTTTTTTGTTATCCTGTGCCCACAATATACTGGTGGATACCTCGCGAAGTCCAACAAGCAGGGGGATGATGCTTAACCAACGAATCAGCTCTGCAGTTTGTCCGGAATGGAATAAGAGCTGTGCCAGGTCGCGGTTGAAAATCCACAAAAAGCAGCTGGAGGTGATCCCCCAAATCCAGACGATCTCCATCGTTTGCCTGCTTTTCTTTGCAAAATAATCATAACGAAGCTCCTGCCAGGAGAGAGCGAGCTTCATGGTCAGGGTATGTGATATGGCCGCGGTTACAATCGTTGGCATATATACAACCAGCATGGCCATACCCATAAGCAGACCGTACATTGCAGTGGCTTGTGCGGAGGTGTAGCCTGCGATTTGCAGTCTTAAGGGGATAATGACCGCATCTAGCATATCGGAAAAGGGAATAAGTAGCCGTGTGACGGAAATGACCAAGGAGCTCTTAATAAACCAAAAGCCGTCTGATCTCCCTGTGGAAACATAAGGAGGTATTTCATTCTTTTGACCGGTATATCGCAAAAAAAGAAGCAGCATCACAAAAGCGGCAATTCCGCCCATTGCTGTTCCGATCAAACTTCTCCCGACCGCATACATTACACCCTGAGGAAGCCACAGCCAAGTCATACCCAGCATCAGCCCGATACGAACAGCTTGCTCTATTACCTCCGAGACGGCAATGGCACTGTAATATTCAAGACCTTGTAAGTACCCCCGCAACAGGCTTAAAAGAGGTACGACGAATATCGCAATGGACAAAGAGCGTATAAACGGCTCCAGAACAGGATTACCCAACCACGTGGAAATGGTTGAAGCGTAGGCGAGTGTAAGTAAACAGAAAGTTGCGCCAATCATTGACAGCAAGGTGGATAATCGCTTGAACCAGAACCAGCCAAGTGCAGGCTGCTTGGCTGTGTACATTCCCAAGGAGGTAGGAAGCCCCCCTGTTATCAGCATAAGCATGAAACCAAAATAGGAATAAGCGATTTGGAATAATCCTATACCTTCAGGACCCGCCATGCGGGTGAGGATGATACGTCCAGTGAGACCCATTACTTTGACCAGAGAGACAGCACCGATACGGATACCCGTCTGCTTGAGACTGGGAGGGATGTTCATCTATTTCACTCCATCCAATACAAAACACTTCTTGTCCACCATTAATATGAGCAAAAGGAGGCAAGTATGTGTGTTATGAAGCGATCAGTCTCGAATGTGAATGAGGATATACGTCGTTTTGTTATCCCAGCCCAAGTCAAACGGTGCTTGAAATCGATCGGCGGTGTGGGAATTGACGAGGGGATAGCCGCGCTGATCGAATCCGGTAACAACAGAAAAATGGTCTACATCATGATTCATTACATGAGCGATCAGATCGCCAGCGGCTAGCTCGCCTATCAAACCGTACGGGTGAGCCTCCGTTTTTTCGACCAGCTTCGAAAAGGATCCCGTCGCGATTTTTTTCCCATACCCGGAGTAAAGAATGAAATCCTTGAATGCATCCGTTTGTACCCAGGTTTTGGTACCACCCTTGGGAAAATGGTATCTCCATGCTCCCATCATCGGTAACCCGCCGCCTTCCTTCTGATCTCCAAGAGCTTGGGAAGCAAAATTGGTACAGTCGCCCCCTAAATTATTGTAATTTTTATATTTGGAATTATACTTGACCTTGTCGTTTGTTCTCCATGCGATCCCCGCGTATTTATTTGCATAGTCCACCGCTTGTTTTCGTTTGTAGTTCTTGCCGTCCTTTAGTTCAGGACGATGAGGGGGTGAAGAAGGCATCCCAGCTGCAATTAGTCGAGGGTTCTCCTCCAGCGGATCGAGGTACCATTCCTTCCAGACGATCCATTGATCATTGATTTTTTTCAGTGTGACAGCATGCCAGGTTCCCAGTCCAAACGAATGGGTTGAAGATAATTGGTCTTTATAGGCATATGTGATTTGCTGCGAATGGCCCAAAGAAATCGTCGCTGTGTTATCTCTGACACGAATTTTGGAGATATGGATTTTGGACTGGCAATCGGTAATCTTCATGTTACGATGTTCGCTCCATGCATGAAGATAGGTTTTACGATTGATTTCCATTGTGTAAGCGTGACGGCTCAAGGGAGATTGTATATCATAATAGCGAACCATATTATTAGTTTGTCCGGCTAAGTACTTGGATCTTTGGGCAAAAAGAGATTCAAGATTTTGACTAATCTCAATCTCAAGTTGTGATGTAGTGGAAGAAGCCTCGGCAGGCCTCAAGTGTGGCACAGTCATAAACAAACAGCTAATCAGGAGTACGGTTATCCACTTATGCATGGTTATCTCCTCTTGAATGTTATTCAACTAATCGGGTATACACGACAAGGCGCTTATTGTGCTCCTTTTTTTTGCGATCGTACGTTCCTGTACATGTGATCAGATTCAACTGCTTTTCAGCGGTGTCGCCAAATATTTTATCCAAAGGTGCTTCCTGCGTGTAATAGGATTCGACCTCCAAAACCTCATATTTAAGATAGTGGTTGTTCTGGTCAAATAAAAAAACAAAAGTACCCGGTTTCAGATGTTTAAGCGGGTAAAATATGGCTGGACCTGTATAGTTGTCTACATGACCGGCAACAATTGCATTTCCGTTTTCTCCAGGCAAAACTCCATCTACATATAATCCAGCGATCTCACTGGACTTGGGTACTTGGAGTTGTCCATTCTCTGACAGGTGAATAGGAGTGATTGAAGTACTCAAATGCACCGATGGAATGCACAAACGAACAGGCTTACTCATGACTATGGATTGCGGAATCCTTGTCTTTATCTCGGGATCAGTACTCGTCTGATCTTTAGGAGCGGATGTTTGGAAAGCGGTCTGTTCCTTCATGCTATTGGCCGGAGATAGGATAAGGCATGCAATGATTAAGAAAATTACAATAGCGGCGAATGAAGTGTTGTTTTTCATACGTTTCTCATCCTTATAAATAAATTGAAGAATAAGAGAAAAGAAAAATCGTTTTCTTTTCTCTTTTCTCTTATCCCTTTTTACTCGCTTACGCCGCCATATCCTGTTTTAGGAAGGGCTTTTGGTGTAACGCTTTTTGCATGGATTTTATGCTCTTTGTTGACGGATTCTTGATGCATTTTGTGTTCTTTGCCTTTATGCGATTTCATGTGCATTTTGTGCTCCGCTTTGTGCTCTGCTTTGTGCATGGATTTCTCCATTTTGTGCATCGGTTCAGTTGCAGCGGATGCAGATGCAGAAGCACCGGATACAGCCAGCATTAGGCAAGCAGACAGAGAAACAATAGTTGCTTTATTCATACTTGAATTCCTCCCAGTGGGTAATTTGTATTACAGAATTTAATATCCCCAGGTCTTACATTATTATTGATTGTATTTATTTACAGCGATTATGGAAGTCATCCAGGTTTATTGTTGATTTGGTAAAATAGAATGAATGTGATGTGAATGGAAGGGGTATTTTGCAACAAGTCGTTCGTAGATGTGATTTTTTGCCGTGATTATGCGGGAGATCATTTGTACAATTAAGGGGATCATATTATAATAGGATTGGTTAAAAATCGCTCTAATACGTATTCAACCAAGTGGAGGCACATTTATTTTGAGCCAATCAAATCGAAATCGTCATCAATATCCGCGTGGACCGTTGGCATTGATGAGAGGGGTGTACAAATACACCATTCCGGAAACGCGGAAGGAATTGGATGGGTGGCGTGCCAAGGCGGAGAAAATTCCGAATGAGGAATTGCGCAATCAGGCACTGGCCAGTCTCAGGGACAAGCAGTTCCACTGTGAAGGCGGGACCGTTTATGCTTTACCTGATTTGCCAAACAGGCACATTCTGATTCCACTGATCGTTTCATATCAGACTATTAGTGATTATTTGGACAATCTGTGTGATCGCAGTACATCGATGGACCCGAATGACTTTCGGCTTCTCCATCAATCTATGCTTGATGCGGTAGATCCCGAAGCAACACCTGTCAATTATTATGCGCTTCGCGAGGAGCAGGATGACGGTGGCTACCTAAGGAATCTAGTGACCTCATGTCAGGAGCTGACCCGTCAGCTGCCAGGCTATGCATCCGCCAAGCCTCAAATTCAGGATCTGGCAGGCCTATACACGGACCTGCAGGTATATAAGCACATCAAGCCGGAACTGAGAGAAACGGCATTGCTGGAATGGTGGTCAGAGCATCGCCACCGCACACCTCAGTTCCGTTGGAACGAATTTGCCGCTGCTACTGGCTCTACGCTGGGCGTGTTCATGCTGTTTCTGGCTGCGAGTGACGATCAGCTGACAGAAGAGCAGGCGGCTTCGATCCACACTGCCTATTTTCCTCATGTATGCGCATTGCATATTATGCTCGATTATTTAATCGATCAGGATGAAGATCGGATCGGGGGAGATCTCAACTTCTGCAATTATTATGAGAATGTGGAGACAATGCTGGACCGAATTGCTTTTATTGTGGAGATGGCCCGCAGTGATGTGGAGAAGATTCCGGGAAGTTCGTTCCACCGGATGATTATCGAAGGACTGCTTGCCATTTACCTGTCTGATCCCAAAGTCAGCGAACAACAGGAAGTTCGCGTCGTTTCCAAGCGTTTGATGAAGAATAGTCCGATGACAAGAGTATTTTTCTTTATCTTTAGCCGCTGGATTCGTAAGCATATGTAAGTCAGGCGTATTGTGTTGGGAGCCTGAAGTGAAACTAGAGGAGGAAGAAACATCATGACAGCAGTAAAGAAAATCGCAGTTTTAACGAGCGGTGGTGATTCGCAGGGGATGAACGCGGCTGTTCGTGCGGTTGTTCGCAGCGGACTGTTTTACGGTCTCGAAGTGTACGGAGTTCAACGTGGATACCAGGGTCTTTTGAATAACGATATTTTCCCAATGGACTTGCGGAGTGTAGGGGATATCATCCAGCGTGGGGGAACGGTTCTGCAATCGGCACGCTGCAAGGAATTCTACACCGCTGAAGGTCAGCAAAAGGGCGCAGACATTCTGCGTGCACGCGGCATTGACGGCCTGGTTGTCATTGGTGGGGACGGTTCATACAACGGCGCCAACAAACTGAGCAAGCTGGGCATCAACACCATGGGTCTTCCCGGAACGATTGATAATGACGTTTCTTTCACCGATTACACGATCGGATTCGATACAGCAGTAAGCGTAGTGGTAGATGCAGTTAACAAACTGCGCGATACGATGTCTTCACACGAACGTTCTTCCATCGTTGAAGTTATGGGTCGTCACTGTGGCGATATCGCATTGCATGCAGGACTTGCATCGGGCGCAGAAACGATTCTGGTGCCTGAAGTTCCGTTTGACATGGATGAAGTGGCAGACCGTATGAAAGCCAACTTCGCACATGGTAAACGTCACAGTATCATTATCGTTGCTGAAGGCGTAGGCAAAGGTGAGGATGTAGCAAAAGAACTGATGGAGCGCTGCCCAACATATGAGCCGCGTGTAACCGTATTAGGTCACATTCAGCGTGGTGGTACGCCAACTCCGTTTGACCGTAACCTCGCCAGTCGTCTGGGAGATTTCGCCGTACGCAGTCTAATTGCGGGTGAAACAGACAAAGGATGCGGTATTATCAAGGGAGAACTGACCCTGACGGATATTGATAAAGTGGTTAATACGAAAAAAGACTTCGATATGGAAACATACGAGCTGGCACAGCGTTTGTCCCAATAACCAAACCATAACCAAAAGAGCACAGTCCCTTCTTGAAGAGGGCTGTGCTCTTTATTTTTTTATTTATTTTCCACCATATATACTGAGGCTTGCTTCTGCACAAGGAACAATCTCCAGAGAAGTGCCGTTGCCCCAACCGCGAGGCCGGCAATGAGTCCAACCCAGTATCCAAAGGCGCCGAGGGAAGTATACGTAGCTGTGATGTAACCGACAGGCAGACCGATGATCCAATACGCGACAAACGTTATGATCAATGCAGGATTCACGTCCTTGTAGCCCCGAAGCGCTCCCTGCGTTGGGGTGGCAATGGCATCAGAGATCTGAAAGAAGATGGCGTAGATCAGGAAATGCTGTGTCAATCCAATGACCTCGCGATCATTAGAGTACACGCCTGCAATCTGTTCCCCAAATACAATCAGTACTACAGCGGTGAGGAGAGATAGTGCAATGGCACCTCCGATGCCAAGCAGACTGTATTGCTTTGCATCTCTCACACGCCCTGCACCCGCCTCGTAGCCCACAAGAATCGTGAGAGCCATACATATACTCACAGGCAGCATATACAGCGTAGAAGCGAAATTCAGGGCCGCCTGATGGGCAGCAATTGTGATGGTATCGAAGCGGCTCATCAGTAATGTGACTGCAGCAAAGATCGAGGTTTCAAAAAAAGTAGCAAATCCGATAGGAACACCAATCTTAAGCAGCTCTTTCCATTTGGCTAGTGAGACTTTGGGCATCTGCCGAAAGATGCCGTATTGGGCAAATGGCTCTATCCGATGTACAAAAAAGAGACTGATAAGGAAGATGAGCCAATATGTACTTGCAGTAGCCACACCTGCTCCGACACCTCCCAGTTGGGGGAAGCCCCAGCGCCCGAAGATAAGTAAATAGTTCAGGAGGATGTTTACAGGGAGCGAGACCAGCGTAATCATCATGGTAATACGCGTCTGGCCGAGTGCGTCCATAAAGCTTCGCAACACCGTGTAGCCGAACAGGGGGATGACTCCAAAAGCCAAAGCACACAGGAAATAGAAGGCGACCTGGCCAACCCGAGGCTCCAAAGGCATTCCATTCAGGATAGGTTTAAGCAGCAATGCACCTGCTGCCAGGACGACGAATCCGACTGCCACGCCGAGATACAAGGCTTGAACGACGCTATGACCAATCTTGTCATTGCGCTTCGAACCAAGCAGGTGGGAGACGACAGGTGTGATCCCGATCAGTATACCGCTCAGTCCAGTTTGTACCGGCAGCCAAAGACTTGTACCAATAGCAACACCCGCGAGATCTGCAGGGGAGAACTTGCCTGACATATTGGTATCAAAAAACGACATAGCAGAGAGGGCAATTTGTGTGGTGAAGATAGGCAAAAATATAATCAGGAATTGCTTCACTTTCTGAGAAAAGCTGGTGGTGGTCATATTCACTGGCAATGCCTCGCTATTCTAAAGAGTTATCACTAAACTGTCATGTACGGACAGCTATTTATTGTAGTGGATTTTGCCCCGTTTGAACAGGGAGGGGATCATGGCTGGTGCGGAAAGTAAGGGTGAGAACACAGCGAAAAACCTCGCTCCGTACGGGACGGAACGAGGTCATTAGAATAAATTAATCAAGAATAAGAGTGCATTATTTATAGTTTACGTCTGGCGTATACCGGTTGGAAGCATTCCAGAGCAGGTACTCATCTACATCCATGTCTTTCATGGCGCGAATCTGGTCTTCGACTTGTTTTTTGCCGTATTTAATGTAATGTCCGCTGCCTAGCCAGCTTGCTGTAAAGTCCTGAATCCAGGGGCGGATAACGGGTTTGAGCTCCTTGGTTGGATCAAGTTTCTTATGTGTATCTTCCATGGAGCCTTTGATGGTCGCATATGGATTTTTGTCAGGGTCCTTCACCCCGTACCAGCCGGTGGAGTAGTGACTTGGATAAACCATGGGCGAGATGACATCCACGTTTTCAGATATTTTCACAAAATCCTGTCCAATACCCTCAGCTGCGGGTACAGAGGCCGCGTAACCGAATATATCAACCGAGACTCGGACCCCCAGCGGTGCAAGCTCTTTGCGTGCATACTGCACGAATTCGGATACGATGTCGACCCGGGACTGGTCGGATTTGGTGTATTTCAATGCGTCTGCACGCGTTTCAAAGCCTTCCGGGAACCGAACATAGTCGAACTGTATTTCCTTAAATCCCAATTTGGCAGCTTCCTTCGCAATCTCTATATTGTAATCCCATACTTCTTTACTGTAGGGATTTACGAAGCTGTCGCCTTTGCCGTTGGCCCATATGGAACCGTCCTTGTTGCGGAAAGAGAGCTCCGGATTTTTCTTGGCCAGAATCGTATCCTTGAATACGACAACTCGTGCAATTGGATAAACCTCATGTTTTTGCAGGCGTTTCATCAGCGCATCCATATCACGGATAAAAGGTTGGGATTTGCCCATTTCCTGTAACGTCTTGTTTTCCGTAGGGTAGGTTATGTATCCGAGATCGTCCTTGATATCAATGACCATGGAATTGAGCTCCGTGTTATCCATCAGATCGAGCAATGATGTCATGCGTGCACCTCCAGCGCTGTAGGCCGTTACATAGATGCCTTTGACGACGGGTGCATCGGGTTGTGGGTCAATTTTGGCAGGCGGGTTATCCGCATCAATAACGACCTGATTTTTTTGAGATTGGATAATGGCGGTGTTGAAACTGTTCGTTAATGATTGAAAAGGTTGATTCCCTTGATCTGCTGTAGCTGGTGTACCACCGAGGGTTCCCAAGGCCATAGCCAGTAAAGCCCAAAACATATTCATTCATTTCCACTCCCCTATGTGCATTCCATGTTTGAATTATAAATAAAGCCTCTGGGCTTTTAACCATATTAATCAAGTAATGAAACAGATGGGAAAAATGAAAACCGCTTCCTGTTGAGGGTAACCCCACAAGAAGCGGCATGATCATTCTAAAAAAATTATTGAATGTAAATCTCATTTTGATGCTCACAAATACTGTACTGAATGATTTCCATTGCGTCTCCCTGTTCCAGGATGCCCAGCCCATCCCGGAGAACAATCAGTGAGTCGAGCTCATTCGGTTTCAAGAAAGGGAGCATTTCCGGGCACCATCTGTTGACGATTTCAAACAGTTTTACCGTTTCCATATCCACAATAATCACCCTTTCCTACTCGAATTCCAAAATGGTAAGTCATTCGGGGCGAATCGGAAAAGCACATGGTGCTGTGAAATTGAAGGGCACATCCTGCTATACAACATATTTAAGAGCCGTACACCGTTATTATACCACAATGTTTTGAATTGTTAACCGTACATCTGTCTCAACTTCGGCGGAAGGAGCCCATGACCCCAACGGTTTCCACAATATTAACAAAGGCCTTCGGATCGGTTTCCTTGATAATTCGTTTGATTTCAACGAGCTCGTAGCGAGTAGTCACTGTCATTAACATGTCCTTTTCGATGTCTGTGTATGCTCCCTGGGTCTTGATTTTGGTGACCCCGCGAGGGCGAACAAGCAATTTTTTCAACATCGCTTCGGTTTCATTGGTAATAATGTACAATGTGACCTTCACATGGCTGATGTGAATCAGATCCAGCACTTTGCCTGTAATATAGATCGACACCATGGAGGCAAGTGCAATGTTCCAGTCATCATTCAGATAGCCTGCGAGCATAATAATGGAACCGTTCATACCAGCCATCACCGTACCGATGGGGAAATCGCGATTACGGGTGAAAATGGAACCGACGATGTCGAGTCCGCCTGTAGAGCCGCCGACCCGGAAGGAAACTCCGGTACCCAGTCCCACCAACACGCCGCCAAATACACAGCTCAGAAGAGGATCTGTTGCCACAACAAAAACTGGCAGAAGCGCGATGAGCCAGGAAGTGGCTGCTACCGAGACAATACTTAATGTAATGAAGCGTCGTCCAAGAATAAACCAACCCGCAATGAGCAGGGGGATGTTCAGAACAAAATACATTATACTAAGATTCAAATTTGTGAAATAGCCGAGAAGCATGGAAATACCCGATACCCCACCGCTAAGAAGCTGATGGGGAACCAAAAACCAGTTAAAGCCGCAGGCAATAGCTGCAGCACCCAATATAATCACTAAAAAGTGCCAAATCATTTTGGGCAATTTAATCACCTCATTTATATTTAAAACCAGATTGCTGGTAATCTTGATTTGTTTTGTGATATAATGATTTGTGGATATTCTTGAGTAGGAAACTTTTCCCCAAATGGAACGATAAAATTTGAAATGTTTCAAAACGCATGTATGTAGTTTTAGTCTTATGTTGGGGACCCATTCACGAATTATGATGGTTTATGAAAATAAATTCGACCTGATGGGATAACCTATAAATATTAACGCTACTTAAGAATACAGACAACAAAGTGGATTGTCCACCATGTCCACTATATAAAAGGAGTATGAATAATTTTGACAAATTTAAATTTCACAGATTTCAATCTTGAACCACTGGTGCTGCAAGCCATCACTGAGCTCGGGTTTGAAGAAGCAACACCGATCCAATCCCAAGCGATTCCTTTGGCACTCGAAGGCAGAGACTTGATTGGTCAAGCTCAAACAGGTACGGGTAAAACAGCTGCATTCGGTATTCCGTTGATCAGCAAAATCACCAAAAGTGATGAGAAAATCCGCGCCCTCATTATGGCACCTACACGTGAACTTGCAATTCAAGTTGCTGAAGAGATCGAAAAACTTACTCGCTTCAAAGGTCTGCGCTCCCTGCCAATCTATGGCGGACAAGATATCGTTCGTCAGATTCGTGCACTGAAAAGAAAACCACAAATTATCATTGGTACACCTGGACGTCTCCTTGACCACATCAACCGCAAAACAATCAAGCTTGATGATGTACAAACTGTTGTATTGGATGAAGCAGATGAAATGCTCGACATGGGTTTCATGGAGGATATTCAATCTATCCTGAAACAAGTACCAGACGAGCGTCAAACAATGCTGTTCTCAGCAACAATGCCTCCTAACATTCAAAAATTGGCTCAACAATTCTTGAACAATCCTGAGCACATTTCTGTCATTCCGAAACATGTTAGTGCACCATTGATTGACCAATCCTATATCGAAGTACCTGAGCGTCAAAAATTCGAAGCATTGAGCCGTTTGTTGGATATGGAATCTCCTGAACTGGCGATCGTATTCGGACGTACAAAGCGTCGTGTTGACGAATTGGCTGAAGCTTTGCAAAAACGTGGATATTCTGCAGACGGTCTTCATGGTGACTTGTCCCAGAATCAACGTGATGCGGTAATGCGTAAGTTTCGTGACGGCAGCATTGACGTACTCGTTGCAACTGACGTAGCTGCACGTGGACTTGACGTATCCGGCGTAACTCACGTTGTGAACTTTGACCTTCCGCAAGATCCGGAGAGCTATGTTCACCGTATCGGCCGTACAGGTCGTGCCGGTAAAGAGGGTGCTGCATGGTCTTTCGTTACTCCGCGTGAGATCGACCACCTGCACTTTATCGAGCGTGTAACACGTCACCGTATTCCGCGCAAACCACTGCCAACAATGGCTGAGGCTGTAGAAGGAAAACAACGTTTGACAGCTGAGCGTTTGCTCGAAATCGTACAATCTGGCGAACTGAACGAATACAAAGGTATCGCGATCCAAATGCTTGAGCAATATGATTCTGTTCAACTGTTGTCGGCTGCTCTGAAGCTCCTGACAGGTGACAAAAAAGATGCTCAGGTTGATCTGACTCCTGAAGATCCGATCCGTGCAAAACGTCGTAAACCGGATGTTCGCTCTGGCGGACGCAAACCATCGGGTTACAGCGGCAACCGCAGCAGTGGTGGTGGCGGTGGTTACAACCGTGATCGCAACAGCAGTGGCAGCAGCAGCAGCGGACGTGGTGGATACAACCGCGATCGTAACAGCAGTGGTAGTGCAACTGGAAGCAGAGAAGGTGGTTACAACCGTGACCGCAAACCGCGTCCAAGCAACAACGAAGGACGTCGTCCTGCCAAAGATTCTTCTTTCGAATAAAATATAAGCTTGAACTGGAAAATGGGGCAGGGCGACTGCTCCATTTTTTTATGTGCAGAATATGCCAAACCAGTGTATGGTCGATCTCTTTTCGGGAAGTACTGGCTTTTCCTATCTATAATAAGGTATATTAATATTATTAGACTTCAGGTTAGACGCAAGGCTGCGGAGGAGGAGAATTGTTTGGAATTTAAAGGAGCTATGGGTGGGATCTACCGGCTTACAGAGTGGATTACGAGACTGGCCGCAACCAATCTGTTGTGGGCTATTTGTTCGTCTCCGTTCTTGTTTTTCTTGATTATGAAACTGCTCGTGATGCAGCAGAACCTCGCCAATGAATCACTACAAATGAACTGGGCTATAGCCATTGTGGCACCGCTTACACTATTCCCGGCAACTTCGGCTCTATTTACGGTCGTACGTAAATGGAATATGGGTGATACGGACGTGCCGATCTTCCGTACTTTCTTTGTAGGTTACAAAGAGAACTACAAACAGAGTTTAATTGGAGGTATCTTCTATACCTTGCTGTTTGCCATCATGTATCTGGATTACACAGTATATATGACACAATTCAAGAATTTGCAGCTGGTCGGAATTATTATGCTCGTACTGTTGCTGCTGTTGTTTGTTTCTCTCTTTAACTTCTTCTCAATGGTTGTGCATTACCACATGTCCATCGGATTGATTATCAAAAATGCGGTTCTGTTGACGCTGATTAGACCATTCCGTGTATTTTCCACGTTGCTGGGAAGTGGATTGTTGTTCTATATCGGTTTTCGTTATCCGGTCTTGTTCGTCTTTTTTATCATTAGCATTGTTGCTTGGTTTGCTTTCTTCAACTTCTACGCAACCTTTAATAAGATGCAGGAGCAGATGGAGAAGATGCAGCTGAAGAAAGAAGAAGAGGAAGCTGCGCAAGCCGCTGAACAGGCAGGAGACTCGGTTGAGACAATAGAGGCGGTTGAACCATCTGAACCTAAGCGATCTGACGAAAAACACGATAATCTCCAAAAATAAAACATGAGCTGTCACCATTTACTTTTTACACAGTTAGGGATATAATAATTGTACATCCTGCGATGTACGTTTCGGTTATTCGTTGTTTTGAACCAATGATGATGTCTTCGGGAGATCAATACAGAATGTTGCTGAAACGCCCTGTCTATATGACATGGGGACTTCAAAAAACATTTTTGCGGCCACCCACCTGCCAAGCAGGTTCATAAGACAATGTAGCCGGACGGCATAGGCGGGTTTCTTTCTTTATCATGTACAGCACCCTGACTCTTTCCTCTAATCCAGGAATTACAGGGTGCTTTTTATTTGAATTTTTTTGTTGAATCGGCTGTATTTTGTTAAAAGTGTTGCTTGCCCTTTTGTTACTACATGAACAATGTTACACTAGTATACATAAATGGAACGGTTACATTCAAAGGAGGAAGGGTCTTGACCTTAAAGAGAACGCTCGTCGGTATCATCCGCAGCATGGAGGGAACCAGCGATCGAGCCAAGGATCCCAAATTAAAAACACGGTATTATAACTTATCCAAAGACAGAGCCTGGGAAGAAGTTTCTTCGACACTCAAAAAAATTCCGGGTTATAAAGTACTGCATGAAGTGCCTTCTGTGGGAGAGGTCATACTGGAGAAGCGGACTACCTTTGGACGGACGATGGATATTACGGTTTCCATTATATCGGTAAGTCCTGTACGCAGTGCGGTCGATATGTATTCGGCTTCACGTGGTTCACTCGGAGACCTGGGTTCTAATTATCGCACAATCATGAATTTGTTCTCCGTATTGGATAAGAAGCTGAGTAAGTATAAGTCAAATGATTGAAATAGATGGGTGAATAACAAAAAGCGAGAGAAGGTTAACCTTCCTCGCTTTTGTTCTGAACGTGAGTTACCTTTTACAGCAAGGCTTTTACAGCGGAAATTGCTTGCTCGAAGTTAGGGGAGTCTGTCATTTCAGGCAGATATTCCACATATGTAATTCGGTCTTCAGCATCCACCACGAAGATGGAGCGCATGTCCAATTGGAATTCTTTGATCAGAACACCATAGTCTTCACCGAATGAACGTGTTTTGTAATCAGACAGTGTTACGACGCGGTCGACTCCGGCTGCTCCACACCAGCGTGCTTGGGCGAATGGAAGGTCAACGCTTACTGTCAATACAACAACGCTGTCTCCGAGATCTCCAGCTTCAACATTGAAGCGGCGGGTTTGGGCATCGCATACGCCAGTATCCAGTGAAGGAACAACGCTGATTAATTTGATTTTACCTGCGAAGTCTTTCAGTGATGCATCTTCAACCAGGTTTTTGCTCAGTGTAAAATTGGGTGCTTGATCGCCCACTTTCAACTCGGGTCCGATCAATGTAATAGGGTTGCCTTTAAAGGTGGCTGCGCCTGTACGTTCTTGTGCCATAATAATGTTCCTCCTTATAAGTTGGTGATCCGTGCCAAAATCCATTATAATCTTTTATGAAAGGCATTGTCCAATTCGGACGAAAGATCATTAGAATGGATCAGACTTGCAGGCCGATCTGAACAGGGTGGAGTGAAAGCAGAAACTTATGATATTTATAAGGTATGAGAACTGGAAAAGTTATTTGAAATTTTTCCCTTTGACGTCGATTATTTTAATTGCCAATGTTGTGATGTTTATTGTGTTAAGCCTGAACGGTGGTTCGACGAATAGCATGACGCTCCTTAAATTTGGGGCGCTCTCAAATCATGAGCTATTCGCTGAATGGTGGCGTTACATTACGTCAATGTTTCTGCATGCGGGTTTCAGTCATTTGTTGTTTAACAGCTTTGCTCTCATCGTATTTGCACCACCAATGGAACGACTGCTTGGGTCGGTGAGATATGGTGTGCTGTACTTGGGTGGAGGCATTCTGGGCAACATTCTGGCTGTGGCATGGTATAACTCGGTAGGAGCGACAACAATCTCGGTAGGAGCTTCAGGCGCGATCTATGCAATCTATGGTGCGTTTCTGTATGTAGCCTTGTTCCAGCGAACGATGATGGACGAAGCCTCACGTAAAACGTTGTATACACTGCTAGTATTCGGGATTATTTTTTCCTTTGCCATGTCAGGCATTAACTGGATGGCTCATTTGGGTGGGTTGTTAGGTGGATTCTTCATTTATGGACTTCTCATCCGCTTGTGGAAACCCCGGAGCTTTAAGCAGTAGTCGGATTGATCTGAAGACGGAATGCGATCAAGGATAAGTAGGGTATAGCAGATTGGAGAGATCAGGGGCAGTGGAATTAAGACAGTTGCATTACTTTTTGAAAGTGGCACAGAAGGAGCATGTTACGCAGGCTGCGGAGGAATTACATGTGGCGCAGTCTGCGGTGAGTCGTCAGATTCATCAGCTGGAGGAAGAACTGGGAGTAGACCTCTTTATGCAAAAAGGGCGAAATCTGCAGTTGACCGCAGTCGGGCAGCTCTTTTGCAAACGAGTTGAAGGTATATTGAAAGATCTGGACAAAGCGGTCGGGGAGGTTCATGAGTTTCTCGACCCGGAGCATGGTGAAATTCGTATCGGTTTTCCTCACAGTCTCGGTATTCACTTGATTCCTTCGGTTGTAGCAGCGTTCCGTCAGCGTTATCCTAACGTCAAATTCAGATTCAAGCAAGGCATGTACCCGACGCTCATTCGTGATGTGTTATCGGCTGAAGTGGATTTGGCATTTATATCTCCATTTCCGGAAAAGCACGACCAGGTGGATGGTGACATTGTGCTTACGGAAGAACTGCATGCGATCCTTCCGCCGAATCATCCATTGGCCGGTGAAGAGAGCATTGCGTTAGAGCAGCTCAAAGATGATAAGTTTGTGTTATTCAGTAAAGGATATTCTCTGCGTCCGATTGTCTGGCATGCTTGTCTTGAAGCTGGGTTTACGCCCAAGATTGCTTTTGAGGGTGAAGAGACGGATACCATTCGCGGACTGGTTGCGGCTGGCATGGGTGTGAGTTTACTGCCGGAAATGGCGCTTTTCCAGACGAATCCGCTGCAGCCGGCGCATGTAGCCATTTCCCATCCCAAAGTGACGCGTACGATTGGGTTAATCCACCGTGCAGATGACAAGCTTCCACTGGTTGCGCAGTCATTTCGTTCATTCTTGCTTAATTATTTCGGTTTACAGCAAAACAATACCCCATCCGATTGACGGTGGGGTATTGTTTTTTTGTTATTGTATTCAATTAGTCACGGCTATTGAAAATCCCGATGTACCGAATCAGTTCAAGCAATGAGATTAGCGCTGCAGCAACGTAGGTCAATGCTGCGGCATTCAATACTTTGGCGACGCCTCTCTCTTCTTCATTCCGGATATAACCTTCCGATACCATAATCTCTCTTGCGCGGTTACTTGCATTGAATTCGACCGGCAAAGTAATAAGTTGGAACGCAACGGTTACCGAGAAGAAGATGATACCAATTCCGACAAGGTTCATTGCGTTAAAGATGAAACCGGCAATGAGCAGGAAAGGTGCAAGTCCGGATGCAAAGTTGACGATTGGAAAGATCCGGTGACGCAGTGCCAACATCGGATAATTTTCCTTATGCTGGATCGCATGGCCTACTTCGTGACAAGCAACGGAGACAGCCGAGATAGAGTTTTCATAATATACAGGCTCAGACAACCTCACGACTCGATTAATCGGATCGTAGTGGTCGGAGAGTGCTCCACGCACAGGCTCAATGGGAACGTCGTGCAGGCCATTGGAGTCCAGCATGTGACGGGCAGCATCGTACCCGGTCATTCCATTCAGGTTTTTAACATCAGACCAACGGTTGAATGTACTCTTAACGCGAAATTGCGCCCATAAGGAGAGCAAAAAGGCGATAATGATCAAAACGAACATACCGTTATTAAAACTCATATTCATTCCTCCGCTTTCTAATAATAAGCTACATCATGGTGTTCTCAAGCAAGATTTTCAAGGCTTCCATCGTACCAGCACTTTTGGCGAGCAGCCCAGTCATCATTTTGCGTGCTTGTACAGGTTTCATCTCGCCAAGCAGTGGTTTAAGTTCATTCACCTCTCGCTCAAGCTGTTGCACGTGGAGCTCCAAGGTTGTCAATTTGCTGGCAACCTGTTCTTCCGTGCTCACCAGACTCCACTTCTCAAGAGATTGCTTAATCTCGTCGAGACTATATTTCTCTTGTTTCATCTGTACAATACGTTCAAGCCTGGTTAAAGTTTCATTACTATAGAGACGATAGTTTTTTTCTGTGCGCTCTTCAGGAGCGATGAGACCGAGCTTCGTGTAATAATCAATCGTCCGTTCGCTCACACCTGCAGTTTTGGCAAGTTCGCCTATCCGAAACAATTTCATATCCCCAATGATATTCACCTCGCTTGCAGTTCAAATGTAGGGAATTGTAGATTCCAGTTGCGGCTTTGCATAACCCGCCCAATTTTTTTCTTACTATTAGTTATGATACATGATCTTTAACCATACAGTCAAACGTTACGCTTTAGTTGCTGTCAGGCTGCGTTTCTATATCTATGTGCTCATGGGACATGATTATGTACTTAAGTGCAAGAAAAAGACGTATGACTTTATTCCCAGAAATATTTTTCAGTTTTGATGAAAATACTCTTGTCAACTTTCCTGTCTTCTGCTTATAATGGCATTAAGAGTTTCACGATATGTGAAGAAACTTAACACAAGAGGGAGTGGGGTATATGAGAAAGAAATGGTTGGTGTCGGTGTTAATAATGCTCACGTTATTGGCTTTCCCGGTCAGCGCATTTGCAGCTGCGGAGGGGCCGACTAACATCGAACTTCAAAGCGGTCTGAACTCAGCCTTTACGTTTCTGGCTGTTGTGCTGGTTTTCCTGATGCAAGGGGGATTTGCTCTACTTGAAGCAGGGTCGACTCGAATGAAAAACGCAGGACACATTGCGGGTAAAACAATCCTGACATTGGGAATTTCGGTTATCGCCTTCTGGGCTCTGGGCTTCGGTCTTGGTTTCGGTAATGGTAACAGTTTCTTCGGAACAACCGGATTTTTCCTGAGTGGGGACGGAATGGCTGCTTCGTTCGAATCACTGGCCTTCTCTGATGTTCCGCTAACAATCAAATTTGTATTCCACCTTGCCTTTGCAGCGGTATCCCTGGCCATTGCCTGCGGTGGTATGGCAGAACGTGCAAAGATGAGTGTATATATCGTTTTCGGTACGCTGTATACCATTATCATGTATCCGGTTGTTGCTCACTGGGTATGGGGCGGCGGCTGGTTGGCTGAGCTTGGTATGCAAGACTTTGCAGGTTCGACGGTTGTTCACTTGACGGGTGCAACGGCTGCACTGGTAGCAACGATCCTGTTGAAACCGCGTATTGGCAAATATAACAAAGATGGTAAACCTAACATCATTCCAGGTCATAACCAAGTTTACTCCGTACTCGGTGTAATTATCCTTTGGATTGGTTGGTTCGGTTTCAACCCAGGTAGTACATTATCTGCTATGGGCGATGGATTCTTCGGTTATGTTGCATTGACTACAAACGTAGCTGCGGCTGCCGGTGGTGTTGCTGCACTGTTAATCTCATGGGCTGTATTGGGTAAATCCGATATCCCTAGTATGCTGAACGGTGTGCTTGCAGCACTCGTAGCGATCACAGGTGCTTGTGCGTTCGTTGAACCGTGGGCAGCTCTGGTCATTGGTGCTCTTGCCGGTATTATCACATTCTTCACCGCTCAATACTTTGAGCGCAAAGGAATTGACGATCCAATCTATGCTTTCTCTGTACACGGTATCGCTGGTATGTGGGGAGCGATCTCCACAGGTTTGTTCGCAACACCGGAACTTGCTGAGAATGCAGGTGTAGGTCAAGCAGGTCTGTTCTACGGTGGCGGTTTCCACCAACTGGGTGTTCAACTCCTGGGTCTGGCAGGCGCATTTGCCTTCGTACTGATCATGTCCTTCATTATTCTCGGTGGCATGAAAGCTATCATGGGAATCCGTGTAACGGAAGAAGAAGAAACGATGGGTCTGGATTTAAGTGAGCATGGTACTTACGGGTACCCTGAACAAATGAAAAATGGTGAAACGAAATCCAATGGCGGTACGTTCAGCTCCTAAGAGGAATGATTGCTGAATCATGCTTCAAGGAGGCTGGACATGATGGAACCCATCCCGTATATAAATCAATCCTGGTCCTATCAAGGAATAGATGGTGCGGCATCTTCTCAAGAACTGCGCCAGGCACGTGTGATATTGCAGAATGAGCTCCAGGAACTGTTGTCCGCTTCCTTGTCGCCGATTGAATGGTACCAGACGGTAAATGAACTGCATGATCGGGTTGCTCGGCGAGCAGTAGAATTATGCATCCAGGGGATGGTAGAGGAAGGCCTAGGCCGACCTCCCGTCCCCTATGCCTTTATCGTTTTTGGCAGTTCCGGCAGGCAAGAAGCGACGTTATGGAGTGATCAGGACAATGGTATGATCATCAGCGATACTCCGCATGAGGGTAAAGAAGCATATTTTGCCAAACTCGGGCTTCGAATGACCGATTTGCTGGAGGAAGTTGGCTATGCCAAATGTGAAGGCAAAGTGATGTGTTCTGAGCCTTTATGGAGGAAAACACTGGATTCATGGAAGGAACAACTGAAAGCATGGGGATCGGACCTGTCATGGGAGCCGGTTCGCAATCTGATTATCGCTTCCGACATGCGTTTTGTTGCGGGTGAGCCTCATCTGGCCGAGGAATGGATCTCTGCGTTTTATGAAGGGTTCAGGTCCATTCCTGAGCTTTCCGATGCGGTGCTGCGCAATACCGTTAAGCACAAGGCGACACTCAACATCCTCGGACGGGTAGTGACCGAACGATTCGGTGAACATGCAGGTGGATTTGATGTGAAATACGGCTTGTATATTCCGCTGGTGAACAGTGCACGTTTTCTGGCATTGCAGCATGGTATTAAAGAAACCTCCACGCTCAAGCGGATTCAGCGGTTGGTTTCGCTTGAAGCAGTTCCGCTTACTTTGCTGGATGCAGCTCACCGTGCATTTATGACAGCTTTGAGGCTGCGACGCAGTACACCCGTTGTGCTCAAACAAGGATTGCAGCATAGCGGTGGTTTCCTGATTGAGAAACAGTTGAAGGAAAAACAAATGCTTTATGAACTCCGGGATACGTTAGGGTTGGTGCGGCGAGTACATCGTGCGCTGCAAAGACAACTTCGTTTTGCAGAAAGGAGACGTCCATGAGAGAGCCGGCAAGGGGCAATACAGGATTCTGGAATTCGCTGCGCCAGGGAGGGGTTCCTTCCGCCATCGCTTCCATAATGGGAGCCCCTACGGCGCAACATATGGCGTTTATCCGTTCGATGATGAGAGAACAGCGCAGACCCGAGGTGCTGCACACGCCCTTGAACGAGTTGAATGCGGTCGTATTTGATCTGGAAACGACAGGTTTCTCTCCCCAGCATGGGGATGAGATCCTTTCCTTTGGGGCGGTACGGATCAGTGGCGGTGTTGTGCTGGAGAAGGAGCAATTCTATACGTTGGTTCAGTCGAAGGTTGCCGTTCCGGAACACATTACCGAACTAACGGGAATTACACAGGAAATGACGCTGGATGCTCCGTCGCTGCTGGAAGGCTTGCATGATTTCATGTCTTTTGTTGGCGGGAGTGTACTGGTTGCTCATGCAAGCGCGCATGACCGGGCTTTTCTGAATGCGGCCTTATGGCGAACGTCCAAAGTAAGGCTCACGCACCGGCTCATCGATACGATGATGCTGGCGCGTTGGCTCGAACCGAGCAGACTGGGCTATGGACTGGATGAATTGCTGGAATCCAGAGGCATTCCAATCTATGGACGCCACCACGCTTTGGAGGATGCCAAAATGACTGCGCAATTATGGTCCTGTTATCTGGAGGATATGACTCGTAAAAATGTAAACACGTTGGGCGATCTGTATACCCAGTTAAGTCACGCGTAGTTGGGCGGACAGTAAGCTGTAAGATTGAACATGGTTCATTCCAATGAATGAATCAACATCTGTATGAACCTGATAACCCTTCAGAAGCATCTGTGGTTGTGATTCAGGTGAAAGATCAGGCGAGCCGATAAGATATACCTGGAGTAATCCGGCGAAAATCGGTAGGTTACGCAGATCCTCGTTGGAAGGTATAGGCGTGGTTCGAGGGTGGGAGTGAAAGAGTCCGATTAATTGTGGCTCATTGAACACACACCGAATCCATTCTGCATCATCTAGTGAGAAATGGTGCAGCGGGTCAGGCGCTACGTTACGAATGGGCTGAAACCGACTGATTCGTATGCCGCCCGCTGCGGCTTCACCCAGCACAACCCCGCAGGCTTCCATTGGCAGCGAAGCGAACATATGCTTAGACATCTCTTGCTCTACGGAGTGGGGGATGTAGAGGCTGTTCTGCTGCCCGTGAAGTGCTGCCATTTGTATTCACCCCTCTCTCTTTGGCTCCTGCTTCGGCAGGAGTCCTTTTTTATTTTATTTTGTGTGACCCGGATTGTAAAATTTTAAAGGAACAGGGTACAATATGAAAGAAAGGCTTTTGATTAAATCCAAAAAGCGTTACCATCTGCTGCATTTGTGTTCGATATGCTGATCAAATAAAAGGGTGGCTGGCCATGAAACGAAACATATACATACTGCTGGGTGTTGTATTGCTGGTGGGCATTGCTTTGGCTCAAAATGCAGACAACGGAATCGCAGCCGTGTTTAAGCAAGAGGAGCCGATGCCCACGGAGACGGGGCCAAAGGCGGGTCTGCTGGCACCAGCCTTCTCTTTGCACGCCATGGATGGAAAAACTTACTCTGTAGGTGGAGCCAAGGAAAAGGCCATCTTCGTCAGTTTCTGGGCATCCTGGTGTGAACCGTGCAAGCAGGAGGCTCCTGAGCTTAATACATTGGCAGCAAAATACAAAGATAAACTGGATCTGTACGGTGTGAATGTAACCACGTACGATAAAATCAGGGATGCCAAAGCCTTTGTGGATGAATACAAACTGACGTTCCCTATTTTGCTTGATGAAGACGGAACAGCGTATGCCAAATATAACGGTATAGCCTTTCCGACGAATGTACTGATTGATTCCAGAGGTGTCGTTCAGGAAATTATCCTGGGGATTCTGCCAGAAAAAGAGCTGGAGCGCAAAATTAAGAAATTAATTGCGGATTAGCCAAGCGAGAAGCAAAAGCGCCCGTCTTCCAATGTTTATTGGAGACAGGCGCTTCTTTTATTTTCCGGGAAATATGCATTAATGGTTGCTTAGTCCGTGAGCAGGTATGTTGACTACATCAGGCTCGTCCTGCAATTTTTCCTGAAGAAGGGCATAACGGAAACTGTGTACAAGTGCTTCCCAGCTCGCTTCAATCACGTTCTCGGATACACCGACCGTATTCCACGTGTTTTCGGTGTTTTTGGATTCAATTAATACACGAACCTTTGCTGCGGTAGCGTCTTTTTCATCCAAAACACGTACTTTATAGTCGGAGAGATGCATGTTGGCAAGGGAAGGGAAGTATTGCACAAGGGCTTTACGAAGCGCGTTATCCAGTGCATTGACTGGACCATTGCCTTCAGCCGCAGTATAAGCACTTGTCCCGCCTACGTTAAGTTTAACAAAGGCTTCCGAAACAACAGACTTGCCAGCCACTTTTTCAACAAGCATCTTGAACGATTCAAAGGTAAACAATTCTTTCATGTCACCGTTGGCTTCACGAATCAACAATTCAAGCGAGGCATCGGCGCCTTCGAACTGATAACCCTGATGTTCCAGATCTTTGATCTTCTCAATGATCTGACGTGAGTTGGCACTGCTCGGATCGAATTCAAGACCCAGTTCCTGTGCTTTGGACACGATGTTGCTTTGTCCTGCCAGTTCGGAGACGAGTACACGTTGTTTGTTCCCTACAAGCTCGGGCGCGATGTGTTCGTAGGTTCGCGAATCACGCAATATTGCTGAGACGTGGATGCCACCCTTGTGGGCGAAAGCTGCATTTCCGACATATGGCTGATTGATCGGCATATTTACATTGGCAATCTCGCTAACGTAACGGGCCACATTTGTGAGCTGTCGCATCGAATCCTCAGACACGCATTCATATCCAAGCTTCAGTTGCAAATTAGGGATAATGGAAGCGAGGTTGGCGTTACCGCATCTCTCTCCATAACCGTTCATTGTACCCTGGACCTGTCTGGCCCCAGCTTGTACAGCGCTTAACGTATTGGCGACAGCAAGTTCACAATCATTATGTGTATGAATACCCAATTGAGCCTGTGGAAGGCGCCCAGCCAGTGTGGATACGATCTCATACACTTCATGTGGCATCGTTCCGCCATTGGTATCGCACATCACAAGCCAGTCCGCTCCGGCTTCATGGGCTTTGGTCAGCACGGCCTGTGCATATTCCGGGTTGTGCTTGAATCCGTCGAAGAAATGCTCTGCATCAAAGATGACTTCCATGCCGTTTTGTTTTAGGTAGGAAATGGAATCGTAGATCATGGACAGGTTTTCTTCCAAAGTGGTTTGCAAAGCCGTGTGCACGTGAAAATCCCATGATTTACCAACCAGCGTCGCTGCCTGAGCACCTGATTCAATCATGCGCTTCAAATTGGCGTCTTCACTCGCAATGCTGCCTTTACGGCGCGTGCTGCCAAAAGCGACAATTTTGGCATTCAGGTTCAATTCCTTGACTCTTTTGAAAAACTCAATGTCCTTGGTGTTACTGCCGGGAATTCCGCCTTCAATATAATGAGCACCGAGGTCATCAAGCTTCTTGGCAATTTTGAGCTTGTCATCTGCCGATAAGCTGACTCCCTCCCCTTGTGTGCCGTCACGTAAAGTCGTATCGAAGATGGAGATGGCCTTTGACATGAAGATCCTCCTTTAAGATGAAGCGCTTTTTTTTAGAAAGTTTAATGGTGTGTTTAAAAAACGGTTGATCATATTGGTGACGAATCCTTCGATTCTGTAACGCTACACTGTATTAAATTCAAAGTGTAGATTTGTCCTAAAATCGTGAATTTGTATAATTAATTATTATAGCACCATTATCGCCAAATGCTACATCGAATTCACCATTTGGTGTAACAAATGATGGATTGTAGAGTAGAGTGTGTTGTAAACAGTAGTCTTGTAATATGTTATGCTTCATCTATATGCAGCTATTCCGGGATTGAATATGGATTCTAAATTTGCTCTGCATAAATGGAGGGAAGAGGATGACTATTGTCTGGGAGAATATAATCATTTCTTTCATTTTGATCGCTATTATGGTCGTTGCCGTGTGGGGTGACATTCGAATGATCGTTAAATCTCTTCGAAAATAAGGGGATATGAATGATATTTACATAAGGGATTTTGATATAATAGATAAGAGAATGCTTTTCGAGGAATAGTGTATATGAAAGGGCGGTAGTAGATCATGTCTTCAGACCAAACGAATAATAACATGAACGTAGATCGATATTATCCTGCCGCCGGACGAGTGATTCTGCATGTCGATATGAATGCTTTTTATTGCTCTGTACATGAAGCCGAGGAACCGGAATTATATAGAGGAAAAGCGACGGCCGTTGCTGGCAGTAGTGAAGTGCGCAAAGGCGTCATTGTAACTTGTTCGTACACAGCTCGCAGAAGGGGCATCTCCACAGGCATGGTCGTTCATCAAGCGATGAAGAAGTGTCCTGACTTAATTGTCATTCGACCGGATTTTCATTTGTATCGAAGGTATTCGAGAGAATTCATGAAAATAGCTTACAGTTATACGCCGCTGCTCGAAGCGACCTCCATCGATGAATGTTACCTCGATATTACAGGGTCCAGACAGTTCGGTACACCGCTGGAAATTGCAGAGAGTATTCAGAACCGAATCCGGGATGAGTTGGGGATGCCTTGTTCGATCGGAATTGCACCCAACAAGCTGCTTGCCAAGATGGCCTCTGATTTGAAAAAGCCTAATGGCATTTCGATTTTGCGGATGAGAGATGTACCTCAGATTTTGTGGCATAGACCGTGTAACGAGATGTTTGGCATTGGTAAAAAAACAGCCGAAAAGCTGAAGAAGCTGGGCATTGAAACGATAGGACAGCTGGCCAAATCAGACGAGCGGATGTTAACCGATGTGTTTGGAATCAATGGCTCTTGGTTAAAAAATTCAGCAAACGGTATTAATCATTCAGCAGTTCAGGCTGAACGTGAAGCGAACAAATCGATTGGACACACGACAACGTTACCTGCGGATATATCTGAGATGGATGAGGTGCATCGGGTGTTACTGAATATAAGTGACCAGGTTGCCAGACGGTTGCGCAAGCACGAAATGTTCAGTCAGGGCATTCAGATTACGATTCGTACACCGGATATGAAGACCATTACTCGATCGCGGATGATGGAAGTGCCTACTGAGGATGCATCGGTCATATACCGGGAGGCCTGTGCTTTGTTTGCGAAACATTGGGGCGGGGGGAAGCCTGTTCGTATGCTGGGTGTGACCCTCCAAACGCTGATTCCACGTGAGGAGTCGGCGATACAGCTTGACCTGTTTGAATATGAGCAGAAGCCGAAGAAGGAAAATCTGATTCGCATTATGGATCAGTTACGTGACAAATTTGGCGAGAATGCTGTCGTTACAGCTGGTATGCTGGGGGATGATCCTTCCGTATTACTGCGTAATCATAAAGTGCGGGGAACTTCGCTGCAAAAAGATAATTTGCAAAGTCTCGATTAAATAGGGCATAATGGAGTCTTGAGGCTATTAAAATGATTTGTAATAACTCTTACTTTGTATTAATATGTTTCTAGATAAACATACTGTACGTTTTTGAATAATAGGAGGAGAGATTGGTAATGAGCAAATTTACTTGGGTTGAAAAAGATACATGTATTGCGTGCGGAGCATGCGGAGCAACGGCGCCTGACATTTATGACTATGATGATGAAGGTTTGGCAGAAGTAATCTTTGATGGGGATGCCAACAAAGGGATCAAAGCAATTCCAGATGACTTGTTCGACGACATGCAGGATGCTTGCGACGGCTGCCCAACGGACTCCATTAAAGTAGCGGATGAACCTTTCAATAAAGAAGGCTAATTCCTTTCATATGAAACACATAAAAGCACATTCTTCTGTCTTTGGGACGGGAGGACGTGCTTTTTTGTCGAATGTTGAGGCTTCGATCCGGGTACTCAAGTCCTATGGATTTCCTGTCATCCTTTGCCGATATATAAAGAAACGGAAAAAGGCGAAATGATGGAGGATCGGATGCAAAATACTCATCTACGAACATATGTAAAGAAACATCCTGATAATAAAATGGCCTGGTATTTGCTTGGCAAAGAGTATTTGGGCGAGGGGCAGGAGGCCAAGGCCAACTATTGTTTTCAACAGGCGGGTGAAGTATACGAGGCATTTGAGCGAAGCAAGGCACCGGCAGATATATGGGTGGATTATCAGGAGAAGCTGGTCGAAATAGCTGAGCAAAAGGAGAAAAAGCATCGTGTTCGCAAGATGTGGCTCACCCTGCTGATGCTGCTTGTACTGGCGGGATTGCCGCCTGCAGACGCTCCTGGTTTCAGCCGCGATGCGGCAGATGCCTTGGCCTCCGCGTTGGAATCGACGGATGATTCTTCTGATAACGAATCAGGGAATAGCCTGGCAGATGAAACGGCTTCTGTAGCGAATTCCAATGTGTTTATAGCTGCGGCATTCGGTGGAGGCAATCAGGGTGAAGCTGCATTGGCAGCAGCGTGGTCGGGCTCTGGTCCGAAAGTGCAGACATCCGCTGTGCTTGGAATGCAGGTCGCTGGTAACTGGACAATATGGAAGCGAAATATGTCGGTAAAATACATTGTTCAGACGAACAGCGGTGGCAAATTAATCGCACAGAGTTATGATGCCAAGCAGTGTAACTGTGAACCACCGGAAGTATCGCAGGAGATCAAGCGACTGGCACAAGCCTGGACAGCGAAACAGGAATCCGCGGCAGCGCTGTCGAGTGCAATGATTACATATAAAAAACAAAATGGAACCTGGCCAAAAAGTGTGGCGCAGCTTGCACAGCCCTTTCCCAATAATATTCTGGGGGAGACTGCACCAGGTATGACCCGGATGTTCCCGGCACTACTGGCCATGCATCAGCAAGGGGAAAAGGGAAAAGGAAAGAACACCGCTGGAGGAACAGGTGTAATTTCAGATTCGCCGCAAGGCAAAAACGCTGCATTTGTGGATACGTTAGGTGGAAAGCCTTTTTTGCAGGATCGGCTTGAGATTATCGTGGACAAGAGCAGGCATAAACTTGCACTGATTAGCGGTAACACGATTATTCGTAATTACGAGGTGGGCCTTGGGGGAGATCGCACGCCAGAGGGTTCATTTGTGATTTCAGACAAGGTGGTTAATCCAAATGGTCGCTCCAACGGCGAATTTGGGAGTAGAGGAATGCAGTTATCTGACACGAATTATGCCATCCATGGGACCAACGAGCCAAACAGTATCGGGCTGGATGAATCCCTTGGATGTGTAAGGATGAGTACTGAAGATGTGGAAGAGCTGTTTGCGCTTGCTCCTCAGGGAACTCCGGTACGCATTGGGAAAGATTTGCTGCCAGAGACAGCTGTTATTCCAGAAGCAAAGGATCGCTACCGGTACACACTTGTTCCCAAGCAAAGTAATCCGAATAAGACGTATCATTGGTTGAATTAAACGGAAAACAAGTGATTCAGACCGAAGAAAACGTAAAATCCATGCTGGATTGGTATGTAGATGCAAAAAACAGTCGGTTGGAGCATTTACAGGTTGGCGATAATAATAAGCGCACCAATGATAATGATCAGTCCACCGACGCTGGCTGCCGTCCAAATAATGGCTTTCCGGTTGACCTCATCTTTCTTTTGCTGCAAAGTAGGTGGTTTGCGTTTGGGAGCCATGGGCTGTTCCTCCTTCATGGAATAAGGCTAATATCGATGTAGCCATGCTCCCATTGTAAAGAATTCAACTCGTCATTTCCAGTAGGCGGGTGGATTTCTTGTGAGCTCTTAGGGCTTAGGCAAAAAGCTTCTGTCTATGCTCAAACTACTTTCCTTTTGCAGAAGAAACGGATAGACTTGTGTATAGAGTGTTTTTTTACATATGAAAAAGACGGAAAGCAGTTTTTTCAGCGTACCGGACCAGAACGGAGTGAGTGATTTGTTATACAGAAGTCTTGCTAAACCCTTGTTGTTCAAAATGGACCCTGAGCAGGCCCATCATTTAATTATCGGCGGTCTCAGCGGAATGGGGAGTATTCGCCCGGTTCCTTCCGGCTTGCGTGTCATGTATGGCGTGCGTGAAACAGCGGATCTGGCTGTAGATATGTTTGGCTGCCATTTTCCTACACCTGTAGGCCTTGCTGCCGGTTTGGACAAAAACGGACAGGCTGTAACGGGCTTTTCTTCCATCGGGTTTGGCTTCATGGAAGTGGGCACAGTCACACCGCTCGCACAGCCTGGCAACGACCAGCCGCGTTTATTCCGCTTGCCTCCCGATGAGGCATTGGTGAACCGGATGGGCTTCAATAACCTCGGAGCCGAAGCGATGGCGGGTGAATTGGCACGTCTCACGGAGCGCCGAATTCCAGTGGCCGTAAATATAGGTAAAAATAAGGCGACACCCAATGAAGAAGCGCATTTGGATTATGAAAAATGCATCCGGGCGCTGTACGATTATGCGGACCTGTTTGTGGTGAATATAAGTTCACCAAATACACCGGATTTGCGTAATCTGCAACATGGGAATGAATTGAAGGAATTGCTTGCTGCTGTCATGAATGAGATGGAGACACAGCGCAAAAGAGCGGGCGGTGCCGTTAAATCGGTGCTGGTCAAAATTGCACCAGATGTGAATGACCAGGAGCTTGAATATATGGTGAGTACTATTGCAGATAGTGGGGTCGCCGGTATTATCGCAACGAATACCACGATCAGCCGAGACGGTCTTTCTCATCAGCATGCCAAAGAGACGGGTGGACTAAGTGGAAAGCCGCTGCGTGACCGTTCCACGGAAATCATTCGCCAAATCTATCGCCAGACTGAAGGCAAACTGCCGATCATCGGATCGGGTGGCATTTTCACAAGCGAAGATGCTTACGAAAAGATTAAAGCTGGAGCCAGCCTGGTGGAAATATATACAGCATTGATCTATGAAGGACCTGAAGTGAATCGGCGCATTCATGCCGGACTGCGTGAGCTGCTGCGCAAAGACGGTTACAGTCATATTTCGGAAGCTGTCGGTGCAGCGCATCGTTAAGTAATGTTTCGGAGTTCCCCGAATTTGAAAATTAGAAGCGTGGAAGAGGGTAATGTCGTACGGGACTCTTCCCCCCGCTTAACATCATGTATAATGGATAAGAACAGGGGAAGCTATAGAGACAGGAGGCATAAGCATGGACGGTAGAGACTGGGGTACATTTTTACTTCCTTATGAACAAGCGGTAGAGGAATTGAAAGTTAAGTTTAAAACGATGCGGGCGGAGCTTAAGAAAAGGGAAGAATACGCCCCGATCGAATTCGTTACCGGGCGTGTCAAAAAAATATCCAGCATTCTGGAGAAATCCAGACGCCTGAATGTGCCGCTTGATCAGGTGGAAACGGGCATTGAGGATATTGCAGGTATCCGCATTATGTGTCAGTTTGTGGATGATATTCGGCGGGTAGCCGAGTATATTCGCGGTCGTAAGGATTTGACGGTATTAATCGAGAAAGATTATATCACCAATTTCAAAGAGAGCGGCTACCGCAGTTTCCATATGATTATTGAGTATCCTGTTCAAACAGCCCTTGGACAGAAGAACGTGCTGGCCGAGATTCAGATTCGGACGCTGGCGATGAACTTCTGGGCTACGATTGAACACTCCTTGAGTTATAAGTTTCGGGAGAGTCTGCCCGATGATATGCGGGCAAGGTTGAAAAAAACGGCTGAAGCTGCTTTTGTACTCGATAATGAAATGTCGGCGATCCGTCTGCAAATTCTGGAGGCGCAAAAGGCTTTTGAGGATGATTCCAATATCGTATCTAGAACGCTGAACATCATACATCAGTTGTATTTCTACCACCTCGTGAACGAAGCGATAGAGGCACAAAAGCGCTTCAATGACTGCTGGGAGCGTCATGATATGGAAGGGTTGAAAGACCTTTTGGATGATGTAAAAGCACTTCTGAACGCGGCTAGAAAGGGCGAAAACCCGGATGAGCAGCTATGAGCCGCTGTATGTTGACTATCTGATCTATTTCAATCGTGATCAGGACTACTTTGAATGCCATGAGGTATTGGAAGAGTTGTGGCTTGAACGGGATCGGGATTCACTGTACAAAGGATTACTGCAAATCGCAGTCGGGCTGTATCATTTCAGGAATGCTAATTTTCGCGGAGGGCGCATGATGTTACAGAGTTCGGTAGATCTGCTGAAGTCCTATCCGGAAACTTCGCGAGGCATTGCCCTTGGGCCGTTAGTGCAAGAAGTACAGGAACTAGTGGAAGGACTTTCGGGTGCTGAGCCTCAGAAATTTCCTTACAGAGACCTGCACATTCAGATTCAGGATGAGGTGCTGATCCGGGAGATTCAGGAACGAGCTCTTGAACTGAAGCCCAATATTCCCCAACGTCGAAGTCCTACACGTGGACGAATCTATGAAGAGAAGATGAAAGCATTGCAGCAGGAACAGGACCTGCAGAGCGAGTAAGCTTGTCATGGAAAGTCATCATCACTGGATCATTAACATAGTGTCAAACATATGATCTGATAAAAAACACCCCGACCGCTCCTCTAGAGGAATTGGCCGGGGTGTTCGATATTGTAGGGATATACGATTAACTTGCCGATGGAGTGGCACTGCCTTTATATTTTTCGAAAAATTGCTTGTAATCATCCAAAGTATAACCGTTGTCACTGCCATTTTCCTGAAGTCCGCCAACCATGCGGTCTTTCTCCACACCATCCTGATAATATACCAGAGTTGGCGTGTACTCAATGTTATAATCAGTCCAGCCGGAATCGAATTCGCGCAAATTGAACTGAGGAAGCTTGATACCTTCACTGTCCACCAGTGGCATCAGCTGAGGTGTTGTCGCACGACAGTGTGAGCAGTCGGAGGCAAAGAAATAGACAAAGAAGCTGTCTTTGTTATCCATTTTGGCTTTCAGATCATCAGGCAAAATAATTTGTTGGTAGTTCGGATCGTCCAGCAATTCGCGTGTTGCGGGATTAAGCTTGGATGCGGCGATGCCATAGGCATTCTGCACGCTATCCATCTGTTTCTTGGATTGCTGATTCACCAGAACGAGTACGGCAATCATTACGATGAAAACACCCAGGAAAATAAGGATCGCAGCACTTTTCTTTTTCTTCTTGGATTTCATTAAGACATCCCCCATCGATCATATCGAAATATAGTTTTGGCAAAAATACAGGATGGGATAATATGCATAAACACCCGAATTTTTGCACATCAATCAATCTACTTGCCATTATACTACATTACACGCTGTAGTGGAATACGATGAATCAATAGGAAAGCCATGCCCGGATATGATAACATAGAACTATATGCAATTTTAACAAGACAGGATGAGTGGGATTATGGCTGTACAGCTGCCTTCGATATTTGCCGAGCGAATGAAAAGCTTGTTAGGCGATGAATTTGAACAATTTATGAAATCTTATGAGCAGTCGCCACATGCGGGGCTGAGAGTGAATACGCTGAAAATATCGCTGGAACAATTCAAGGAAATTGCTCCATTTGATATGCGACCCATTCCGTGGTGCGGAACGGGTTTTTATGTGCCTCACGGGGTTAAGCCGGGGTTACATCCTTATTATCATGCAGGCTTGTATTATATTCAGGAACCAAGCGCCATGGCCCCGGTTGAATTGTTGGATGTGCAGCCTGGGGAACGTGTGCTTGATTTGTGCGCGGCTCCTGGCGGGAAAACAACCCAAATCGCAGCCAAGCTTCAGGGGAAAGGTGTACTTGTTACGAATGATATCCATGGGGAACGAACGAAGGCACTCGCCAAAAACGTGGAATTGTATGGGGTACGTAATGCCGTTGTATTGAACGAGTCACCTGAGCGAATTGCGAAGGCATTCCCTCATTATTTTGATAAAGTGTTAATCGATGCTCCTTGCTCGGGTGAAGGCATGTTCCGCAAAGATGAGGACATGGTGAAATCCTGGGAACATCATTCGGTGGAAAAATGTGTGCTGATGCAGCGCGATATTTTGGAGACGGCAGCCAAGCTTCTTGCTCCAGGAGGAACGATCGTATATTCCACATGTACTTTTGCACCAGAGGAAAATGAAGCGATGATTGCGGAGTTTCTGAACATCAATCCTGATTTTGTGGTGAATGACATCCCTGCTACTGCAGGATTTGCTCCAGGGCGCCCGGATTGGGTGCGTCAGATGCTGCCTGAGACAGCAGAAGAGACAGAATCTGTGCTGGACCAAACACGCGGCACTGCGAGGTTATGGCCTCATCTGTTGGAGGGGGAAGGACATTATGTTGCTGTATTGCAGCATCGTGCGCAATCTCTGGCCGAAGAAGACGCAGGTCGTGAAGCGAACAGTGAAGTCCAGACTGGACAAGCAGTTGAAGTTGATGGAGATTTCACGCATCCCGGGGAATCCGAGGACCGATCTATCCATGTATCCCCACCTCTTACGAAAGAAGAACGGAAACGGGAACGTCTTATGAGAACCGAATCCAGGGAACGTAATGACAATGACAGGAGTTCACGTGGTGGCAGGACTCAGGGAAAACCGGGTAAAGGAAACGAACGAGGTGGCCGCAAAAACGAACGGGGTCAGAAACGAGGAGTCGACCAGGCGAGTGTCGATCCGGGAACGGTATATGCTCAATTTGTACAAGAAAATCTGGAAATCGAGCTTGCTGGAGAAACGGTGTATTACGGCGATCGGGTGTATCAATCTTCTGTGGGTGCTGCTCGTCTGGAAGGGCTCAAGGTTATACGGCCAGGCTGGTTTATGGGTAACGTGAAGAATGGGCGATTTGTGCCCTCTCATCCGCTGGCATGTGCATTGCATACAACAGAGGCGCAGCGATTCATCAATCTATCATCAGCTAACGGAGAAGCCGTAAGGTACCTCAAGGGAGAGACGTTGAACATCGAAGAATCGCGTGTAGAACGCAAAGCAGATACGGCAGCCAAAGGTTATGTACTGGTATGTGTGGATGGTTTCGCTGCCGGCTGGGGGAAATGGCTGGATGGTGTACTGAAGAATGAATATCCGGCAGGCTGGAGGTGGACATCGGTATGAATGGAAAAGGCAAACAAACGCTGCGTCTGGATAAAATATTGAGCCATATGGGTGTGGGGTCACGAAGTGAACTCAAAAAGATGGTAAAGCAGGGCAGAATTCGTGTGGACGGTAAACCGGTGAAAGATAGCGGTGTGCAGGTCAATCCGGACGTAAACGTGATTGAAGCTGACGGAGAGCGGATCATGTATCGGGAAATGATCTACCTGATGCTGCACAAACCACCTGGCGTGGTGTCGGCAACTGAAGATAATCGGGATAAAACGGTAATTGACCTGCTGCGTAAAGAAGATCGTGTCTTCGATCCATTCCCGGTGGGACGACTGGACAAAGATACAGAGGGGCTTCTTATTCTAACGAATGACGGTCCACTTGCGCATGTTTTGTTATCCCCCCGCAAACATGTACCCAAGACGTATGAAGCCCGTGTGCTGGGGAACGTTGATGAAGAAGATGTCCAACGTTTCAGAGCGGGTATTCAGCTGGATGATGGATATGAAACATTGCCTGCGGAACTGACTGTCCTTCATCGTGAGGAGACGGAAGAGGGTGTGTTCTCTTCCATTTCATTGATTATTCATGAAGGCAAGTTCCACCAGGTGAAAAGAATGTTCCAGGCTGTGGGCAAGCGCGTGGTGTATTTGAAACGCGTAGCCATGGGTGACCTGGAGCTGGATGCCGATCTGGCAATCGGCAGCTACCGCGAGTTAACCGCAGAAGAATTAGACCTTCTGCGGAAGTAACAGCTCCCGCCCTTCGCGGAGCGGAGCAGGGAGCCGGGCAGGGAGCGAAGCGCTGCCCACCGCGCCCCAGGCGCAACAGCTCCCGCCCTTCGCGAAGCGGAGCCGGGAGCTTGGTCAGGGAGCGAAGCCCTGGCCACCGCGCCCCAGGCGCAACAGCTCCCGCCCTTCGCGAAGCGGAGCAGGGAGCCCGGGCAGGGGGCGAAGCCCTGGCCACTGCGCCCCAGGCGCAACAGCTCCCGCCCTTCGCGGAGCGGAGCAGGGAGCCGGGGCAGAGTGCGAAGCCCTGCCCACCGCGCCCCAGGCGCAACAGCTCCCGCCCTTCGCGAAGCGGAGCAGGGAGCCGGTCAGGGAGCGAAGCCCTGCCCGTAATGGTCCCGCTTAAGCTTGGGTGGGACCGCCGCTGTCAAGCGGAGGGACCGGCAATCAAGCGCTCCCACGTCAACCGTCACATAGCAAGATCCCACCCGCCGCCGGTTAACAAAGCGGGAGTCCAGAGGGCAGAGCCCTCTGGGGCCCTCCCTCGGAAGGGAGGGTTTGGGTGGGTGCGACTCTCTTACAGATAAGGAATGAAGACAATGACAATTAAATTAATCGCACTGGATGTCGATGGAACGCTGCTTAATGATCATCATGAACTTACCGAAATGACGCAAGAGACCTTAATTCGTGCTTCCCGTCAGGGAGCCGAGATTGTCCTGTGTTCAGGCAGAGGTCCGGCGAATACGATTCCATTTATGGAGCAGATGGGACTTGACGGATATGTCATTACACATAATGGAGCGGTAACGGCACGGGTCGAGACTCGTGAAGTGGTGCACCATTTTGCCATGGATGGACAGGGACTGGAGCCTTTCATAACATACTGCCGAACGCAAGGTGTGCATTTTGATATCAACACGGCGTTTGGACTTTACGTGGATCAGCCGGAAGGTTTGGAGTTGCAGGTACGCGAGATGTATCAAAACTTCATGGCAGAGCCATTAAAGTTGCCACAGTGGGCGGATATGACAGAGCCACTTGCCAAATTCACTGCGTTTGGATCAATCGAGCAGATGAACGCGGTGCAGCAGGAGTGGTCGACCTGGAATCTTCCTTATTATATGACACGCAGCGGTGATTTTTTCATTGATCTGATGCATCCCGAAGCTTCCAAAGGTGCAGCTCTCAAAAGATTGGCTGAAGCCAAAGGAATCCTTCCTTCCGAGATCATGGCGGTAGGTAACTACTACAATGACATCACAATGCTGACCTTTGCAGGCAAAGGGATTGCGATGGACAATTCCCCGGAGGAAGTTAAGGCTGCTGCGGATGAGGTTACACTTTCAAACAACGATCAGGGTGTAGCTCACGCTATCCAAAGATATGTGTTGTCCGTCTAACAATGTGCTCTTAAATCGGATTAGACGTTTTATCTTATAAACTACCGCTCTCAAGGGCATCCTAACAGAATAACGTTAGGAACTGAGGAGGCAGGTACATGGAACTGAAAATAGAGCTGATTCCTGATCTTCGCACATCAGGTGGCGAAGTGCAGGATATTATGGTGGACGGTCAATATGCGGGTTCGCTTCTGCTAGTGTTCAGGGAAGGGGATCGGGTATCCGGCAGCCTTCAAATGGAGCAGAATTCGTTACCTGACGAGTCAGAACAGGTTATTGTCGAGAAGGTGCACGAATATATTCGTTCTCTTGCGGATGCGGTAAGTGCTGCTGAATATGAAGTGCTTGTGAGCTGCGGTACACTGTATTCTGTGTTACAGAAGCCAGAATCCCATACGGATCTGCTAATTCAGTCATCGCAGTCTGATGATACGTATAATCCCGATGGAAAGAATAATCGAGCTGCTGTAAATGAAGTACATGTCATCCCCGGTTCGCAAGCCGAATCATTTACATATGAAGACCCGGAACATATGCTGGAGATGGAAATGGTAAGCGCCGGACGCAGCATATCCACCTATGTATTTAATGACGCGAATGGACAGGAAGTGGCGGAAGCCTCTCTGAAACAATATGGTGCGGATGTACAGGGTGAGATACATTGGTATGATGAACCCCCAGAGAGTTATCAGGATGCCGCTGCTGAGCTGCTGGTACAAGAGCTGGATGAAGAAATAATCGACACCATTACAATTCGCATGTGGCATCAGGGACAGGAACTGGAATCCTTGGAATGGGTCCACCGGGATTTTGCGGATGAGGTAGAGATCGAGTATCCAGAAGATCTGGAAGAGATTGAAGCTGCTGAAGAAGCCTGTTACGTCATGTTAGTGCGCAAAGATCGGGAATTTCGCGTATATGAACTGTATCTGCAAGAACGCGGAGGATTACCTGTCGGTACAGCAACGATTGATACCTCATATGCGGATTTGTCAGGCTATATGGATTACGAGGTTCCTGGCACCAGTGCTCAGCGAAAGAGTTTGGTTGAAGTTCTGATGCGGGAGCTGGACAAAGAGCTTGAATTTGATACATTACATCTCACGATGTTATACCGGAATCAAATTATTGATGAAGCGAAGATAGATGGGTAAGAGGGACATCCTCTTACCTTTTTTGTTGTCTTTTTGACGAAAAAGTCATTTCCCGGTATAGTACCATTAGTTTAAGAGAGACCTGGAAGTGGAGGAGAATCATGAAGCACTCGTTCAGTATCACAACAGACTACATTAATGATGAATTTAAAGTATTGCAGGCTCAGCCGGAAGACACGGAGGATGTGATGTCCCTGCTCATGGAAACAGCCGAATGGCTGCGGAGCCAGGGATCTTCTCAGTGGAATGCGTTGTTAAAGGGTGAGGATTCCCATAATACGGTAGAGGCGATTCAGCGTGGGGACGTATTTGTATTTAAGAAGGGTTCTGACGTAGCTGGCATGGTAATTTTAATGAGCCAGCCAAGCGCATGGGATGTGCACTTATGGGGAAGCAAAGCGCATGCCGGGGATGGCGCACTTTATCTGCACCGATTAGCGATACGTAGAAAATATGCTCAGAGTGGTTTGGGACGGTCGATTTTGCAATGGTCCAGCAGTGGGATACAGTTTGAGGATAAACACGTCGTTCGATTGGATTGCGGAGCGGATAACGCAACATTGAACGAATTCTATAAGCGTAATGACTATAACTTTGTAGGGGAGACAGAAGGCTTTAGTACGTATGAAAAGGCGGTCACAGGCCTGTCGGTATAACCAGTATGCAACATATAAAATACATGTAATAAGCCGGGAGCTACCCACTGCTCACCGGCTTTCATTAGCATATCGACATATCGATAAAGAGGTTTAACTCTCCATTCATATATCCACTTCTTAGCCGAGCATCTCCTGAATATGTTGTATATACGACTCAGAAGTAAAGCTGTGCGCTAGGACCTAACAATATTCGTAATGTCGTCAGCGTCAGAACCAGCATGGTACAATTGATTGTGAAATGAATTCTAATTATTTGGCTGTAATAGACCGAGTGATCGGAAATCTCATTTTGTACCTTTACTGAACATATGTTCTGATATATCATGATGGAAGATGCACGGAGAAGACTTATGCTAGAAAGGGGGAAACTAACGGTGAAATTGCTGCAGGCGCTTTTCTTTCCTCCGGAGCAGCCCGGAGGTGTATCCTCTATGATTCCGTATATGCAAGAGAGGTTTACAACCCCGAGGTGGGAGATGGATCTGTTCTCGCTGCCTAAGCGAATTCGCAACAAGGGCAGAGAGGATATCCAGTTTGAGACGTTCGATTGGACCCAGTATCAGGATAGTCCTGTCGTTCAAAAATATATGCAGACCTACCGGGATTATTTGTGGTGGACCAAGCTGCGTATTCAGAAGCCTTACGATCTGATTCATGCCCATCACCCGATCGCGGGGCTTGCAATGAAGAAGGTTTTCCCGGATGTTCCCCTCATTCAAACGATTCACTCCAGTTATGAGCGAGAGCTAATCCTGAACGGCCGTATTGAGCCGGAAGGACCGGAGCACCAGTTTCTGCTGGCGATTTATGGTGAGCTGGAGCATCAGGCAGAGCGACTATTAACGGTATCGGATTCTTTCCGTCGTTATCTGGCGCCTTATGTGCAGCATCCTGATGTTATCGGTGTGATTCCGAACGGTTTTGATGAGAAAAGGTTCAAGCCCATCCCCCATGAAAATGCCATACCGCAACTGGTTACCGTATGTAGACTGGTTCCGGCGAAAGGGCTGGATATTCTGTTCAAAGCCTGTGCCGAGCTGAAAGCCCGGGGACATGATTACGTGCTTCATATTATTGGGGACGGACCGATTCGTCCCGATTTGGAAGAATTGGCCCAGCGGCTGGGTATTTATAATGAGACTATCTTTTATGGTTATACGCTGCATCCGGAGGAATTCATGCCATTTTTCGATATCTTTGTACTTCCTTCACGGGCCGAGGCATTCGGGTCTGTTTTTGCTGAAGCAGCGCTTAGCTGTCTTGCCCTTGTAGGGACAGATGTGGGCGGCATACCAGAGCAGATCGAGAATGGAAGTAACGGCTTGCTGGTGCCCTCAGAAGATCCGTATGCATTGGCAGAAGCGTTGGAGAAGGTTATGGTTGACCCGGCGTACCGTTATGAGCTGGCTCGTTCGGCATGTGAGAAAGCCAAAACCCATTACTCTCTGGGCAGATCGGTCAATGAACTGAAAAAAATGTATTTGCAATTTCCGAGCCAGAATTAGGTTCTGGAGAGGAAAAAGAAAGAAGCCGCTGGTTTATCAGCGGCTTTTGTTATGTTAAGGGAAGAGATGTATTCAACCATATCGTTCATTGTTATAGATGTTTTTTGCGCCCGCGAAAGCTTCCCCATCGATCCATTACTAATTTTGCACCCCAGAACAGTGCCAAACTTCCGAAAATGGGGTAAAGGATAGAGAGCAGTGAACTGAATCCAAACTGGCTGAGCGAATAACATAAGAGCATGATAGCCAGGATGATCAGTTTGGGATGTACTCGGACATGCTGTCTGAGTTGGAGGGTCATTCCATAAATATCGGCTACAAACGTACTGAAGATTTCCATGAAAATCAGGGATACATAGATTGACTGGACGACCCATCCTAGTTGAAAGGCAATGCTGCCCATTGGAATTTCAAATTGCGTGATGCCAGGCATCTGGGCTGACATGGCAAAGTGAGCTGCCATAAGCATGAATCCTACACCAATCCCCCCCAGAATGCCGCCCCATTTCAGTACTTTTCGGCTGCGAATCTGATTCCCCACCGGAACGAGTACAGCTTGGGCAAGTGCCAGGTTGAATGAAGTATACAACAGAGGCGATAACCAGACCCGGATTGGATTGCTGTCAGTGGTTAATGTAATAAATCGGTTTGCGCCAGGATGATGTATGGTGCTGGTGATCATAAGGAGGGAAAGCAGGAGCATCATGGGCACCACGATACTGTTCATTTGCAGGATGGCCTGAATGCCGCGTCCAAGCAGCAGATATGTACCGATAAGGGTAACAATTAGACCTGTCTGGTAATGGAGCCCCAGATGCTCTACAAAGACCGATCCGGCTCCGGCCAACATGACACTGTTTACTCCAATGAGAATCAGGAGAGTCACCCAGGTAATCCAATTTCCTGCTTTATGACCGAATAGATGCTTGTTGAGATCCTCGTAAGAGCGAGAGCCGGTATCATGGGCAATTAGCATCATTTTTGTACCTAACCAGACAAAGAGTATGGTCGATAAGCCAATGGTAATGGTGGCCCATTTGCCATACTGGGTAAAAAACTGCAATATCTCCTGCCCTGTTGCAAAGCCGGCTCCTACTACCGTTCCGATGTATGTAAATGCGATCTGCAGCACCCGAAATGCCTGTTTCATGTGTTTCCCCTCTCAGGCCCCTGAATAGTTTGGACATGCGGGTGCCATGGTACAAGGTATGCTTGACCCATCAAAGTCATGACAATTGAAGTGCGGCATGGGGTCATTTATATGCTCTGGACAAGAGTAGAGGCAATTTCGCTTGAACTGATAGCCGGATCTATGATACTTTTACGTCATAGGATAGGCTTGGGAGGTCAAATTATGGAAGTATTGAAACAACGGATTTTACAAGAAGGTGTAGTCATGTCAGATCAGGTGCTGAAGCTGGATGGTTTGCTGAATCACCAGATTGATCCTGCATTGACGATGGAAATGGGACGTGAATTTGCCGCTCGTTTTCGTGAAAGTGGTGTAACTCGGGTCATTACAGTGGAGTCTTCGGGAATTCCGGTCGCTTTTGCTGCCGCCTATGAATTGGGTGTTCCGCTGGTATTCGCCCGTCGCAAAAAAACACTTTTGGCTGACCCCGATGCCTACTGTGAAAGAGTGCCTTCTTTTACCAAAGGAATCGTAACGGATATTATGGTATCTCGTGAATATATCCATGAGAATGATCGTATTTTGTTCATTGACGATATTATTGCCAATGGCGATGCTGCTCGCGGTGTTATTAAGATTATCGAACGTTCGGGTGCGGAACTGGTTGGATTCGGTGTCGTGGTCGAAAAATGTTTTCAGGCTGGAGCGCGTACGATTCGTGAGCAGGGCATCCCGGTCGAAGCGTTGGTGCGCATTCGTTCATTGAACGACGGCACCGTGCAATTTGACGATAACGAAATATGACTTTTTAAAGGAAAAAGTGCCTATTTTTATAACAATGCCTTTGCATGACCGTTGATTTCATTTATAATGGGGTTATGTTAGGGAGAGGAGGCAACACCATGGGTAACCAACCGGCAACAGAACAATTTTTTATTGATAAGCTGGCGGAATCGAAAGTACATTTTGAGCGTGCCCTGGATTGTAAACATACGGAATTCGATGACCTTTATCCCTATATGATTGAACATCCTCAATTTTTCTGGTACAAACGCTACGTTGCCTGGTCAGAATTGCTGACGATTGTAGGCTTGTGCGAAGAGTTGTCCTTCTCTTGGAAAGAACAATTTACACCGCATCAAGTGGAGTACCTTGAAGAACGTGTGATGTCCGCCAAAGTGCTTGATTTTTGGTTTGAGAAGAACGACAGCAAAGAGCACGCGCAGCGGTAACTTTCAGTCGGGACATACTTTCGAATGACATGACAGTCCAATACAGTCACGTGAGACCTAAATGACTTTTCATTTAGGTCTCTTTTTGTAAATAATTTTTATGGAGAAAGTAGGCGTCGGAAATATGATCAGTGATGCAGAATTGGATGCACTGCGTTTATCGGGTGAAAAAGTAAGGGTGATTCGGGACGAGATTCAGTCCAATGATGTGACAGGCATTGTCGTAGCCTGGGACGGGGAGCAGGTACTCATTCGCCGTCAGAATCGTCGTGTGGTCAAGCTTGACCGGAATTATCAGTATCAGTTGTTCAGCGAACCACGCAAGAGCCTGCTCGAAGAATAGGACATGCATTTTAGGTTCATTTACCATGGAAGTTTTGGCATAATTGCAGCTCTCGGGAGAGAAGATAGGTACAGTGAGAGTTTGTAACATATCAGCCGAGAGGATGTGCGGTAACCATGACACTGATGAATGATAAGGTTCATGCCTATAAAGATCAGATGGGTGAATTAAGCGACGTGCTGCCTGCAGTGGTGAAGTCCTATCATGAGTTCACTGGAGAATGTTTTCAGGCAGGAGCGATGGATGCCAAGACCAAACAGCTAATAGCCCTGGGCATTGGATTGTTTGCCAATAATGAGGTATGTACGTTCTACCATGTGGAAGAGGCACGTGCCAAAGGAGCGACCGATCAGGAGATTATGGAGACGGTGGCTGTGGCTGGAGCCGTAGGCGGAGGCCATGCGCTGTCTCAGGGTGCAATGAGAGTACAGAAGGCTTTACATTAACCTATGTATTGCAGAACCATTTTGTCCAGCTTTCTGTAGAAAATGTAGGGTAGACAAAGAAAAGGCTCCGGTTATAACCGAAGCCTTTTCGTGTTCAACTTATATTTTGCCCAACATTTTGTTATACATAAACTGTCCTGTTACCCGGCGAGCTGTTACGTAACGATCATTAAAGTAAGGATTGGATAATTGAGTGATACTTACACCCTTGCTGCTCGAAGCGTGAGCGAACTGTCCGCCACCGATATATACACCTGTATGTGAAATGCCATTACCCATCGTATTAAAGAACACCAGGTCACCTGTACGCAGATTAGCTTTGGATACCGGCGTACCAGCCTTGGCTTGCTGCTGCGAAGTACGTGGCAATTCAATGCTGTATTTGTTGAAAATATATCTCATGAATCCCGAGCAATCAAACCCGGCGAGCGTAGTGCCACCCCATTTGTAAGGTATGCCTGTCATGTTGTTTACCACGGTGTTAATACTGCTTGCCTCAGTGCTTGTTGCCCCGGATGTAAATAGTACTGCTGCTCCAAAAATGGAGATGATAAGCTTTTTCAAAATTTGTGTTCTCCCTTCGATGCCTACGGAGTTAGCTAAGGGTTCGGTAGAAGGTTCCCTATATTTCCTATGTATAAGAATAATTCACCCAAAATGGTTCCCCCGTTTTCAAACATGAAACTCGGCAAATGAATAATTAAGTTTTTGTAACCTTTTGAAACTATATTGCATAAATACGAAAATGTCAAACCTGTTTTAATGTTTTCTTAGCACCTCAATGTTAACGGAATTCTGACTTTTTATGTTGAAAAAACTCGAATGTTGGATTCTAATCGATGACAAAAAAGTAACTACTGTTTCAACTGGAGAGAAATTGGACAATGTATTGGTTATATTACATACATTGAAGTGGGAAATTATATTTTTTTTGTTGACACTAATTACCTGCACATGATATATTATTTCTTGTCGCCGCGATATAATTTCTCGGAGATATGATATACGCGGTCGTGGCGGAATTGGCAGACGCGCACGGTTCAGGTCCGTGTGGGCTAACCCCCGTGGAGGTTCGAGTCCTCTCGACCGCATCATACTCATCATCAATAGGTTTCTGTTCTGCGCTTTTATGCAGATCAGAGCCTTTTTTATATTTGTCAGGATATTCAGGCTTCAACTCATCACCTGCGCGGAACTACAGGATATATCGTTCTAGAGACTAAACCGTCTTTTTCTAACTCACGAAGCTGATGGGTTAATGACAGCAAAAGATATAAGCAAAGATTTAGTAGCGATTGCTTCCGGGAATGGGGGAAGCAATCGCTATGTTTTTTTGCGGATATTTTATTTTTTTGTCCACCACATGTGTACAAAGAATGAAAAAGATGATACATTGAAATTAGTTTAATTCCTTTTATAACAGGGTTTTTTGGAGGAATACTATGTCTCCTGTACGAGGACATACGTATATCGAGGAGGGAATGGAATGTCAAGTCAGGCATTGGACCAATTTTTAAGTTCGAACATCGAAGATCTAAAGACTAAAGGTCTATATAACGTCATCGATACGCTGCAGGGTGCAAATGGTCCTGTTATTCGCATCGACGGAACGTCCCTAATCAATTTGTCTTCCAATAACTATTTGGGACTGGCAACAGATTACCGCCTGATTGATGCTTCAGTTAAGGCGTCGCAGACATACGGGGCAGGCGCAGGGGCTGTGAGAACAATCAATGGTACGATGGATCTTCATATTGAGCTTGAAGAAAAACTGGCCCGTTTCAAAAAAACGGAAGCCGTTATCGTGTATCAATCAGGTTTTAACTGCAATATGGCTGCTATATCCGCGGTAATGGACCAGCATGATGCGATTTTATCCGATGAGCTGAACCACGCTTCGATTATTGATGGCTGCCGCCTGTCGAGAGCTAAGGTGATTCGCTTTAAGCATTCGGATATGAATGATTTAAGACAGCAGGCGAAAGATGCCAAGGAATCCGGTCAGTACCATAAAATTATGGTCATCACCGACGGGGTTTTCTCCATGGATGGTGATATAGCAAAGCTGCCCGAAATCGTGAAAATAGCAGAAGAATTCGATCTGATTACTTATGTGGATGATGCCCACGGTTCGGGCGTTCTCGGAGCAGGTGCGGGAACCGTGAAGCATTTTGGATTGTCCGACCGCATTGACTTTCAAATTGGTACTCTTTCCAAGGCGATCGGCGTTGTCGGCGGTTATGTGGCTGGTAAAAAACAACTGATCGAATGGTTGAAGCTGAGAAGCCGTCCGTTTCTGTTCTCGACATCGCTACCTCCGGCTGCAATCGCTTCTTGCAGCGCTTCTGTCGACATTTTGATGAATGACAAAGAGCTGATCGAGAAGCTGTGGGAGAACGGCAATGATTTGAAAAACGGCTTGAGCCGGCTTGGATATGATGTAGGCCAAAGCGAAACGCCGATCACTCCTTGTATCATTGGCGATGAAGTAACCACCCAACAGTTCAGCAAACGGCTCTATGAAGAAGGCGTTTACGCCAAGGCAATCGTGTTTCCGACGGTTCCCAAAGGAACCGGAAGAATACGCAACATGCCGACAGCTGCCCATACCAAGGAGATGCTCGACCAGGTGATCTCCGTTTATGAGAAAGTTGGCAAGGAAATGAAGCTGATTTAGCTGCATTCGTGGGAGTATATTTCGGGAGGAATGTCTTATGAACAAGATTTTGGTGACCGGAGCACTGGGCCAAATCGGTTCTGAGTTAGTTGTTAAATTACGTGAAATTTATGGTGCGGATCACGTCGTTGCTACGGATCTCAGGTCATCAGCCCACGAAATTACCCGATCCGGGCCATTCGAGCTGCTGGACGTGACGAATGATAAGGCGATGTTCGAAATCGCCAAGCGGTACGAAGTTGATACCGTCATCCATTTGGCTGCGCTGCTGTCGGCTACCGCAGAGGAAAAACCGCTGCTTGCCTGGAATTTGAATATGGGCGGATTGATGAATGCACTTGAAGTATCCAGGGAGCTCGGCTGCCAATTTTTCACTCCAAGCTCCATTGGATCTTTTGGTCCTTCGACTCCGAAAGACAATACCCCGCAGGATACGATCCAGAGGCCCAATACGATGTACGGCGTGAACAAAGTGTCCGGCGAACTGCTTTGTGATTATTATTTTCACAAATACGGCCTGGATACCAGGGGGCTGCGATTCCCGGGTTTGATATCTTATATGACGCCTCCCGGCGGAGGAACGACGGATTACGCGGTGGAAATTTATTACGCAGCCGTGACGGCTGGCCGGTATACATCTTATATCGCCAAGGACTCAAACATGGACATGATGTATATGCCGGATGCCCTGAACGCTATCATCGAATTGATGGAAGCGGATTCTTCCCGGTTGATGCACCGAAATTCATTTAATGTCACCGCAATGAGCGTGGATCCGGAGGCGATCGCTGCAGCGATTCGGGATGAGTTTCCCGGCTTTATCCTTGATTATGACGTTGATCCGAAGAGACAGGCGATTGCCGATAGCTGGCCACATTCCATTGATGCGACGGCAGCGAAGACAGAATGGGGATTTCATTCCCGCTACGACCTGAAGGCCATGACGAAGGATATGCTTTCACAGCTAAGCGAGAGACAAATGCTTCGCAAGGCTTAAAGTTATTATGAATTCGCGGTGCAAAGCGAGTAGAAATACAAAAGAAGCTGCATCAATAAAATGTACCCCTTGTAAAGGACAATTAAAAAAAGGTTAGGCCACTTCAAGCTGCTGCCTGTAACGCGCAGGCGGCTGCTTCTTTAAGTTCCATTGACCTCGATAATGATTGTAATAGATCATGTAGCTTTTCACTTCTTGCGTAACTTCTTCCAAAAGTCATACACGTTTTGAAATTCGTTTCATCTTTAAAATGCCCAAAGAATGATTCTTGTGGAGCGTTATCCCAACAGTTTCCTCTACGTGACATGGATTGACTTAGCCCCATTTTTTTCACAAGCTTTTGGAACTTCGGATTGGTGTAGTGAAATCCTTGATCCGAATGAATCAAGGCACAAGGCATCCAAGGTGAGATGGCGATGTTTCCTGAGTTGTTTCAACGTGTCGATCGCAATGTCCAAACCAAGTGAAGCAGAGACTTCATAGGCTAAAATTTCATTCGTTTCGGCGTCTTTTATCGTGGACAGATAGGCCCGCTTGTTTTTCCCATAGGTTAAATACGTGATGTCGGTTAAGAGAACTTGACCGGCGACCCCTGGCTTAAAGGCTCCCTTCTTCCTTCCCTGGTAACGGTAGGCTTTAGAAGAATCGCTTTGACGTTTTCATCGTTTTGTTCCTGTTTTTGACGATATAATTGAGCATTTTCACTACGATATCGATAGTAGCCCGAACGTGAGACCCCGGCAATTTTACAAAGAACATGTACCTTTCGCTGGAGAGGGTATACCTTAATTGAATTTCTTTTTTCTCATCTGCCTTTCGAGTTGAGCGAGCTTTTTTAAAAATTCATTCTCCGCTTCAAGCCATTTCATTTTTGGAGCTATGTCAAGAAAGTAGACACTTACGCCGCGAATTTGTCCGTAAATTTCATTGCAAAGCGAGCAGGGGAAAGATAACCTAGCGCGCCATGCATTCTCGTTGCCGCTGTTCTCCCATAGAGACAAACCTCCATTAGTCATATTATCCTTCTGTCCGTTAACGGGTGTCCACTTTTCCTTCTTTTCGTTTGTTTGAATAGCCAAGTTTTAATATACTAGGTTTAAATGAAAGAACAACTAGCAAAATAACGATAATTGTAGCTAATGCATTTAGAATCGTAAGCGACTGAGACAAGTCAAAAAATAAATTCAATAAGCCAACCCCGACAATTGGGAATATAAATCCTGAGTAGGATGCGAAATAATAAGCCGAAATCACCTTTGAGCGGTCTTCAGGTTTTGGTGCAATTCCAGCCAACTGCAGGCTTGCTTGGAATGACCATCCGCCACCAATAGCTTGAATGAAGATTCCCATCCAAAGTAGTACAATATTTGTTGAGATCCCCGCAATAACCATTAACCATGCGCCAATTAATTGAAGGATGATGCCAATTCGTATCCGAATGACTGGTCGCTGTGGCCAGGATATCCGTTGTGCTAATCCGCCGCCACCAAGAAGAAGTAAAATTAACAACCCCGAAATTGAAAGATTGGACGTATGAAGAACGGTTTTAACATATGTGGGAATTATCGATATAACGATTCCGTTAAGGGAAAATACTATAAACCCAGTTAATCCAATAAACGACCAAAAATCAGAACGAATATCTCGGGGGATAGATATTTTTATTCGCATTGGCTCTTTTTTATTTACTAATTGATGGTTGTCAGGTATAGACACTAGGAAGATGGTTGCACTTATTAACAGCAGTAAAAGAGTTACAAATGGGAACCGAAGTTGTTGGAAGTGGATATATTGAATAATCAACCCACTTATTGCGGGTCCCACGCCAAATCCAACCATGACACCCATGCTAGATAAAGTTAATGCTTTAGAAGTCATTTCTTTAGGACTTTTCTTTAGCAACAAATTAGTCGCTGTACCCATAAAAAGACCGAATCCAATACCTTCTAATATTCTTGAAAGATAAAGCTGCCAAGCACTAGTGCCTATAATAAACAAGATAATTGAAATAATTGAAGAAATAATACCAATCATGGTTATTTTCTTTAATCCATACACAATCCCTATTTGTCCAGCGACTAATAATGACGGTAGAAGAAATATAGCATAAACGGCAAATAGGAAAGTGATTTCCAGATTGCTTAAGTGAAATTGTTCCTGATATATAGGGAAGAGTGGCGTAGGGAATGTAGTCCCAATCGCCATAACAAATATTACCCACAACATTCGTTTCATAATTGATTACCTCTCTTGTTATGTGAATTTTAGTAATGGGAAGTCAAGAGCCTCTTCGTTATACTTCCCTGATGCGGTTAGTGTATACTACTCGGCGGTGATCTATTTAATATATATGAGAGACAATATAACAGCTAGAGAATAATGCATCATAGGAGTAGAACTCCTACTTTAACTATAAAAAGTAATAAACTACTGCTTGATGCTAAAAAAATGATGGAGGATGTTAAAGAAATATGGATACAACACGCAATAAACAATTAGGAGAGTTTTTAAAAACAAGGCGGGCAAGGATTAATCCTGAAATGGTAGGATTATCTTCAGGAGGTAGAAGACGTACAGCAGGGTTAAGGCGTGAAGAAGTGGCACTATTAGCTGGTATCAGCGTAGATTGGTATACATGGTTAGAACAAGGTCGGAACATTCATGTATCCACTCAGGTATTAGAAGATGTTGCGAGAGTTTTGCAATTGAGTGTTAGTGAAAAAAGACATATGTTTTTGTTAGCCGAACAAGCCATACCAATTGAAAGTATTGAAAACAAAATTCAAATAAGTTCATCGTTGCAATATTTTCTTGACTACCAGAATCCATGTCCAGCTTATGTGACAAATTCAAGATGGGATTTTGTTGCTTGGAACCAAGCTGCATGCGAAGTTTTCGGAGATTATAATAAAATGTCTGAACTAGAACGTAACTCTGTCTGGCGTATTTTTACATCATCTTATATGATGAATCTCTTGGACCAATGGGAAGAACATGCACAGAGAAGATTGGCTCAATTTCGAGATTCTCACGGTAAATATATAGATGACCCGTGGTGGAATGAAATGATTGATAAACTCTCGAAAAAGAGTGAGAAATTTAGAGAATGGTGGCCTCAATATGAGATTATGGGTGCTCCTGAAGGGAACAAGGTTCTTCATCATCCTCAAGCAGGTGAATTGATTCTAGACCATATTTCTTTTCAGGTTAGTGAGTCGCCGGATTTGTTAGTTACTATACATTTAGCTAAAACAAAGAAGACATTTGAAAAACTACAAAAATTACTGAACTAATACCATTGTAGGGCGCAATTGTAGCAAATCAAAAGCATAATTCCCGTTAAAATATAATGAGAAGTTAGGTTTTTTATTTGGGGTACCATAGTTTAATCGTAGTCAATTTTTATCCAATAATCTTAATGCATTCTTAGATTTGATTTAATGTTTTAAATACATGTCTGTAAAGTGAAAACGTTGACATTAATGGATTTTATGTAACTTGCTCTTGATAAGATATGGATTATCGGAAATACGTTTGAACGCATGACCATGAATGCTATTTTGATTGCGGTGGATGCCGAGTCCTGGTATGAGTCCGGAAAGCCGCTGGGATCCCAGAATGAGGATACGTTATACATCAACTTTGATGCTTTCTGGGACAATTTTACGTCGGAAGAAGAGTGCGATGGACCGGGTACGGCAAAACGGACATAGAGCGGGAATGTACTGGACCCACTTGCCTTCTGGGGAGGGCCTAATCAGTTGGGTCAGGCGGTCGAAGAACGAACGGCAAATACACCTATGGAGACATTCTGCTGCGTGACAGTTAGGGCAAAATTCTGCCGGATGTAGACGGCGGTCTGGGATTGACCCGACACATCCTAGCAACCTGCAAAGGATCGACTGGTTCACGGACATATTTATCTCGGAAGGTTTCGAATATATCAAACTGGATTTCTTGGCACTTGGCTTGCTGGTCTATATTCCAGCAGGACAGCTGCCTGAATGGGTGGCTGATGCGGAGAATCCTATGATACACTGTGCTGTTATTTTGATTGGCACTATGTAAAGCGAAAAGCTGTGATTGATACAGCCTGTCCAATCTGTTATCCGCGGCAGGAGTTGCATCAAGCCTTTGTTGGCCCGGGCTTCCTTTATACGCTCTAGGAAAATTCAAAGGTGGAGTCGCTGGGATTTGGCAGGATATGTTCCAGGATTTTTATAACAGCGGGTCATACACCAACGAGCAAACCTTTATGCGTAGCTTGATGATTAAGCGTAATTTTCAGATCGCAGAGAAATATCATTTTAGCTCCGTTCATTATTTCTCCAGACTCTTTCATCAACTGACAGGTCAAGCCCCGCGCCAATATCGCTTACAGCAGTCCAAGACTGTGGCCTTAGGTGCTCCATTGGAATGAACAGGCTTTTTTTGTCTACATATTCCCCCTTCATTGTTCAAATAATGATGGGACAGAACAAAGGAGGGAACGATGGATGAATAAGGCCGAACGAAAAGGGTGGACCTGCACCTGGAAATTTAAAATGTTAGTGGTGTTGACAGGTACGATATTAATGGTTTACGGTACGGGCCTTACTGCCAGCAGTGCGGAGTCACAGCTTCGCTCAGGGCAGGTGCCAGAGCAAGTGATAACGGAGCAATCTTCAATGCAAGTACCTGGGAATGCAGCTTCAGGTTATACATCATCAGAAACTCCAGCAAAACCAACCCAGCTTAAACGAATGGCGATCATTATTGATGATGCGGGAAATGACATGAAAGGTACTTCTGAAATTTTGGCAACGCCGGTGAAGCTGACGTTAGCCGTGATGCCATTCCTGCAAACGACGAAGAAAGATGCGATTGCGGCGCATGAAAAAGGAATGGATGTCATTGTTCACATGCCCATGGAGCCGAATAAGGGACGACCAGAATGGCTAGGTCCAGGTGCGATCACTTCGAATCTGACGGATGAAGAAGTGCGTGATCGAGTGGAGAAGGCCATTGATGAGGTTCCCTATGCCGTCGGCATGAACAATCATATGGGTTCCAAAATTACGTCTGACAAACGCATCATGTCCATTGTATTGGATGTATGTCGAGAGCGAGGGCTGTTTTTTGTGGATAGTCGTACCAATTTCCGCTCCGTAGTCGGGGAATTGGCCATCACCAAAAATATGCCACCTGTCGGCAACGACATTTTTTTGGATGACCATAATTCCAAACAACATATACGCAAGCAAATGGATCTGGCGGCCAAGCGTGCCCTGGACAAGGATGTATGTGTCGTGATCGGCCATGTTGGCCATACCGGATTAAATACCTCTGCTGTAGTCCATGAATCCGTCTCCCGACTCAAAGGTCAGATTGAGTTTGTCGGCATTAGCGATCTGGTTCGTGATGTTTGGCATTGGCAAGCCGAGCCTAAACTGCCGACAGATAATAAATAATGCCATTTGCGATGGACTGTGCGATCCGTTTCTGTTGTTTAGGATCACTGATCATCGCGCGGTCGCGTGCATTGCTTAGAAATCCGGTTTCAACAATTACAGCGGGTTGCTTCACATGATTTAACAGGTAAAAGGGCTTGCCCCATACGACATCGCGTTGTGTCTCGTACAATTGATTAAGTTCATTCTGAATGGAGCTTGCCAGCATGTAGCTGCGTCCTTCATTCTGATGTAAAACAACCGGACCTCGTGCAGACGATCTGGGACTCCAATTGGCATGGATACTGACGACGATGTCGGTGCTGACCTCTTCGCTAAGGCTTTTGCGTTGTGCTAAATCCTTGCGATGGCGTGAGCGACTGTTTAACCAGCGATTTTCGTCACTCAGCGCATAATCTCCGAGTCGGTTGATAATGACCGCATAACCCTTGCTGCGAAGCAGGAGATACACCTTTTGGCTAATGGCCAGGTTGATGTCTTTTTCCAGTACTCCGTGGTCTGTTGTTCCACCATCAATGCCGCCGTGACCGACGTCCAGAAGGATTACAGGTGCTGCAAACGCATGATGAGTGGAATGATAGGCATCTCCATCGGTTACCGGCAGCATGGATGGGCTTATGGGCGATCGTTGTGAATACAATGTGGGCAGATTGATTGGTGTGACTTTCGCCGCGCCGGCGAGGGAGTTCACGGGAATGCAACTGATGCTGATTAGCAATGCCATCAATGCGGCCAGCAGCTTATACATGAGAATACACGCTCCTTTTTGAAATAGGCATCTTATGCCATGAAGTAGTGGATGGATACCTTTGGCATTAGACTGTGCATTCTTCTGTTTTTCATACTCCTCCCAGCAAAAAAATGTTTATCGATGATCGCTTCTGCACACAATAGAGGTAACATAAGCCCCGGCTATGCCGGAGCTAAAGGAGGCAAAGGTTATGGCCAAAAGTGATGAGCTGGTGAAATACATCACGCAAAGAGTCGTTCATTATATCGACACACCGAAGGATGAACGTAAAGGACGCACCAAAGCCAAAGAACCGTGGACCATGAAGTGGTTTGGGATGATTCCTTTTGCTGTATCTCTGTGGGTAGGGAAAAAGGAAAAAACGATGCAAACGCAGGGGTACATGCAGAAACGAAGCTCTTCCGGTAAAGGGTAAATCAAGAACTAACGCAGGTAGAAGCTTAGCTTCTCCCCACAGAAAAAGACGCATTCCTATGAAGAACCAAGGAAGGCGTCTTATTTGTTGTGTGAATCGTTCATGGTTTCACGGCATAGAAATTCCCGTCCCGCAGTAAGGTCTGCAGAGGTACAAATCGTCTTACCGAAGTCTTACCGCCAATAGCTACATACTGATTTTGAATTGTGCCACGGTCGTTAAGCCAGATCTGATAACCACTGACGGGCAGAGGCCCGCCATATAGGACATTTTGTTGATCCGCAGAGAAAACGATCTTTTTATGTTCCTTCCATTGCTGATTTAATGTTTTCACTCCGGTGATTGAAACTGCCTTGGACGTGATCCATAACAGATTGTCCGCGGGATCAAACAGCGGTTGCAGATCCACGGAGTCAACGGACGATGAGGAGACTTTAGACGTATCATCGGGTGTCATAATGACAGCTTGTCCAGATATTGACCTTATGGACTTCAATCGTTTCGTAGACTGCTGTGAGTCCGTATCCAGTACATTTAGAACACCGGTTGGCAGGGTATCACCGTTGGTCGCGTCAATGTAGATTGCATCCTGATCAGGTCTTTCGACTTTCCAATAGGCCAGCAAGGGAAAAGCATAACGCAGTTGAAGCTCTCCACCGTCCGTAATTAACTCCTTTAAGTCCAATTGCTGTCTATCCAGGGCTTGATCCAACAAGGAAATGTCGTACGGACGTTGTTCTCCCTGACCATATTCGCTAAGCTGCAAATGCCCCTGGTCGTTCGCTGAGATAATCATATAACCTACGGGTGAACCTTCAACATTAGCGTATACAAGCCAGCTGCGCGTCCCTGGCCCGAGGGGGTAAAATTCCAATTGAGCGTGATCCCAACGGTTTCCTGCATGTTCAGTAGCAAGGACGGTGGCTTGTTTGCGTGCAAACTGTTGTACTGCATCTGGGGCCAATGTATCGGAATGAAGTTCAGCCGTACTTATGGCAGATGTAAAGGGTTGAAGCGATCTAGACGCGTTTTGAATTCCAGCACCTTCGGCTTGCAATAAGGGGAGCAGGGTCATTACACATAGAAGGCACACAGCAATGCCTGTAATTCGTCGCAATACGTTCCACACAGGGTGGAAGGGTCGTTTCATGTTAAACACCTACTTTTCTAGGGTACATTTCATGACAAAAAGGACTTAACATCCCGTTGCATGATCGGTTCTAGTTTTATTCTAGAGGACAAGCTGTGCAAAGGTTGCTGCAACCTGTCGGGCCGCTCATCATGAATAAACACTACTTTTGCCGTCATTTGCGGGAAAAGTAGTGTCTTCGTCGTCTATCTTAAATGAAACATTCCGCTGCTAATAGCGGTCACCTTCACTTTTGGCTCATATTGCCAGATCATCTCAGTACGGCGCGTTTCGTATTGCAGCTTCATGGCTTCACGATCCAACACCGCTTGTCGGGCTTTATCCTGTTCCGGGTCCGTTTCTGGTTCTGTCTGAGCATCAGCTTCAGCCGCCAGTTCGACATCAGATCCGGCCGTTACCGTTACACCAGTTGATCCCATGGGCTGTAAATGTACATTCTGGATACGAGAAGGGCCGGAGCGAGAAGTCTGGATATGGACCGAAGGCCCCGTCCCCTCTTGAGCCTGAATAGTTGAACTCCCGTCTGTACTGGAGGCGGAGGTCACATCTACGGCGACCTCGGGGGTGTCCTCTCTAAGGACTGCTTCATAGTACGTATCCACGACAGCCAGTTCCAGATCAAGCCTTTCTTTGGCTTTCTCAGCCCAGCTATAGTCAAGTTCGAGCAAGCGGTTTGTCAAATGGGATTCCAGAGCTGCTCCGGCATCGGCTAGCGATATTTTGGCGGTCTGTACATGCATGTTCTCAGCCAGTCTTGGGCTGAGGTCACGCCTGTTCAGCTTCGAGCCGAACTTCTCGACAATTTCCCCTGTTCTGAGGGAGATGCCGATAAAATGAAGTTCCTCCTTTTTTAAATCACAGGCAAATTCCACTTTAAAACACACACCAAGCCATGGTTCATATACTGCTGGTGCGGTAGCGCGCAATTGCCGTTTTGCAGCCTGTTCGAACAGGTTGACAAATGCACCGCCTTCACGCGCTGCATTGAAGATTTGTTGCAACCTGCGGCTGCCGTATACAACATCTTCTTTTAAAATCCGTCCGGGTCCCAGCTGAGGCAGAGAAGGGACAATACCGAAGTACCGACCTAGAATAGTCTCTTTGGGAGCCTCGGGGCTACCGGGACCGTCACCTGGTGGGAGTAGAGGAGCTAACTGTGCAGCTTTTGCTTCCTCAGCTTCCAGTGCCTGTTGATAGGCATCCGGATCAAAGACAAAGGTAAAGGACATCGTCTCCGCAGGTGCTCCGGTTCGCTCCACAAATCCCCAATAATACGGACGGTTGGTTAACGCCTTGTCGGCTTCAGGTGAAAGCTTTACCGTAACATGGGCAGGGGAGCGCTCCATAATCTGACAATCTAGTGTTTCCAGGTAAGTGAGCACATACGCCTGCACTTCATGAGGTGACATGGTCATGATCAGAGGCCTCCTTTGCGAAGGTCAAGCCCGGATACGGCTGGTGCCTCATCTGCGACTTCACGCTGAATGGAATTCAGCGATTGTCCAAGCGAATCCATTTTACGGCGGATATCTTCTTCGTTCTGTGATTCAAGCATGATTTTGTACAAACTTTTTTCGATGGATTCCTTCTTCTCCAGCCGCTCCAGAATGACATCCAATCCACCAATGACCATCTCGAACATATTGATCTTCTCATGAAGCAGGTTCAGAATATGCTCCTCGATTGTGCCTGTTGTCGAAAGGTTGTAGATGTTCACATCATTCTGCTGTCCCAGTCGGTGTACGCGACCGATCCGCTGCTCGACACGCATGGGATTCCAGGGCAGGTCGAAGTTAATCATGTGATGGCAAAATTGCAGGTTGATGCCCTCACCGCCCGCTTCGGTGGCAATCATCGCTTGTACGCGGCCGCGGAAGAGGTCCATCATCCAGTCCTTTTTACCCCGATTCATGCCGCCACGGTAGGGAACAGCGGTTAGGCCGTTGTTGCGAAAATAATTGAGCAAGTACTCCTGCGTGGCTCGGTATTCCGTGAAAATAATAACCTTCTCATTCATTTCACGAACGAGTTCCATTGTTTTTTCCGCTTTGGTATTTTCCTTGATCGCTTTAATATGGGCAACGAGCTCCCAAATCTTGTCTCGAAGCGGAGAGTCCAGTGGAAGTTTCTTCGACAGATTGACCAGGGTTACAAACACGGCATCTCGGCTGCTGCACACTTCGCGCTGCAACGTCACCAGGGAGAGCATGCTGCTCAAGTTGCCGCCCGCTTCCTGATACTGATCTTTCACAAAAGAGGTTACACCATCGTAAAGGGCCTGTTCTTCAGCAGATAGCTGCAAATTCACATTGGATACGTTCCGTTTGGTGAACTGCACAGGTCCTTCTCCGCGTCGGTTACGGATCATGACTTTTGACAGCTCATCCTTGAGCTGATCCTGATTTTTCGGAATACGTTTGTCGACGACAAAATTGGCTGCAAAATCACCCTGACGGCCAAGCTGTCCCGGTTTGAGCAGGTTAATGAGATTGAACAGCTCACTCATGTCATTCTGAACCGGCGTAGCCGTGAGCAGCAGGCAGTACTTTTTCCGCAATTTCAGCATGAATTGATAGTTGGTCGTTTTTTTATTTTTGAGCTTATGCGCTTCATCGATAATAATCATGTCGTAATCTGTATTCAGCAGCAAATCCTTATGGGGGTCACGCTTCGCTGTATCCATAGAGGCAACCACGATTTCATTTTGCCAGGAATAGGCCTTTTTCTGTGCAACCGCAGGGATGCCAAATTTGGAATTCAGCTCCCGGACCCATTGCAGCACAAGGGATGCAGGCACGAGAATCAGAACTTTGGATACGAGTCCACGAACCATATATTCTTTCAAAATCAGGCCAGCTTCTATCGTTTTGCCAAGTCCAACCTCATCGGCAAGAATGGCACGGCCTGACATTTCAAACAGTACTTTACGCGCAGTGTCCATCTGGTGTGGAAGAGGGGTGAGTCCCTGTAAATGCTTCAGACACTGGATTTCATCAAAGTTGGGAATCAGATTCGTCTCTTCCGCTTGAATGCCAAGTTGAAAGAGTCTGTAATCACCCCAAGGGCCACCTTTATCAAGTCTGGACTCCAATTGGGTTAGCCAGCTGCGATCGAATTCAAGTGGAACGGGTAGTTCTGCTGCAGGTTGATTGAGATGCTGCGGGTTTTTCCGGTTCATGGTGCTTCCTCCCCTGCCATACGTGATGACGTTTTATTCGTAGGTCATAGTATGGACGAATGAGAGGCAGTTCATAACCAACCTTCGAATAAGGGGGCGATTTCAATCAGGAAATCTGGAAGGGTTAACCTAAACATTTAGCAAACAGTAGATTGCATCACAGAAAAAAATCTGATCTCTCTTTGTTCCATCCTGGAGAAAGAGTAGAACATCCATATTGATGTACTGTAAAAAAGATCAACAAAAAAGCGGCCACATGTGCCGCTTTATTACTTAAGAAGTTTAGCTCCAATATTTCTTGATAATTTCATCACGTCCGGAGTAGATCCGGGATTCTTTATAATATTTAGGATCTTTGCGATGGAAATTTTGATGATATTCTTCTGCTGGATAAAATACGGAGGCTTCCTCAATGGCAGTAACGACAGGTTGATCGAATCGGCCTGTTTTGCCCAATTCCTCTCTCGATTTGAGGGCCAATTGGCGTTGCTCTTCAGTATGATACAGGATGGCAGCCCGATATTGGCTCTTGCGATCATTACCCTGACCGGTTGCATCCGTTGGATCGATCTGCGGCCAGTACAGCTCAAGTAATTTTTCATACGGGAAAATGGCTGGATCAAACGAGATTTGCACGACTTCCAAATGTCCCGTTTCTCCGGTTAATACTTGCTCATATGTAGGGTTTTCTACAGTTCCACCCATGTATCCGGATATAATCCCGTGAATGCCGGGCTGTTCTTCAAAAGGACTGACCATACACCAGAAACATCCCCCGGCAAACGTTGCTTTTTCAATCACTGCTATTCCCCATTTCTCAGTTGTGTTTAATCAAGGTTACTATGAACGCTAGTCATAGCGCAATCCATTGCGATATGTACATAAAAAACGATGTGTCTTTTCGTCTGCGGGAGTATAAGGAAGAAAGCAATTCTTTTTCATCCTTTACTTATATTGTATAATAATGGATGAGGAAATAGCCTGTTACAGCTGTAAGGTCGATTATAACGAAGAAGAGGTGATCAAGTGCGGAAACCGATAGATGAACCTGTATTTTATTCGTATCCCGGAATGGTAGCGGTAGTGACATCCCGTCATAAGGGATTGCAGAATGTCATGGCCTCAGGCTGGCATACCTATATTGGATCGTCTCCCGGAATTTACGGGATTTCGCTGCGGAAGGAAACGTACTCTTATGAATTGATTGAGCAGAGTGGAGCTTTCGGGGTACACTTTCTTCCGGGGCATCATTCGGAGTGGATACAAGCTGCCGGAACATTCAGTGGAAGAGACACAGATAAATTCTCGAAATTCGGGATTACATACGAAGAAGGAATCAAACTGAATGTACCGATTCTGACCGAAGCTTACTTTGCTTACGAGTGCAAGGTCATGGATATAACGACGTATGGAGATCATGAATGGATCGCAGGCGAAGTGTTACAACGGTATCAGGACCCCGAATATTTCCTGGACAATGGAATGGTTAATCTGGACAAATTGCAAATTCCAATGTACATAGGACGATCCTCTTATCGAATCCTCGATGGAAGTGCAGAAGAGAAGATTCATCCGTTTTACCTCTAGGGTCCTAGGCACCAAGATGCAATTACGAGCAAAACTTTCAATCCGGCGACAGATAGGTTTATAATGGTTATTGGCTGCTGAGCAAGTCGGCAGCCTTTTGCTATTGTTCTGTTTATCTATTTCAGTCCCAACAGGGGGCTGCTCATATATGAAATAAAAGGCAAGGTAATATTAGCCATTCCATGAAAAATGCTGTATTTAACAACAAAATTAGAGTATGATTTTACAGCTGTATAAGCTTGGCAGGAAAGGTTACATCGTTTCACTGGATTGTAACTATTGTTGTAATTTGTGATTATTCTTTCGGGCGTATAATGCTAAACGAGAGATAACGACAAAGATATAAAGAGATCGTAATCATAAAACATCTTGGTTAAGTAATACGTCTTCTTTATGTTGTAAATGAATGATGGAAGGTGCAATACGTATGTTAATGACAACCAGAACCACAAGGAGTTCTCGAACGCCCCAGACATGGATGATGGCGACTCACATGGTCAAGGAGGGGCTCGCATGTCACAATCGTTGAATAGCAAGCGGCATATGAACGGACTGGATGGTTTAAGAGCCATCGCTGTGCTTGCAGTAATAGGGTATCATCTGAATTTAGGTTTTATTCCGGGCGGTTTGCTCGGTGTAGGGATTTTCTTTGTTCTCTCAGGGTATTTGATTACAGACATTCTTTTGACACAATGGCAGGAGCATGGCCGGATATCCCTCGGTGATTTCTGGGTGCGAAGAGCAAGACGCTTGTTACCTGGCATGATCACGATGACAGCAGTGGTGATGATTTGGCTGCTCTGCACAGATCCATCTCGACTCGCTGCCTTGCGTGGTGACATTGTCTCGGGAGTATTATACATAAGTAATTGGTGGTATATCTTTCATAACGTGTCCTATTTCGAAAGTTTCGGCCCTCCATCACCCTTTGGACATTTCTGGTCGCTCGCTGTGGAAGAACAGTTTTACATCGTATGGCCTCTTCTACTGGTCGCGGCAATCGTCTTGTTCAAAAGAAAGGGATGGCTGGTCGTCTTTATTGTCGTAGCAGCTGAATTATCTGCTGGTGCAATGGCCATCATGTATAATCCGGATCTGGACCCGAGCCGTGTTTATTATGGAACAGACACAAGAGCATTTGCTTTACTTGGCGGTGCTGCACTGGCCGTGGTATGGCCTAGTCGTAAGCTATCGTCGTCTCTTGCCAGTATAAATCGAATTGTTCTGGACGTAACAGGCTTAGCTGCGCTGGCTTTGTTAATTTATATGATGCTGAACACCAGCGAGTATGATCCTTCATTGTATCGCGGAGGAATGGTGCTTCAGGCCATAGCGACGACATGGCTCGTAGCTGTATTGGCTCATCCTTCATCCTTCCTGGCACGGCTCATTGGCGCTAAGCCATTGCGCTGGATCGGGGAACGATCCTATGGATTATATTTGTGGCATTATCCTGTCATTATTCTGACGAGTCCAACGGTAGATACGGGTGGAGCGCATCCTGTCCGAATGGTTTTGCAGGTTGCAGCAACGGTTGTACTGGCCTCCTTGTCCCTTAAATATATTGAAAATCCAATTCGCCATAACGGGTTTCGGGATTCCTGGTCCCGGTTATGGGGCAGAGGGCGCAATGCAACAGGCATTCGCAACGTATGGTGGAAGCGCGCTGGATTGCTGATGAGCATGCTGCTGATGTCGTTTACCGTGTCACAGATGATGATTACGTCAGCAGCGAACTCCGATTCCCATTCGGTCTCGATGTCGGCCACGCTGAATGGAGAACACTCCGTAACGGAGGAAAAGGGACAGGACGTCCTTCCAGCCACAGTGAGCACTTCCGGGACTTCCGGGACCGACAAACCTGCGCCACAGAAAAACGACAAACCAGCGGCGAAGGCTGGAGATCCACCAGACAAAGGAGAACAGCAAACGACGAAGCCGGATAAAGCTCCCAAACCGGAGGAACCAAGTTCAGGTGAGGAAAAAGGGACAACTCCTGGCGACTCGAACAACGCTGTTGGTAAACCTAAGGGCAGCACCGACAATCCGGAACATCCAGAAGATAACGATAATCAACAACCAGAGGATCCCGTGAATACGTCAGATTCGTCCAAAGTGCAAGGGGAAACAGCCCCTCCAGCCAAAGACGGCAAGATTCATTATACGGTCATTGGAGATTCGGTTATTCTGGACGCGAAGCCTTATCTTGAACAAACCATTTCGGGTGTGCATGTGGACGGTCATATCGGACGTCAGATGTGGGAGGCTGCCGATGTACTGGATGGCCTGAAGAGAAATAACCAAATGGGCAGCCATGTTGTGCTGGAACTTGGGACGAACGGTTCATTTAATTCCAAGAGTCTGAATTCGGTGCTGGATTATTTGAAAGAAGAGGAACATGTATATCTGGTTACCGTGCGAGTTCCTCGCCCATGGGAACGAACGGTGAATAAAGCACTGAACGAAGCAGCTTCCGATTATAGCAATGTGTCTCTTATTGATTGGCACACTGCAAGTGAAGGGCATGACGAATATTTTGAAAAAGATGGTGTACATCTGACCAAGGAAGGTTCGGAAGCTTTTGCAGCACTTGTGAAAGACAGTATGAAATAAATCAGAACTTATCTATTCTTTTATTTATAAGCATGAATGGTATATGAGTCCAAATTCAACAAAGAGCTCTCATCGTGAGGGCTCTTTTTATATGGAAGCAAAGATTGAATGATCCACCAGGTATCCGTTATTTTTCACCCCTGCATCCGTGCATCGTCACCTTACAAAATGATAGCGTCACCATTTACAATAAGTGTATTCAAATCGCCAAGGGGGATTATAGAGATGTTGAAAAAATGGCTTTCGGGAATGTTGACAATGGCGTTGTTTTCCATCGTTCTGGCTGGTTGCGGTGGCGGGGAAAGCTCAGAAGACAGCGACAGCAAGGATAAAGTAACTGTCACCATCTGGCACAACTGGACTGGACAAGATGCCAAAGCGGTGGCAATGCGCAAAATCATTGAAGACTTCCGTGGGTCGCACCCGGATATTGAAGTGGTGGATGAAGGTCTACCGACAGATGGCCTCAAAACAAGGCTCCGGACGGTGGCAGCTGCCAACGAAATGCCGGATCTGTTCGTCATGTGGCCGGATGCGATGACCAAGGAGTTTGTGAAAGGGGATCTGCTGCAGCCGATCAATGCCGAGTTGGACGCCAAACCGGAGTGGAAGGACAATTTTATACCTAACGCGCTGGACGGATATACCGTGGACGGGAATATCTACTCTGTGCCGATGAATCTGGCACCAAGCTCCTTTATTTATTACAACGAAGCGCTGTTCAAACAGTATAACGTGAAAGTGCCTGAGACATGGGCCGAGCTGGAACAGGCGATTGCTACGTTCAATCAAAACAAGGTCATTCCAATGGCGCTGGGCAACAAGGCGAATTGGGTAGCTCAATCGACCATCTTCAGTACGCTGGCTGATCGCATTACGGGTACAGACTGGTTTCTGAAAGCAGCAGCACAGGATGGCGCGAGCTTCACCGATCCGCAGTTTGTTAAAGCACTGAACAAAATGCAGGAACTTGGCAACAGCAAGGCATTCCAGGACGGATTCAACAGTATCGACGAGACTCAAATGATGCAGCTGTACTTCCAGGGCAAAGCGGCCATGGTCATGAACGGCGGGTGGGCACTGGCGAACCTGGTGAATAACGCACCTGAAGATGTGTTGAAAAACACGCACATTACAATTCTTCCCCCAGTGGATGGAGGTCAGGGTGAGCCGAGAACAACATCCGGGGTAGTAGGCACGGGGCTGGGTGTGAGCAAAAAGCTGGAAGGCACCCAAAAGGATGCAGCCATGGAGTTGTTCTACGCCTTGGCAGGACCTGATGGTCAGAAGGCAACACTGGACAGCAGTACGTTGGTCAGTTACAAGATCGATCTGGACAAATCCAAGGCACATCCATTGTTCGTTGAATTGTACGATTTGATGCAGGAAGTGAAAATCAATCCGGTTTACGATTCCAAGCTGGGATCGGCAACGGTTGAAGTCATTAATAACGGATTGCAGGAGCTGCTCATGGGCGGAAAAGCCGAAGACATTGCGGCAAAAATTCAGGCTGCACAGGCGAACGCGGTTGGTAATGAATAATCGGTAGATAGGTCATGGATTGAATCATGATAGTGAGTGGACCAATGACCATGATTGATGAGAATTGATTTGTTCGTGCCCCTTCCCGGCAGGGGAGGGGTTTTCATTTACAAGGGTAGAGTACACAGGTTGGAATGGCATTATGAAGGGAAGTGAGCGGAATGAACGCACTGCGCAGTCGACGTTTTATTATGCTGGGGCTTGCTCCGGCAGTCATTATTTATGCGTTGTTTGTATTTGTGCCAGTTGTGTGGTCAGCGTATTATGGCTTCTTCAACTGGTCCGGTATCGGAGAATCGAAATATATCGGATTGAACAACTATGTAGAAATATGGCATGATCCCGTATTTTGGCGGGCACTGAAAAATAACGTCATTTTTGTTTTGGCCTCGGTATTTGGGCAAATTCCTTTAGCGTTGATGCTCGCGGTCATTTTGCACAAAAGCAATCCGTTACAGCGTTTTCTGCGTTCAGCCGTATTTCTGCCGATGGTATTATCCACCGTAGTTATCGGTATGATCTGGCAATATATCTATCATCCGCAAATCGGGATACTGAACTTCCTGCTGGATGCATTGGGTCTGGAAAGCTGGAAACTGCAGTGGCTTTCGGATGACAAAATTGCGATTTTCTCCCTGGTGCCACCACTGCTCTGGAGTTTTGTCGGTTTGTACCTGATTATTTTTATCTCGGCGCTGCAAAATATTCCGGGAGAAATACATGACGCTGCCAAGATTGACGGTGCTTCCGGAATCCGCAAGCTGGTTTCCATTTCTTTGCCCATGATCTGGGGAACGGTTCAGGTGGCGATTATTCTATGTATCTCGGGCAGCCTGAAATCATTCGATCTGGTGTACATCATGACCAAAGGCGGCCCGGCACATGCAACAGAGCTGCTGGCAACGTATATGTATAATTCAACCTTTACAACGTATCGCTATGGCTTCGGGAGCGCTATCTCGACCACCATCGTGCTAATTTCCCTGCTGCTTATCGGAACAAGCCAGTGGGCGACAAGTCGTAAGAAAAAAGAGAATTAGGAGAGAGGGGGGAATGTAATGAGTGTTACACCTTTATCGATGCCAACACCAGGGAATACGTCAGGCTATCCGGTTCGCCGATTCGGTAGTGGAATTGTTTGGACGCTGTTGACGGTCTATGGTATTTTAACATTGTATCCGTTCTACTGGCTTGTGATCAGTGCATTCAAAACGAATGAAGAGTTCTATAGCAGGCCCTTCGGGCTGCCGGGAAAATGGAACGTGGAAAATTTCAGCAATGCCTGGGAAAGCTCCAAGCTGGGAACCGCTTTTGGCAATTCCCTGGTTGTATCTCTAGGTTCGCTTATCCTAACGCTGTTTATTGCAGCGCTGGCCTCATTTATACTTGCACGTTTCCAGTTTCGCTGGAAAGGGCTAATCATGACTTTCTTCGTTGTAGGCATGCTGATTCCCATTCACAGTACACTGGTCCCGTTATTTATTTTGATGAAACAGATGTCTCTGCTCAATACGTATTGGGCACTGATATTGCCGTATACCGCATTTGCATTGCCAACCGCGATATTTGTGCTGACAGCTTATTTAACCAGTATTCCACGTGATATTGAAGAGGCTGCTTTTATGGATGGAACAGGTCTATGGGGGCTGTTCACCCGGATTATGCTTCCCATGTCCGTACCTGCCTTGTCAACGGTCACTATTCTGAGTTTTCTGCACGCGTGGAATGACTTTTCGTTCGCACTCGTGTTCATTAACAAAACAGATTTGAAAACGTTACCGCTCGCGATCGCCAATTTTGCCGACGGATATCAGACCGATTACGGCCTGACTCTTGCTGCCATGACCTTGTCCGTAATCCCGACCATCATTCTATATCTGGTATTTCAGGAACAAGTCATGAAAGGCATGACGGCCGGAGCAGTCAAAGGGTAACGAAAGCGCATCCAGAGGAGGAAAAGGTGTGGGACGCTGGCTAACATCTTCACTGCAGCGGAAGTTGTCCGTCGTGGTTACGGCTTCCATGATTGTGCCGCTGCTGGCACTGGGGCTGTTCGCCTTTCTCATCTCTTCCCGCATCACAGAACAAAAAACAAAGCTTTCGGGCATGGACACACTGAAGCAGGTGGAAGCGAATTTGCGTTATATGCTGCAGGATGTCGAGACGCTATCGATTTTTCTGATTGGAGAAAGAGACATTCAGCAGTATTTAAGTAGCGATGAGGACGATGTGCAGGAGCGTGTGGATATTTTGGGCAGGATGACCAATCTGGCTGCTTCCAAAAAATATATTGCCAACATTGCCATCTATCCGGATCGTTTTGATGCGGTTCTCTCTACGGCTACTTGGTATGAATCATCCAATGTATCGTATCCTCCTGCTCCGCATGGGGATGCAGTTAAAGCTTGGACTGGCGTATATCCGGTTCAGAATTATGCTGGTATCCAAAATGTAATCACCTTGGTTCGACCCATTCGCAGTATTCATGATTATCGCCCCATCGGATGGCTGGCGATCAGTCTCGATGAAAAGGCTATCTCGAAAGGATGGGCGGCGCTGGGACTGGGTAAGGGTGAAGGTCGACTTGAACTGATCGGCTCCACTGGAGAGATTTTGTCTTCCATGGACAAATCCCGTCTTGGACAGTCATTGGAGAAGATTGAGCCTGAGGTACAAACGCTGATTCAACAAGAAGGAAGGGGAACCGCTACATATGGCAGCGGCGATGAGAAACGTACGTTGCTGTATTATCCGGAACAGCTGACAGGCTGGACGCTGACCGGAACGGTTCCCTATGATCAGTATAAGTCCGAAAACGGTTATATTCTTATCCTCACTGCCGTTGCAGTGAGCCTGTCTGCTGCGATCAGTGCAGGACTTGTCTGGTTTACGGTGCGACGAATCACAAGGCCGCTGCGAGTGCTTACAAGACATCTGTCCCGAATGGACCCGGATCGACCGCTGCCCCTATTCCGATCGGAAAGTGATGATGAAATCGGCAAGCTGGGAGAGAGCTATAATTTGCTCGGTGCACATATTGAGATATTGAAAAAAGAGGTTATCCGTGGTGAAGCCCGCAAGAAGGAAGCTGATCTCAGAGCACTTCAGGCGCAGATCAATCCTCATTTTCTGTATAACACCCTTTCGTCGATCCACTGGATTGCCTTGATGTCTGAGGAAAAGCGGATCGCAGAGATGGTCGAGGGATTAAGTGATTTTTTGCGTATCAGCTTGAATCAGGGTAGGGATTATTGTCCTGTAGGGCAGGAAATTACCCACATTCGCCATTATGTTCGTGTGCAGTCCATCCGTTTTCCCGACAAGTTCGCCGTACATTATATTGTTGATCCGGCACTTGAACCGCGAATGATGCTGAAACTGCTGCTCCAACCACTCGTCGAAAATGCCATGATTCATGGAATTCAGCCGAAAGCGGGTATGGGCACAATTACGATCATGATTCGGCAAGAACAGGAACGAATGAGTGTACTTGTTCTGGATGACGGGGCTGGCATGGGGCGGGACAGACTGGAATATGTCAGAAGCAGCCTGGTGTCATTGGATGAGGAAGAGCAACATTACTCAAACCACCATCGGACGGAAAAAGAGCCTATGAAGCAAGGGGGCTACGGGCTCCGCAATGTGAACGAAAGACTGCTGCTTCATTATGGAGCTGAGGCGCAGCTCGAAGTGGACAGCCGAGTCGGAGGTGGAACCCGAATTTCATTTTCCATTCCAATCTTGGAGGAATCGCCATGAGATTACTGATTGTTGATGATGAAGTCATTATTCGCACAGGGCTTGCCAGTGTAATCGCTTGGAATGAACTGGGGATTGAGCTGCTTACACCAGCAGCCTCGGCAGAAGAGGCTTTAACACGCATGGCTGAGGAGAGGCCGCATATTTTGATGACTGATATTCGGATGACGGGAAGGACGGGGCTTGAACTGGCAGAGGAAGGGCTGCACATGCTGCCGGAACTCGAGGTCATTATTTTGTCGGGATACGATGACTTCTCTTACGCTCAGCAAGCGATTCGTCAAGGTGTCACAGATTATCTGCTTAAGACGAGTAAGCCGGAAGAAATTATCAAGACGGTGCTTCAGGCCAAACAACGGATTAGCGAACGTTGGGCTGAGAAATCAAGAGAAGGGCAGCTGCTGCGAGAGAACAAACAGCGCTTGTTCGCTGAATGGATCATTGAGGGAGACGTGGAATCTAGTCCTTGTCCTGGATTTCTCCAATCCGGAATGACTGGGCAATCCGAATTTCCATCAGACATGGAGCATATGCAGAGACAGATTCTGATCTTGAAAGCTGCGGGGTGGAATCGTTCCTCGGCTGCTTTGCTGAACTTTGCCGTGCAAAATATGCTGGAGGATGTTCTGCCAGGTGCAATTGCACACATTCAAAAGGACCGGATTATCTGTGTTGTAAAGCTTCCCCCATATGAACAGGATTTCCACTTTACTTTGAGCATTGCGGTAACGCGGATAGAGCAATTGTTGAAATGTACTTTGCGTGCAGCAGTAGGTAGACCCTGCATGGAGGTCCAGCTTCTGCATGAGAGCTACCGAACGGCGTCCTTCGCATATCGTTACCATGGGTTACTTGAGGATAGGATATGGCAATATGAAGACGTTTTACACCGCATAGGAGGTAAAACCGTCCTTCAACATGAGGAAGAAACCACGCTGGGAACATTGTTAATGGATAATGATTCAATTATGCTGACCACATGGACACGAAAACTGGTGGATGCACTCCTGATGGACCCCGAAGTAACGCCAGAGTCTTTCAATGCCTGTCTGCATGCTGCGGTGAATGCAGGACAGCGTTGGTTGATTCGTACCATGCGTGCCATTGGAAGAGACGACCTGGAACGGTTCGAACCATGGAGGCCAGACTCGAATGCCGATGCTGGTGAACTTCGGGATCTGCTTTTTCATCATTTATATGAACTGATGCATACCTATCACAGCGAGATGGGGCAAGGACGGACTACCCATGTACAGAAGGCTATTGCTTATATGGAATCCGGATCGGTACAGGATTTTAGCCTACAACATGTCGCAGGTCAGGTTCATCTGCATCCGGGTCATCTCAGTGAACTGTTTAAGAAGGAAACTGGCGTCACGTTTGGCGATTTTGTAACAAGCATGCGAATTCGGCGCGCGATGGACATGCTGGCGGTTTCCCCCGCGAAAGTAAGTGAAGTGGCCGCCATCAGCGGATACGAGGACGTTAAGTATTTTAGCAGGCTGTTCAAAAAACATACGGGCATGACTCCGAGCGAGTATCGTGAGGAGTCAGTGTCGTACAAGACTTCTGAACATTAAAGGTTAGCAGAGGAAAGTAGCGAACGCACATATTTTTTTGCAAACGTTTTCGATATTTAATTACCAAGCAAACTGGGGAGTGAGGCAGGCGTGAAGATGAATAATTTAAGTCAGGATTTGTCAGGACAATGGAAGATTCAGCATTTCGAGGTCGGGGAAAAGCGGGCCATGGATGTTGCAGCAGCAGCGCTGGATGATCGATTCTGGATTGGAGCGGAGGTGCCAGGGGATGTGCACACTGCTCTTGTTGAACGCAGCATCATTGATCCGCCCTACTATGGGCATAACGATGCCAAGAGTCGTTGGATCGAGCAGAAGGAATGGTGGTGTCGCACCAATTTCAATCTGGTAAAAGATGGGGAAGCGGAGGAATATTTCGAATTGGTCTTCGATGGCTTGGATACGTTCGCGACCGTATATGTGAACGGACATGAAATTGGAAAAACGGCTAATATGCTCATGTCCCACACGTTCAATGTGACGACACTGGTTCGTAATGGCTGGAACGCCATAGCGGTCAAGTTCGACCCCCTTTATCTGCATCACAGAGACAAGGAAACGTTCGACTGGTCTTCGTATACGAAGGAACGGCCTTGGCTGCGCAAAGCTGCGATGAATTTCGGTTGGGACTGGGGACCACGGATGGTCACTGTAGGAGTCTGGGGCAGGGTGCGGCTGGAAAGACGAACAATCGCAAAGCTGGAGAACGTATTTGCACGTACCGAATCAGTGAGCAAGCAGCAAGCGACTGTCCATGTCACTGCTGATGTGAAGTCTGTATTGTCTTTTCGCAGCAGACACAAACGTGAAAAAGCTGTGGTTTTGTCATGTGATATACGTATACTGGATGCGAGTGGTCAGGAAGTGGCACGGTCTGCTGAAGTCGTTGTGAAAAATGGTCTCGCAGATACAATACTAAAATTGGATTCACCGCAATTATGGTGGACGCATGATTTGGGTGAGCCTTACTTGTATAGGCTGGAAGTTACTCTATTGGCGGATGGAGTGGAAGTGGATCAATACAACGAGCCTTACGGTATACGAACCATTGAACTAGCACTTCATAATGAACAGGGTGAGGATGCGTTTACGTTTATCCTGAACGGAGTGCGGGTGTACGCAAAGGGAGCCAACTGGATTCCAGCCGACCATCTGATTGGTGCCATTCCTGCCTCCCGGTATCGTGAGCTGATCGAGCTGACCGTGGAAGGGCATATGAATATGCTGCGTGTCTGGGCAGGCGGTATATATGAGAAGGACATCTTCTATGATGAATGTGATCGGCAAGGCATACTGGTGTGGCAGGACTTTGCTTTTGCCAACGCCTTATTCCCAGACTTCAATCGGGAGTTCATGAACAATGTACGGGATGAAGTTGAAAATAATGTCCTGCGCCTGCGCAATCGTGCTTCGCTTGCACTCTGGTGTGGCAATAACGAAATTGACTGGCTTTATGACATGAAGTCTGCCAGTGGAGATATTACCAGCCCCTTCTATGGAGAGCTGATCTACCATGAGCTGATCCCGGAAGTGCTGGAGCGTCTGGATTCATCTCGTCCATACTGGCCTTCCTCACCGTATGGGAACAGTCACGGCAATGATGCCAATGATCCGGATGTGGGGGATCGTCATAACTGGCAGGTATGGCATGGTTCCGTCTATCCCCGTAAACACGGCGAGCCGCCACTGCTGGACTACAGTATTGAGGGCGTGACTTTCAAAAATTATAAAAAGGATAATGCCCTGTTCAGCAGTGAATTCGGCATGCATGCCTCGGCCAACCGCTACACGTTGGAGAAAAACATGCCCGCAGGGCAGTTCTATTGGGGAAGCCCCGAAATGGCCTATCGGAATAAGGATACCAATCATCAGAAAGGCATTCTTCTAATGGAAGGTTATACAGGCATTCCGCAAAATATTGAGGAATACATGAATTACTCGATGCTGACACAGGCGGAAGGACTACGGTACGGTATTGAACATTTCCGGCGAATTAATCACCGCAATAGTGGAGCGCTTGTGTGGCAGCTGAATGATAGCTGGCCAGGCACAAGTTGGTCGATGATTGACTACGAGCTGCTGCCGAAGGCCTCCTTTTATTATGGAAAAGTATTCTTTCATCCGATACTACTGTCTCTGGAACATGAACCGGGTGAGCCTCTTACGTTGTGGGTCGTGAATGATACACGGGAGACGCTGAGGGGACAGCTTCGACTTAATGTCTATGGACTGAATGGGGAAAAAGTATATTCCAGCTCACATCATGTAGAGACAGGTTCACAATGCGCTACTCGCATTGCCGAGATGAGCGAAGCGGAAGTATTGAGAGGCAGAATGGCAGAAGAAGTGTTGGTTGAATTGGTCGCGGAAGGTTTCACTGCGCCACTGAATCGATATTTCTTACGTGATCCGAAGGATGTTAACCTGCTTCCAGCGCAGCTCAGTGTGCATGTGAACGAAGAGGAACAATCCGTATCGGTTACGGCCATTGGTGCAATTGCACGGTTGGTGAAGCTCGAGCTGCCCCTTGGTCGCGTTCGTTTCAGTGATAACTATTTCGATCTTCTCCCTGGTGAGAGCCGTACGGTGAGATTGCGTCATCCTGATAAGCTGTCTCTACCTATGAATGAGCTAAAGGTAAGCGCCATGAATGGTAGGGAAGCCTGATTCCTGTTACGTTTTTTTAAAATTTTTCAGACATACCATTTGGAAATCAGGTTCACGGATGGATACACGCAGGTTAGCCCATAAAAGAAGAAAACAGCCGATTATTCCCCCCCAGGAACAGTCGGCTGTTTGATTATAGGCGCTGTGAGTGAATACACGCTCCATTATAGAAAAGATTCGTACCGCTGCTGGAACGAAGACTCCATTTCCAGTTGTCTGGCCAACTGCTGCTTCACTTTTTCTTCACGGCTGGCCTGAAGCTCATGTAAACGTTCAGTGGAAGTGAACTGATTGGCTGCCATTTCAATGAGCAGTTCAGCGAGCGCATCCGCATCTTCCAATGCTGCATTTAATCCAAAAGCACCCGTCGGAGTCATGGTGTGAGCGGCATCGCCAAGCAAAACCACATTGTCCTGCACCCACGATTCAGCGAAACTGCTCTCTACGGATAACAAAACAAAATCACTCCAGGTCTGGATATGTGCAGCTACCGAATCAGCGAGGCAGGGGAAGGCTGCAACCAGTTTCTGTACAAAGGGAGCGAAAGGCTGTTCCCGCAGCTTGGAGAAGGACCCTTGCGGAATGTTCCATCCGATCTGCACGAAACCTCCGAATTGTGAGAATAACGCTAACTGCTGACCGTCCATACTCGCCATCCGAACAGCAGGTTCCCAGCCTGCTGGAGCAGGAATTCGAGCCCATAACAGGTCGTACCCATGTTTACGGGCCTCCGGGGTCAGACCAGCATGTTTGCGTACAGCTGAATATCTGCCATCCGCACCAACAATAACAGCTGCTTCAATGGAAGCAGGCCGTCCTTCTTGCCGAATATTGATGCCAATCGTCTTGTCAGCCTTATTTCGCAGCAATCCAGTCATAATCGTATTATAAAGAACTTGTTCGTTTTCCTGCTTCTGTGATTGTGACACGATGACTTCCAGCAGATGATCCTGCGGCACATGAATGCCCACATGGGATTCTTGCTCTCCAGGAAAAATGGTGTGAATGATCTGGCCATTCTCCCAATATTGAATTTGCTCCAGGGGAAGCACGCCGCGCTGGGTGACAGCAGGGTATAATCCATGCTTTTTCAGTATAGCCTCACCATCTGCATTAAGCACTTCCCCGCGGAATGACTTAAGCAGGTGCGGCTGGCGCTCAATCAAAATGGTAGATATTCCCTGCCTTTTCAGCAGGAATGAAAGTAGAGCCCCTCCGGGGCCAGCTCCCACAATACAAACATCAGTTTTTAAATGCGAATTTTGATTCATGTGTAAAATTCCCTTGCAATATAATGGATGGATATTGTATTACTTTATAATAACAGATTTATAAAAATCATTAAGTAACTAAAAGTAACTTTAAAGATATACGTTATTATAAACAAATCCAATCCAATTTTGCAATAGAGTCATTCTATTTCTCTGTAGTGAGGGGAATTCAAGCCTGCAGTAATCCTTCACAGCTTATGTGCGCAGGCTTGATAAGAACAGCAATTTCTTCTTTTATGGGGAACTACTCTGATTTCTATGTGATTAATCGGTTGGTTATGCGAGCCACGCGTTCTCCCAGAGCTTTACCCAATGCTATGCCCTGTTCGCTCAGCAGATCATCACTGTCCACCGGACAAGTCACCCCAACACCATAATAGGAGCCATATAGAGCGTTATCTGCAAAGTTTCCAGGCAGGCCGGTAATAATCATCCCCTGATGAAGCATAGGTGTCAGCAAATGAATCAAGGTTGACTCCAGTCCACCGTGCTCGGTGGCGATGGTACAGAACACCGCGCCAACTTTGTCTACAAGTTTGCCTTCAGCCCACAGGTAACCCAGCTTGTCGATCCACTTTTTCAACCCGGAGCTGATGGAGCCGAAATGGCCGGGGCAGCCCCAAATAATGGCATCCATTTCCACCAGCTTGTAGATGTCGGCTTCTTCTGTGGAATGCAAATGAACGGTTGCACCATGTACGCTGGCTGCGCCAGCAGCAATCGATTCGGCGAGCGCCCGTGTATGCCCGCCTTCACTATCGAAAACAATATAAATGTTCATTGCTTGATTCCTCCTTGTGTGGTTATCTGTTCATGCTATAAGGTAGCTTGTCACATGAAACCGCAAAATAAGCATGAACTTTACAGACAAGTAAAGGGTTTTGGGAAACAAGCGCATTTTTCACAAACAAAATAGTACAAATATGTTACAATATAAGGTAGGTTAATGATCAAAGGTAGGAGGAACGTTTATGAGCCCGGACACGGAGCGAAACTCTCAATTGGCAAATGTCGATCAATTGTTGGAGGCCTTCTTCAGATATAAAAATAAGGTATTGGATCAGCAGCAAAAGAATGAAACAAACTGCAAATTGAATCCGACGAAAAGTCATATATTGGGCATGATTTTACGTGAAGAGCGCTGCATGGCTGTAGATGTGGCAAGACAACTTAGTCTATCTTCAGGAGCAACCACAATTGTGCTGAATCAACTGGAGAGCGAAGGTCTGATCCAGCGGGTGCGCAGCGAAGAGGACCGAAGGATTGTATGGTTGTCCTTAACGGAAGATGGGAAGCAGCTTGCAAGAACGTTGATTAATAATCGCGGTCGAATGACGTGGGAACTTTTGCAGGCGCTTACGGAAGAGGAACAACTGCAGATGTTCGGCATGCTGAAGAAGATTGAGTTGAAACTGCTGGAAAAAATGAAAGCACTGGAGCAGACACATCGCTAAATATGAGTGTGTAAAGCGCCAGTCTTCAAGAATTTGAGTCCGTTTTGAGACTTGAAACCTTGAAGGCTGGCGTTTTATTTTTTCAATCAGAGATGGAAGCGTTGAATGTGGTCGGTCAGGCCTTCCTGAATGAGAATTTCCTTTTGTTTTTTACCGAGCAGGTCAAAATGGGGGAAAGGCTGACGCCGATGAATGTATCGTGGGTCCAGTCCATGTTCCGCGCACCAATGTTCAAGCCGATTCAGATCCGCACAGCCCACTTTGGTCACACTGGTCATGCCCGGAAAACGGTTGTCAATCCAAAAATGAGTGAGATAGGCAAGTTCGCCACGAGATACACGTTCTTTCCACTCGGCCAGCTCCTGTCGTTTAATTCCAAATGCCATATACACCAAGTTCCTTTCCAAACGGGTATTGTCCTGAGCATATTGTAACATCTTATAAACAGAACCAATCAGAAATCTTCAACCAGGCTATTGGTCCAATCGCTTTTGGCGGGTATTGAATATGACAATATTTTTATAATCAACTTTGGTTTATGTTAAAATAAGGCTATACAAAAAAGGTTTCACCACTTTATTACTCGGAAAGGGATTGTCATCATGGAACTTTTCATTGCCGTGCTTGTTTTGCTGGTATTGATCGGTTTATCGAATATTTTGAACCGGTTTGTACCCTTTATTCCCATTCCGCTAATTCAGATTGTTCTTGGTGTAGCCATAGCACTATTACCTGCGGGTGTGCATCTGCCACTGAATCCGGAATTGTTTTTCGTGCTCTTTATCGCTCCGTTGCTGTACAACGACGGGAAGCGAACGCCTAGGCACGAGCTGTGGAATCTAAGAGCGCCCATCCTGTTGTTGGCCTTGGGCCTTGTATTTGTTACGGTTGTTGTTGCGGGGTACGCCATACACTGGCTTATTCCAACCATTCCACTACCTGCGGCTTTTGCACTCGCGGCAATACTGTCCCCGACAGACGCTGTGGCTGTAGGCGCCATGGCAGGTCGTGTGCATTTGCCCAAGAGCATACATAGGCTTCTTGAGGGAGAAGCATTAATGAATGATGCATCCGGTCTGGTTGCATTCAAATTTGCGATTGCCGCCACGGTCACGGGTGTATTTTCCCTGGCTCAGGCGTCATTCAGTTTTATACTTATCGCGATTGGCGGGTTGTTGATTGGTGCCTTGTTATCCTTACTGTTGATCCGATTGGGTGTCTGGATTCGGCGGTTGGGAATGGAAGATGTGACCATTCATATGCTGTTGCAAATCTTAACACCATTCGTTATTTATCTTGTGAGTGAAGAGGTCGGGGTTTCGGGCATTCTGGCGGTAGTCGCTGGCGGGATCATTCACGCCATTGAGCGTGACCGGACAGAGTCTGTACAACTGAAGATGCAGGTCGTGTCTGCCAGCACCTGGTCTGTGATTTTATTTATTTTGAACGGTTTGGTCTTTGTCATTCTTGGGGTACAGATCCCGGATGTGCTGAGTACCATCTTCGAAAATGTTTCATTTGATAACTTGCAAGTACTCGGCTATGTGGGCCTAATTTCAATCTTATTGTTGGTCCTTCGTTTCGTCTGGATCTATCTGTTCTGGAAAGGAAATGAAAATTCCGGTGAGGAGTTGTCGAGCGGCAAGCCCCGACTGAAAGAGATTACGATTATTACCCTTTCAGGTGTGAGAGGGGCTGTAACACTGGCGGGGGCATTCTCCATTCCTTATGTTCTTCAGGATGGGTCTCCTTTTCCTGAAAGGGATCTGATCATTTTCCTGGCGGCAGGTGTGATTCTGTTCACTCTGATTGCTGCAAGTGTGTTCCTTCCTATTCTTGCGAAGAACGAAGAAAAAGCGGAGGAAGGTGCGCCGCAAACGACGGAAAAAAAAGCACAGGATATTATGTTGAACGCCGCTATTCGCGCAGTCAAGTCGGAAATGAACGACGAGAACAAAGCTGCTGCGCTTGCTGTAGTTTCTGATCTGTCAAAATATATCAGGCAAGCGGCTGGCGAGCTTACTGCCGGAAAGCGCAAGGATATTTTGAAACAGGAAACAGCAATTAATCTCATCGCAACCCGGGCTGAACGCAAGGAAATCGAGAATATGATGGACGAAAATGTAATTGCTTCGGAAGCGGCCTTTAGATGTAACAGCTGGTTGGATCGTAAGGAAATGATGCTTGCGAATCGTACGAATACCCAGATGATGTTCTCACTCAGTGAAATTGGGCGAGTGTTTGGACATGTGTTTACCCATCGTTCACGGAAACCGGATCAGCCGTTTATGATCGAGAATGCGGAGCTGTTCCGTCAAGTGAAGATGCGAACCTCGGAAGCGGCGATCAAGGCGATCCGTGCCCATATGAACGACAGTAACCGGATTGTAGCTCTTTCGGTCATCTCCAGATATGAACGGGTCATTGCCAAATTGCGTACCTGGAATCAGGGCAAAACCGAAGATCCATTTGATCAGGATAAGCTGGAATTGCAAATGGTGGCGATGCAGGAGCAGCGTAATACCATACAGCAATTGTACGAAAAGGGTGAAATCAACCGCGAGGTGGCCGCAAAACTCCGCCGATTCATCAATGATGTGGAAGCCACTGCGCTGAAAAACACTTGATCATTAGAATTTGTACAATTGTGGAACGGCAGTTCATTAATCAGATATTTCATTAAATAGTTCTGGTGAATCGGGAGATGCTAACAGGGAGTTTACGTTTGAAGATAAAGAGAGGACATTAACATGAACCTGAAGGCAGCCCGATGCATCGGATTGTGTATGCTGATTATTTTGCTTGGCAGCAGTTCTGCCTATGCGAAACCTGTGCAGAAGAATCGACAGTATTATGAGGAACGGGGAGAGATTGTGTGGGAGGTTCCCACGCATGACAAACTCATCGCACTGACCTTTGATGATGGGCCAGATCCGGTCCAAACCCCGCAGATTCTGGCTTTGCTACAGCAGTATCAGGCTAAAGGCACTTTTTTTGTACTTGGCAAATGGGCCGAAAAGTTTCCTGAACTGATCAAGCAGGAGCAGCGGGAAGGACATGAAATCGCCAATCATACGTATGCACATACGTACGCGGTCAGATCAACAAGGGCGGATAAGTACAGCCATGAAATAAACATAGCGGAGAAATCCATTGTTGGAGCAGGGGCGCAGCGCCCCACATTGTTCAGGCCACCGGGAGGCTATTACAATGACATGGTCATTCAGGTCGCCAAGCAGCAAGGCTATACGATCGTGTTATGGTCCTGGCATCAGGACACACGTGATTGGGCTTCACCAGGTGTATCAGCCATTGTGAACAAAGTGCTGAAGAACGCACGTAACGGGGATATCGTTCTGTTTCATGATAAGGTGGATGGCAAGTCGCAGACGATAACGGCGCTCAAAACGATTTTGCCCAAGCTCAAGGAGCAGGGATATCGTTTTGTAACCGTATCGGAACTACTGGCCGTCAAGGCGAGAGAGGCTGCCAAGGATGACAATTCATCCTTACCTCAGCATCCATAGTTCAAGCCAAAAACCGCAGGTCTCTGATGAAGAGACTGCGGTTTTTTTATCGTTTCAATATATAAATTGAACTAAAGAATATTTACACTTGCCACTCCGATGACAGAACAACCTTCCGATCACTGTTATCCCCAGGTGTATATAGGGTATTGGGTTGCCAGTGAAATTCAGCGCTCAGGCTTGACTTTACGAGGACGGGAGCGCGCCCGTCGCAGGAACAGCGATAGAAACAGACCAATGATCGAAATCCAGGTTGCTACAATGAAAGCATCATTAATGCCTTCAATTGTTGACGTCTGAACAGCAATACCATAGAGCTGCTGTAATGCGAGACTGGAACCTTGCTCAGGCGGCATTCCAGCCGCGGTAGCCATCTGAGCACCGAGCATGCCGACTTGTTCGGTCAATGCAGCATTGGTTGTAGTGACCGTGTTGCTGTAATCCGCCAAATGAATGCCTGCACGTGTCGCCATCACGGTGATAAGCAAAGCGGTCCCGATTGAACCTGCCACCTGCCTGACCGTATTGGACATGGCCGTCCCATGGCTTGTGAGATGAGGCGGTAATTGGTTTAACCCCTCTGTCTGGACAGACATCATAAGCATGGACATCCCGAAACTACGGAACGTATATAACATCATAATGTGACCGTAGGGTGTCTCCCCCGTCAACTTGCTAAACTCAAAGGTGGAGATGGCGGTAATGATCAAACCGACAATGGCGAGGGGGCGAGAGCCGATCCGGTCAAACAGGGCACCTGAGATAGGAGACATGACGCCCATTAGCAATGCGCCTGGCAGGAGCAACAAACCGGATTGCAGAGGAGAGAATCCCCTTATATTTTGCAGATAGATCGGTAACAGCAGCATTCCGCCAAAGAGTGCCATGTTAATCGTTGCACTGACCAGCGTCGAGATGGTGAAGATATCGTATTTGAATACACGAAATTCCAGCAAAGGGTTCTTCATGGCCGTCTCTCTGAGGACAAAGAAAACGATGAAGAGCACACCGATAATCAATGTCAACAGCACAGTTGCGCTGGTCCAGCCTTTATCTCCGGCAGAGCTGAATCCATAGAGCAGAAAGCCGAAACCAATCGTGGAGAATAACGCCCCAAACCCGTCAAATTTCGGTGAAGTAAGCTTGGACACATTTTTTAGCCAGATGAAGGCAAACAAAATATCAAGCAAGGCGAGCGGAATGACCATATAGAACAGAATCCGCCATGTATAATGTTCCACGATCCATCCGGATAAGGTTGGACCAATAGCCGGGGCAAACATCATGGCAATACCCATCGTGCCCATGGCCGTTCCCCGTTTCTCTGGAGGGAAAACAGTCAGAAACACATTCATAACCAAAGGCATAATAATCCCGGCCCCACTGGCTTGTACGATACGACCGATGAGCATGACCGTAAATCCAGGACTGATGGCACAGATCAACGAACCCAGCGTAAATAACAGCATCGCGGTCACGAATAATTTGCGGGTCCCGAACGACTCGATCAAGTAGGCGGTAATCGGAATGAGTACCCCGTTCACCAGTAAGTAGGCTGTAGACAGCCACTGCACGGTCGTTGCCGAGACGTTAAAATCATTCATCAGATGGGGGATGGCTACATTGAGCAAAGTCTGGTTCAGAATGGCGATAAATGCGCCGAGCAGCAGGACAGCGATGGTTTTTCCAAGTGGCACTTGATTTTCCATCAGCAGCCTTAGATATGAACGCGCACGGTAGCGCTCATGCCGGGAACCACACCCAGTCCTTTATATCCTTCGATCGTAATGATGATCGGGATGACTTGTGTTACTTTGGTGTAATTTGCATTCGTATTGGACGATGGCAATAGCGAAAAGGAGGATGCAGTAGCAAGTCCGATCTGGTCTACTTTGCCCGTCAAAGTGGTGTCTGGAAAAGCGTCGACATACACGTCTACGATCTGACCGGTTTTAATCTTATCAATCGCGGTCTCGTCGACATTGGCTGTCACGTACAAATTATTGAAATTATAGGCCCGTGCGAGGGGCGTACCTGCGGATACGAGCGAATTTTCGACAGCGGTTTGTTGTACAATGGTGCCATCAACAGGCATCGTCACGGATGTTGATTTGCCCGCAGCGGAGACAGTGGCGACGGTATCGCCTGCATTAAATGTTGTACCTACCTTGCCTTTCCAGGATCGAAGCTCACCACTTACTGCGGAAGCCACGGAGATAGGCTGCCCGGTTACGAGCGCATTATCGGTTTTAACGTAGCTGGTGGATTGGTTGTAATAGTAGATCCCGGCTGCCCCGGCTCCCAAAATCACCAGTATAACGATGATATTGATCAAAATGGCACGTGAATTCATGCTGATCACTCCTCCTCAATTCGGTTTTCTTTGAATCTTCTCTTTAATCGGTTCTGAAAGTCTTCTGTTGACAATCCTGTTTGGAGCATTCCCGCTACTTTGTCGCTCTATACGAAACAAGGTGAAATATTATTCGCAGAATAGGGCACCAATATATTGATTAAGGTTGCCTACAGGCGGATGATAAGGAGGATGCACACATGTTGATCATTTTGGCGGTAATCGTTGTTATTGGGGTTGTGTTTCTGATGATTTATAACTCCAGATCGTCCCGCAAGGCTGCAGAAGCACGAGCTTCCAAAATAGCAGAGGTGGAAGAAGGGCCTGTCCTGCTCCATGAAGAAGATCATGCCCGGAAGGAAGATCGAATTAGCGAACAGGCCGAGCATACAGAGGTTTTAGAACATGAGGAGCGCAGGCAAACGGAGATTCACCAGATGGATTCCACGTTGGAAGTGCCTCCTTCACCTCATATAAGAGAGACGCAGACGACAGACGGTGATAAAGCTTACCGCCAAGCCTTGCTTCATTTCCGCAAACCTGCTGAAGTAGATGAGGAAGCGGTATTAACGGATACGAATAAAGCTGAAGAGAGTGCAGATGAAGTGTATCGATCAGCTCTGAAAAGGATGAAAAGCAAATCCTCTGATCCCTCTTCAAATACGGAATGACCGTTTAGTTCAGTTTTTGAACGTTGCACATGGCTTTCGTTTTCAATCCAAAACGTCTACAATAGATGAAGCTTTGTGAATTATGGCTGCATGACATGGAATACGTTGAAGAGGAGAGGGAAACCCATGAACGGACAACAACGAGTAAATATCAAACCGGGGCTTGAAGTGGATATTGTGCTCAAGCAAGATCAGCCTACAGGCAAGCTGACACGTGGAATCGTGAAGGATTTATTAACCAAATCGCCCACACATCCGCATGGAATTAAAGTGCGTTTGACTAATGGACAGGTGGGCCGTGTGAAACAAGTCGTTACAGGAGCGTCGGAATGAGCCGGTGCCCGAGGTTGTAACATGATTACAACTGCGGATGTAATGACACATCTGGCCTCGGGTAACGAGCGTCAGCAGGATGCTTATGATGTGCTGCAATCTAGCGGATTATTAAGCATATTGGGTGCTTACCAGCCTTATCCGGCTGGAACTGTGCCGATTGATATTGATATCCCTGGAAGTGATCTTGATCTATTATGTGAGGCAGCGGATTTGGAAGCGTTTGAAACCCTATTGCACCGTCAACTAAGGGAAATGCAAGGTTTTCGATGTGACCGGGGGGACGGCCGTGCCGGCCAGCTTCCTTATGTGACCTGTTGTGTGGATATTGGAAACTGGCCTATAGAGATTTTCGCTCAGTCCGTATCTGTACGCAGTCAGAATGCCTATCTTCACATGCGGGTAGAGTGGGAATTGTTGCAACTTTGGGGCGCAGCAGGACATCGGGAGATTCGCAAACTAAAGCTGGGAGGCTTGAAGACGGAGCCTGCATTCGCTGCAGTACTGGGACTTCAGGGAGACCCCTATGAGGAGATGCTACATCTGGCCGGAATGAGTAAGGATGAGCTTTGGTCCTGGGCTCACCTGCGTACGTCCTTTCAGTTCGAATAGCATGGTTTCCGCGATTAGATCAGAAAGATAGCCACAATTGTAGTCACTGTTAATCCCAGCAATACTGGCTTCAGATTGCGGCGTGCCAGTTCAAATGGACTGACCCCGCAGATGGCAGCAGCTGGAATCAAGGCCCATGGAATCAAGGTCCCACCGCCTACCCATATGGCGGCGACCTGACCCAGTGCCGTCAGTACAGGTGCGGAATCTGCCGAACCTGCAAACATAGACGCAATGGAGCCGACCAGGGATATCCCTGAGAACCCCGAACCATCCATTCCCGTGACCGCTCCGGTCACCGTCATCGTAATAGCGCCTACCGTATTATTCAGTGGAACCAACCCGGCAAGAGCTACCCCCAAATCATTAACAATACCGTGTGAACCAGCAGGCAGCGGGTTGTTGAACAGCTCTGTGATCGCAGCATCCCCCAGATAAAAGAAAGCGGCAATCGGTATGACTGGACCAAACACCTTGAATCCGAACTGGAATCCTTCAATTAAATAGTTTGTTGTTTCTTCCGGACCTGAATGACGATGCGCGGCAAGGGAGACGGCGATCAGAATGAGCACAGCTGTTCCACCAATTAAAGCTGTGGCATCCCCGCCTTGAAGTTGAAGTAAAAACATCAGAATGACATCCGCAGCGAATAACAACGGGATGATCAGAGCGAATGTCTTTTGCAGACGGCGCGGCATGGGTTGATGTTGAACAGAAGGCCCCCCCGAAACGGGCGCAGAATCTAATGAAGGTGGAAGGGCAGCTGCTGCTTCACCCAAGACTGGATCACCAAGTTTAACGGTAGAGCCTGATTTCATCTCCTTGCGCAACATCCAGAATGCCGTTACGGTAGACACCGTTCCCATCACTATGACAAGCGGGATACTTGCAGTCATGACGGAGGTAACGGGGAGTCCTGCTGCATCAGCCGTCAGTTTGGGTGCACCTTGAATGATGTAATCCCCTGATAAGGCGATTCCATGCCCAAATAAATTCATGGCAATGGCGGCGCCGATAGGTGGAAGTCCGACTCGTACCGCTACTGGAAGAAGTACAGCCCCAACCAGAGCAACGGCAGGTGAAGGCCAGAAGAACAGCGATACAATCATCATAATGAATCCGATTCCCCAGTACGCGACCTGTGGAGAATGGATGAACCGGGTGAGCGGCTTCACCATAACTTCATTGATTCCCGTCCTGATTAACACCCGGCTCATCGCGACAATGATTGAGATGATAAAAATAGTGCCGAGCAGCTCCTTGGCTGCATAGATAAAACTGCTGAAGATTCCGGATACCGATCCGCTTAATGTTTCAGTCGCCAGAAATCCGATGGTCATAATACCTGCGACACAAATGATGGTTGTATCTCTACGACGAACCATGACGGCGATAATCAATACGATAAAAGCCAGATATACATAATGCAATGGGACAAGTTGAATATTCATCGGACATGCCTCCTTCCATCCCTGGTGTCAACCCAAGGAGTGATATATCGTATGCATGTCATCACCGGGCGTTCGTGGAGTAGGGAGCAGGATTCTTTTTACAGATGGAGAACTTATTAGAGCATGGAGCCTTGTACACGTACTGTAAGCCAAGTGCAAGTCACCAGAAGTGATATTGACAGGTCACGGAACTACATAGACAGACATAACCAAGTATGACTACAATAAACATGCTATTATAAGGAAGAAGATGGAAGAAATACAGAGGTGGAGCATCAGAAGACAGGAGGAATTGCCTGTTTTTTGATAGCGGTTACAATGTTGTGCAAAAGAACTTCAAATCAGATTAGACAAAAGGGCGGGAATTCATGAATTTTATCCGTTCACTGCGCTTTAAGTTTATTGTGGGTCTGACCTTGATCATGCTGCCACTATTCATGCTGCTTTATTACAACAACGTATACGCCATGAAAGTGGTACGTGATCAAGTGTCTCTCACCAATATGAATCATCTGGCGAAGAGTGTGGAGCAGAACGAGCGCGTGCTGCAGGAGACCAATCGTTATTTATACAGTCTGGGCGAGCGTGACCCGGATATTATTTCCCTGTTTTTTCTCAAATACGGCAGCGGGGATTATATTATTGCGAAGCAGCGCATTATGAACAAATTCATGACCGATATCGGATTTTATAATCTGATCGATTCATTTTTTCTGTACGATGCCGTAAATGATGATCTGCTGCTCGCTACCTCAGGCAATTATGATGTCAAAATGTCGATTGTTCAGGAGAGTATGCCGGTTCAGATGCAGCAACTCGAGGGGGAAATCCAGAAGCCGGAGTGGAGCATCGTTCGGGGGGGCACATGGAATGCCTTGGTCAAAACGGTACGGATCAACGCTCAGTTCTATGCAGGGGCGCTTGTAGACATGAATGCACTGAATCACCCCGAGCAATTTACCGAATCCGGTAACCGGGGAGGAGCCGTCATCGTAGGAGCGGATGGTGGGGCCTTGTCCAATTCAGCCCTGAACTCGGCACAAATCAAGCTGGCCGCAGCCCATATCACTGGGTTAAATAATCCCTACCAGGTGATCTCTGAAGTGACATCCACTGGCAGTGCACGTCAGTACCTGATGCTGGGAATTCCCTCAGCAATGTCTGAGATGAATTATATTGTCCTGCTGCCCGAGGAGGATATGATGCGAAACCTGCCATTTTTTCAGCAGATCATTCGCCTGCTTCCGATTGGTGCAGCGGTCATCCTGATTACAGCGATGATTTTTCTCAGGCAGCTTTTGTTCCGTCCAATGAATGTGCTCATACGCGGGATGAGAAGGGTTAGCCGAGGGGAACTTGATGTGAGGCTGGAGACGCCGGCTTCATCTGAACTGGAGTTTGTCACGCACAGCTTCAATCAGATGACAAGTGAAATCCAGCATCTGAAGATTGATGTGTATGAGGAGCAATTGCGGACGAGGGAAGCAGAGTTCAAACAATTGCAGATGCAGATCAATCCTCACTTTTATCTGAATTCCTTGAATATCATTCATAGCCTGGCTTCATTGCAAAAGCATGAGCTTGTACAGCAGATGGCTGGTCACCTAGCGGATTATTTCCGGTTCAGCCTGCGTGCAGGCAAACGTGTTATTCGATTGGATGAAGAACTGGAACATATCAGTCATTATTTGGAGATTCAGAAGCTGCGGTTTCCAAACAAGCTGGAGTTCGCTCTGGATGTTGGCCCGGATCTCGGGCATTATGTGCTGCCGCCCTTAACGATTCAGCCTTTTGTGGAGAATGCCATCATTCATGGCTTTCAGCGGCGCACAGAGCCTTTTGTTATACGCATAACTGCCCGGAAAACGAAAACGTTATCTGGGTCTGATTCACATATCGAAAATGAAATTGATTCGGTACTTCAACTTTCCATTACGGATAACGGTGTTGGCTTTGAACAAGCAATACTGGAGCGACTGCAGCAGGGGCAATACGCCGAAGCTCCGGGTGGGCAGCACATTGGCATCTGGAACGTTATCCATCGGCTGTTAGTGAAATACGGCGAACATGCCGGATTGCAATTCAGGAATCAGACTGAAGGAGGGGCAGCAGTCGTTATTCATATGCCCGCCCAGACGGAAGAGGAAGAAGGGAGAGCCTATGCGGAACCTGTTGATCGTGGATGATGAAGTATATGCCCTGCAAGCGATGGTGGAAGGGGTGGACTGGGGCCTGGCCGGAATTGACCAGGTGTTCAGTGCTGGGGATGCCGAAGAAGCGAGATTGCTGATAAAAACCCATCCCATCGATATTATGATCTGTGATATTGAGATGCCGGGTGAGACGGGACTGGATCTGCAGAGTTGGGTGTTAAAGCATGATCCCGGGATGTTAACTATTTTTCTTACGGGGCACGCCCTGTTTGATTATGCCCAAACCGCAATCAAGCTGAACAGCTTCGATTATGTGCTGAAGCCTGCTCCCGCAGACCAGCTGCTTAAGGTTGTGAACCAGGCAATGGACAAAATTAAGGACGGGGAGCTGCGTTCCCGCACCAATGAAGTATATGAGACCGTGTACAAACGCTGGCAAACGCATAAACCGCTGTTGACCGAGCGTTTCTGGAAAGATGCCCTCTCACAACGGGTAACCTTAACCCATCAAAGGCTTCAGGAACTGGCCGAGGTGTACGGAGCCGAGATTGATCCGCAAGTGCGTGTGCTGCCGATTGTCATATCCGTCGAAGAATGGGTGCGAGACTTCGACCTGCGTGATGAGGAGGTGCTGGAATATGCGCTCCGCAATGCTGCCAAGGAAATGCTGCTTGGTGACAAACCCGGCGAAGTGTTTCAGGACCACAGTGGACTGAATATTGTGCTTGCATACGAACAGGACGGTATCGTACCAACGACGAGTGAATTGGCGCAAGGATGTCAGAGCTATATTCAGGAGTGCAGTAATTATTTTTATTGCCGATTATCCTGTTATGTTGGAGTTCCGGTGGCAGTTACGGATCTTCAGGGTATGCTGAATGAGCTGATGGACATGGAGCGTCGCAATATTAACGAGCTTGAAGGGGTCTTCATCTATGACGAAGTGGGCCGAGATACGGAGGATCGCTTTCTGCCCATACCGTGGTTTTCCGAGCTGTCCATCCTGTTCGAAACGGGGAAGTTTGATGACCTGCGCGAACGTGTCGATGAAATCTTTGAATTACTGGCTGCCCAGGAGCGGCTGTCACCAGAAATTCTCCACCTGTATTATCATGCAATGCTGCATGTGATCTACCCGCTGCTCCATCAGAAAAATGTATCCGTACGCAGCCTGTACCCTAGCGAACGAGAACCGGAAGAAAGCGTTGTGACTCGTTCATTGCCCCAACTGAAGCAGTGGACATCAGACCTGATCAGTCGTGCTATCCCGGTATTGTACCCGGACGATCACAGTCCAATGACCATTGTGGACCAGTTATGCATCTACATTGAAAATCATATTGGTGAAGAGCTGATGCGAGAAGAACTTGCGTCCTTTGCCGGATTTAATCCAGCCTATCTGTCCCGCTTGTTTCGTAAAGAAAAGGGCATGTCGCTCTCCGAATTCATTCTCCAGCGCAGAGTAGCCAAAGCGAAGACCTTGTTGTCCCAATCTACCGTGAAGGTGACGGATATCGCAGGCAAGGTGGGGTACTACAACTACTCTCATTTTACGAAGATGTTTAAAAAGTGCACGGGTATTACACCCCAGGAGTTTCGTAAACAGTCCCGAACGGTACAGATTTGACGCAGCATGCTGCGTCTTTTGTTTATTGGTGCCTTAAAGTCATAATTTGATAAGTGAACAGGTCACCACAGCAGATAGTGGACGTGAACGCCCCGCCGTATACTTGAACCACAGGAGACACAGCGGTGTTTCATCCTGAGGATGAAATTCAAGAGGAGTGAGGGAGAACAAGTTATGAAGACACAACCCCAGGCGGGTAAGGGAGCACGTCTATCGGATGGAAGGGACATATCGGATATACCGGTTCGAAAACGAAAGTCTGTCCTGTACAATCTAGGTAAATTCAAGGTTTTGTATCTCATGTTTTTGCCAGGCATTCTGTTTCTGCTGGTGAACAACTATATGCCGATGTTCGGCGTTCTGATTGCCTTCAAAAATGTAAACTATGCCGACGGTATTTGGGGCAGCCCGTGGAGCGGCTGGGATAATTTCAAGTATTTGTTTTCCACCAGCGATGCTTGGGAGATCACACGTAATACGCTCGCATATAACACCGTATTTATTGCGCTGAATTTATTTGTAGGTGTAGGGCTTGCCATTTTGCTGAATGAAGTGAAGAACAAGGCGATGTCCAAATTGTATCAGTCACTCATGCTGCTTCCTTATTTTCTGTCGATGATCGTCGTCAGTTATCTCGTGCTCGCCTTTCTCGGCAAGGATTCGGGCTTCATGAACTCGACGATTCTTCAGCTCTTTGGCGGACAACCAATTGATTGGTATTCAGAGCCCAAGTACTGGCCGTACATTTTGCCGCTGGTGAATACGTGGAAGAATATCGGTTATTACGCCGTCATTTATCTGGCAGCCGTCGTAGGCATCGATGAGGAATATTATGAAGCGGCCGTACTGGATGGCGCGAGCAAGTGGCATCAGATTCGCTTCATTACCGTTCCGTTTCTCGTCCCGCTGATTGTCATTATGACATTGCTGCAGATCGGTCGTATTTTCTACGCGGATTTCAGTCTGTTCTATCAGGTTCCACTGGAATCGGGTGCACTGTTCCCGGTAACGAACGTTCTGGATACGTATGTATACCGAACCTTCCTCATAGGGGGAGATATCGGGATGTCCTCGGCAGCCGGGCTGTATCAGGCTGTTGTCGGATTTGTACTTGTGCTTGTATCCAATACCATCGTAAGGAGAATGGACAAAGATAATGCATTATTTTGAGAGGAGGCAAGCCAGCTGTGAAATCACGTGATCCATTAGCTGTGTCGCGGCGTTCCGCGTCTATCATACACGGTATGTTTATCTTCTATGCCATTGCCTGCATCGTGCCGATCCTGCTTGTCTTCGCGATCTCATTCTCGGACGAGACGACGGTTATTGCGAACGGATATAAGCTGATTCCGGAGAAGTTTAGCCTGACTGCTTATGAGTTTCTGTTCAAAGACATGGATCAGATCATCCACTCCTATGGCATTTCAATTATCGTAACCGTGATAGGTACGATAACGAGTGTGGCGTTGACTGCACTGTACGCGTACCCGCTTTCCCGGAGGGATTTGCCGTATCGCGGGTGGTTCGCCTTTTTCATCTTTTTCACTATGCTGTTCAATGGCGGGCTGGTTCCTTGGTATCTCGTTTATGTGAACGTGCTGGATTTGAAAAACTCGATTCTGGCATTGATCATGCCGCTGCTGCTATCACCGTTCTTTGTACTGGTCATGCGGACCTTCTTCGCCAATTCCATTCCGGTATCGATTCTTGAATCGGCACGGATTGATGGAGCAGGTGAACTGAGAACGTTTACACGTATCGTGCTTCCGCTCTCCCTTCCGGTGATGGCGACCGTTGCGCTGTTCAGCACATTGAATTACTGGAACGACTGGTATCTTAGCATGATTTTTATATCCGATAACCGAACGATCAGCCTTCAGTACCTCATGTACCGGACGCTGCTCGATATTCAATATTTAACATCCAACTCCAATGTCTCTTCACAGATTTCGTCACAGGGCGGATTGCTGAATCTGCCGAATAAAACACTGCAAATGGCGATGGCTGTTGTCGGTATTGGTCCAATTGTACTGGCATATCCATTCTTCCAGCGTTATTTCATCAAAGGCCTTACGGTGGGCGCAGTGAAGGGCTAACTCCGGTCGGTTAGCGGAGAGGGCAACGGATATATAACGAAGATAACGAAGATGGACCTGAGAGGGCATATACAAAAATCAGCGAGTACAGACACGCCGGAGGACCGGCAAAGGTACGGACTTTGGCAGATTGAAAACATGGCGAATTGGGGCAATCGGTTGCAGGGTCCAACATATGACGGGAGGGGTTCATTTGGTTAAAACGTTTAAGGTATGGCCGCGTATCGCGGCAGCAGTTATGGCGCTGAGCCTGGTGCTGGCAGGGTGCTCATCGGACAAAGGCGGAACAACACCGGCAGCAGAGGGTGGCGGTGCAGCGGAGAGTGGGGGTAAGCCTTATGAAGTGACGTTGTATTATCCGGGAACGCCACAGAAAGATGTGGCTCTGGTCGAGGCCGAGATCAACAAAAAGATGGAGCCCAAGATCGGGGCAACACTCAAGATCAATGCCATCGACTGGGGTCAGTGGGATAACAAGCTGAATCTGATGATCTCTTCCGGCGAAAAATCAGATATTATTTTCACGGCGGCCTGGCAAAATTATACCGTCAATGTGGCAAAAGGTGCTTTCCTGCCGCTTAATGAGCTGCTTGACAAGTATGGGCAGGATATCAAGAAAAATCTGGATCCCGCCTTTCTGGAAGGCTCCCAGGTGGATGGCGTAAACTATGGTGTTCCTACCAACAAGGAATTGGCAGCAACACGTGGTGTACTCGTACGCAAAGATCTGGCTGACAAATACAAACTGGATCTGACCGCAGTGAAAACGTGGGCTGATCTGGAGCCACTGCTCAAAACCATTAAGGAAAACGAACCGGGTATTACTCCGTTTTATATGTCCAATACCAATGGTAACGGGCTGCTGGAGAACCTGGACTGGGATTATCTCGGTGATGCATCCGTGCCGGGTGTAATCTCCAAAACAGCGGGTACAACGACGGTGCTGAATGAAGTAGAGACCCCTGAATTCAAGGAGGCCGCTGAGCTTGCACGTAAGTGGTATCAGGCTGGATACATCAACAGTGATGCGGCGACCTCCAATGTGTTCCCGAAAGATCAGGCGAAGGCGGGCAAGGCTTTCCTTTGGACCGATGGCATGAAACCGGGCAAGGATAAGGAAGAAGAAGGGTACGTTGGATATCCACTGACTCAGATTGAGATGACACAGCCTACGATTACAACCGGGGATGCTTCCGGTGCCATGCTGGCGATCTCCCGTTCCTCTGAGCAGCCGGAAAAGGCGATGCAAGTCATTAACCTGCTGCATTCCGACAAAGAGATTAACAATCTGCTCAATTTCGGAATCGAAGGCACACATTATGTGAAAAAAGACGGTCAGGACAACATTATTACCCTCCCACAAGGGGTGGATGCGAACAGTCGAACATACAATCCGGGCGCACAATGGCAGCTGGGCAACCAGTTCCTGAACTACCTCTGGGATAATGAAGATCCGCAGAAATGGGAAAAATTCAAGGAGTTTAATGCCAAAGGCGTCAAGTCACCTGCACTGGGCTTTACCTTCAATAGTCAATCCGTCAAAAATGAAATTGCTGCGGTCAACAACGTGAACAAACAGTTCAAACCGGGCATGACCTCGGGTGCAGTAGATCCGAATGAAATGATCCCGAAATATCTGGAGAAGCTGAAAGCTGCAGGTATTGATAAAATCATTGCAGCCAAACAAGAGCAGCTCGATGCATTCCTTTCCAAGAAGTAGATTTAAGTTGCAAAACCAAAGACGTTTTCGGTTAAAAACCGAAGCGTCTTTTTTTATTTGGGTCACAAACCATAATAAGGAAAAATATGATATAATCAGGTGGTTGATTAGGGGGTGTTCGTGTGTCGAGAACCAGACTTGTGTTCTCTGCGATGTTATTGCTGTTTGGCATCATCTTTACGTTTAAGCATCACCTCGGTTTTTCTGTAGGGGACACGATGTTGTCTGCTATAGGAATGTCGCCTTACACCACTGCCTACGTAAGTGGTGTGCATATCACGTTATTTTTTGGAATGGGTATATTAGTGTGCAGCTACTATCTTACACGCAAAGAAATTATGCCCTTATATCCGGTTCTGGCCAAACGTCTCTGGCTGATCGTTCTCGCTATCGTTCTCAGTTACTCCTTCATGACGGATAAATTAATGTATGTAGCCAAATGGGGAGCTTCCGGTATTCATGGTGTTTCCTATGTCCAAAATGATAGCTCCTGTACCTATGATGTACTGGATAATGGGATCACACGGGTAAATTGTGACCTGACACTCAAAAATTACACCAGAGAGCCTGTCGCAGCTGTGCTCTTGCCTGACCTGGCCCGCAGTTACAAACACCAGGATGATCCGCTCTATGAATCCCTGCAATCCGTCCAGCTAAAACCTGTGCATATAGAGATTGAGCCGCATGGAACCTTTAAGGGTCAACTGGCGTTTTCCGGATTGGCTGACTCCCCGCTGCAAGTGAAAGGAAAGTTAACCGATATTGTCCTAGATGTCGCCGTGGATGGAGAGAACACCGTGTTTGATTACGATATTCCATAAGAATATTGCGTTAGCAAGATAGAATGAATACATAAGAAGAGCTTTCAAGTTAGAAGAAATTAATCAATATGCTGCATTAGAAAGGAGCTGACGGTTGTCGGCTCTTTTTTTGCGTGGAAGTTGCAATTAGTGCAGAAAAGTTGGCTTTGTCACCTTTATGCATGGATATGGTAACGCTTACGATATATAGAGAGTCGATTGTAATGGGAGTAGGTCCGGAATAACGGATAAGCTATGAAGCGGATTCACCCAGAAAAAAAGAGTTTATGTTTAACGCTTGCATCGTTAAAATTAGATTCACTGACTAATGAAGGCAAGGTGAGGTAAGAAGATGTCATACCGGACAAATCTATTTTCCAAAATGGTCATTTTAATTTTAATTATGCTGGTTCCCGTCGTACTGCTGTACTGGTATTCCAACCATAAAACAACAGCAGTTCTGCGGGATGAACTCAATCGTTCCAACAGCAACCAGCTTGAGTTTTTTCAAAATCAAGTGAATACCCACATCGAATTGTTATCCTCGTGGCCGAATCTGCTCATCCATGACCCCGATATTGCGAGCTTCCGGCGGATCTACGCCGATAGTAAATATTTCGATCTGGATACGATCAATCTGGTTAAACGCATTCAGAACAAGCTGAGCATCCAGGAAAGTTCATCGAACTGGACAACAAAATTATATCTGTATTCGCCGACGCTGGGCAGGGTCATCTCTGAAAGAGATGCTGGCTATTATGATCAGCAGACGCTGCGAGGCAACATATCATCCGGATGGAATGTTCGAAAGATTCAGGAGGGGGAAGATGAGCGATTCGTCTTCAGCTGGATCACCGTATCTCCATACGGCATTAGCGACCCGGCAGCCAATGCGCAGACCGTGATCAAGCTTGAATTTGACAGTGACAACATTCGAGATATGCTGGACAAATTCAAGGACGATGGTCGCCATGATCCGTTTTATTACCGAGAAGAGACGGGGGTTATCTATAACCGATCTTCGGATCGTGCACTGACAGGTCAGCTGATGGACAAGCTGGCTATTGATAAGCTTAAGGATGTGGATAACCGGACGGTAGTCATTGACGGCGAGCCTTACATGGTGAATACGGTAAAATCCAGCACAACAGGCTGGTATCTGGTCGATTACATGCCGCTATCGGCGATTCTGAAGCCGATTCATCAATCCAATATACTGTTTTATTCAGCGATGATCTGTCTGCTCTTGATGAGCTTTGCCGTGGCCTATCTGTTATATGTTCAGGTCCAGGTCCCTGTCAAACAGTTGATTCGTGGATTCCAACGATTGAAGCAGGAGGATTATTCAGTTCGAATCACGCCGAAAGGACGCAATGAGTTCAGCTTTTTGTCGGAACGATTCAACTCGATGGTGGCGCAAATTCAGCAGCTGTTTGAACACGTGTATCTGGAGCAGATTCATGTGCGTGAAGCCCGGCTGAAACAGCTGCAATCGCAGATTAATCCACACTTTTTCTATAATTGTTTCTCGTTCATTACAAGCATGGCAAAGCTGAAGCGTGTGGATGCCGTCGTTGCCATGTCGCATAATCTGTCCCGATACTATCGGTATACGACGAGGCAGGAGCGAGATGTCGTGCCGCTTACGGAGGAAATTGAGTTCGTCACCTGTTATCTTGAAATTCAGCAGATGCGTATGGACCGAATACGTTTCAAAATTGACTTGTCGGAAGAGATCCTGAGGCAGGAAGTGCCTCCGCTAATCGTACAACCCTTGGTGGAGAATGCGGTTATTCACGGGATTGAAGCCGATGCCGAAGCTGGGGAAATACGGGTGTCGGGAGAACAAAGAAATGGCTTGATGATTCTTACCGTAGATGACGACGGACAAGGTATGGATGAACTGGCCCGGCAGATGCTGCTCCACAAACTCACAGGTGGTATGGATCAAGAGATGGGTTGTGGGTTGTGGAACGTCAATCAGCGACTCCAGCTCAGGTATGGAGATCAAGCAGGACTTAGCGTCACGGAATCACCGCTGGGTGGGCTGCGTGTTATTTTGTCCTGGCCTGCTAACGAGGAACATCTTCTTGAATAAAAGGATAGAAATTGAAACGGCATATAATCACAGCATGATTACTATGGAATGGCTTGCATAACTAGCAGATAGGGAGTGACTGTCTTGATTGATATTTTACTGGTGGATGACGAAACGTATGTGACTGAAAGTCTGGAATTGACCATTCCCTGGGGAGAGCTCGGGGTTACGACGGTTTTCCGTGCGGCATCTGGCAAGGAAGCGCTGCAGATTTTGGAAGAGAATGCCGTGGACCTTGTGGTAACCGATATTCGAATGCCGGGTATGTCCGGACTGGAACTGGTTGAGGAGGTAAGCAATCGATGGTCTCATATTCGCTGCATCCTGCTGACCGGGCACAGTGATTTTCAATATGCTAAGAAAGCAATCCAGCTGCAGGCTGCCGATTATATTCTCAAGCCGGTGAACGATGAGGAATTCATGGCTTCGGTCTCCGCTGCCATCACGTCCCTTCGGGATGAGTGGGATGAATTTGATAAATACCATCGGTTGTTATACAGCCGGAAGTCGGATTATAAAATTTTGCGGGAAAATCTGATGCACGATCTGTTGCTGGGCCGCGAGATTACAGCACGGGCACTCGGTGAACAGCTGGAGCAGTACGAGATTGTGCTTCAGCCGGACCAACCGGCGGTCATGATGCTCATTCGCCTTACAGGTCGGTTCTCGGCGATGGATCAGCAATCGCTGGATTTGATGGAATTTGCGGTTGGCAATATCGCCGAGGAAGTTTTCGGTCCGCAGTTCAACGTGTGGTTTGGACGAGGTCCCCATGAGTGTCTGGTTATGATTATACAGAGTCAGGGCTGGACGGATCTTGTTCAGACGAACGTGGAAGAACTGAAGCAGCCAGCAGGGACCTTCCGCGAGCATGTCATTCGATATCTGCAAGGCAATCTGTCGATGGTGGTCACCGCACCGTTTCCATTTGCTGATCTGACGACTGCTTATCGTAAAGGTCTAGGATCACTCGTATTGTCGGGTCCAGAGGAAAATACGGTCATTTATATGGACGAAGAGCTGTCCAAACGTCCAGAGAATGATGCGGCACAACAAGCGCTTGAAGAGCTCTATAAGCCACCCGTGCTGCCTCAATTGCTCGAAACCAAACAGTGGGAGGCTGCGGCACGTAAACTGAATGCTGTATTTGATGCAGCGGACCGCGTATGTCTCTCCAGAGAGCATGTATATGAGATGTATTTGTCCGTAACAAGTGCTTTTATGTATATCGCGCATAAACAGGGGCATCTCGTGCATGAGATCGATCATGCGGGATTTGACCTGCTGCTCGCACACCAACTGATTCAATCGCCTGATAAGCTTCGCCGCTGGGCGACGGAAATGCTTGCCAAGCTGCAGGAGGAGTTATCGGATCAGGAAGGTGTACAGAGCCGCAGACACGTCATCAAGCAGGTTCAGGAGATGGTAACCAGAGATGCTGGGCAGGATCTGTCCGTGAAAATGATCGCAGACAAGGTATATTTGCATCCCGTTTATTTGTCCAAGATCTACAAAGCCGAGACAGGTGAGGGGCTGGGCGATTATATGATTCGCATGCGGATGGAGCGAGCATTGTATTTGCTCAAAAATACGAACAAAAAGATTTACGAGATTACCAGTGAGCTTGGATACCAGAATCCGCAATATTTCAGCAAAATGTTCAAAAAGCATTATGGAATGACACCGAATGAATATCGGGATCGTGCATAATTTCAACATCATTCCAACATATAGGTTGCCAAAGGTGCAGAAATCTTGTTTTCGTGACATAGGCTGAAAGACCCGGCAGGCCTATAATGAAAGGGTAACCAAAATGATTGAAGGGGGAACAACTAATGAGAGCGAAATCTACAAAAAAGAGATGGCTGCCGCTCCTCGCTACGACAACGTGTCTGGCTGTCATCCTGACTGCATGTGGAGGAGGCAACAGTGGCGGTGAGAACGCGGGTTCGAGCACGTCAGCTGTTGAAAACGAATACAAAGAAAAATATGATCCGCCAGTAACCCTTACAACAGCATGGGGAATTGACCCTGAGCTGAAATTTAAAAATGGCGAATCGATGGAAAATAACGTAGCAACCAAGTGGGCCAAGGACAAATTCGGAATTGACATCAAATCCTTGTGGTCTGTAACGGATACAAATGGTGCTTTTGCAACCAAACTTCGTCTCGCGATGTCTTCCGGTCAGGAGATGCCTGATGTTGTAACCGTAGGGGATAACCTGCTTGCCCAGGATCTGATTGATTCCGGTATGTATCAGGAAGTGGGGCCGCTGTTCGACAAATATGCTTCTGACACATGGAAAAAAGCGATGGAGCAGGATCCCAATGTATGGAACCAGTACAGCCGTGATGGCAAAAGAATGGGTATTCCCGTACTGGACTATGCGTACAACAATGATTACCTGCTGTGGATTCGCCAGGACTGGCTGGACAAGCTGAATCTGGAGGCACCAAAAACGATTGATGAACTGGAAAAAGTTATGGATGCGTTCAAAAACCAAAATCCGGATGGTTTAGCTCCAGATAAGGTTATTCCGCTGAGCATCGGTTTCAAAACATCCATGAACACATGGATGGGAGATCCATCCTGGATCTTCGGTGCATACGGAACACTACCGTTCCAATGGAATGTAGGTGAGGATGGCAAACTGGAGTATGGTTCCATTAATCCGGGCATGAAGCAAGGTCTGACCAAATTGAGCGAATGGCTCAAAAAAGGATATATTCCGCAGGAAGCCGCATTGTGGGATGAGAACAAAACAGCAGAGCCAGCGGTGGCAGGTACAGCCGGTATTATCCCAGGTCCGTACTGGATGAGCGGATGGCCGCTTCTGGATACAGTGAAAAATGTGCCAAGCGCGGTCTGGAAACCGATTCAAATCCCGTCCGGTCCAGAAGGCAAAGCGATGCGTCACGGTACACAGTTTGTCAACGGCGTTATTTTGATTAAGAAAGACATGGAACATCCTGAAGCGTTCTTCACGTATGAGAATTACCTGTTCGACAATTACGCAGATCCGGCACCAGGTAGTGAATATGACAATGGTCTGTTTGCAGGTTATGACTATCAATTGGATGCGGATGGAAAACAAATGCCAATTGACAAAATCGACGGCGGATATGTCAACGTTGTACGTTATTTGCTTGTGCGTGATGGCGCCCGTATTCCGGATGCACAGATGAAAGCCTTGATGAATCTGGCCAATGGAAAAGAGCCTGAAACCAAGCTCGAAAAAGATGTTGCCGTGAACTATGGTAAAGAGACACCTGCCGCAGCGAAAGTGTTGTTAAGTCAGGAAGAAATCTCTTACAAAAACATGTTTACAGGTCCTACAACACAGACGATGAAATCGAAGCTGGATTACTTGAACAAAATTGAGAATCAGGCATTCAATGAAATTATTTATGGCAAAAATCCGGTAGATTCGTTTGATACATTCGTACAAACATGGAAATCGGGTGGCGGTGACCAAATCACACAAGAGGTCAACGAATGGTATGACAGTGTGAAAAAATAAGTTACAGCGGCGCGCAGACGATAAAAGTCTGTGCGCTTTTTTTGTCGTTATGAAAGCCTGATTTGCTTAGGGGAGGTGTGGGTTAGCAGTGGATGAATGACTGGAATGACAGCGAGTCCAAACTGGTTGCTTTTGTGCCATTTATATTGCTTTTATGTGCTGTTTGACCTATGCAAACGGTTGATATAATCGCAGTATAAGCCACTCAGGGAGTACTTGAGTAGGAAGAATTACAGGGGGAGCAATCATGAGAACTTTAAAACGAACTTGGCCATTCCACGTAATGCTGCTGCCAGCCATCATCTTTCTGATCATATTCAGTTACATTCCCATGGGCGGCATTGTCATGGCATTTCAAAACTATAAGCCATGGCTGGGCATTAGCGGCTCCGAATGGGTCGGGCTGGATAACTTCCGATTTTTATTTGAGCGTCAAGACAGCTTGCAGGTGATCTGGAATACGCTGATCATTGCTGTGCTGAAACTGATATTTAATTTATTTGTTCCTTTTGTTTTCGCCATTCTGTTGAATGAAGTCCGCAAGATGGCTATACAGAGAACCATTCAGACCCTTGTCTACTTGCCTCACTTCTTGTCCTGGGTCATCCTGGGCGGGATTTTGATCGATTTGCTGTCCACTGGTGGCTTGGTTAACCGGGTTCTTGGAACCTTCGGACTGGGGCCCTACTTCTTCCTCGGGGATAACAGCTGGTTCCGGTCTACGGTCATTCTGACGGATGTGTGGAAGGAATTTGGCTACAACATGATTGTTTTCCTGGCTGCCCTTGCCGGAATTAACCCGGCGTTGTACGAAGCAGCAGAAATTGACGGAGCTGGACGCTGGAAACAAACGCTGCACATTACGATTCCTTCGCTTGTGCCAATGCTGATGGTTGTGGGAACGCTAGCGCTCGGAAATGTGCTGAATGCCGGGTTTGACCAAATCTTCAATCTGTACAATCCGCTCGTTTATCAAACGGGTGACATCATTGATACGTTCGTATACCGTTCTGCGATGCAAAATGGTGAGATGGGCTTTGCCACCGCCATCGGATTGTTTAAATCGGTAATCAGCATGATTTTGATTCTTGTGTCTTACAGTCTGGCTAAGAAATACGCCGGTTATCGCATATTCTAATCGAATGAACATAAGAAAGAAGGGACCACGATGTACCACAAATCATTGCCTTATCGCGTGTTTAATATAATTAATACCTGCTTTCTGATTTTGGTCGCCATTATGTGTATTATACCGATGATTCATGTTCTGGCTGTCTCCTTCAGCACGAAGGCTGCGGCCGATGCCAATCTGGTCAATCTTTGGCCCGTGGGCTTCTCGCTTGAGGCTTACAAAAAAACGATGAACAATCCGATTTTCCTGAACTCGCTTTGGATCTCCCTGCTGCGTACGGTCATCGGAACAGCAATTACGTTGCTCATTACCTTCTTGGCGGCGTACCCGTTGTCGAAAGAAAATAGTGAATTTAAAGGCAGAACCATATATTCATGGATATTTGTTTTTAGTATGATCTTTAATGGCGGACTGGTTCCCTTCTACATGGTTATCCAGAAGATTGGTCTGATGGATTCCTTCTGGGTGCTGGTCCTCCCGGGGGCGGTCAATACCTTCCTGGTCATTCTAATGCTGAACTTCTTCCGCGGCATTCCAAAAGAACTGGAGGAAGCGGCTCTGATGGACGGAGCCAACCATTTCAGAACGTTGTTCACGATCTTCCTGCCGATTTCCATGCCATCCATCGCAACAATTGCCTTATTCAGCATGGTGTTTCATTGGAACTCCTGGTTTGACGGACTGTTATACATGAACAAAGCCAAGGATTATCCACTGGCTACGTTTATGCAAACCGTCATAATCGGTCGGGATATGAGCAGCATGAGCATGAACCCCAAAGAAATGGAAGCTCTTTCTCAAACCACGGTAAGAGCGGCACAAATCTTCATCGGAAGCGCACCCATTCTGATCGTGTATCCATTCCTGCAGCGCTTCTTTGTCAAAGGTATGACCTTGGGTTCGGTTAAAGGCTGAGCCTGCATCTAAATTAAACGGAGGTTGATAAAGTGAGCCATTTAAAGGAAGAGGCATTCATTCTCGGAATGGATGTGTCGTTTATGGATGAAATTGAGCAGCATGGTGGGAGCTATCGTGATGAGCATGGGCAGCAGGCAGACTTGCTGACCCTTCTCAAGCTGGGTGATGCCAATGCAATCCGATTGCGAATCTGGAATGATCCTGCAGGTGGATTCTGTAATCTGGAGCGGACGGTAGCGGTTGCCAAACGAATCAAGGAAAAAGGCCTGCAATTCTTGCTGGATTTTCATTATTCCGATCGCTGGGCTGATCCAGCCAATCAATGGAAGCCGAAGGCGTGGGAGAAGCTGTCCTATGAGGAACTGCAGCGTGAGGTATGTACCTATACGGCAGATGTACTGAGAACACTCAAGGAGCATGATGCATTGCCGGACATGGTGCAGGTGGGGAATGAAATTACACCTGGCATGTTATGGGATGAAGGACGTGTCGGCGGAGAAGAACATGATACCGATGAACAGTGGGAGCGTTTTGCCGGACTTGTGAAGTATGGTATTGCTGCAGTTAAATCGGTTGATTCGGAAATCAAGATTATGATTCATATTGACCGCGGTGGTGACAATGCGGAGAGTCGCAAGTTCTATGATCGATTTGAAGCGCTTGGTGTGGAGTTCGATATCATTGGGCTCTCATATTACCCTTGGTGGCATGGAACACTGGATGCACTCCGGGATAATCTGCATGATCTGGCTAAACGATACGGCAAACCAATCAACGTTGTTGAAACCGCTTATCCTTGGACATTGGAGCAGCCTGAGGGTCACGAATGGATTCTGAATCAGGAAGAACTGCTGCTGCCCGGGTATCCGGCTAGTGTGGAAGGACAGACACGTTATCTGAAGGATCTGCTGCAGATTATTCGTGAAGTTCCCGGCGGTCTCGGAGCGGGATTCTATTACTGGGAGCCTGCCTGGATTCCTAGCAAGGAAGAGTGGTCTGTTGGACATCCGAATAACTGGGGCAACCTGACGATGTTTGATTTTAAGGGACAGAAGTTGCAATCGTTTTCAGCGCTGAAGGCTGGAGAGGGAAATGACACTACATTAGATGAGCAGCCGAGTGCTGTATTGATCAAATAGATGGTTCTAAAATGAAATGAATGAAGGAGTTGTCAGCATGACATACACATATCCACCGGTAAGTTCCAAAGCACCTCATATGTTACATGGTGCAGATTATAACCCGGAGCAATGGCTCCGCTATCCTGAAGTACTGGAAGAAGATATCCGCCTGATGAAGCTGGCCAAATGTAATGTGATGTCCGTCGGCATTTTCTCATGGGTATCCCTTGAACCGGAGGAAGGCGTGTACACGTTTGAATGGCTGGATCAGGTACTGGATCGTTTTGCTGCCAATGGAATCTATGCATTCCTGGCTACCCCAAGCGGTGCAAGACCTGCCTGGATGTCAGCCAAGTATCCCGAAGTGCTGCGTGTTGGGGCCAACCGTGTTCGCAATCTGCACGGCTTCCGTCACAATCACTGTTATACGTCCCCTGTATACCGGGAGAAAGTTACGGCGATCAATACGAAACTAGCAGAACGTTATTCGGATCATCCGGCAGTCATTGGCTGGCACATTTCGAATGAATTCGGTGGGGACTGTCACTGTGATTATTGCCAGGAGGCTTTCCGCGGTTGGGTCAAAAACAAATACGGCACACTGGATGAACTGAATCATTCCTGGTGGACGACATTTTGGAGCCATACCGTGACGGATTGGAGTCAAGTGGAGTCTCCTGCCCCACATGGAGAGACACAGGTTCATGCGATGAATCTGGACTGGCGCCGATTCGTAACGGATCAGACCGCTGATTTTATCGTGCACGAAACGAAACCGCTCAAGGCCAAAAATCCGGATCTGCCGGTAACGACCAATCTGATGGAATTTTATGAAGGATTGAACTACTGGAAGTTCGCCGACATTCTGGATTTCCTGTCCTGGGACAGTTACCCGACATGGCATGACGCGGACGAAGAAGATACGCTCGCATCGAGAATTGCTATGATGCATGATATTGTTCGTTCCATCAAAGGAGGACAGCCGTTTCTGTTGATGGAGAGCACACCAAGCTCAACCAACTGGCAAGAGACCAGCAAATTGAAACGTCCGGGTATGCATTTGCTGTCATCACTGCAGGCTGTAGCGCACGGCTCGGACAGTGTACAGTACTTCCAGTGGAGAAAGAGCCGGGGTTCCAGTGAGAAGCTTCATGGCGCTGTGGTAGACCATGTTGGAACAGAACACACCCGTGTGTTTCAGGATGTGATGGACGTGGGAACGGCTCTTGAAGGCATGGAAGCTATTGTGGGAACAGCCGTACCGGCCGAGGTAGCAATCATCTTTGATTGGGAAAATCGTTGGGCCGTTAATGATTCACAAGGTCCTCGTAATATCGGTGTGAAGTATGAGGAAACGGTTGAAGCCCATTACGAAGCATTCTGGAAACAGGGAGTTGCCGTTGACGTTATCGATATGGATGCTGACCTGTCCAAATATAAGCTGCTGGTTGCACCAATGCTCTATCTGATGCGTGAAGGTGTCGGTGAGCGTATTGAACGATTCGTTGAAAATGGCGGTACATTCGTAGCCACGTATTGGTCAGGCATCGTAAATGAGAATGATCTGTGTTTCCTGGGGGGTTTCCCAGGACCACTCCGCAAAACGCTCGGAATCTGGTCGGAAGAAATCGACGGATTGCATGATCGGGATCTAAACGGAATTGTGCCTGTTAAAGGCAATGAACTCAAGCTGAATACAGAATATGATGCGATCGAATTATGCGACCTGATTCATCTGGAAGGGGCAGAAGCCCTGGCAACGTATCGCTCAGATTTCTATGCTGGCCGTCCAGCGTTAACGGTTAACCGTCTGGGATCAGGGAAAGCATATTATATAGCAACACGTACCAAAGCTCCGTTTTACGATGATTTCTATGGCAACCTAATCGCTGACCTGGGTATTGAACGTGCGCTTGAAACGCAGCTTCCTACTGGAGTTACGGCACATATCCGTACAGATGGCACAGCGGATTATGTATTTGTGCAGAACTATACACCGGAGATGAAACAGGTGAAGCTGGACGAGCAGTCCTACACCGATTTGCTGAGTGGTGATGCTTTAGAGGGCAACCTTGATTTGCAGCCATATGACATCCGGGTACTGCGCAGAGCGGCTGAGCGTAAATAATAAAATATTACTCATTTGGCTGAAAAATCTGGGGATAAGTAGCGATCGGAAAAGTTGTTCTGTCATCGGAGTGGCAAGTGTAAATATGCTTTAGTTCAACTTATAAAGCTTGCAGAAGGGTCACCCTTAACGTCTCAATTAGACGGAGAGGGTGGTCCTTTTTGTCGTATTAGATCACGACAAATACTTTTTCTGGACAAGATAAAGGAAAAACGTGTCCGCGCAGCGAAGACAAACAGGTAACACTGTAACTCAAGACTTGCAGTCTGGGAGGAATTGGAATGAATCAAAGGAATCTAGACGGTAACAGTTTTATTATTCGGCTGGAGATGACAACAAAGGATATTAAATTTGGTGAAGTGGCTTCGGCCATCTCGGAAGCTGGCGGGGATATCATTGCCATCGACGTGATTTCGACCAATCAGGATGTAAGTGTGCGCGACTTGACTGTCGCCGTAACAGATGCACAAGATAACAGCAAAATTATAGAAGGGGTGCGCCAGCTTAAAGGAGCATCCATCATAAACGTGTCGGACCGGACGTTCCTGCTGCACTTGGGCGGCAAGATCGAAGTTACACCAAAGGTCCCCATTCATAACCGTGAAGACTTGTCACGCGTATATACACCGGATGTGGCCCGGGTATGTTCAGCGATTGCAGAAGAGCCAGGCAAGGCGTTCTCGCTGACAATCAAGCGTAATACGGTTGCCGTGGTGTCGGATGGCAGTGCCGTACTTGGACTTGGCAACATCGGACCGCGTGCGGCGATGCCGGTGATGGAAGGTAAAGCGATGCTGTTCAAACAGTTTGCAGGGGTGGATGCTTTCCCAATCTGCCTGGATACACAGGATACCGAGGAAATCATTCGAACTGTGAAAGCGATCTCACCAGCATTTGGCGGGATTAATCTGGAGGATATTTCTTCACCGCGCTGCTTCGAAATTGAGCGTCGCTTGAATGAAGAGCTGGATATTCCGGTATTTCACGATGACCAGCATGGTACGGCAGTGGTGTTGTATGCGGGTCTGATCAATGCGCTCAAGCTGGTTGGCAAGTCCATCACGGATGTAAAAATTGTCGTCTGCGGAATCGGTGCAGCAGGTGTGGCATGCAGTAATATTCTGCTATCCGCTGGAGCGAGTCGGGTTGTCGGGGTAGATCGTGAAGGTGCGCTGGTACGGACGAATACCTATGAAAATGAAGTATGGAGCGACTACGCGGCTCGTACCAATCCCGAACTAGAGACAGGTTCACTTCGTGAAGTGATTCGCGGAGCAGATGTCTTCATCGGTCTGTCCCGTGGCAATCTGTTAACGCGGGAAGATGTGCAAACGATGGCAGCCGACCCGATTGTTTTCGCCATGGCGAATCCAGTACCGGAGATTATGCCGTCCGTAGTGGAGGACATTGTAGCTGTAATGGCGACAGGTCGCTCCGATTATCCGAACCAGATCAATAACGTACTGTGTTTCCCGGGGATGTTCAGAGCGGTTCTGGATTGCCGCGCCAGTGAGATTAATGAGGAGATGAAACTCGCTGCAGCTCAGGCGATTGCTTCGGCCATTTCGGATGAAGAGCGAACCCGTTATTATATTATTCCGAGTGTGTTTAACGATAAAATCGTCAAATCGATGCGCAATCGCGTGATTGAAGCAGCGGTCAAGACCGGTGTGGCACGGCGTATACCGCGTGAACAAGCCCGCGAAGGCGGGGAAGTGTAAGATGCAAGAGAAATCCCCTCAACATCCGAACCAAAGCGCGCAACAATCGGGTCATGAGGATCATGTGGATGGAACGGTTACAGGAGAGGCCATTCTTCGCGCGGCTCGCGCTTTTGTTCAAGGAGACGCTGCTGCACATACGGATGGTCATGACTGGTCTCATATTGAACGGGTCACCACACTTGCGGTTGAGCTCGCACACCGTATGGGCGCCGATCCTTTCATCTGTGAACTGGCTGCATTACTGCATGATGTGCCGGATGAGAAGCTCAATGAGAGTCTGGAAGTAGGGATGGCGAAGCTGAATGCCTGGCTGGATACCCAGCCGCTGGAAGCGGGTACACGGGAAACCGTGGTAGGCATCATTCGTTCCATTTCCTATGCAGGAGGACAGCGTCCTGCCGTTTCATCGCTGGAAGCTCAGGTGGTGCAGGATGCGGACCGCCTGGATGCGCTGGGCGCAATCGGTATTGCGCGTACGTTTGCTTTTGCCGGCGCGAGAGGTCGGGAGATGTATGATCCCGCTCTTTCGCCACGAGAGCAGATGACGCGTGAGGAATACCGGAATGGACGCAGTACAACGATTAATCATTTCTATGAAAAGCTGTTCAAGCTAAAAGATCTAATGAACACGTCCTATGGCAAAGAACTGGCTGAGCAGCGTCATGACTTTATGGTGCAGTTTGTGGAGCAGTTCAAGCGTGAATGGGAAGGAAGGTTTTCATAACTTTCTCCATTGGAGTTAAACAACATACAATACCCCCTACTTCCGAGAGTGGAGTGGGGGGTATTTGTTGTGTACACGGAGAAGCAGTGATAGATAATACTTCATCAACGGGATACGGGGCATGGTAACCCAATGGCTTCCATGATACAATAAATCGTTCTCCTGAATTGATTCGGGCAAAAAAACAAATATGGGGTAATAATGATAATGATCATCAAACGAATGAAATCAGTTTTGAAAAAGAGGAGGGGTCACCATGTCATTTGGTGCACGTGTACTTAAGACAGGGATTGCGGTTACGCTGGCCCTTTACCTTAGCAGCATGTTTTTGAACCCGCAATCTCCCGTTCCCGCCGCAATCGCGGCCATCTTTGCCATGCAGCCATCCATTTATCGTTCCTGGAAGTACTTCCTGGATCAACTGCAGACCACTACACTTGGGGCAATCGTGGCGCTGATAGGAGGCATGGTGCTATCCAATGAGCCCATCGCCGTCGGGCTGATTATTGTGTTGGTTATTATGATTTGTCTTAAATTGAATATGGGCGAAACGGTTGGACTGACGCTGGTAACCGTTGTATCGATTATGGAAGCGTCGGGTGACTGGCATTTTGCATTGAACCGTTTCCTGCTGACACTTGTCGGCATTGTATCTGCGTTTCTCATTAATATTACGGTATTCCCACCCAAGCCGAAGATCCAGTTCGTGAAGCAGATTCAGAGTGTGTTCAGTGGCATGTCACTGCTGCTGCGTACATCCATCTCGGATGAGATCAAGGAAGTGGTGTTCCGGGATGAGAAAAATAATCTGGGCGGCTCCATCAAATCATTGTCAGATAAATATAACTTGTTCGAAGAAGAACAGAAGAAGATGAAACGGTCCAAATTCAGTGAGACCCGGCAGATGGTTGTATACAAACAGATGCTGCTGAGTTTGCAAAAAGGATTCGATGTGCTGGATTCGGTAGAACGCCACTATTTCCAGGCACAGCGAACACCGGAAATGGATCAGTTCTTTGATACACATCTGGAGCTTGTTATCAAATTCCATGAACATGCGCTGCTCAAGTTCGAGGATAAGCTGAAACCGAACGGTGAGGAGGCGGCACAGTTCATTTTGGATAATGATCGTTTCATGGAGCAGGCCATCTCCCAGTTTGATATCGATCAGGAAGGGATGCTGAGACTGTCCATCGTGGCTGCTGCAATCTACGATTACGGCTATCAGCTGGAGCGGCTGAATCGGCTTGCCGAACATGTGCATAGTGCCAACGAAGACAAGGATTCACAGGATAAAATTCTGAATTGGCTTAAATGGCCGTAAACATGGTAGTACGGTTTGCGGTGATGTGGTTTTATCATATACAATGGAACCACAACCAGCCCGGACAGCGTGTCCGGGTTGTTTTGCATACATAGCGCAAACCTTGCGCAACCAACTCAATCGAACCGAGGTAGATATATATGAATTTGACACAGCTTGGACCTGAATGGGTGGAGTGGTTTAATGGAGAGAATCTGGAGAAGAAGCAGCACGCAGCGATGCAATTGCTGACCGTGTCCGAGGGTGAATGGCCGCATCAAGCGATGATCAGTATGGGAGAAGTCATTGCGGTCACGCCCAACCTGGTGAGACTGGCTTTATGGCCGGGAACACAGACAAGTATGAATATGAGTCGAACAGGCAAGGCTACCTTGATTGCGGTTCATCAGCAAAGCTTGTTATCTATTCGTCTGGATGTGACTTCACTGCCGGTATTAAGGGAAGCTGTCCATCCGAGAGATCGTTTCGAGGCACAGGTGATTAACGTTCGTGTAGATCATGCGCCGTATGCGGAGATTACTTCAGGGATCACATTTCAATTAAAAGACGAATCTGGGGCTATTACACGCTGGAGAAAGACCATTGAAGAATTACGACAATAAAACGGGGCGCGTTCTATATTCATCCCATTCGAGGGTAATAATAGAATAAAAACAACAAAAAACGCCTCCGCTTGCATCGGGACGCTGTCACTGGTACAATAAAAAATGGTTTTCAGAAAATTAGAACTAATTAACATAAAATAAAAATGTTTACTTTCTAATTAATTATACCATAGCCTTTTCGGGCTTGTCAAATGGGCTTTTGAGGACACAATCCGGGGAAAGAGGGGCGTATTAACATATGAGTACAGACCAGCAATGGAGCGAGGAGCAGCAGCGGGTCAACAAGGTAACGGAACAGATTGATCGGAAAATCGACATTCTGGAAAAAGAGGTAGGTTCCTTCCGGGATGAAGTTGTGGGAATGAGAAAAGATTTCTGGGACGAAGTCACCATGAACTTCAGCGAAGCGGATGATGTAGGGGAAACCTCCACCAGTATGCGGCAGCAATCACAGGTCCTGTCGGATCGGGAGCGCAGCCATCTGAATACGGCAGCAGCTCTGGATAAAATGAAACGGCTGCACCATTCACCGTATTTTGGACGGATTGATTTCAAGGAAGATGGCTATCCGAATGCAGAACGAATCTATCTGGGGATCGCATCCCTGCTGGATGAGAAGGAGGAATCCTTCCTTGTCTATGACTGGCGTGCACCCATATCGAACCTGTATTACGATGGTGCGCCAGGTCCGGTCACGTATGATACACCGAGCGGTGAGATTAGTGGCGATATTGAGATGAAGCGGCAGTTTGTCATCCGGGATGGACGTATCCGCTTTATGTTCGACACCGGAGTTACGATTGGGGATGAGCTGTTACAGGCCGTCCTCAGTCGAACCTCAGATGCACAGATGAAAAGCATTGTGGCGACAATTCAGAAGGAGCAGAACCGGATTATTCGTAATGACCGGACTCGCATGCTGATCGTGCAGGGAGCCGCCGGCAGTGGTAAAACATCCGCTGCGCTCCAGCGTGTAGCGTATCTGCTCTATAAATACCGCGAGCATCTGCAAGCGGATCAGATGGTCCTTTTTTCACCAAACCCGATGTTCAACAGTTATGTTTCCACCGTACTGCCTGAGCTTGGAGAGGAAAATATGCTGCAAACGACCTTCCAAGAGTATCTGGAACGCCGTCTGGGCCGTGAATATCAACTGGAAGATCCATTCATTCAGCTTGAATACGTACTTACGGGAACTGAGGACCCTCAATACGAAGCGCGTATGTCCGGCATTCGCTTCAAATCGTCTGAGTCCTTCCTTAAGGTTATTACACGATATAAGGACAGCATGATGTCTGAAGGCATGAAATTCAAACCGGTTCGTTTCCAGGGGCGGGCTGTTGTTACGGCTGAGGCTATGGCGGAGAAATTCTATAGCTTCGAACCATCCGTCAAGCTGGTGAATCGACTGGAAATACTGCGGGACTGGATGCTGAAAGAGTTGTCGGCCTTTGGCAAAGGCGAATTGGAAGCCCCTTGGGTAGATCAACAGCTGGATATAATGGAACCCGAGGATCTGCAGCGGGCCTATCAGCGCCTGAAGCGAAAGCAAAAAGGGAAGTCGGACACGTTTGATGATTTCCAGCAGGAACGAGAGATACTTGCCCGGATGGTGGTCAGCGATCGGCTCAAGCCTTTGCGCAAATGGATTAAATCTTTACGTTTTGTCGATGTACGTCAACTGTACGCCCACCTATTCAACGACCGGGCACAGATGGTTCGCCTGTTGGGAGAGGAAACATTGCCTTCACACTGGGAAGAAATTGGTGATATGACACTTCGCAGATTGAAAGTACAGGAGCTGGCCTATGAGGATATCACACCCTATTTGTATTTGCGTGAGTTGCTGCTCGGCTTCCATATTAACTCCAATATCCGCCATGTGATCATTGACGAGGCACAGGATTACTCTGCCTTCCAGCTGGCCTTTATGAAAAGATTATTCCCGAGATCAAAAATCACTGCACTTGGAGATTTTAATCAAGCCATCTATGCACACTCATCGGTACTGAGTGGTACGGGGCCGTTGACTAACCTGTATGGACCGGAAAATACGGAAGTGATTGAGCTGACGAGAAGTTATCGTTCAACGCAGGAGATCGTGGAGTTTACACGAGGCATGGTTCCGGGTGGAGAAGAGATTGTTCCATTTAACCGCGGAGGGGAGAAGCCGAAAGTGATCGTTTCCGCCAATGAACAGGAGCATTTGGATGTCATTACAGCCGATCTCAAACATCTGATTCAGGAAGGGTATGAATCGGTTGCGGTCATCTGCAAAACGGCGGAAGAGAGCAAGGACATCCATGAAGCATTAAGCAAAATACTGCCTGTGGCACCGAAGTTGATCAAAAAAACAACACTGGCCTTTGAACGGGGTGTGCATGTCATCCCGGCGTATCTGGCCAAGGGTGTGGAGTTTGATGCGGTTCTGATCTATGATGGGTCTGCATCGCAATATGCGCAGGAACATGAACGTAAGCTGTTCTATACGGCATGTACTCGTGCCATGCATTTACTGCATGTTTATTGCATGGGTACACCTAGCCCGTTCATTACATCCCAGTCCGAAGAGTTGTATGATATGGGTAAGGTGTCTGCCGCTCAAGCCGAATGACTGCGTCTTTCAAATTCATGAAGAAGGCTTCCGTTCGATGGGACGGGAGTCTTTCTATGTATTGCAGAATACGATGAGGGGAATAAGAAGCTTCATGAGGTTGGACTTGGGTGTGAAAAGCATGGAGGAGATCATTGGAACTAGATATCTCTTCTGACATGATATTAGATGGATTAGGTTTTATGGATAAAAAATAATCCATCATTTGTGTTCACGCACAATAGGTGTGAATTTTCTTTACACAAGACGGTGAGACTCATATAATCGTAACAATCTATTTTTTTTGGATCGTTTATTTCATGAAGGAGGCAGCAACATGAACACACCATCTTTTGAACGCCCATTAATGGCGGATTGCGTACCGAATCTGGTGGCAACGGCACGGGGAGACTTACCTGCAACCTTGGTCATTCGGGGCGGAACGCTGGTTAATGTAATTTCGGGTGAAATTTTGCCGGGCATGTCTGTAGCGGTACAGGGAGCCCGGATTGCATATGTTGGCAAAGATGTAAGCCATACGATCGGAGAGCATACACGTATTATTGAGGCGGAAGGCAAATACATTGCTCCCGGATTGCTGGATGGGCACTGTCACATTGAAAGCACACAAATGAAAGTGACAGAGTTTGCGAGAGCCGTTCTGCCTTCTGGTACAACGGGAGGGTTCTTTGACCCGCATGAAATCTCCAATGTGCTTGGACTCAAAGGTCTGCGATTGATGCTGGATGAAGCTCGGACGACACCCATGGCTGCTTATATGCAGGTGGCTTCCTGTGTTCCTTCCACACATCCTGGACTGGAGACAACAGGCGCTTATATTGGACCGGAAGAAGTAGCAGAAGCCTTATCCTGGGGTCCGGATATGATTGGTCTTGGTGAAGTAATGAACTTCCCTGGAGTTGTATACGGGGACGGGACGATGATTGGTGAGATTCAGGCGACGCTGAGAGCAGGCAAGGTGGCAGATGGTCACTTTACCTGGGCAGCGGATGACTGGCGTCTTCCAGCCTACGCAGCAAGCGGTGTGACGGGGGATCATGAATGTGTTACGAAGGAAGATGTAGTGGAACGTCTTCGGCTGGGCATGTACGCCAAAATGCGTCAGGGCTCTGCATGGCATGACGTTGCAGAAACGATCAAAGCCTGCACAGAGCTTGGCCTGGATACACGCCGCATGATGCTGGTGACCGATGACCGGAGTTCTGAATCGCTGCTCAAAGAAGGTCATATGGACTTTGTTGTTCGTTTGGCGATTTCTCAAGGGGTGAAGCCGGTCACTGCATTCCAGATGGCGACGATTAATACGGCTGAGCGCTTCGGCGTTGCCCGTGACATCGGTGCCGTTATTCCGGGCAATATCGCCGACATTATTTTGCTGGATGGACGCTTGGCTGATGTCCGTGTAGGCATGACGATTGCAGCAGGGCATGTCGTAGCAGAGAACGGCAAAATGACAGCGGTCTGGGACAGTTTCACGTATCCGGAAGAGGCGCTGAACACCGTGAAGCTGGAGGCCAATATCCAGCCGAAGCATATGGAGCTGTCTGCGCCGATTACCGAAGGTACGATTGGAGCGAAAGTCATTCATGTGACGGAGAATCATGTGGATACCAAGGAGAAGCATGTTAATGTCACGGTGGAACATGGCAATGTAGTCATCTCAACGGCAGGTGAAATCTGCAAAATTGCGGTGCTGGAGCGTCATAAACAAACGGGGAATCGTGCGGTGGCACTTGTTGGGGGGATTGGCTTCACAGGTCCTGCGGCCATTGCGATGACCGTTGCACATGATAGCCACAATCTGCTCATTATCGGTAATGATGACGTAATGATGGCTGAGGCGGGCAATCGTGTCATCGGAATGCAGGGTGGTGTAGCCGTTGTGACTGCCTCTGGTGTGACCGAATTCCCGCTGCGCATTGCAGGCTTGATGTCCACGGAATCATTCGAAGTGGTGGCAGCTCAATCTGCAGCTGTCAGTGAAGCGCTGCAGTCTGCTGGCTGTACGTTAAATAACGCATTTATGACGCTGTCCCTGCTGGCACTGGTCGTTATTCCGGAATTGCGCTTGTCCGATAAGGGCCTGGTACGCATTTCGGCAGAAGGCATTGAGCTGGTATCCCTGTTTGATGAGATGGTGGAGAATACACCGGCTGCTCCAGCCGGGAACTAACGAATAACATCGTATCCGTTTATCTTAAAAACGGATACGCAAGTGTAGGTCGCCCTAGGGCGACCTTTTTTTGTTGAACAGGAAAACGCTTACTAGGACTTCAGTCGTCTGTTGTGCATATGCAAAAAATGACTCATGTTGAGGCGAATGGAAGCCGAAATTAAAAAGTTTTTCATAATTGAGACTTTAGAACTATAAATACAGAAGTGTGAATACCCGAAATAATGTTATATGATTCTTTCGTCGTAAGTCCAAGAGATGATGTTGCATATAAAAGCAATGTAAATAGTCGTACTTTGAAATAGTGCTTATGGAATGAATGTAAAACGACAGAATGTCATCCGGATTTGCACGTTAGAGCTGCATAACATTATAGGGAGTGTATAAATATGAAAAGCAAAAGAGCTTACCAATTCATTTTGTTAATGAGTTGTTTCATGCTGTTTACAGCGAATACTTATGTTTGCAAGGCCACTGCACTTGGTTCGGTCGACAGTTATGAAACCATCCACGGAACGGTGCAGGGATCTGTAAGAGCAACCTGGGTATGGGACACCACACAGATCCAAAGTAACCCTCAGTTAGTGCTGAAGTTTGCCTCAACGAACAAAATTAATACGATCTACCTACAAATGAATCGGGATGTAAAGCTTCCATACTATACGGATTTCATTCGTCAGGCCAGAGAGAAAAATATTGCCGTGGACGTTATGGATGGAAGGCCTGCCTGGGGACTGACGGAGAGCCGGAATCAAATTGCTGATTTTCTGGACTGGGTTGAAGCGTATCAAAATCAAGTGGAGCCCAACGAGAAATTTGCCGGGATCCATCTGGATATTGAACCTCATGTACACCCGCAGTGGAAAATTAATCAGGCCAGTGTGATTACACAGTGGCAGGGGAACGTTCAATATATTGTCGACCGGGCTGCACAGATGAAAATGCCTGTAGGCGCAGACTTGCCGTTCTGGCTGGACGGATACAAGATTCCGGGTTCCACGATGAATGTAAGCAGCTGGATGATCCGCAAGTTTGACTCCATCACGATTATGGCTTATCGGGATACGGCAGCGGCCATCTATAATGTTGCGAAGGATGAGCTTGAGGAAGCATCGCTTTTGGGCAAAACGGTATCGATTGCCGTGGAGACCAAGCAAAGCAAGGAAGGCGATTTTATTACCTTTTATGAAGAGGGTACAGCGTACATGGAAGCACAGCTCAAGCTGGTAGAGAAAATGGCAAGTGTGCATTCGTCCTTTAACGGGTTTTCGGTGCATGAGTACAGCTCATGGGAGACATTGAAGAAGTAAAGTAAAATGAAATTCCATTGATCAGCATGATAAAGAAGGTGCTTACAGCAGAACGGGCTGTAGCACCTTCTTTGCATCTGCTATCTCATATAAAAGGGAGAACAGTGAACGATCGTCAGTACGGAGTGCCGAGTGCCGCTCCTGATAAAGTTTAACCTTAGACCAGTGCAGGTTCCACCGCCACTTTCTCATAAAACATTTTGCGATATTGGGACGGGGTAATATTTCTGTGTTTCTTGAATGTTGTTATGAAGTAGCTCAAGTGCTCAAACCCGACGTCCATGGCAATATCCACAATTTTGTGATCGGTATTCTCAAGCTGAACACAGGCCTGCTGGATGCGATAATAGTTGATATAGTCGACCGGACTTTTCTGCACCATTTGTTTGAAAAAGCGGCAAAAGTGTCCTTCGCTCATATTGGCTTCATCTGCCAGTTCTTTTAACTTAAGTGGTTCAGGGTAACGCTTGTGAATATAACTTAACACTGATTTTAGGCGCTCCACTTTATCGTGACTGCCTGATGATACGGTCCCTTTGAGTGCAGCGGGTCTCATATGTTCAAACATTTGTGCAAATATTAGATAGAGATAAGCTTTTGTTGTCATCTCGCAGGTTGGTGTGCCGGCGGCATGATCGGCGAAAATTCGTTTCAAATGAGAAATGATTTCTTGCCCCCACGCTTCATCGGTTTGGATATGGTAAGGAGGGATTGCCGTTTTGTGTACGAGCGGGCCAACGAACTTCTCCTGCACAGCATCGAATGTCCGGCTGCCTAACAGCTCCGGGTTAAATACAATGGATGAAAAAACGCAGGGGACATCGCCTTTCAGATAACCTGCGTGAATTTCCCCCCGATTGATAAAAATGGCTTCTCCTGCCTGAACCTCTACCGTATTCATGTCAATTTGAAAGACAGCACTGCCCTGAGTCACCATGGTGAACTCCATCTCGTCATGCCAGTGGCAATCGAGAATACTGTCGCCATTCAGCTGCTGAATATCCGGGTACACACTGACTGGATACATGGCGTTGCCGTGAATCCGGTCTTCCCGTAATCGTTCACGTTCCATATAAGTTCTCCTTTTGCATCATTATTAATGTAAACGTTCCCATAGATTGGTGGTGTTTATAAAGAATCGGATAAGAAATATCAAAATCGTGATATATTTGGTCAAAATATGAGAAGAAATTCGTTATTAATGTCAATATTATTATAGTATAACCGAAGGGGGAAAGAAAACATGAAATTTACTGATGGATTCTGGATGACTCGTGAAGGGTACCACATTCAAAACCCGACTGACATTCGTGATATTGTGCAAAAAGAGGATTCTTTGACCGTATATGCGGCAACTAAATATATTCGCACCAAAGGCGACACGTTGAACGGTACATTGCTTAAAGCAACGTACAGCTCCCCTATGCCTAACGTTATTCGTGTAACCTTGAATCATCATAAGGGCGGAGTGAATAAGGGGCCTGAATTTGAGCTTAAACATCAAGATGTGAACGTTAACATTTCGAAGAATGAACAAGGCGCTGTTTTGAAAAGCGGCAAGCTGGAAGTTCAAATCGACAAAACGAATGGTTGGGACGTCAGCTTCCTGTATGAAGGAAAACGAATTACAGGTAGCGGCCAAAGAGCCGCTGGTTATATTACAGGTCCGAGTAAGGAAGCATACTTCCGCGAGCAGCTTGATCTCGGCATTGGTGAATACGTTTACGGACTTGGCGAGCGCTTCACGCCTTTTGTTAAGAATGGCCAAGTCGTTGACACCTGGAATGAGGACGGCGGTACAAGCAGCGAGCAGTCCTATAAGAACATTCCTTTCTATTTGTCCAATAAAGGTTATGGCGTATTTGTAAACCATCCTGAACGTGTATCGTATGAGATTGCATCTGAGAATGTATCTAAAGTGCAGTTCAGCGTAGAAGGAGAGACGTTGGAGTACTTCATTATCGGCGGTGACAATCCAAAGGATGTGCTTGATAATTATACCCAATTAACAGGTAAACCAGCGCTTCCACCGGCATGGACATTTGGTCTGTGGCTGACAACATCATTCACAACGGATTATGATGAAGCAACGGTTAACCATTTTGTAGATGGCATGGCTGAACGTGATCTTCCGCTTTCTGTATTCCATTTTGACTGCTTCTGGATGAAGGAATACCAATGGTCTGATTTCGTATGGGATGAAGCAATGTTCCCAGATCCGGAAGGCATGCTTGCACGTCTGAAAGAAAAGGGTCTTAAAATATGTGCTTGGATCAACCCTTATATTGCTGAAAAATCCTATTTGTTCGATGAAGGCATGGAGAACGGTTATCTGGTCAAAACAGCAGATGGAAGCGTATGGCAATGGGATATGTGGCAAGCAGGTATGGCTCTAGTTGATTTCACGAATCCGGATGCTGTGAATTGGTATAAGAGTAAGCTGGAAGTCCTGCTTGATCAAGGTGTAGACTCCTTCAAGACAGACTTCGGTGAAAGAATTCCGACAGATGTCGTGTACTTCGATGGCTCTGATCCGGTTAAAATGCACAACTATTATACACAGCTCTATAACAAAGCTGTCTTTGAATTGCTCGAAGACAAGATTGGCAAAAACGAAGCGGCCCTGTTTGCACGCTCTGCAACAGCAGGTGGGCAACAATTCCCGGTTCACTGGGGCGGAGACTGCTCTTCTACTTATGAATCCATGGCTGAATCACTTCGAGGCGGCCTCTCGCTTGGACTTTCCGGTTTCGGATTCTGGAGCCATGATATCAGCGGTTTTGAAAGTACAGCGACCCCTGACGTATACAAACGCTGGGTACAATTCGGACTTTTGTCTTCTCACAGCCGTCTACACGGAAGTACTTCGTATCGTGTGCCTTGGCTGTTTGATGAGGAGTCCGTGGACGTTGTTCGCGACTTTACCAAACTCAAAATCAGTCTGATGCCGTACCTTTACAATTCTGCGGTGGAGTCGACGGTAAGAGGTATTCCGATGATGCGCGCTATGCTGCTGGATTTCCCAGAGGATCCAACAACTTATAGCCTGGATACACAATACATGTTCGGCGATTCCATTCTGGTTGCGCCAATCTTCAATAAGGAAGGCGATGTGCGTTATTACCTGCCTGAAGGAACTTGGACAAACTATCTGACTGGAGCTAAAGTACAAGGTGGACGCTGGATCAGTGAAAACCATGATTTCAAAACACTGCCAATGATGATCAAGCCAAACAGCCTGATCGCGGTTGGTGCTGTGGATAACAAACCGGATTATGACTTTGCAAATGATGTAAGCCTTCATTTGTTCGAATTGGCTGACGGCAACTCCGCTCAAGCGGTTGTGGTGAACCAAAGTGCTGAGCAGGAGCTGGTCGTTAACGTATCTCGTAACGGCTCTGTTCTGGAAGTTCGTGCTGAAGGTGCAGGCAAACCATGGAATATCGTGCTGCGTGGCATTGATCGAGTATCCGGCGTAGAGGGTGGTTCCCAAGCGTCTGGTGCAAATGGTGTTGTCGTTACGGCTGCAGCAGGTGCAAGCTCGCTTACCATTCAACTGTAATGTTTATTGCATAAACAAAAGGGCGGTACCGCAAGGTGCCGTCTGTTTGTTTACTGTCATGCGGTGGAAGTAGGGTTCTAGTAAGGTTGTTCTGTCATCGAAGTGGCAAATGTAAATACTCCTTAGTTCAATTTATACAGCGACAGATAAAGATAGGGGATTATATCTCAAATGAGTACAACGAAGTCAGGTTTACATCAAACCATTAGAGCAGAGATGCTGCATCGGTTAGTAAAGAACACTTTTGGAACCGCTACCATTGTGAAGGATTTTGTACTTTTGCAGGGTGGGCTTTTTAATACAACGTATCGTATTCAGCTAGAACATGCATCGTATACGGATGTGATTTTGCGTTTGGCACCAGAGCGGGGAGATATGCCGTCCGGTTCAGCAAGTGATCCGCTATTCTCGTTTGAGCGCTCGATGATGTCTGCTGAACCTGTTGTTTATGAATATTACCGTAAGGCAGGCATTCCTGCTCCAAATATTATCGTCTGTGATGACAGCGGATCGGTCATTCCTAGAACCTACATGTTTATGGAGTTTATCCCTAGTAAGCAGCTGGACCACCCATCGATTTCGGTGGCCGACAAAGAACGATTGTATCATCAACTCGGCGTTTATACCGCTGCCATACATCAGATTGAGGGTACAGCGTTTGGCTGGCCGCAAGGCGATGGTACGATTAAAGGCTCGGATCAATGGTCCGAGGTGCTGCACTCTTTTGCTCAGGAAACGGCTCTTAAAGCAGCCCAAGTCGGGTATATGCCAGGTGTGGGGGAAGAGGTTGCAGAGATGTTCATTAAGAATAAGGATTTATTTGATCAGGTAACTGTTCCAGTTCTTGTTCATAACGATCTGTGGGAAGCCAACGTGCTTGTTCATGAGAAAAATGGTGAGTTAACCATTGTTGCCATCATTGATGGGGATCGTTCCATGTTTGCGGACAGGGCGTTTGAAGCTATTTTATCGACTGAATCATCAACTGCTTTTCATAAAGGTTATGGTCAACCACAGGATATGTCCGATGAGGGACAGGCCCGCCTTCTTGCTTACCGAATACTGTCCTCTTACTTTAACGCATATGTCCATGAACATCAGGTGGATCAGTCTGAGGCAGGAAAGAAGTACTGCGAACGAACACGGTATCTATTGGAACAATGGAAGCAACTCAAAATTAACGAATAATTAGGAGGGTTAAGTATGAATGAATATCATGAATATCCGATGTGGGACGCAACATTGCCATTGGAAGAACGATTAAATGACTTGATTGCGCGTCTGACAACGGAGGAGAAAATTCGATTAATTCCTACCCGTGAAGCAGCAGTGCCCCGATTGGGAATCCCCGGCTACAATGTGGGAGGTGAAGCAGCTCACGGGGTTGCCTGGATTGGGGAGGCTACCGTTTTCCCGCAACCGCTTGGTTTGTCGAGCACCTGGAATACCAAGCTCATGCGTGAAATTGGGTCTGTCATCGGAGATGAAGCCAGAGCATACCATCATCGTGCACCCGAGCGTCACGGCTTGACCTTATGGGCGCCTACCATCGATCTGGAACGGGATCCGCGTTGGGGAAGAACGGAAGAAGGCTACGGTGAAGACCCTGTATTGACGGGCGAAATGTCGGCAGCTCTTGTGAAAGGCATGCAGGGTCATCATTCATTCTATTTAAAAATGGTAGCGACGCTGAAGCACTTTTTTGCCAACAATAATGAGAAGGATCGGTTGAATTGTTCATCAAGCATCGATCCACGGAACTTGCGTGAATATTATTTAAAAGCATTCGAGACGCCTTTCGTAGAAGGCGGAGCCTTGTCGATGATGACAGCGTACAACTCTATCAACGGCACACCAGCCATTGAAAGTCCCTATGTAAATGATGTAGTCAAGGGTGAATGGGCCATGCCAGGTTTTATCGTGTGTGATGGGGGTGACTTGTCCCAGACGGTCAATTATCACGGTTATCATGCCTCGCATGCGGATTCAGCTGCAGGCGCCTTAAAAGCAGGCGTGGACTGTCTGACGGACGAGGTCGACTTGGTCGTATCTGCCTTGGAAGAGGCACTTGAGCGGAACTTGCTGGAGGTTGAGGATCTTGACCGGGCCATTCGCAATATTTTTGGCGTACGTATGCGACTGGGACAGCTGGATCAGACGGGTCTTAATCCTTATGCTTCAATATCGGAATCTGTATTGTGTGCGCCTGAACATGCCAAATTAAGCTATAGAGCGGCAGCGGAGTCAATCGTTTTGCTCAAAAATGATGGACTGCTTCCGCTCCAACCGGAGGGATTGCAGAAGGTTAGCGTAATCGGACCTCTTGCGGATGTGGTCTATACCGATTGGTACAGCGGCACACTGCCTTATCGTGTTACCGTTCTGGAAGGATTGCGCAAGCAGCTTGCCGGTGCAGAAGTATACTTTACAGACGGAAATGATCGCATCAGCCTCAAGACGGTCGATGGAAAGATAGTAACACTCGATGCTGAAGGAAAACTTGTGGCCGTGCCAGAGGGAAGTGCAGAGACAGCTGAGTTTACCCATCAAGACTGGGGCTGGGGAAGTCACACACTGCGCAGTCTGAAGAATAATCGATATGTTACGTTAACCGAACAGGGTATTTATCAGGCGAGTGCACCGGAGATTGGTGGCTGGTTTGTCAAGGAAGTGGTGCAGATTGATTCACAAGCAGATGGAAGCAATACGTTGCGTACGTGGAACGGATTGCCGCTTGGGCTGAATGAGCATCAGGGCCAGTGGGTTCTGTCCCCAACGCTGGAACAAACAGATAAAGAATTGAGTTCATCTGGTCATCCAGAAGCTATAGTGGAAACGCAGCAACCTGCTTTGTTCAAGCTAGACGTTGTTGCTAACGGAATAGAGCAGGCGAAAGAAGCTGCGCAGAATAGTGACGTTTCTGTTGTTGTTGTCGGCAATAGTCCATATATTAACGGCAAAGAGGAAATTGATCGTCCAAGTCTGCTGCTTCCGCCCGATCAGGTTCGGCTGGTGAAGGAAGTCTGCCAAGTGAACCCGAATACGGTCGTCGTCATTGTGGGCAGTTATCCATTTGCACTGCAAGATTTGAAAGATGTAGCTCCGGCAATCGTATATTTAACGCATGCTGGTCAGGAATTGGGAAATGCAGTTACTGATGTTTTGCTTGGAAATTATGCTCCTGCTGGCAGACTGAACATGACATGGTATGAGGATGAATCGCAGCTTCCTGACATCATGGATTATGACATTATTCATAACGGTACAACTTATATGTATCATGAAGGTCCAGTTTTGTATCCTTTTGGTCATGGATTGACCTATTCGGAATTTGAGTATAGAGCGATTCGAGTACAGCGGGCGCAGGGGTCTTCTGGAGACGATGTACTGAAGATTGAAATACAGGTGGAGAACAAAGGGGAACGCGACAGCGATGAGGTGGTGCAGCTGTACGGGCACGCCCAAACTTCACGGGTGAAGCGCCCGCAAAGTCAGTTGATCGGCTTCCGGCGGATTCATCTTGCCTCAGGCGCATTGGAAGATCTTTCTTTTGAAATTCCTGTTCAGAAATTGGCTTTCTGGGATGTCACTCGTGACAGATATTGTCTTGAAACCGCAACATGGTCAATCATGGCTGGACGTTCCTCGGCAAATATTCGTCAAACGGCAGAGATCCACATTGAGGGTGAAACTATTCCTGCACGCGCGCTTAATCTGCCTACGTTTGCGGAAAATTACGATGCATATGCAGGCGTGCTATTGGATGAATGTCTGGAAGGACGATCAGCTGTCCGTGCCATTGCTTCAGGCGAACCGCTGTATCGTGAGGGAGACCTCTCCTGGATTTCATTCCACGATAATGCTTTCCGGCAAGCTAACGGATTTGAGGGTCGGGTGGCAGCCTTCGGAGAAGGTGGCGAATTGGAGATTCGAGCGGAAGGTCCGAAAGGCCCGCTGCTCGGCACTTGTGTCGTTCCAGGTTCCGCAGGGACTGTAAACGAGAAGAATCTTCAATGGAGCAACGTCCGTTGTGCACTTGAGACAGAGCGTGAGCTAGATCAGCTCTGCATCGTTTTCAAGGGCGGTGCAGCCCTTCAGCAATTTGTACTGAATTAGATTTTCATTTGTAAACCTACATGATGTATAGCAAAAAGGCTGTCATGTCACTGATTTCAGTGAGACAGCTTTTTTGCGTTGTTATCCAAAGTGATCTTTTTTACATAAGCCGTATATTCAACTGCAGAACAACCCACAATAACGTTGTTGTTTTCTGATTCTGTAAAGGTGGTTGAGGTATGAACGATAAAAAGTGGGATCTCGTCGCACTCGCTTCCATCCCGGTCATTATGACACTGGGCAACTCCATGCTGATCCCCATCCTTCCGCAGATTGAGCGTGAATTGAAAGTGTCCTCATTCAAGGTCAGCATGTTAATTACGGTTTATGCGGTCGTCGCGATCCTGCTCATTCCACTTGCAGGATATCTGTCGGATCGCTTCGGCAGGAAAGCCGTCATTATTCCCAGTCTCATCATTGCAGCCGCAGGAGGTGCGGTGGCAGGAGGAGCAGCCTGGATGCTGAATGGAAATGCGGCATACTGGACCATTCTCGGTGGCAGACTTTTGCAAGGGATAGGGGCAGCAGGGGCTTTCCCGATTGTCATTCCATTGGTTGGAGATATGTTCGATGATGAAAACGAAGTGAGTAAAAACCTTGGGATTATTGAAACCTCGAATACCTTTGGCAAGGTACTAAGTCCGATTTTGGGTGCAGCTCTCGCTGTCTGGATTTGGTATTTGCCTTTTATGGCTATTCCGGTACTCTGTTTGCTTTCATTGGTCTTGGTTATTTTCCTGGTGAAAACACCCAAGAGGAAGGAAGAACCACAGAGCTTTCCCGAATTTGTTTCTTCCATCCGCAGTGTGCTGAAAGAAAAGGGGCGCTGGCTGTATGCGATTTTTGCCATCGGCGGAATTTGCATGTTTGTTCTCTTTGGCGTGCTCTTTTATCTGTCGGAGACATTGGAATCGGAGTTCAAATTAAAAGGTGTAGTTAAGGGGCTTGTGCTTGCCATACCGCTGGCAGCCTTGTGTCTGGCATCTTTCTTTGCTGGAAAGTGGATTGGGAAGAACAAGACACGGATGAAATGGCTCGGGTTTATCGGACTTGCTGTTTTAACGGTATCTCTTGGCGTGATCGGGCTTTTTGACAACATTTATGTCGTTGTCGGTTTGTTTACCCTTGGCGGAGCAGGAATAGGTGCTACCCTGCCATGTCTGGATGCTATGGTTACTGAAGGGGTGGACAAGGAACAGCGCGGTACCATCACGGCGTTGTTCAGCAGCATGCGATTTATCGGCGTGTCACTCGGACCTCCAATTGTGTCACTGTTAATCGGGTCCCACCATTTTATTCTGTTTGGTATTCTCGCCGCGTCCGGGGCGGTGGGAGGCTTGCTTACGTTATTGGCAGTCAAGCCAGATAAGGGAAATCAGCCTACATCAGGCGGTGGCCAAAATCATCATGAACCTGATTATGATGATGTGAAACAGCCAAATGGGTATGTGCCAGGACGTAGAAAGAAAAGTCCACTCTGATTAATTACTATAAAAAAACGCGTTTACTCTGGGGGAAGTATGGTTCCCTTACAGAGTAGACGCGTTCTAATGAATTGAAGTACAGCAGTGTAATTGCATCAGTTATTTTTTTCGTTGAGTAGATGTGTCATTTTCACTTGCAGTTTCGGTATGCTCAGGTCGTTCGGAGTCCTGCCCAGCAATATGTGTATGACTCAATAGCGGATGGACAGGAACTGCAAAACCTTCACTTCGTTTTCCTTGAATCAGGTAGATCAGGAGAAATAGGATCATAAATATAATGGAATAACGATACATATCGGTATAACTGGTTATGGAAGCAATAGCGCCCAGCAGAAGTGCTCCCATAGCAATCCCTAAATCCAGCGTATTCAGAAACATGCCGTTAGCCATACCGCGCTGTGATGGAGAGACAATCTGGATCATCCAGGTCTGCATGGAGGACTGGATGGAACCATATCCGATCCCGTATAAAAATGCAGCAACAAACAAGATAGGCATAGAAGTAGCATATGAGAGAGTAATCAGTCCAGCAGCAATGAATATCGCTCCGGGAATCAGTAACGCTTTTGGACCTTTACTGTCATAGATCCGTCCTGCAAATGGTCTGACCAGCAGGACAGCGAGAGCATTAAACAAAAAGAACAGTGCAGGGTTAGCCAGGTTGGCTTCCTTTCCGTACAACACGATGAATCCAACAAGTCCGCCATATGTGATGGACAGCAAACAATTCAGTACACTTGGCAGAATCAGTTTGCGGTTGAAGGGCGTCTTTACCTTGGTGCCTGATATTGCAGCTGTTACAGCCGGTGGAGTCGGTACCACCTCGTCATTGACCTGCCTAGCTTTTTTGCGTGTCAGTGAATAGCTGAGTGGATAGATAACCACTATAACCCCCGCCGTACATAACATGAGTGTCACGAACCCAGCGCCCTGCAGCACGGTGACCCCAATAATGGGACCCATGGACATGGCTAAACTTGTGGACAGGCCGAAATAGCCCATACCTTCACCCATCCGTTTCACAGGCACAATATCCGATGCCATCGTCGGGAAAGCCGTGCTACTCATGCCAAATCCGACACCGAACACCATACGCAGCAATAACAGGACAGCAATCCCGGCAGCAAAATAATATCCAAGTGTCGCAAGCAAGGCAACGGTCAAGCCAATATATATCATGGCATTACGAAGCCCCTTTTCCAATGCTTTGGCTGAATAGAGCCGGGCAGCAATGGCGCTAAGGGCAAAGAGACAGGTGAAAAGGCTAACTTCAAAGGCATTGGCGTGAAAACGGTCCTGCACATAGGAAGGCAGTGGAGATACAATCATGTGAAGTTGCAGAAAGAGTAGAAAGTTACATAACATGAGCAGGATAAAATCGGTGGTCCACAGTTTGACTTGCGATGATTGTGATTTCATTTTTTGTTCATTCCCCCTGGTGTAAAATTCGTTACAGGTTGCTGTTCATGAGGGAAAGAGTATGTCTAAATGCTTCCATCTGGTCTTCGGGAATACCTTCAGTAAGATTTTTATTCATTTCTCTTTCGAGCGGAACAAGCTGGTCAAGCAATCGTTTTCCTTCTTCGGTCAAGTAGAGCAGGTAGGCTCTGCGATCCTGTTCGCTGGTCCGGCGATCGACCCAGCCTTTCTTTTCCAACAGATCAATAATTCGGGCAGTGGTGGGCTGGTCCTTATATACGCGCGTCGCAACTTCCTTCTGATTCACGCCTTCGCCTTTACCGATGTTGAACAGAACGGAAAATTGCTCTGTCGTAATATCATAGGGTTTAAATCGTATGGCTAGTAAAGCCGACGCTTTGCGGTGTGTCATGCCCAGCATGAATCCAATGGATTGATCGAGTGAGTAGTCGGTCCCCATAAAATCCTCTCTTTCTTTAAACAAAATAGTCTCAATTCATTTACTTGTTATAACAACTATATGCTAAACAATTAATTTTGTCAAAACGGATTTTTTGAACACCAGCCCTGATAAAACCCTTTTTATTTAAAATTGACAGTGGATTAAAGTTTTGATGCGAAGATTGAAATATGCAAACGTTGGAAAATACTGATAAAATGGAAGTGCCGCTGTATTGCGGTAATTGGACTACATGATGGTGAGGTTACGAAGACGAATCTGCTCCAGCTACATATGGAGATGACTGAGGAGAGCTGAGTATGCTGAAGAACATTCCCGCAATAATACCTCCGGAACTGCTGAAAATCATGTCTGAAATGGGTCATGGAGACGAGCTGGTACTGGCTGATGGTAACTTCCCCGCAGCCAGTCATGCTCAGCGGCTGATTCGCTGTGATGCGCTGGGTACGGTCGAATTACTCGATGCCATTTTAAGTTTGTATCCGCTGGATACGTACGCTGAGCGGCCGGCAGCCGTAATGCAGGTCGTCAAGGGGGATCAGGTGGTGCCTATGATATGGGAAGATTATCGCAGGCTGATCCTGGACCATGAGGGCATCACGGATGCCTTTGATCATGAAGAGCGTTTCGCGTTTTATGAAAGGGCTTCCCGCGCCTATGTAATTATTGCAACTGGAGAACGTGCGCAGTATGCCAATTTGATTTTGAAAAAAGGAGTCATTTTTCCGGATACCGATCCTTTTCCGCAATCAAAAAAAGTGGAATTAAACTGAATTTAGAGTTCAAGGCGACGAAGGGGCAGAGGCCTCGCTCGCCTTTTTGTTTTTCCCAGAACGCAGCCAGTAAACAATAACATATAGTATAGGCATACACTCGATAAGTACGGCATAGGTAGCGATGGCGTACGAACGAATGGCTAATTCATAGGAAGATGCGTCTTTTGCATATTGAAGCACATAAGAAGCAGCCGTTCCCGCGAGCAGATAGACTACCGTTCTATCCTTTCGAACTCCAGTAAGTTTGGCAAGACAAAGCGAGGCTGCGTATAACAGAAACGAGCTGCGAGTAAACATGGTCGTAGACCAAATAGCAATCAGGAAAGGGTCCAGGTTATCCAGAAAATCGCCGTAACGGGCAAAACGTATCATTTCCAGCAAAGGGTAGCGAAGGCTGCTGGTTACATAAGGTCCAAAATTCATTAAAGTAAACATCCAGAATACGATAATGAATAATGCAAGTGTAGAGCCTGCAAACAACATACTTCGTAGAAGCGGCCGCCTGAAAGCGATGGCAGGGGCAAGAAACAGGAACATCATCCATTCGGAAAACCAGGGCATGGTTGAAAAGGAGCCCGTGAAAATTTCTTTCAGATCATGATGAGTGAGCATGGCAAGCAGTACATCCGGATTCCCCCCGCTTGTTACAGCAGGCATGAGAAAAGTAGACGTAAAGATTTGTACCAAAAATATGCCTTCTGATAAATAGACAATGGTAATCAAACCTGAGCGCGCGGAGAGGCTGATACATAAAATGGTTACGGTTGCTGTCAGCCATATAGGTGTCTCAGGTAAGTACATGGATTGCAGGAAAACGATGAAATTCTCTACGTCAACGGATATCAAATACAGGCACAGTAACACAATGAGACCGAGGAACAGCTTGTGAATGACCTTGCCCACAATTTCTTCACCAAAATCAACCCACGGTCGATCCGGGTGAACTGCTCCCAATCTGTATGTGAAGAAGAGAAGAATCAGACTGATCGCAAACCCGCCAAGGATGGATATCCACCCTTGATAACCGCTCATTTTGAACAAGCGCTGCAGGAGGAAAGCTATGGGTTCAGAATACAGGTAGACAAACATAAAACGGTACGCTTGTCCGGCAGACAATTTGATCATGGCGTACTCCTTTCTCAGCCAAATAAGCGGTCTGCCCAACCAAAGAGCAGCCTGATGACATCATTGGGATTAGGCCAGCCCGGTACAGAGACAGCCAGGGTATTCCACAGAAGAAATAGGCCCAGCAGAACGAAATAGGCCCTTTTAATTCCCTTTTTGCTGGACTTGATCATGGGCCACTCGAGTATGTACAGTACGGCAAACAAAACAACAGCAATCATTGGTTTACCTCCTAAAGTGGCTTGACACTTTCAATTGTCCTATCAGTAGCTGGATTCCGATCCTACGAACTGGATGTTGATTTTGGCATGCACGTTAAACTGCAAATCGTTTTTGACATAATCATTCCAAACGGGACGCAACTGTTCCCAGATGCGAGGATAGGCCCATTCCAGACGATAACCAAGCATCAGAATATCAGCTTTTTTTCGTTGTCCGGCTTTTATTGCATTTGTTAAATAGGCACTCGCCTTTTCATTGGCCTTTTGCTGTATTTGTTTAACGCCCACAACATCCTTGACCTTGAGAACGGGGATCACGGAATTCAGTTCTGCCTCACCCTTTAAAGTGATGTCAAAAAAAGGTTTTCCATTTACAAGTTTGACCTTGATTTTGGAATTCATATTATAGACGGTCATACTCGCTTTCTCGTCATCGGTTTCCACGGAGACGGACAAAGTATCCAATTTGCGATTGGCCCAGGCTACCGTTCTTGTTTCTTCGGGTGAGATCGAATCAACCATCTTCATCTGTTTGAAAAGAGCACCGCCCACCTGACTGGTCCATTGCTTTCGTTTGTTATCCTCACTTGCCATTGTGGTTGCTTTCGATTCCAGTAAGGGGGCGGCAAAGCCCTGATTCATTTTGTCAGCCATAAGTACACTGAGCATTTGTGTCTTTAACATATTTTCTTCAGTTGCAAATTCTCTTAACACATCACTGGGTGTTTCTTCGAAAACCGGGGTCAGATTAGCCACGTCTCGGGCTCTGCCCTTTGCAACCATGATGTAACTGCTAAGGTGGAACAAAGGTTCACGTGAAATCCATTCCATCGTATCTTGAATTCCTTCTCTGGCGTAAGCCTCACCGAATACCACTACCCGTGTGTGCCCCCATGAAAGCTTTCGTGTGAGATCTGTTTGGATTTTCTCCATCGCATCAGCGATGGTGGATGCGGAAGCCGAAACGAGAGCATATGGATTTTTTCCGGGTCCTCCGGTTCCTTCCGGAGTGAGACGGTTCGGTAGCGGCATACTTAGTGAAATGTCGATTTCACCCGGTTTTTCTCCTTTATCCACATACATGGTCGTAATAAACGTACGTTCATTTATCTCCACTTTGGACCAGCAGCCACTGCAAAGTAAAACGCATATCAAAACGACACTCAGTTTGGTTGTAATGATTAACGTTTTCATGTCTTTTGCCTTTTTTTATTCGCATCTTCGTAAGCTGTTGGACGCTGCTTCATCAGGAACCAGGGCACACGAACGATAGTATCTTTGATATCACGAAGTACGAGAGGAGCAAAGGGCTGCATGTAAGGAACGCCAAATGAGCGAAGACTGACCATATACCAATAGATCAGATAGATCGAGATCACGATGCCGAACAGACCCAGCGTTCCGCCCATAAACAGCACTGGAAAACGAAGCAGTCGGAAGGCCAGTCCGAGCTCGAAGTGCGGGATGATAAAGGCGGCAATACCTGTGATGGATACGACGATAACCAATGGTGCTGAGACAATTCCAGCCTGTACGGCCGCCTGACCAATCACAATCCCACCGATAATGGATACCGTCTGGCCCAGCGGCTTCGGAATACGAATTCCCGCTTCGCGCAAACCTTCAAAGGTCACTTCCATAATGAGCGCTTCAATCAGGGCGGGGAAGGGAATGTTTTCTCTGGCAGAAGCAATCGTAATCAGCAGGTTGGTCGGAATGATTTCCGGGTGAAAAGTAGTGACGGCGACATAAAAGGATGGCAGCAGGAAGGCTATAAAGGCAAACAACAGACGAATAAGCCGGATAAAGGAAGCAGAATAAAATCGTTGATAATAGTCTTCCGAAGACTGCATTAAAGAAAAAAAGGTTACGGGAATGAGCAGGGAAAACGGTGTTCCGTCCTGCATGACCCCGATCCGCCCTTCAACCAGTGCAGCCGCCACCGTATCCGGCCGTTCGGTATATTGATATTGCGGAAAAGGAGAGAGCGGATGATCCTCCAGGAATTCAGATAAATAACTCACGCCCAAGCTGCTGTCCATATCTATATTACCAAGGCTATCCAGCACGTTTTCCAAAATGTCCGGTTTGCATAACCCTTGAATATACACAACGAACACCTCGGTTTTGGTGTATTTACCAATGGTGAATTTGACCATTTTCAAATCAGGGTGTTTGATTTTGTGCCGAAGCAGAGACATATTCACATGAATATCTTCGATGAAGGCTTCCTGAGGCCCAACAATGACAACCTCGTTGCTTGATTCCGTTACGGATCGTCTTTGATAATTTTGAAGAGCGAAGTGGATCATGCCCGAAATGCCCTCGATATATAATGCTGCATTGCCTGAAACGATATCATCCACAATTGTTGCTGCTGAATTCGAGTGGTGGCTGTTAAGGGTGAAAAATGATCCGGTCACGACACGGGTAATGAATTGATGATCTATTTCATTTCGTGAGGCTTCCTCAAGCAGTGGTTTGACGATGGCTTCCCGCATGGTAGGGGTATCCACAATGGACTGAATATAGATGAGTTCACAATGGAAAGGTCCGATTTGAAAAGGCTGATAGATTATGTCGGCAACACCCAACAGATTAGCCTTAACCTGCTCATAGATATTGTCTTTTTCCATTTCAGTTTCGCCTCCCTATGCTGTAATCCTGAGTCTCTAATCTGACTATAGTGTGCGACGCTTCCAATGAAATATACTTTTAAGTTTGGATTATCGAAATATATTACAAACTTTGATGCAGATGATGAATGGGGAAAGCGTCAAATTGGGCTTAAAATAAGAGGGTGAATGAGGCGGGGAGACGTTTTTAAATAAGGAGTTGAGGGAAGATGACGTATCGGATTAGACGTGCTGAGCTTGGAGATGTTAATAAAGTGGCACAGCTGTTCAATGGGTATAGGATGTTTTACGATCAACTTACAGATCTGAACGGAGCGAATGAGTATATAAGAGAACGTATGGAACGCAATGAATCCGTTATTCTGATCGCAGAATTGGAAGTGAATACAGACAAGATAGAGGAAAGAAGCTTTACGGATAAGCCTATATCGAGCGAGTTGGGTGGATTTATACAGCTTTATCCAAGCTTTAGCTCGGTGTCCATGAGACCGATCTGGGTGCTTAATGATCTGTACGTACATGCGGATCATCGCCAGAGGGGAATTGCGCGTAAGCTACTGCAAGCTGTACGACGATTGGGAGATGAGAGTGGAACTGTGCGAATCGTGCTCTCTACAGCGATAAGCAACAAGAAGGCGCAGGCTTTATATGAGTCGGAAGGCTATACGCTGGATACCGATTTCATGTATTATGAACTTCATGTATAAGCAATTCATGGAGGCCCCTGAACTTCAGGGCAAGGGAGGGATTAGCTCAAAATGATGCAATGGATAGCGATGATTACGATGTTGATTGATCATATAGGAGCCGTCTTTTATCCGGAGGTAACCGAGCTGCGAATTATTGGTCGGATTGCTTTTCCAATCTATGCTTTTGCCGTGTATATCGGTTATAAACATACACGCAACGTACAAAAATACATATGGCGGTTGTTCTGGATTGCTGTTCTCTCGCAATTGCCGTTTATGGCTGCTTTTAATCATTTTTCGCTGAATGTGGTATGGACATTGTGGTCAGCCCTGCTTGTGTTGCTCGTACTCGATAAACTTCCGAACCGTATGCTGGGAATTCCGATTGTGCTCGGAGCAGGCTTGGTCATGGAGATGACCCATATGGATTACGGCATGTATGGCTTGCTGCTTGTATTGCTGTTCCGTTACTTCCAGGGACCCATTCTGGTCATGGCTCATGTGCTCTTGAATGTTCTGTATATTTTGCTGTACAGCAGCTCCGTTCAGATGTACAGCATAATGGCTACCGTTGGCATCGCAGTGGCCCAGTATTATAATGCAGGGTTCCGTCTGAAAGGTCCACGTTGGATTTGGCGTTATTTTTATCCTGTACATTTGGCGGTCATTGCCTTGATTCGCTGGATTTAAGAAGCTTTCTTGAAGAGAGAGCCTTCATGAAGAAAGAAGCCACCTCAACGTCATCACTGACGTTGGGTGGCTTCTTAATATTTTTTTAGTGGATGCACTACATGCATTCACAGTGTTGAATTTACTCCTTCGTTGAAGAAGTGCCAAATTGCGGTCGTACGGCCTTAGGAAAATAACCAATCTCAATGGCATGCTCTAACATTCTTGAGATGAAACGATCATCCGTTTTGGCACAAGTAATTCCGGCTGGTTCTACATAGGCGGTTGTTACAGGAGAAGCATACACGTATGCAGAATCCTTGGCACCGTCTCCTTCAAGCTGCGCGATTGCCAGTTGAAGCGCCTCAGGTTCCTTGCTGACACTGCCATCGAACAACCAGTTGGTGTACTCTGCAAAGGGCAGAGTCTGCACGTCATAGCCGGCCCGATTCACAGAACGAATCAGATCATCGTAGCTGATCGGCTCCGGATTACAGATATGGAATACCCGTCCTGCTGTGTCTTGGCGCAATGCCAGATGTACAATTGCCTGACTTGCATAGTCAATCGGCGTAAAATCAACCATCCAGTCGGCTGCTGGAGCCTTGCCCAGCAATAACATCGCTTTAATCATACGATAAAAGGCATTGCTATCGATGTTGGACTGGAAGCGTCCCGTTTCTGAATGACAGGTCAGATTACCTGCACGATAGATGCTCACAGGCACACCCTCTTCGGCAGCAATCATAAGCACTTTCTCGGCTTCAAGCTTGCTGTCCGAGTACAGGTTGTCCACATGCAAATCCGCAGGGAAGCGGTCATATTGCAATGAGGTCTCCCACTGTCCACTGAGTGCAAGGTCTTCCGGAATCCCCATCGTGGATACATGGTGGAAGGAAGCACCCGGCTTGCTGCGAATAAGATGGAGCAGTGCGATGGTTCCATCCACGTTGGTTTTGGCGAATTGTGCTGCATCACCGAAATGTCGTACATCAGCGGCACAGTGTATCACACGGTCAATTCGTTCTTGCACATAAGTCGTCTGCTCGGCAGAAAGACCAAGATTCGGTTGCTCCAGATCACCTTCGATAATCTCGACACGGGATGCGAGGAGAGGCAGTAATTCTGGCCCGAAGTAACCCTTCATGACGTTGCTCAGTCGATCCATCGCAGAGCTTCCATCTGCAGGGCGGCGAACAAGAGTATAGATGCGTGTATTCGAAGTTAGAATCAACTGCTGCAGCACATGGGAACCAAGATATCCGGTAGCCCCGGTCAAGAGCACATGCTCGGGATTCAGAATATCCGGGTAACCAATCTGGGATCTCAGCTCTACAGGATGTTCTGACAATTGGGTGATCACGCCCTCATGCACTGAGGAATGGGCTGTTACTTCTGTGACTTGAGCCAGCGTCTCCACGCGTTGTGCCAAAGCACGAATCGTCTTTTCGGCAAAAAAGTCAGCAATTTTCAGCTGCGGATAATGCGGCTTCAGAAGGACCAGCACATGGATGACCCGAAGGGAATCGCCACCAATGGCGAAGAAGCTGTCCTCCACACCAAAGTCATCGTGCTGAAGAATTTCTTTCCATGCTTCCATAATAATAGCTTCAGCTTCCGTCTCCGGAAGTACCCGATCAGGACGATCTTCATGACGCTCGACGTGAGGCAGAGATACCATCGCTTTGCGATTGATCTTTCCTGTCGGTGCGATCGGCATTTCGTCGAGCTGACATATCCATTTCGGTACAAAATAGGAAGGGAGCTTAACGGTTAGCTCGGCTTTGATGTCCGCAACGGAAAGTGTACTGCCATCTTTGGACGTAAAGTATCCTACGAGCATGTTTTGACCATCCGATTCCTTCTTGGGAATCACGGCGACATCCTGGACCTGATCCAGGCGAGCAAAATGATCCTCAATCTCCCCGATTTCAATCCGGTGACCCCGAATCTTTAATTGCGAGTCGCTGCGTCCGACATATTCCAGTAGTCCGCTATCGAGCAGTTTGGCTATATCACCAGACTTATAGATTTTCTCATCGATGGCAAAAGGATTATCAATGAATGCCTGCGCTGTGCGCTCCGGCTGGTTCAGATACCCTTGAGCCAGGGCAGGTGTCGCGATATATACCTCGCCAGGGACGCCTACCGGGCAGAGTTGCTGTTCTTCGTTGACGATATACACTTTATAGTTATGAATCGGTCTTCCGATTGGAATATTAACGACATTTTCAGGAACTTGCTCACTTATGCGATGGGTCGTTGTAGCTACTGTACATTCCGTGGGTCCATATACATTGACAATATCAATCTGGTTGCCAAACTTGCGTTGGAAGGCACGAACCTGCTCACCATAGAGAGCTTCTCCGGCCACGGTAATGATTTTGACTTTAGCCAGCTTGTGGAAGCCTTCATCTGACAGGAAGGAAGCCAGCTGGTTGAAAAAGATGGTTGGCAGTATCGTAATAATCGTTGTGCCTGTGCGCTCAATTGCACTCGCAAACTCTTCAACGGATACACGTTCCTCAGCCGATAACAGGTATAATTCTGCTCCGTAGAACAAGGCGCCAATCGTATCCCACACTGATGCGTCGAAGCTGTATGTAGCAAACTGGGTTAATACGTCACCTGGTTTAATATCGCAATCCCGCTGCACAACACTACCGAGATTGGCAACACCCCGATGGGCAATAAGTGCACCTTTGGGCTTGCCGGTAGATCCTGAAGTATAGATAATATACGCCAGATCATCTGGTTGAATATCCAGATTGGGGTTGCTTGCTGCAAATCCGGCAAGGCGTCCATCCACGGCCAGGATTTGGCGGACAGTAGTAATACCTGAGAATAACCTTGAAGCTTCAAGTAAAGAGGACTCTTTGGTCAGGACAAATGATGAAGCTGTATCTTCGACAATATAACTGTTGCGTTCTTGTGGATGCTCAGGGTCGACAGGAACGTATACTCCCCCAGCTTTGAGAATACCGAGCAAAGAAATAATCGTTTCCAGGCTCCGCTCCATAAAGATGCTGACAAATTCTCCTTTTTGCAATCCGTTGGATAACAGCACACGGGCAACCTGATTCGCACGTTCGTTCAGTTCTCTATACGTGTAACGGCCGGTTGGAGACGTAATTGCCGGTGATTCAGGATATTGGGCTGCTGTCGCTTCAAACCAGCCATGAATCGTCTGATGCTCCGGTTCGAGCACGGTGGTGTCATTCATTTCTCTATATAACAACCGGTCTGAAGCGGACAAAATGTCCACTGTACCGATTGCTTTGTCTTGATTTCGCAACATGGCGCGAAGCAGGGTCTGATAATACTCTGCATATCTTGTGACCGTGGATTCACTCAGAAGTGAACTGTCGTAGAACAGATCCAGCATGAGCATATCCTGATCATCACGAATATTCCAATTTAACAATTGAGGAGCCTGAGGCAACTGGACACGATTAAACATGAACAGGGTTTCCGGGTTTCCTCCTGTTTGGAGCGTATGATGGTGCTGAAGTTGATCTGAAATCTGACGTACCAGCTCACTGAAGGTTAACTTGCCTTGAATCTGCAATAACACATGGGAAGCTGCCTGGTCTGGAGCCAACGTGCCAATGGCAAGTTCCTGTTCTCCTGACAAACGGAATAATAATGCTGCATACGCAGTCAGTAAAACTGGATACACGTTTTCTGAGTTGAACCTCTGTTGGAGTTCCCGCCCCAGAGACTTTTCTAGTGGTATATGAGCAGACTCATAAGAGAAGATTTGTTGACGGCGCCCATAATCCAGTGGAATCTGAAGAACCGGCAGGCCAGATTCCATTGTGTGGGAAGACGATGATTGATTTTTGACCACTTCAGTTTTTCCTCCTTGGTTCAAACCGTTCAATTGTGGATTGAATTATAATTTGCTTACATTAAAATGAGAAATCAGTTCTTGCAGTTCCTCAGACATCGTGTTCAAACGGGTAGAAGAATCAACAAGTGTAATCAGAGATGCTTTTTGTTCATCAACGGATGAAGAGATGCGTTCACTGTTATCAGCTGTCTTACTCACGCTGGCAGACAAATCATCCGCAGTTGCTGTCATTTCTTCTGTACCTGCAGAGATTTCTTCAGTAGCGCTGGATACTTCCTGAATTTGATTCGATACTTTTTTGGCTGCTTCCAGAATTTCCTCGAACAATTGACCGGTTTGATCAGCTACACTGAGGCCGGTATCCACTTCGGAAGTACCCTGTTCCATCGCACGAACGGCTTGTCTGATTTCAGCTTGAATCTCTTGGATCAGTACTGCAACCTGGCTCGTGGATTGTTCGGATTGCTCAGCAAGCTTGCGTACTTCACCCGCTACAACTGCGAATCCTCTGCCTTCCTCACCAACACGTGCTGCTTCGATGGATGCATTCAACGCAAGCAGGTTCGTTTGGCTGGATATACCTGAGATGATATTCAGAATATCGCCAATTTCCTGAGAGCGGCTCTCCAGAACCTGAATGGCAGAAGCGGTATTTTTAACAGATTCCGTAATTAGATTCATCTGTTCGGACACCTGACGAACAACACTGTTTCCTAGTTGTGAACGGCGTTCCATCTCATAGGCTTCGTCAGCTACGCTGGCTGAACTGCTCGCAATAGTCTGAATGACAATAGCCATTTCGGACATTGCACGGGCACTATCTCGTGTTGCCTGTTCCTGTGCACGAATGTTGGATGTAATCTGTGTGACGTTGTTATTGATAGAATCAGCATTCTCACTGTTTCTCTCAGAGACTTCATACAATTCCTTGGCAGACTCATTGACTTCTTGTGAAGTAATTTGCACTTTGACGATAGTATCGTTAATCTTGCGAACCATGGTATTGAACTTTTCATTCACAATTCCAAGATCGTCTTTACCAGTTGGAATCTTGACATTCAAATTACCCCGACTTACGTCATCAATCCCTTTGATCAGGTGACGAATAGGGGAAAGCGTGTTTTTGACAACAAGATATTGGATAATCAGGAACAGCAGCAGGAAAGCTACCAGAATGATAATTCCGTTTTTAAGCAATTTGTTCAGTCCGGCCGGTACCGCTGATGCGTCTGCATCAACTGCAAAGTAGGAATAAATCTTGCCGTTACTATCCTTGATCGGATAAGCAATGGTGGTCCAGGTTCCGAAATCATCCGAATAAAATGTGGTGAATGTCGGGCGATCAGTATTCAACATTTCTTTGAGCGCATTTGCCACAACGACAGGCTGTTCATACATATCGCCAATCTTTACATTTTCACTCTGGAAGGCTTCCTTTAGATTAGTTGGCATGGCGACAAGGGAAGTTAACCGCTTGTTATCTCCACCGAGCTCAACGCCAAAGATGTAGGCTTGTGCAATGTTGGGATAATATTGCTGCATTTCATCGAAATAGGCGCGCAATTTGGTTTGTGTTTTTCCATCATAACTGCCTTCTGTGATAGCAGCCTGTACATCAGTGGAATCAATACCTTCTGCCCATTTTTTGGTGATTTGTTCTACTTGACCATGTAACTGATCTACAAGAATCGTTTTTTGAAAATAGTAGCTGCTGGCAATAAGCGCCACGCCGATAATGATAATGTTCGTAAATGATAGTAACAGATTTTTTGAGAAAAATGACATACTTTTCCAACTTAATGATTTCACTAAAGTCCACTCCTGATCTTCTTTGAATTAAAAACATATATTTTGGTTGCTTTTATGACGCCAATTACATCATTTCTTAATCCCCTCCAAAGGCATAATGTGCGACCATGGTCTTGGGTTTGTAGTCGCTATGTAGAGATATTTTTACCTGGATACCTATAGGTGTCTAATTATTAAAACACATCTATACTTAATATGTCGTATAAAATGTCGCCAGATTGAATAGTTTTGTTAAAACTTTTTTAATATTTTACGTATTTATGGACATATGAAAGCAAAATATAGGTATTTAGAACTGTTTATTTAAAATAATTCCCATTTTTTAGTTTCATTCTGTATTCTATAACATGGTGGGTTAAAAAACATCCTTAAACTTTGAAGAAAATAAGGCAAATGACAGAGAAATGTTCCTATCATCTGCCTTTCCAATCGTGCACCAAGGGGGAGAATGTAAAGGAAATAATGTTTCGAATTGGCATTTAATCTAACCAAGAACATACATAAGCATGTTCAATGATGCATGTGAAGCAGAGAAACAGGCCAAGTTTCCCAGTGGAATACCTCATTGCACAGATATACATCGGAAGCGGTTTTATCTATAATAACTACAGTATGCATTTCTTAAATCATGAGCAGCGGGGGTTTATAGATGAATCTTAAACAGATAGCAGCTGAGCGCGCGGCAGAATATGTTCAAGATGGAATGAAGGTTGGGTTGGGTACAGGTTCAACGGCGTATTACGCTATTTGTCGAATTGGTGAGCGGGTACGCGAAGGGTTAAACATTCAGGCGGTAGCTACCTCGGAAGCATCGGACAAGCTCGCCAAGGAGTGGGGGATTCCGATCGTTCCATTTGATCAGATTGGACGTCTGGATCTGACCATTGACGGTGCAGATGAAGTTGACCCTGAGTTTAACCTGATCAAGGGTGGCGGCGGCGCGCTTTTACGTGAGAAAATTGTAGCTGCAAACAGCGACAAGCTGATTATTGTGGCCGACGGCAGCAAAGCAGTACCAAAGCTGGGGAAATTCCCATTGCCGGTTGAGGTGGTTCCTTTTGCGTCAGAGTGGACTTTCGAGGCGCTTGAGAAACTTGGGTGTAACCCGGAATGGCGTATGGATGGGGATCAACGGTATCTTACGGATAATGGAAACCTCATTGCGGATTGCCGTATGGAAGCCATAGAACAAGCTGCGGAGCTTAACGTGCAGTTAAATATGCTGCCAGGTGTTGTCGATAATGGACTGTTTATTAATATGGCGGACACCGTCATTCTTGCGAAGAGTGATGGCAGCATCGATGAGCGTCATCGTTCCTGAACTGAAAGCGAGGTCATTGTATAGATGAGGGAGAACCCGTTAGTGGATGGAGAAATTTCTCTTCGATGTGTGGAAAAAGAGGATCTGACTGAACTCTATGAATTAATCTACAGTGAAGATGTTCCGGAATGGAAACAATGGGATGCGCCATATTTTGCCCTTGAACACGAGTGCTACGAAGACTTCGAACGGAACATGCTGAGACGACTTGAAGCGACCAAGCACAATTCTGACCCGGACTCCATTCGAATTGTTGAGTTGAATGGCCGAATTGTCGGCACAATCAGCTATTATTGGGAGCATCGTCCATCCTTATGGTTGGAAATGGGAATCGTGCTATATCGTTCAGCCCAATGGGGGCGCGGGATCGGCACGCGAGTACTTCAGATGTGGTCCGGTTACTTATTCGAGCAATTGCCACTGGTCCGGGTTGGATTAACAACATGGTCAGGCAATGAACGAATGATGCGTTCGGCTTCGAAGGCGGGGCTTCAGGTGGAAGGACGTATGCGCAAATGCCGCATCGTGGATGGCCAACATTATGATTCAATTCGTATGGGAATGCTGCGCGAAGAGTGGGAGCAGATACGGTCCCAGACGCAGGTCGAAATGTAAACAACTGATGGAGGATTATAGAAATGCCGAACAACGAGGACAATCGGGAACTGTCTTTACAATTATTTGTGGTTCTCGCTCGCGCATACAATTCCGTTACATCCAGATCCAATCGGGATATCCAGAGTCATGGACTGAATACGACAGAATTTGGCGTGCTTGATTTGTTATACCATAAAGGGCCGCAGGCGTTGCAAAAGATCGGTGAGAAAGTGTTAATGTCCAGTGGTAATATCACGTATGTTGTGGACAAGCTTCAGAACAAAAATCTGCTGATTCGTCGAGCATCCAAGGAAGATCGGCGTGTTATATATGCTGAATTGACGGAGGAAGGAAGACATCTGTTTACACAAATCTTTCCTCAGCACCACCAGGTGATCATTGATGCGGTGGATGGACTGGAACCCTCGGAAAAGGCGGATGCAATTCGTTTGTTAAAAAAGCTTGGACTCGCCGCAGAGGGGAAAACTGACTTGCGTTAATTACGCAGGTCAGTTTTTTTATATCTGAAGAACAGAGGTCACTCGTTAGATCACTTACAGGACAATTTCAAATTATAGAAAATTTGTTGAGTTTAATGATGGGCTGAACACATGCCCATTCATCGATCATGTATAATGATAGATGGGTTGTATTTGAACGGGAACGGTCCAGGCGGTTGAAGCTGGTGAAAAAGGTAGGATGAGTGAAGCCTTCCTATACGCAGTATGGCATAATTCGCGATTAGGAGAGTGATCATGTGATGTCTAATGAACATGGCGAGATGAAATTATTGCGCAGAACGGTTGAACCGATATCCAATCAGATGAATCGCAATAAGGAAAATCAGGAGCAGGTGCATACATTCTTACCGATATCGCTCTTGCTCGCTGACGATAACACCATTAATCGGCAGGTTGTGCTGATGCAGCTCAAAAAGCTGGGCATAACCCAGGTGGATACCGTCTCCAATGGGGAAGAGGCTATAACGGCTTTTCTCAGCAAAGATTATAGTTTGATCCTGATGGATAATATGATGCCTCTAATGGACGGACTGGAGGCGACACGCAAAATCAGGGCCATAGAAGAGAATGTGCCGCGGCACTCCATACCAATTATTGCGATGACAGGAAGTGTTATGGATGGAGAGAAAGAGAAATGTTTTGAAGCCGGGATGAATGATTTTATCGGCAAACCCTTCACGCTTGAAGCTCTAAGCAACGTGATCCAGAAGTGGCAACAATCATCCGTGTCTGGAAAGGTTGCCAAACGATAGATAGTATACATATATGTTTCACGTGAAAGTTCGTCTGAAAGAGAGGGAATGTTCATGTTATTATACGGTCTTGCTGTTCTGGTGCTAATCGTTCTTGCTCTATTATGGTTTGGTGGGCTTTACTTCTTCAAAACTGCCATTCGTCGTGCTCCAAAATCATTTCTGGTTGATAATCCGAATCTGATGCCCGAGCCGGATAATGAAATTATCAGCAGTGCGTCTGACGTGGCGTGGCTTAATTCGCAGCCAACCGAAGATATAGATATGGAATCCCATGATGGATTAAAGCTGCATGGGACATGGCTTCCTTCTCGAAACAAATCGCAGCATCGAACGGTTATTCTGGCGCATGGTTATTCGGGAAAAGGCAGGGAAATGGCGGGTTTTGCTCGCTTTTATGCGGAAAAACATGGCTATAATGTGCTTATGCCGGATGATCGGGGTCATGGCCAAAGCGAAGGTAACATCATCGGATTTGGCTGGCTGGACCGGAAGGATTATGTTCAGTGGGTCCATTGGGTTCTCGACAAGGTCGGCATAGAAACGGAGGTCGTCTTGCACGGAATTTCGATGGGAGGAGCTACCGTACTGATGACAGGCGGTGAAGCTCTTCCCAGGCAGGTGAAGGCCATCGTGTCGGATTGTGCGTATACCTCAGTGAAGGAGGAGCTGACCTTCCAGCTCAAGCAGCTATACAAGATGCCCGCATTTCCGTTTATTCCTGTAACCAGTCTCATCTCCAGGTGGAAAGCGGGCTATTTCTTTGGGGAAGCGTCCGCATTAAATCAACTTGCCAAAGTTCAAGTGCCGGTTCTTTTCATTCATGGTGAGGCGGATACGTTCGTGCCGACGGAAATGGTCTATAGATTGTATGAAGCTTGTCCGACAGAAAAGGAACTGCTAATTGTTCCCCGTGCGGGTCATGGGACAGCGTTCCAGGTGGATCGTACCCGATATGAGGAGGTACTAGAATCCTTTTTGACAAAGAGCTTGTCGCATTCATCTGATTCCATTTAAGCATCCAGGGTATTAAGTAGGAAGATGTACTTAAAGGGGAGGTGTGAGATGCCACGTACACCTAGAGTTTGTTCGTATTGTCATGAAGAAATGGAAGAGGATGAGTTCAAATGCAAATCCTGCGGCAATCTCGTTGTGACCAAAACAGCTGTGCCTGACCAACCATACATGACGGAATATGAAGAATCCGTGTTGGATCAATATTCAATGGTGCTGCTTGTTCTGATGACATTATTTCTTCCTCCGGTAGCCATGGTTATTGGCGGTGTGATGTTATTTAATGACAGTATGTATAAGCGGGACACAGGTAAACTGCTCGTCACCGGGGCATTTGTAGTCATGGTCATACTAACCATTATTCTGTTCGCAGGTTCGGGGACATTGACAATTAACTTCTAAGCCATGGAGGTGCTCTTATGGAAAATAAACAGTTTGAGGCTGCAAGGAAAGCAGAGGCAGGTTACCATTCCAACTTCTATCAGAATAATGAATTATTTGCGTCCGGTACCTGGATGTCAAGGCCTATGCCAATGGTTATGGACATGCTGGATCGTCTGCTTGCCCATAAGACGGAGCTGCGTGTTCTGGATTTGGGATGCGGTGTAGGCAGACATACGATACCGATTGCACAGCGTCTCGGGCAAACGAACAGTGAAGTTATCGGTGTGGATTTGCTGGATGAGGCTGTAGATGGACTTCGCAAATATGCGAAAGAATATCAGGTTGATCATATTGTACAAGTAGAGAAAGCGGATGTTGAGCATTACGCTATTGAGCCGGATCATTTTGATTATATTGCAGCTTGCTCTTTCCTGGAACATGTTTCCAATAAACAAGCCTTGATAGAAGCTATAGAACGATTACAAGTGGGAACACGCAGAGGCGGCATCCATTGTATTACGATGAGTACAAGTGTGGAGGAGATGGAAATCAACACCGGTCGGACAATTGAGCCGTTGATTGAATTGAATCTACCTACAGCTGAGGCTGTCGCATTACTGGAAAATGCTTATGCTGACTGGAATATTCTGCTCCAGGAACATGTAACACAGACGATCGAAGAGGAAAAATATGATGAACCGACACAGTTCCGTTGTGAACTGCTTCGTTTCGCTGCACAGAAGCAATAACAGCTCTGCCGGGATCGAGTAGTTTGGCCCCGGCAGACGTATTACTCGATAGCAATAGGAACATCGCGAGAAGCATCATGGGACATGGGAAATCATCACACCAGAACATGGGGGATAAGAATGAGTACATATGTGATTGGGATGGATGGCGGGGGAAGCCATACACGTGTAGCATTGGCCGATGAGCACGGAAGGGTTCTGTCATACGTGCAAAAGGGTGGTTGCAACCGTTATCATGATGCCAATGCAGAGCAGCATGTATTGGACGGCATCGCTGAAGCCATTGCCGGAGCCGGGTTAGAAGCAGGACAGATTGCTTCCATTCAGGCGGGGATGGCAGGGCTGGATCGGCCTGAAGATACGGTCTGGGCTGAAGCATTGCTCGCCCAAACCGGTATCCTTGGCATAATCAGCGCGGTAAATGACACGCAAATTGCACATACAGCAGCCTTTGGTGGTGAGCCGGGCATTGTAGCTATTGGAGGCACGGGCTCTCTGATCCTGGGTAAAACGGAACAGGGAACCTGGCTTCGCAATGATCAGTTTGGCCACTATGCGCCAACAGCAGCACGTTTTTTGGCTTATGATGCGGTGCATTCGATCCTTGCTGGTCGTTATGGGCGCCAAGATCAGCCCTTGATTGAGCAGATATTAGCCTATTGGAATGTAAATTCGGTTCCCGAGCTTGCTGAACTGGGCGTATCAGGTTTTGCTGAAAACAGACAGGCCCTCAATCGGATATTTGGTCAAATGGCTCCCTTGGTGACTAAAGCAGCTGCCCAAAATATTCCCCTTGCGGTCAGAGTATGTGACTCAGCAGCGGATACGGCTGTTGTAGGTATTCTCATACTTGCATCGTGTTTTAAAGATCAGCAGGTAACCATGACGCTTACAGGAAGTTGTCTGAGTACACCGTACATGGTGGAGGCCGTCCGTAAGGGGCTGAATGCAGCCTATCAACCGGGAGGACAACAGATTCATTACATTACCAGCAATGTGCCGGCAGTTGGAGGTGCGCTGCTGGATGCATATTATTTGGCAGGAATCCTGGTACCGGAAGGCATGACGGATGTCATTCAATCGGAGCTGGAACACTACACGACTTGAACTTTTACAGGCTAACGACTACAATACGATAACGGAATCAAGCAAGTTATAGGAGGAATCAGGGTGTTAATTCATTTGAAATCACGCATACAGGAGCCGGAAGTGCAGGAACTCCTGTCTTACTCGGTCTTTCCCGATCCGGATCATCTGAATCGTGCGTTACAACAATATGTTAACAAGGACGAGCTGCATTTGGACGGTTATGAAGACGAAGGCCAGCTAATAGGCCTGATTGGATATGAGAAAACAGGAGCTAGTGAGGTCACCATTCATCATATCGCCGTCCTGCCAGAGAACCGTTTCAAAAATTATGGTCGTGGCATGATTTCACAGGTGCTGGCCCAATATAATCCGGACAGGTTGATCGCGGAGACCGACGTGGAAGCTGTAGAGTTTTATCGCAATACAGGATTCGTAGTGTATAGCCTGGGTGAATTATATCCAGGTGTGGAACGATTCCGGTGTGTATTGGAGAAGGACGAGGGGCAAGACGAAGACTAGTATCGATCTACTACTGTGTAACATAAAGAGAGCATATCATAACAGGATGTTGGATTTGGCGATGCAGCCGAGTCAGACGTCCTGTTTTTTTGTCGTTCACTTAAAAAAATAGGAAAAACGTATTGCTTTGCAATATAGTTTCATTATAGAATAGTTTCATTGAAGAATAGTTCGATGGATGAACTATATTTGGGAGGAAGGAGAATCAAGGATGAACACACCGGATGCCAAAAGTTTGGTTAACCGCTATTTGGATGCTTCTTTCCTGGTAACCAAACGGTTTGATACCCAGATACGTGAACGCCTGGGCCAAACCATTACCACAGATCAGTTCTGTGCACTTCGTATGATTAAAGAGAAACCGCTTTGTACGCCCTCCGATCTGGCAGAGCTTCTGTGTGTGGGAAAAAGCAGTATCACCGCACTGGTCAACAAGCTGGTGGATCGGGATCTGGTCCATCGGGCGGGAGATGAGCGCGACCGCAGAGTTGTGTATTTAACCCTGACGGATAACGGACGGGAAGTATACAAGGAAACGGAACAGGAAATACAGCAGCTTTTGGAGCCGTATCTGGTTCATTTTAAACCGGAAGAGGTCCAAAATTTCATTGAATCTTTTGAGAAGCTTGCCGCTTTGCTAACGCATGAAGGAGGACAGGAGAACGAATGAGAACGATTTTGAAAGCGCGATGGTGGTTGATGGGGCTATGGGTCGTTGTAGCTGCCGTATTGATGTTCACCGCCCCTAACATGAGTGAATTGATTCGGGAAAAGGGACAGTTCTCGGTTCCTGAAGGGCACTCGTCCACCCAGGCAGCAGCGATTCTGGACGAAGCCGCAGCACAAAAGGGAGAGCAGCAGGGCAGCCAGCTGGCTCTTGTGTTTTATAATCCGAATGGTTTGGGTGCCGATGGTAAAGAAGAGGCAGAACAGGCTGTTAAGAAACTGGAGGCCGAAAAAGAGAAACTGGGCATTCTGTCCATACTGGAGCCATTCTCTCAGCCTGAATTATCAGACAAAATGATTTCTGCCGATGGCAAGACGATCTTAACATCGCTTTCCATTGATCAGGGAGATCGTACAGTCAAGGAAATGCGCGAAGACCTCAATGAAGCATTGTCATCGGTCAATGTGGAGCATTACATAACCGGTAAAGGCTTAATTGATGAGGATACGGTGGAGAGTTCCCAAGAGGGGCTCAAGAAGTCGGAATACATTACGGTTGTATTTATTTTGCTCATTCTGTTCCTCGTATTCCGCTCATTCGTAGCTCCATTTGTTCCGCTGCTTACGGTGGGGATCAGCTACATTGTTTCACAGCAGATTGTCGCGTTCCTTGTGGACGGACTAGACTTCCCGATTTCGACGTTTACGCAGATCTTTATGGTGGCGGTCATGTTCGGGATTGGTACGGACTATTGCATCCTGTTGATTAGCCGGTTCAAGGAAGAATTGGCTCATCATGAAAATACGTGGGATGCCATCATCGCTACCTACCGTACAGCAGGCAAAACGGTGTTCTTCTCCGCACTCGCCGTGCTGGTTGGATTCATTGCCATTGGTTTTGCACAGTTTATGCTGTATCGTTCCGCGGTAGCGGTCGCTGTCGGTATTGCCGTGATGATGCTGGCATTAGTCACGATTGTTCCATTTTTTATGGCGGTGCTGGGCAAAAGGTTGTTCTGGCCTTCCAAGGGTTCACTGGAGCATGCCGAGAGCCGGATTTATGGTGCAGCCGGTCGTTTCTCCCTGAAACGTCCATGGGCAGCCCTGCTCATCGTTGCAGCGGTATGTGTGCCATTACTGGCGACTTACGACGGCAAACTGTCGTTTAACAGTCTCGATGAAATTGGTGACAAATATGATTCGGTCAAAGCATTCAATATCATTTCGGACAGCTTCGGTCCGGGTGAATCCTTGCCGGGTCAGGTCGTCATCCAGAATGATGAAGCAATGGACAACGCCAAATATATGGCGCTCGCCGAGAAGATCAGCCGGGAAGTGGAGAAGGTGCCAGGTATCTCTGGTGTCCGCAGCATGACACGTCCAACCGGTGATGAGATCAAGGATTTTGAAGTAACACAGCAAGTGGGGACATTATCTGATGGACTGGGTGAAGGTAAAACGGGTCTGGATAAAATCCGTGATGGTCTGAGCGAGGCCAGCAGTCAGTTAAGCAAAAATGAACCACAAATCAAAGAAGCTGCTGATGGAGCAGGAGAACTGTCAAAGGGTACTTCCCAGCTGCAGTCGGGTATTACACAGTTATCAGAAGGACTTCAGCAGATTGAAAAAGGAATCCGTGACGGCTCCTCAGGTGCCGGGGAACTGAAAGCCGGACTTCAGAAAGCCAAAACGAGTGCTGATCAACTTGCACAAGCGAACAATCAATTGCTTCAAGCCTATCGTCAGGCAGGAGCAGGTGTCGCTGCCCTGGGTGATGGCGTAGGTGAACTGCAACAGCAGCTCACAGGTGTATCTACAGCGTTGACCAGCCTGAACGAATCGTTCACAGCACTTGAGGAGCGCTATCCTGATTTGCTGCAAGACGCCGATTATCAGCGTATCAAAGGAACCCTTGGAGAGACGGGTACCGGAACGGCACAGCTCGCTCAAGGATTGGGTCAAATTCAATCCAAGCTGGGCGAAGCCGCGGCTGGAATCAATCAGGCTAACGAAGGCTTTGCCTCCGCAGCTTCCGGACAGAAGGCACTTGCCGATGGTCTGGGTCAGATTGTGACGGGAATCAGTCAGTTGCAATCCGGTCTCAAACAGGCCGCTGACGGTCAGGGTAAAGTTATAAGTGAAATTCCTTCCATCCAGAACGGACTTGGTCAGCTTCAGGGTGGTCAGGAGAAAATTCAGCAAGGCTTCTCGGATCTGAGTGGTCAACTGACGCAATTGACGGATGGTCTTAATCAGAGTGTCGATGGAATCGAACAGGTTTCAGGTGGACTCGATTCAGCGCAGGACTACCTGACACAATTGCAAAATTCTCCTGATTCCGATTTGGCAGGCTGGTATGTTCCTGAAGAAGCACTGAACAGTAAAGACTTCACGCAGGTATTCGATACGTATCTGTCCAAGGATCGGAAAACGATGACGATTGACGTTATTTTTGCCGAAAATCCATATGGGACAGAAGCGATTGATCGGGTTCCGGATATCGAAGCTGCTGTACATCGTGCTGTACAGGGAAGTGCACTTGAAAAAGCGGATATCGCCATTGGCGGGGTAACCAGTACGTTTGCAGATCTGCAGGAAGTCTCCAACAACGACTATACACGCACGGTCATGCTGATGCTTGCAGGAACGTTTATCATTCTGGTCCTGCTGCTCCGTTCGGTCATTATGCCGTTGTATCTCATCATCTCGTTGTTGCTGGCGTATTTCACATCCATGGCCCTGACGGAAACCATCTTTGTGAATATACTTGGATTCTCGGGTATCAGCTGGGTTACACCGTTCTTCGGCTTTGTCATGCTGATTGCACTCGGGGTGGATTACAGCATCTTCCTGATGGATCGTTTCAATGAGAATAAAGGCATGAAAGTACAGGATGCCATGCAGTATGCCATGAAGAACATGGGTACGGTCATTCTGTCTGCAGCCGTTATTCTGAGCGGTACCTTTGCCGCCATGTATCCATCGGGAGTACTTTCGATGATGCAGATTGCGACGGTTGTACTCAGCGGTCTAATCTTGTATTCTCTTCTATTCCTGCCATTCTTCGTTCCTGTGATGGTGAAAATGTTTGGCCGTGCCAACTGGTGGCCATTCCCGAACAAGGAACAGGCAGATTCCGTTGAATCGGATCGTAATATAGGCATGTAATCAAATGATTAATGAACAGCTCCGCTGGCGTTGCCGGCGGGTTTTTTTGTATTGTTTTATGCAAGAAAACCGTGAAACGACAAATAAATGTGTATGCCTACGGACACCATCCCGCGCCTTGTCTGCGTTCCTCTCATAGGATATATAGAAATTGTATATGGAGTAGTTATAACATGGCAGAGAGGGGCGGCGGGATGGTATATCGATATGTGGCTATAGGAGATTCATTAACGGTAGGTACAGGAGCGCTGCTGGGCACCGGCTTTGTTCCTTTATATCGGAGAATGGCAGAAACGAATGTACGTACGTTTGTATCGATGGATAACCTTGGAGTGAATGGACTTACGTCAGGGGAAATGCTGCATATGATATCCAACAATCCAAGAGTACGGCAATCGCTGCGTGAAGCAGATATTATTACGTTATCGATTGGTGGAAACGATCTGATTCGTACGTTCAAAGCGAGTGGCGGGATCCCGAACGCAAGTAAAATGACACAGGTGCTTGGCGAAACGCGTAGTAACGTGTCCCAGATTATGAGGCACATCCGGCAGTTAAAAGGGAACAGTGTATATATGGTTCGTACCATTGGGTTGTACAACCCGTATCCGCAAGCAGCCGAAGCATCATATTGGGTGCGGCAATATAATTCCTTTCTGAATGGTGTGGGATCAGGGAACTATGCCTGTGCCCAGATCTATGACCGGTTTGAAGGGCGTGAACGTGAACTGTTATTTTGGGACAGGGTTCATCCAAATGCAAAAGGCTACCGCGTAATTGCAGAACAGCTAAATCGTACAGGATACTATCCTTTTGCCTGATCAGCAGGGTTAAAAATTAGAATGACGATTACCTCGGAGAGCTGACTAGACCGAAAGAAATACTTCCGTTAAGATGAGGACATATAGAGGTTGTATTACGTGAGATAAAGGAGTTATTTTTGGTGCAAATCATCGATTCAGATTCCCTAAACGATTCAGAACAGCAACTGATATCTACAGTTTTATCCTTATATGGCTTCATGTCCCAGTGGAACGCTCAGCGCGGAAGGGGAGGAATGAACAACTCTACCTTCATGGTAGAGATAGACCAAGAATGTTACGTGCTTAGGCAGTATGAAACGCATAACGATAAAACTAAAATTACTTTTGAACACGAGGTGCTGGCTGCATTGTCAGGTTCAGATTTGGAGCTTCATGTGCCTGCACCCGTTAGCCTTCCTGATGATAAAGATGGGACATTTCTTACCGTACAGGATCGTCTAACAGGCCATACCAAAATCGTAACCTTGTTCCATTATCGTGAAGGCCACAATCCGGTCTGGATAACACCCGATCAACTGATCGGACTGGGCAGGGCGGCGGGGATGTTATCTTCTGTTATGGCGAGCCTTCCCATATCTCTGGCTCCCGTTTACCCGCCTTATTATCAAATTCAGGAGGCTTACCCGCTCTGTTCACCGGAGAAACTGTTACAACTATGCACTTCACCCCCGGATACGCTCGAGGCATGTGCGGATGACCTGCAGAAGCTGAAGATGGTGTTGCCAGACTTGTTCGATACGCTGCGAGGTATGGAGGTTTTGCCGCATCAACTTGTACATGGGGATTTGAATGCCTCCAATGTATTGGCAGACTCTCGGGAAGGCATATGTGCCATATTGGATTTTGAATTTGCCACATGGGATCTGCGGGTGATGGAGCTTGCTGTTCCCATGTCTGACCTTCTGACGATGGACAAGGATGAAGCATGGATTTGGGCGGCTTTGGAGGGATTAATCCAGGGATTCAGACAACAGGTCAGCCTGGAACCAAAGGAGCTGAGCGTAATTCCAGAGCTTGTTTTGCTTCGAAGTCTGGATGTGGTCATGCACTTTATCAGTCGGTTGTTCGAAGGTACAGATGAGCCTGAAGTGGCTGTGCAGCAAATCAGAAAGCTGAGAGAACGGGTAGACTGGATGAAAGGTAATGAGGAACGGCTGCGTGAGCTGCTGATGTAGCGATAACCTTTGGAAGAATTTCAATGTGCAAAAAAAGTGCACTGGACCTGCCTCGAGGCAGGAACCAGAGCACTTTTTTTGATGAGATCGTTTATCATGAGGAGTTGTATACAATCATTCACATAATATCTAGCTGCTAAAGCAAAGGAATTCAGCAGTCTACAGTCCGCGCTTGCGGAACCAGCTGCGTACAGCCCAGCGACGCTCCTGGCGTTTCTTATATTTTGGCAGGGAGCGATATACGTTCAGTGATTGCTCGTAGGCTTGCTTTGCATCATCAGTACGCCCAAGGGAACGGTACACCGAGCCAAGCAGATAATACGCTTCACTGGATGAGGAATGAATCTCCTGGAACTGCTGAACGTATGCCAAAGCTTTGTCCCGGTGAGTATCCTTAAACGCACCTGCAAGTGTCAGATAAGGACGTCCGTATTTTACTCTTGGATTAATATCCAGTGCCTGCAAAATATGACGCTCCCCTTGTTCCGTTTCGCCCAGATGAAGTTCAGTTGTACCCAGCGCCTCCCAGTATTCGGCTGATTGCTCGTAAGGACGTTCCAGTTCCAGCAGTAAGGCATGAGCTTCACTATACCGTTTGCGTTCAATCAACAGACGGGCCAGATCCAGCTTGGAAGAGACTTCATTCGGACTCATGGCAAGCTGCTGCCGAAGCCGTGAGATGTTACGCATACGCTTAAGTGGCTTCATGAAGCTTGGCATCACCCCAACATAGCGACGATCCAGGAAATACAGAATGATGAGGAAAATAAGAACCGCCAAGAATGGATTGCCTACAATCCGCCACAGCAGGCCAAAGATTAGAAATTTAATCAGCACAACAAAGTCAACTCCAATTATGATGAATCGCATTTCGAACACTTAAAATATATTTGGATTGGTCCAGCGGGTTAACGCCTCTGCGTTTCCGCGTGTGTGTCACATCCGAAGGACAATCCTGATACCCGGCAAAAGAAGTGGTCAGCACTCCACGTCCACTCGTCTCTGAACGCAGTTTCACCGGATAATCCATGGAGCTTGCCAGAGGCATACGTCCTTCGACGATGCACCTTCCGCCTCCGATGATCGGTGCTTCAAAGGTTGCCCGCATATGTACGAGATCACTGAGCGCCTTGCCTCCGTACTCCTCCGGTACGGTTAACCGGAAATTCAGAATAGGTTCCAGCAGGGTTGTACCGGTGCTTGCCAGTCCGTCCATGATTCCCATTGGCGTGGCTACTACAAAATCCAGTGGATGGGTATGCCAGACATGGTGCTCTCCCTCAATTAGCGTGATGCGCAGATCGGTAACTTCCCATCCTAGCAAGCCCTGAGATAATGCTTCGGGAATACGGCGCTCCACCTCATTCTGATAACGAAGCAGGAGATGATCCGTTCGGACGGTGGATGAATAGATCAGGCCGCTGCCACGGGGCAAAGGCTCCATGCTGAATCGAAGAATGGCCCAGCACGGCTTGGGCATCGTATACGCGATGAATCCCTCCCCGGAAGAACGGGGAGTTTCTTTATAGATGACGGAAGGTGGGTCGAATACGACATCCAGTCCGAAACGACTCATCAGCAGGCTGGACAGAATTTCAAGCTGAATGGTTCCCATGACTTTAAGATGCAGTTCCCGATCTTCAGGCAACCATTGCAGATCAAGCAGGGGATCTTCGTCTGTCAACTCCTGCAATGCCGCTACAAGGTCAGGATAACGTGCCGTGTCTTTACCATGGACCTGCACGGTCAACAAGGGAACAGCCATCTGTGGTACAGGCGGCACACCTTCAGGGCTGCCAATAATGTCACCAACATGGGTTTCGCTTAGTCCGTACAGTGCGGCGATTTGTCCGGCATGAACAGCACCCGTGTCTGCCCATTTCCGTCCATCCATCCTGCGAATCTGGGTTACTTTCTCTTCCAGCTCCCGAGTGGAGTTATAGATCGTATCCCGATTATACACGCTGCCACCATACATGCGAACATAGGCTGTACGGCCCATTGTTTTATCCCGTTCAATTTTGAATACTACCCCGGATACCGAAGCATCTTGAGGCTGTGCAGGTGCAGGAAGAAATTCAATGATGGCATCCAGCAATTCAGTTACGCCGATCCCTTTGCCCGAAGCACCATAACAAATCGGGAACACTACGCCCTGATGTACCTGTTTGCGAAATGCTTCATCCAGCAAGTGAGCAGGCAGCGTTTCACCATTAATGTAGGCTTCCATCAGATCTTCGTCCAGTTCGGCAAGTAATTCAAAAAGGCCGGGTATGGATGAAGGGGAGCCTATCACCTCTGTTTGACTCGCGTTCCAGAGGGTGTCAATACCGTCGAACACGTCGTCATTCATACGATAGGATTGAATTCCGCATATGAAGGGAGAGAGGCTGGAGCGGATCTGATCGATAACCGTCTCAGCAGAGGCGCCAATCCGATCCATCTTGTTAATATAGATCAGGGTAGGAATTCCGAGCGAGCGGAGAGCATGCCAGATGGTCTCGCTCTGGGATTGAACCCCTTCTACGGCGGACACAATCAGAATGGCCCCATCCATAACACGTAGGGATCGCTCTACTTCAGAGCTGAAATCAATATGTCCTGGTGTATCAATCAGATCAATAATTGTATCTTTCCAGATCAAAGAGGTCATAGCCGCCTGAACGGAAATGCCTCGTTCCTTTTCAATATCCAGAGAGTCTGTTGCCGTTGTTCCGTCATCTACGCGACCTGGGCTACGTACGACACCGCTTTGGAATAACATATGTTCCGTCGTTGTTGTTTTCCCTGCATCGACGTGTGCGAAGATGCCGATATTTCTGCGATTCAGTTCGTTTAACATGGGATGTAAGGCTCCTCTGGCAGCAGAAACATATCGTTTCCGACATTGTAATTCAGTATTATATCATACCACATGGAGTGTATGGAAGAATATGTTACACTCAGACAATTCTCTACATTTCAGGATGGTATGCAATCACATTTGATCCTGACTCTTCATGGTTTTACGGTAGGCAGCTGGTGTGGTGCCCGTCTGCTTCTTGAATTGTCGATAAAAATGGGGCAGACTCTCAAAGCCGCAGGCATCGGCAACAACGGCCATCGTGTCATCACTTCGAAGCAGATGCTCTTTCGCCATAATGACCCGGCGAGCCAAGGCATAGTCCGTTAGCGTCATGCCAGTATACCTTTTGAAGGCACGACTGAAGTGAGCCGGAGATACGGCTGCCTGCCGTGCCAGTTCCGCCAAGGAAAGACCACTGCGGAGCTCTTCGTCCATATGGGCCAGTGTAGAGGCTAACCAGCCTGGTCCAGGAACACTTTTGACAGGACTTGCCGGACCGGCTGCCTCCAAGCGCTCCAAATCAATAAGTAAGAGCTGCAACCGCAGCAGTGCTGCGTGAGCACTCAGGTGATGGTCCAACTGAAATTCTGCATGAATGTCGTCAATGAGCGCAGCAACCTGGGTTTGTTCCTTGGCATCCAGATGCCTCTTGTACACCCTGCGCTTGCGACAGCGTTCAAATAGAGAGAGCAGGGCTGATGCACTGCCTCCCGCTGTGGAGGCCAGTAATCCTGGACTGAAGAACAAGGCCGACGAAGTCACCGGATTCCCGGCATCTGGCAATGCACGATGTACCGTGCTGCCTGGAATGATGAACAAATCGCCCTCCTGCATATCTTCAAGACCGGTATCAATGAAAATGGTGCCCTTACCCCGATATACATAAATAATTTCATGCCAGTCATGAAGATGATCCGGCAGCTCGTTCTGGGGGGACTTGGTATCTGCATACACCAGACGAAAGGGTATCCCCGATTCCGCCTGAATGGTCTTACGAACGGGCGAACGTTCCATTCGATCTCCTTTCGAAACATTGATCACAAAAATGGTAGTACACCTGGTCATGAAAGAGTACATTTACCGCAATATAAGCAATTAAATTTCCTTTTATTGATGATACAATGAATTTAAAGCGTTTTCAATGGAAGTAATGAAGGCAGTATGGCGTGCAGCGGGACATCTAAATATGACAATAAAACGATGAGGTGAGTGTTCATGTCGGCGAGCACGAAAAGACCAGGGCTAAAGCTGAATCTGCTCGGAAGTGATAGCCAGCGCAAGTGCAAAGAAGTGATGGAACGTCCCGTAAAGGTACTGCAGATTGGGGAAGGCAACTTTTTGCGCGGGTTTGCAGACTGGATGCTTCATGAGAGTGCGAGACAAGGTAAATTCCATGGCAGTGTTGCTGTGACCCAGCCTCGGCCCGGGGGAAAGGCAAAGCTGGAACAAATTCGTAATCAGGACGGATTGTATACGATGATTACCCGAGGTCTTTCACAGGGAAAAGCGGTGGAACGCACGGAAATGATCTCGATTTTTTCACAGTGTATTAACCCTTACGAAGAATGGCAGGATTTTCTGAGGATTGCGGAATTGCCTTCCCTGGAGTTTGTCATCTCCAATACAACCGAATCGGGATTGAAGTATACGTATTCGGAGTACTTGCAGGGTGAACCAGTACAATCGTTTCCGGGTAAATTGACGGTCTTTCTGCATCACCGTTATCTGCGGTTTGATGGGGACCCATCCAGAGGATTGATTCACCTGCCGTGTGAGCTGCTTGAAGGCAATGGGGATGTACTGCGCAGTTGTGTACTGCGGCATAGTAAGGATTTTGGTTATTCTGAAGGTTTTCGTTCATGGATTGAAAATCATAACTTGTTTTTGAACAATCTGGTTGACCGGATTGTCACGGGTGCACCGACCAAGGAAGAAGCCGATTCCCTGGCCCATCGCTGGGGATATGAGGATCAACTGATCAATACGGCAGAGCCGTATCATTTCTGGGCCATTCAGGCAGATGAAGCACTGGATAAAAAACTGCCCTTGAAGCAGGCGGGACTCAACGTACACTGGGTGAAGGATCTGAAACCTTTTCAGCTGCGCAAGGTTCGTATTCTAAATGGTGCTCATACACTCATGTCATCGCTCGGCATTCTGCAAGGCAAGGACCATGTAAGAGAGACAATGGAAGACCCGGAGTTTGGCTCATGGGTCAGAGAAGCGGTACATCAGGAGATTGTGCCTGCACTGGATATGCCGGATCATAATCTGGATGAGTACGCAGCAGAAGTGTTTGAACGATTTCTCAATCCGTATATTAATCACAAGCTGCAGGATATTGCATTAAATACAGTAGGAAAGTTCAAGGTTCGTGTGCTGCCTACACTTATGGCTTATAAGCAAAAACAGGGAAACTGGCCTCTTCGGCTTGTGAAAGGGTTTGCGGGATTGCTGTGTCTTTATCGCCCGATGAACACGCCAGACGGTTATATGGGACAGCGACTGAACGGTGAGTCCGTCCTGCTTCGGGATGATGTCGATGTATTGGCTGCACTCGCCAAGCACTGGGACAGTTATGAGCCACTGATGAGGGATAAGCAGCAATTAGACCGCCGTGTAGCTGCCGTATTGTCTGATGTATCGATTTGGGGAGAAAATCTGGATGATCGAGAGGGACTTCGCGAAGCACTCGTTCACGAAATAGGTCTGTTGGAAGGTGAGAGTTGATGAACACAACCCATACAGTTAATGACTGGATTGCAATTCAGCCGCAGGATGATGTCATTATAGCCCTTCGAGATTATGTAAAAGGGGAAAGCATCACGCTGCCAGACAGCTCTACTTTTACACTAAGGGATGATGTGCCCAAAGGCCATAAAATTGCTGTGCATACCCTCGCACCGGGCGAGGATGTGATGAAATATGGTTTTTCCATCGGGATAGCCAAAGAACAGATTGAGCAGGGAAGCTGGATTCATAGCCATAATCTGAAAACAGGACTTCACGGATTGCTGGAATATCAGTATCAGCCCGCACCACCTGTTCAGACGGACATGCCTCCAGAACATTTACGGTCCTTCGATGGATATTTGCGACCTAACGGTGAAGCAGGTATCCGTAATGAAATCTGGATTGTCAATACGGTTGGCTGCATTAATAAAGTATGTGAAGCATTGGCTCGTATGGGTCAGTCCCAGTTCGGCAGCAGGGTGGATGGGGTTTACCATTTCCCGCATCCGTTCGGCTGCTCGCAGCTGGGAGATGACCTGAAATATACGCAGCAGGTGCTGGCTTCCTTGGTCGAGCACCCGAATGCTGGCGGTGTGCTGGTTATTGGGTTGGGATGCGAAAACAATCAGGTAGATCAGTTCCGCGAATGTATTGCACCGGAATATCAGGGGAAAGTACGTTTTCTCAAAGCGCAGGAAACGGATGACGAGCTTGAAGAAGGACTGCGTCTGATGGAAGAGCTAGTGGAGCTTGTTGAACATGAAGAGCGTCAGCCGCTGCCTCTGAGCAAGCTCAAAATTGGATTGAAGTGTGGTGGCTCGGACGGTTTGTCAGGGATTACGGCTAATCCACTAGTGGGCTCCGTTGCAGATATGCTGGTTGCTGCAGGAGGCACAGCCATATTGACCGAAGTTCCCGAGATGTTTGGTGCGGAGACTATTCTGATGAATCGGGCGGCCAGTGAGCAGGTATTTGATGATTTGGTAGACTTGGTGAATGGCTTCAAGCAATACTTTGTGAACCACGGTCAGAATATATATGAAAATCCTTCACCAGGGAACAAAGCAGGGGGCATTACGACGCTGGAAGAAAAGTCTTTGGGATGTACGCAAAAGGGAGGGCGCTCTGCCGTAGTTGATGTGCTTCGTTATGGTAAACGTGTCACTTCAACCGGCCTGAATATTGTGGAAGCCCCGGGCAATGACCTCGTGTCTGTTACGGCACTGTCTGCTGCGGGTGCACATATTGTTCTCTTCACAACAGGTCGCGGAACACCGTTTGGAGGCCCGGTGCCTACGGTCAAGATTGCCACCCAATCGGATCTCGCGAATCGAAAAAAACACTGGATCGATTTTAACGCGGGTCAACTGCTGGAAGGAAAGACGATGGAAGATGTGAAAGTACAGCTGTTCAGCCAACTAATCGATATTGCTTCAGGACGGGGGCATACGCTCAGCGAGCAGCATGGATTTCGGGAAATTGCGATTTTCAAGGATGGGGTCATTCTGTAATCCGGATTCGGTCCGCTGCCATGCAATTAGACTCATCCATCATCAACGTATATCGCAAATCCCGGCGGCTTCTTTTTCGGCTTCCGGGATTTGTCGTATACACATATTTCAATCAATCAATTCATGGCAAAGGCTTTTTTGATTTTGGTCAGTGCAGCCGCAGAAGCGTGTTGCTCCAATTGATACAGCAGGAGTTTGCTCGCGTCTGCAACGCTTCCCTCAAACGGTTTAATTCCTTGACGCTTCATCCAATAGCCCGAGGTCTCATAAGAAGAGCTGTTCCAGGCGACCTTGCCTTCAGCTAGGCCTTCTTTTTCCTTGGTGCCACAGATGACAATGGCGCCAGCACTCTGGAGGTCCAGCAGTCCCTGGTCAAATGCTTTTTTATCCTCTTTGGCTCCAAACCCTGCCTGTGAACGTAATTTACGACCATCTATACCTTCGTGCTCCTCAATTCGTTCATACAGTTTGAATGCTTCACGAGAGATCAAACCCGCATCATACTGTTCTTCCATGACTCTGGAGTCCGCTAGCAGGCGGTGCACCCAAGGGAAATATTCGCGTGAGACCAGGATGGCTTTCTTTTTGACAAATTTTCCATAGGCAGCGATTCCTTCCTCGGCCAGACGTGAACGCCACAGCCAGGGATCAAGCGCGTTATCCTTATGCCAGTTTTCTTTAGGCGTTATGGAGGACAGTGAAGGATATTCAGGGAATAAAGGTGCGAGTGGGAGCAGTCCCACAGCTTCTATTCGCTGAACAGCTTCTTCGTAAGTTACGATGGATTCATTCTCATTCATTGAATTCGGCAATCTCCTTTCTAACTTGTGCTGCAACGATTATGGTTGGAAGTGAGATACATCTGGCTTACTTCCTCGGCATGTTGGCGAATCTCGGAGCGAAGGTTCTCGGGTTCAAGTACTTCTGCCTCACGTCCAAGTCGATAAAAGAATCGTACAGCCCATGCCCACTCACCAGGAGGGCACAGAAAGGAAAGTTCCCAGACATCCGGAGCAATTTCGGTCATCTGTTCGCCAATATGCTTGTCCTGTTCTGCCTCAATCATTCCACTGTAACTCAAACGTGCCGTAACGCGCGTTGGAGAACGCTCGGGAGATTTCGGTTTGCTGCGCTGCCGTTCAGCCTGTTCAGTCAGTTGTTGTGACTCGATCAGCTCAACCGGCTTAACGTCCAGAATGCGGTCTGCCCTGAACAGGCGCTGTTCACCATGCTCCTCCGAATACGCTTCACAATACCAGAAACCGGCAGAAGCATAGATTCGAGTAGGGCAGATCGTAAGCCAGCGTTGACGAGAAGCAGATCGGTATAACATACGCAGCCACCCTTGTTCCGGGATACAAGCCAAAAGCGGTTCCAAATGATGAAGGATGTAGTTCCGCTCCGGAACGTCATGTTTCAGTTGTTTGAGCATGGGATCCATTCTTGCCTTGACATCATCCGGAATAATACTTTTGATCTTGTCCATTAATGTCCAGCGTTTCTCTTGAAAAGGGGTATCTGCGTAATGGCTTAGGCCTTCGAGAGCAAAGATGAGAGTAGCTGCTTCAACCGGGTCCAATTGCAGTGGGGGCAGTACATACCCCTCCATAAGTCTGAAGCCGCCTCCGGGACCGGAGATAGCAATGATCGGGACATTCATCTCGGAGAGTGATTGGATATCCCGCAGGATGGTACGACGGGAAACTTCAAACTTTTCCGCAAGTGAATGCGCCGTTTCGTGACCGTTCTGCAATGCCATAACGATGGCGGCAAGCCGATTTGTTCTATTCATGTCAGCCACTCCGTTTCGAGGGTTGCGCCGCCGGAAAGGATGCTGGAGTGTTCCTCTCATTATAGCAGTGTATAAGTGACATTATGGTTGTCACCAATAATTTCGCAGCATGATATTATTATTCCATATACAGTGCAGCGCCTGCTTTCAGAGGGGCCGCTTCCTTTTCCCGGCGGGCGTCGTTAAATTGTGTGTATCGTCCAATTCGCTTCGCTTCTCGGGATTTCCTTCTAACCGAGAACCTCACAAATAATGACAAAAACCCGTATCCGGTCTAAACGGATACGGGAAGTAGCAGATTGAAACAGGTTCAATCCTATAATACTTTAAATTTTAACAATTGACACGCATTTAAGCTACAAATATGAATCAACGCGATTTGCGTGTAACATGTTGTATCATCGGTTTTCCAAAATTATTTCATTTCAAGCAGCTGCACACCGCGGCCTTCAATCTCAATCGTACCTGAAAGGGGCCGATCTGTAAGCAAATCATGAGCCTTAGCCTTGCCGAGATCATAGGATTGGGCAGTAGCATTGTGATTCATGACAAAAAGGTACTGCTGTCCACCTTTGGTACGAGCAGTCACTTCAACACCTTCCGGAGTATTCAAAAGGGAATCAATATTTTTGGCTGCAGCCAGTTGTCCCAGTAACCCGTCCAGGAATCGGTCTTCCGGATCGGAAGCTACATACCAGGCTTCACCTTGACCGAATGTGTTACGTGTCACGACAGGCATACCTTTATAGAAATCGTCTCCATACTCGGCGATGACTTCAGCGCCTTCACTGTGCAGCAGGTCACACAGCATGCCACAACCATATTCTCCTTGAAGATCACCATAAGCTTCTTTCAGGACAATACTGTTTTTTTGCTCAGGCAGCAGGGCATCAATTTCTTCGACCCAAATCCCGAGTAGTTTGCGAAGTTCACCCGGGTAACCACCAGTTGTTACGATGTCACTTTCATTAACGATACCACTGAAGAAGGTTGTCAGGAATGTACCGCCTGCTTCAACGAATTTCTCCAGTTTGGCTGCAAAGCCGGGTTTCACCATGTAGAGTACTGGAGCGAGAACGATGTCGTATTTGCTGATATCCGTATCCACACTAACGATGTCCACCTGAATGTTGCGGCGGAAGAAGGCAGCGTAGTATTTGTGAATTTGGTCTACATAGTTCAATGCAACGGTAGGTCCGCTTGATTTCTCAATTGCCCACCAGTTTTCCCAGTCGAACACAATTGCCACTTTCGCATCAACGGTAGCATCCAGCGTCTTGTTACCGAGCAGCTGCAATTCCTTGCCCAGCTCTGCGACTTCACGGAACACGCGCGTATTCTCATGGCCTACGTGTTCAATTACAGCGCCGTGGTACTTCTCGCAGGCGCCGATGGAACGGCGAAGCTGGAAGAACATGATCGTATCCGCGCCGTGAGCCACGGACTGATAACTCCACAGACGCATGACACCGGGACGTTTCAGTGAGTTATAAGGCTGCCAGTTCTGCTGGCTGGGTGTCTGCTCCATCAGCATGAACGGTTGACCGTCCTTCAGTCCACGCATCAAATCATGGGCCATAGCGGTGTAACTGACCGGCGTTGCCAGGCCGGGATAACTGTCCCAAGAAACGATATCCATATGCTTAGCCCATTTGAAATAGTCCAGTTGTTTAAAGAATCCCATCAGATTGGTCGTAACGACCGAATCCGGGATATGTTTCTTGATCGCATCATATTCCAGACGATAACAATCAAGCATACTGTCAGAGTTGAAGCGGGAATAATCAAGCGATATGCCTTGGAACGTGGAATTGTTGTTTCCCCAGTGCTCGCTCAGGTTGCTTGGCAGTACAATTTCGTCCCAATCATAGAATGTATGGCCCCAGAAATTGGTGTTCCATGCTTTGTTGAGCTGCTCCAGAGTTTGATAGCGTTCTTTGAGATACACGCGGAACGCTTTCTCGCAGTTATCGCAGTAACAATCGCCGCCATATTCGTTGGAGATATGCCATACAAGCACAGCAGGGTGATCCTTGTAACGTTCCGCCAGCTTGTCTGCAATTTTCTCGGAGTATTTACGGTAAGTTGGGCTATTCGGACAGGAGTTATGTCGTCCACCGAATTTGCGTTTACGTCCATCGGCATCCACACGCAGTACATCCGGATATTTCTTCGCCATCCACGCTGGATGTGCAGCAGTGCTTGTTGCGAGGCAAATGTAAACGCCGTTTTCATAGAGACTGTTAATGAACTGGTCCAGTCCTTCAAAATTATAAGTGACTTCATCAGGCTGAATCAGTGCCCAGGAAAATACGTTGATGGTTGCAATATCAATACCTGCCAATTGGAACATGCGCAGATCTTCAAGATGAGTCTCATGATCCCATTGTTCAGGGTTATAGTCGCCGCCGTAGAACATTTTGGGTAACTTGCTGCTAATCAAATGTGTTCACCTCTTGTATAAGAATAATTCTATACTATATGATGAATATGACTTTTAAAATATAAGAAAAGTAATGAAACATATAAGAATATGGAACTGTAATATTGTTTTTTTGTTCAAAGGAGAGAATCTCAATGCTCATCACACCCGATCATCGGCGCTATTTTATGACCCCACGGGATCGGCCGCTTCCGCTCTACATCGAGAGCATCGGATATAACGGAAATCAGGAGAGTGTCTCCAGACCAGCGGGCTATCCCTGCTATCACTGGCTTCAGACGGTGAAGGGGGCCGGAGAGTTCAGATTTGCAGGTTCAACTGCACTGCTGGGAGAGACGTCCGGCATTTTGCTGCCGCCCAATGAGCCGCACGAGTATGTACCCTCGCAGGGAGAGTGGCAGACACTTTACATTACATTTGGAGGTGCCCAGTGTCCGGCCATCACAGAATCACTTGGTTTGGGGGAGGCTGCCCTTCATCAATGGGATTCGGAGAGCCCGCTTGAATATTATGGGCGGGAAGTGCTGGGTTCCATCAGCAGTGACCAGGATTTATCCGGTTTGGAAGCGTCAGCGGACATGTACCGATTTCTGATTTTGCTCAAAAAGCATGGCATGACGGGCAGTCGTTCTTCGATCTCGCATGCTGTGGAACGGCTGGCTCCGTTAATTTCATTTATGAATGAACACTACGCCGATCCCGATATTGGCCTTGAACAGATGGCCGCCATTCCAGGCATTACGCCAAGGCATTTGAATACCATTTTCAAACAATCCTTTGGCATGACCGCCTACAGTTATTTCATACTCCTTCGCATCCGCAAATCGAAAGAATGGATGACAGGAAACAGCAAACTGACCGTCAAGGAAACGGCAGCGAAGGTTGGATTTCGGGATGCGAGCCACTTTGTGGCTACATTTCGGCGGATTGAGGGCGTAACTCCGGAACAGTATCGAACGTTATACTAATCATTGAGAGGTAATCCATGTGCTATAAAACACTGTTCAAGTAGGGACATTCGGTGTAACCTGTTACAAATTGAATAAAAAGTGATGCCAGGAAGGTATTGATGCGTATGGGTGCTTCCCGTTATGATGGTATCGATTCCTTAGATTGGAAAACGATTATACGGATCAACGTATCCGTTCAATTTAGAGAGGATGATAGAAGTGACGTCAACTATACCATTATGGGACCATGCAGCACCTTATGCAGCCAAGGGCCATGAGGATGAAATGCCCCATCTGATTCCATTTATTCAACCAGGTTCCGAGAGCGCTGTCATTATATGTCCGGGTGGGGGCTATGGATTTTTGGCCGACCATGAAGGAGCTCCAATCGCTGAATTGCTGAACCGTGCGGGAATTAGTGCATTTGTGCTGAAGTACCGCGTGGCGCCTCACCAGCACCCGGCACCAATGACAGATGGTCAGCGTGCAATTCGTTATGTACGGGCTCATGCCGAGCAATTTGGCATTCAGCCTTCCAAAATTGCGGTGCTTGGTTTCTCGGCGGGGGGGCACCTTACAGCGACGTTGGGAACTTTGTATGACGAGGGTCAGCCAGATCATGAAGATCCTATTGAACGGGAGAGTTCACGCCCGGATCGGGTTATTCTTTGTTATCCGGTAATTACGATGGAATCCTATGGACATGCCGGTTCTCGTGAAAATCTGCTTGGGTCAGATGTGACTGCCGAACAGATCAGGGCCTTCAGTGCAGAGCAGCAGGTGAAAGCTGACGCCCCTGAAGCATTTATTTGGCATACGAGTGATGATCAGGCGGTCCCGGTGGAAAACAGTTTGCGTTATGCGCTTGCCCTGGGTGCGCATGGCATTCCCTATGATTTGCATGTTTTCGAGAAAGGTTCACATGGTCTGGGATTGGCAGAGGATAACCATGCCGTTCGTGCCTGGTCTGACCTGTGCCTGACCTGGCTTAAAAATCAAGGGTGGTAACCTTGCAGCTGGCTGAGCTCTGTCTTTCCTGATTATGAAATATGAATACGAATGATCTCACCTATTTTAACGCTTATGAGAGCGAAGGAGAAAACGACAATGAAATTGCAAAAGAATGATAAGCTGCTTTTTATCGGAGATTCGATCACAGATTGTGGTCGTGAACATCCTGTAGGTGAGGGCAGTTCTGGATTGGGGCATGGCTATGTGGCACAAGTGTATGCCCTGCTGCGTTCCATCTACCCGGAATTGATGTTGCGGATTCAAAATGTGGGTAATAGTGGGAATACGATCCGTGATTTGAAGCAGCGTTGGGACCGTGATGTGCTTGATCTCAAACCGGACTGGCTAACCATCATGATCGGGATTAATGATGTATGGCGTCAATTTGACAATCCACTATCTACAGATTCGCATGTTTTCCTGGAGGAGTATGAATCTACACTGCGTGAGCTGGTTGCTTCTGTTCGTCCGGGGTTGAAAGGACTTGTTCTGATGTCTCCTTATTATTTGGAAGCCAACCCGGAAGATCCGATGCGGGCTACGATGGACGTATACGGGGAAGCTGTTCGTAGAGTAGCCGCTGAATATGATGCCATTTTCGTGGATACACAGGCTGCATTTACTCCGTTCTGGGATCATTTCTATACGGCCGTGCTGACGTATGATCGGGTTCATCCCGATGCAACAGGCCATATGGTTCTTTCCAAAGCATTCCTGGATGCCATTGATTTCGAATGGTCAGGCGGCGTCAAATCATAAAAAGGATGTGATGGCATGAGCAACTTGAACATTGCAGTACATACCCCGGCCTTGCTGGGCGAAGGTCCAAGCTGGGATGCAGAACACAATCGGTTATTATGGGTGGATATTGAAGGGTATAAGGTCCACGTATATGATCCTTCTACAGGTGAAGATCAGGCTTATGATGTTGGCGAGCATGTAGGTGCGGTTGTCCCATACCATGGTGATGAGGTTGTCGTTGCTTTGCGCAGTGGCTTCCACACCTATAACCTGCTTACGGGAGAGCTGCAGCCGATTGAGGATCCTGAAACAGGCAAGGACAACAACCGTTTCAATGACGGGAAATGTGACTCGCATGGCCGCTTCTGGGCAGGAACGATGAGCATGAAGAACGAAAGCAAGACGGGGGCATTTTATTGTCTGGAGGAAGGAAAGCCTGTTCGAACGATGTTCAGGGATGTGTCCACGTCCAATGGATTGGGCTGGAGTCCGGATCAGCAAACGATGTATTACATTGATACGCCGACACGTTCTGTTGATCGATTTGATTTTGATCTGGCTGCTGGAGAACTTACGAACCGGACAAGTGCTATTGCTATCCCGGAGGAATTTGGCTTTCCGGATGGAATGACTGTAGATGGTGAGGGAATGCTGTGGATTGCCCATTGGGGCGGAGGAAGAGTCACACGCTGGAATCCCCATACGGCAGAGCTGCTGCAACAGATTGAGATACCTGCGGATCAGGTTACATCCTGTTGTTTCGGAGGGCCGGATTTGGAGGATTTGTATATTACGACTGCCCGGATTGGTATTGGTGAAGAGCGGCTGCTAGAGACGCCGAATGCAGGATCTCTATTTGTAGTCAGACCGGGTGTGAAAGGGCAGAAAACCTACGCGTTTGGCAGTGTAACACAGTCGGATAGCAAATAAATGAAGGAACGAACGTGTTAGCGGGATTGTGTTTTTCTTTTATACAATAGCATGTCAATGGAGAAGGGTGCTGGATCAAGCAGCAGCCTTCTTTATGTTAGTGAAAGCGATATACTGAAAAAAAATACAAAAATTAGAATTAGAGCAGAAGGGGTTTTTTAATGGTCATCGAATGTTATGTATTGACAGTATAATCCAGTGAATGGTATCGAAACTGATTTATGAAAGCGTTCTATAAATTGGAGAGGAGGTGGGGCTGGTTGCCTGTCCCAATGCATTAAATGTCTGACACTGCACTCATCAACAGGATGACACAGCGGGAGTTGACCGGATGCGATGAACATATTGAAGAGGAGGCTAAGTTACTATGAAAACGTTTTTGGAAAAGCTGCGGATGATGAGCTTGGCAATTGCCGTAGCAACCGTTTCGCTAGGCGTACTCGCTGGAACAACAGATGCGGCACCAAGTGATTCATACCAGTGGAAAAATGTCGTGACTGGGGCTGGTGGAGGTTTTGTGCCGGGTATTATTTTTAATGAGTCAGAGAAAGATCTGATCTATGCCCGGACGGATATCGGGGGAGCTTATCGCTGGAATCCGGTGAACGACAGTTGGATTCCGCTCACCGATTTTGTCGGCTGGGAGGAATGGAACAAAAACGGTGTCGATGCGCTGGCAACAGACCCGGTTGATCCGAATCGGGTATATATGGCTGTTGGCACGTACACGAACTCATGGGACAAAAGCAACGGCTCCATCCTGCGTTCTACGGACCGCGGGGATACTTGGCAGACAACCACTCTTCCGTTCAAAGTCGGCGGCAACATGCCGGGTCGTTCCATGGGGGAGCGTCTGACCGTTGATCCCAACAAAAATAGCATTTTGTATTTTGGTGCACGTAGTGGCAATGGGCTCTGGAAAAGTTCGGATTTCGGGGTAACTTGGAACAAAGTAACGAGTTTCCCGAATCCGGGCACGTATGTAGAGGACCCGTCTTATGAGTATACCAGTGACATCGTAGGCCTCTCTTGGATTACTTTTGACAAATCAACAGGTTCCGCTGGACAGGCAACACAGACCATCTATGTCGGAGTAGCCGACAAAAATCAAAGTGTATACCGCAGTACGAATGGAGGCGCAACGTGGACTGCTGTCGCTGGACAACCTACAGGGTATTTGCCTCATCACGGGGAACTGGATGCCAATGGCAATCTCTATATTTCTTACAGCGATGGTGCAGGCCCGTATGATGGGGAGAAGGGAGACCTGTGGAAATTAAATACGTCTACAGGGATATGGACCAATATCAGTCCGGTGCCAAGCAGCAGCGCGGATAATTATTTTGGATACGGGGGACTGGCAGTAGATGCACAGCATCCTGGTACACTCATGGTAGCAACCCTTAACTCATGGTGGCCTGATGCGAATCTGTTCCGCAGTACGGACGGTGGAACTACCTGGACCCGCATCTGGGAATTTGAAGGATATCCGAACCGCAAAATGCGCTATATACAGGATATTTCGGCCGCTCCTTGGTTGACCTTTGGGACGAATCCTACACCGCCTGAAGTGTCTCCAAAGCTGGGCTGGATGATTGGCGATCTGGAGATTGACCCATTTGATTCTGACCGTATGATGTATGGAACAGGCGCGACCATCTACGGTACCACAAATCTGACAGACTGGGATGACGGCAACAAAATTAATATTTCAGTGATGGCCAAAGGGGTCGAGGAGATCGCGGTTCTGGATCTGATCAGCCCGCCAAGCGGGGCACATCTGTTAAGTGGAGTAGGAGATGTCTCGGGATTCCGTCATAATGATCTGGATCAGGCACCAGCTACGATGTTTACCAGCCCCAACTACTCTTCTACGGAAAGTCTGGACTTTGCAGAGCTAAGTCCGAATGTGATGGTTCGTTTAGGTAAAGCAGACTATACTGCTGATCCGAATGCAAAATCTATTGGTTTATCCAGCGACGGCGGGGCAACGTGGTATAAGGCGAACGCAGAGCCCGCCGGCACAACCGGAGGGGGAACCGTCGCTATCTCTGCAAATGGTAACCGACTTGTATGGAGCACCTCAGACAAGGGTGTGCATTATTCCACTGGCGGCAACTCATGGACCGCGAGTTCAGGCATACCCGCACAGGCAAAAGTAATTTCCGACCGGGTAAACCCGAACAAATTCTATGGATTTGCTGCTGGTAAAGTCTATGTGAGCACCAATGGTGGTGTCTCTTTCACCGCATCTGCGGCTACCGGGCTTCCGATAGAAGGAAATGCAGATCTGCACGCTGTTCCAGGTACGGAAGGTGAGCTCTGGTTTGCAGGCGGTAGTGAAGATGAAGGGCCTTATGGTCTGTGGCATTCCACCGATTCAGGAGCGACCTTTACCAAACTTGCCAATGTGGAGGAAGCGGACAGCATCGGTTTTGGTAAAGCGGCACCTGGACAGAACGTGGTCGCGTTGTACACGATTGCAAAGATCGACGGAACACGGGGTTTTTACCGTTCCGATGATGGCGGGGCGAATTGGGTACGAATTAATGATAATCAGCATCAATATGCACGTGTAACCACAATTACAGGTGATCCACGTCTGTATGGAAGAGTGTATCTGGGGACGAATGGACGGGGTATTTTATATGCTGATCGTATTGGCGGGAACAATGGCGGTGGAGAAGGTGGAGGCGGCACGTCTCCGGTGACCAATTCGGCCATCACACCAATGAATGCTGAATTTGACAAGAATACAGGCAACCAGGCCGATATTCCTGTCATGTTGACACTGAACGGAAATTCACTTAGTACGATCCGTAACGGCAGTTCAATGCTGGTTTCAGGTACGGATTACACATTATCGGGCAATCAGGTAGTGCTGAGCAAAACCTATCTATCTTCGTTGCCCAAGGGAAGCGCAGCGTTAACCTTCCATTTTAGTGCAGGCAATGATGCGATTCTGAATCTGACTATCAAGGACACGACGGCTGTACCCGCGGGCGCCATTCGAATTGGGATGTTTAATGGAACGACTTCAGCAACGGGAAACTCCATTAATCCCAAGATCAAATTAACGAATACAGGCACTACGGCGATCAACCTTTCGGACGTCAAGATTCGTTATTATTATACGATTAATGGCGCTCAGACCCAAAACTTCTTCTGTGACTGGGCCACGGCTGGAAACGATAATGTTACAGGTACGTTTAGTGCGCTATCGCCCCCAGTGACCGGAGCGGATTACATGCTGGAGATTGGCTTCAAGACTTCTGCCGGTTCACTGGCAGCGGGGCAAAGCACGGAAATTCAGGCCCGCTTCTCCAAAAGTGACTGGACCAACTATACTCAGACGGATGATTATTCCTTTGCACCGGCTCAAACCGCTTATACCGATTGGTCCAAAGTAACTGGATATATTGGCGGAAGTCTTCAATGGGGAATCGAACCTTAGACTTAAACTTGAAATGAAAGTTTGAGTTAATCTAAACGTACATGGATAAGAAGTCTTGGTTCGCCAAAAAAGATTCACGGCGGACCAAGGCTTCTTATTTTGTCGAAATATAGTGTACACTAAAGAGAGTTTCCATTGATAAAACGTTCGTTTTGAGATATAAAAAGAAGTACAAAACTTTAAAATAAATGTAACCGCTAACACAGGGATGCCATTTTATCCGATATATGATGGGATAACCTGAAGAGACATAGAAGAAAGATTAGACAAGGGGGTCAAGGGTCATGAACCGGTTGTGCAAGGTGCTGATTGTTGACGATGAGTTTCTTGTAAGGCAAGGTATTAAGCACCATATGAACTGGGAAGCTGAAGGTTTTCAGATTGTAGGTGAAGCTTCCAATGGAGAAGAAGGACTTGAGCAGGTACAGTCGTTACAGCCGGATATTGTCATTACGGACATCGTAATGCCTGTGATGGATGGGGAAACCTTTGTCCGGACGTTAAAAGCCAGCCATCCGCAGATTGAGGTTATTGTACTTAGCAGCTTCAGTGAGTTCGAGTATGTACGTTCAACGCTCCAGAATGGAGCGGCAGACTACATTTTGAAACCGAAACTGGATACCAATGAATTATTACAAGTGCTTCAACGTACCGCTGGCAAAATTCCAGAATTGCAATTTGAGCCTTCACATGATGGGTGGAGGCTCGGGCAACTGATGGAAAAGATGCTGTCCGGTTTTACGTTGGATGAGAGTAACGAGATGGATATCATTAGCGAGACGTTTCCTCACCGATGCTTTCGTTTACTCGTATATAAGCCGCAGGATACACAGGTACATGTGCACAAGCTGGATAAGGAGCAGTTGGAGAACAGGTTACGGGATCTGCTTCCTGAAGTAGAGTGTGCAATCGTTCCGGCCGAAGGCATGTCACCGGTGGTGCTCCTTAATGTAGACCCTTCGAAGGATGAATGGATGGTGCAGCAGATTAAGGAGTTGGCGAGCAAGAACAAGGAGGCCCAGGACGGATCTTGCTGGGTGCTGAGCGACAGCTTTTCTTCATTTGAAGAGATGGGGAACGTGTATCGAACGCGTCTGATCAAACTAATGGAGTATCGCTTTTATTATGAGGATCGCTCTATTCTGGTATATGGCGAACTTCCGCCTCTCCACCCTGCCGGGTACCAGTTCAACGTGAACATGTTTTTGCAGCATGTGAAGCGAAATCGAACAGAAGCGGCAAGAGAATATTTGCAGGAGCATGCCCTTACGTTGGGAAGGGATTATATTGCAGATGTGTTCGAAATCAAGTCCTTCTTGGGCAACCTGATCTTTAACGTGTCCATCACCCTGGCAGATATGGATGTTCAGTCTGCTGTGCTGGAAGAAGGCAAATACGCCTATTTCAAACATGTGGATGGAGCTTCCAGTCTCAGGGAAGCCATGAGTGTGCTGGATCAATTCATGACTGAGGTACAGGAATGTACTAGTGGAGAGGGCGGACGTCGAAGTGATCCAAATATGAAAATGCTGCTGGAATATATGCATGAGCACTTTGATCAGCCGCTCGGACTTACCGAAGTAGCCAAGCATTTTCATTTTAATCCATCGTATCTGTCCAGTTATTTCTCCTCACACAAAAAAGAAGGCTTTAACGAATATTTGAACAAAATTCGAATCGAAAAGGCAGAGGAACTGCTCCGCTCGGACGACGTCACCATTTCCGAAATTAGCAGTATGGTAGGGTATTCTGACCACAGCTACTTTTGCAAGGTGTTCAAAAAATTTACCGGACTGTCACCCAGCCGATACCGGCGAAAATTCTGGGCATAACGTCAGAAGGAAGAAATAAATGAAGAAATGGATGAACGCATTTTCCCGCCTCGGGCTTTTTCCGAAACTGTTCCTTGTTATGGTGGTCAGCATCATTCTTGTTTCCGTACTCATTCTATGGACATCGATTCATATGTCGACCAAGCTGTTTACCGAGACGTTCAGTATTACGAACTCCAAGGTACTTAGCCAGATCAAAACGAACTTTGAATCCTTTAACGATGCGATCGCTGCTGTATCCAATAATGTTAGACAAAGTGGGGCAATCCGTGGTTATTTGTCTGAGGGGGAGGGTGACTCCCTCACGATGGCAAAATCCTATTATAATATGAGGGAAACCATGGACCGGATTCAGTCGATCACAGAGTCCTACGAAGTCGGTATTACGATTAGCGGTATTAATGGGCGTACGTATTCCACCGATCGGTCTCATCTGCGTTTATCAGCGGATGAATTGAAAGAACAGCCGATAACGCTGGAAGCAGCGGCAAGTCCGAATCGGATCATTTTTGACGACTATCAGACGAATGATGAGACTGCCGGGCAGATGATTTCAGCGACCAAGGCCTTGACGGATCGTTCCGAAAATCGACTCTACGGTACATTGTATGTGACTATGAGAGAGAACGCATTTCGTCAGTTCTATAGCAGTTTCACGAGCCGAGGCAACGATGTGGTTATCCTAAATGATGCGGGTGAGATTGTATCGTCCAATCGGGAAGAGTGGATCGGTACCACTCAACTTGAATTGCTGTCCTATGCCAGAGAAATGAATAATAACGAAACCGCAAAAGGGTTAAATGCGCGAGTCATGGATCAGGATAGTGTGGTATTGTCCGAGTACTTGCCATTTTACCGTTTTTATATCATAAACGTCGTCGACAAGGATCTCGCAATGGGGCAGCTGATTGATATGAAGACGGTTGCTCTGATTTGCGCTGGCATTGTGGCTGCTGCGCTCATACTGGTATTTCTAATTACGAATCAAATCACCAAATCACTGCGCAGACTCGTGAAGCAGATGTCTAATATTACCAAAAGTGATCTCGACAACTATATTCCGGTCAGCGGAAGTTATGAGAGCCGACAGCTAGGTCATGCCTATAACTACATGCTGGATGAGCTGCATGACTATGTGGATCAACTGGTATTTACACAGCGAGAACAGCGAAACGCTGAGCTGGCGGCGCTGCAAAGCCAGATTAATCCTCATTTTCTGTACAACACTCTGGCTTCCGTTAAGGTTCTAGTGCAGCAGGGGAACAAGGACAGGGCTGCCGAAACCATTAATGCGCTAATCTCTTTATTACAAAATACGATTAGTAACGTGAGTGAGACCATAACGGTGGAGCAAGAAGTCGAAAATCTGAAAAACTATGTATTCATTAATCATGTCCGATACGGAGGACGCATTAAAGCGGCCTTTTACGTAGCTCCGGATTGTACGCATTATCATGTGCCCAAGCTGGTGATTCAGCCATTTATTGAGAATGCCTTCTTCCATGGATTCATTTCCAAGGAAACAGGCACCATTCATGTGATGGTCTCCAGAGCCGGAGAATCATTGATATGCGAGATTATGGATAACGGCGACGGGATTGAAGGATTCTCCATGGGTGAGTCGCTGCCCAATCCGAAGAATAATCGACAGTTGTTCAGCGGTATCGGTATACGGAATGTACATGATCGCATAGAGCTGTTGTACGGGGCACCTTATGGTGTAACGATAATGAGCAAACCGGGAGAGGGGACAAGGGTTACCGTTACACTCCCGTTGGTTACGAGCTAAACAATAGGGCTTAAGTGAAAGCAAGGACGTTATTTAAGTGAAAGTAGCTTCAATTGGAGGCCTTCCTGTCTTGTCAATGACAACACGGGAGGGTCTTTTTGGTGCGTAAAGCCTAAGAATGAAGCCTGACTTGTAAAATATTTAGATCAAAAAAGTACAAAATCAAAAGAAATTACAAAAAAACAAATTTAATGCAAGCGGTTTCTGTAAAGGTTTTCATTGTGGCAATAAGATGACAAATCCACACAAAATTATTACTAACGAATGAAGATTTGGGAATGATAAGATGAATATATCGAAAGCAAACGCTTTCAGGAAACGTAAACAATTTACAAACAAAGAGGTTAAGGGGAGTTGAATGGTTTGAAAAAAATGTGGGTATTGATGCTCGTAACTGTTCTGTTATTGTCTGCATGTTCTTCCGGTGGTGGAGGAAATACGGCAAGTGAAGGTGAAAAAACCGCCAATGAAATTACGATTTGGGCTTGGGACAAGGCATTTAACGTTGCTGCAATGGAAGCAGCAAAAGAAGCATATCAGAAGGAAAATCCTGATTTGAAAATTAACATCGTTGAGTATGCTCAAGATGCTATTATTCAGAAGCTGAACACCGGCCTGAATTCTGGAACAAGCAGTGGTCTTCCTAACATCGTTCTGATTGAGGACTATCGGTCACAAAGCTTTTTGAGTGCATATCCTGATGCGTTTAAAGATATGTCCTCTACAATCAAAGCTTCCGATTTCGCAGAGTACAAACTGGGGCCTACGGCTTTTGATGGTAAACAGTACGGTGTTCCGTTTGACTCCGGTGTAACAGGTCTCTACTACAGAACTGATCTGCTGGAGCAAGCAGGCTACAAAGCAGCTGACCTTCAGGACATCACATGGGATGATTACATCAAAATCGGTAAAGATGTGAAAGCCAAAACAGGTAAGGACCTGATCACACTTGATCCCAACGATTTGGGTCTGATCCGCATGATGATCCAATCCGCAGGTTCTTGGTATTCCAAGGAAGATGGAAAAACACCTGATCTGGCTGGCAATGCAGCACTGAAAGAAGCTTTTGTAACCTACAAAGAACTGATGGATGCAAACATCGTTAAGCTGAACTCAGACTGGAGCCAATTCGTGGCAGCATTCAACAACGGTGATGTAGCTACGATTCCTACAGGAAACTGGATTACACCATCTGTTCGTCAAGAAGCATCCCAATCCGGCAAATGGGCGGTAGCACCGCTTCCTAAAATGGCTGGACAATCGAATTCTGTACATGCTTCCAACTTGGGTGGTAGCTCATGGTACGTCATGAACAATGTTGCTGGTGCAGACCAAGCTGCTGATTTCATGGGTAAAACATTCGGTTCTGACAAACAATTGTATCAAGACTTGCTGAACAATATTGGTGCGATCGGTACGTACAAACCGGCAGCAGAAGGCGAAGCATTTAATAAAGCCGATGAGTTCTTCGGCGGACAAAAAGTATTTGCTGATTTTGCAAAATGGACACAAGAAATTCCTAGCGTAAACTACGGTATCAACACATATGCCATCGAGGACATTCTGGTTGTTGAAATGCAGAACTTCCTGAACGGCAAAGCGATTGATGACGTTCTGGCTGATGCACAGAAACAAGCTGAAACACAATTACACTAAGATGATCCACGGTAACTTGTAGAACCCAAGGAAGCATCGGAGCCGTTCCACTGTCTGGCGCAAGCAATAGCCGACCCGGACATGGTGGAAGGCTCCCTGGGTTCTATCTATGTTACAAGGAGAGAGAGGAGCCATACTGTGAAAGCCATGAATACAGGAGACAGTCTCCAAAAGAAAAATAATTTGACTGGATGGGCTTTTATTTCGCTCGCTGTTATCGGGATCGTTGCATTTTACTTCTATCCGATGCTGCAAGCGCTGCTCTTATCGTTCAAGTCTGGTGTAGGAGCCAATCTTGAATTTACGGGCCTTGATAATTATAAACGATTATTTAGTGACACCACGTTCCGCACTGCTGTATCCAATACATTTCTGTACTTGATCATTCAAGTGCCTGTCATGATTATTCTCGGTTTGTTTATTTCCGTTTTGTTGAATGACAGTACGTTGCGCTTCCGAAGCTTTTTCCGTACTGCCATCTTTCTGCCGTGTGTAACCTCGCTGGTTGCTTACTCGGTTGTATTCAAATATCTGTTCTCTTCTGACGGAATGGTGAACCAATTCCTGATGAATCTGCACGTGATTGCTGAACCGATTCAATGGATCACTGACCCGTTCTGGGCTAAAATTACGATTATAATCGCCGTTACTTGGCGTTGGACCGGATATAACATGATTTTCTATCTGTCATCCCTTCAGAACATTGATCAGTCGATCTATGAAGCTGCACGGATTGATGGCGCGAATGCTTTCACGCAATTTTTCAAAATTACCGTTCCATTGCTCAAACCGATTATCCTGTTCACCTCCATTACATCGACGATTGGTACATTGCAAATTTTCGATGAAATTATGAACATCACCAAAGGTGGCCCGGGTAATGCGACGATGTCCATCTCCCAGTACATCTATAACCTTTCGTTCAAATATTCACCGGACTTCGGATATGCGGCAACCGTTTCGTATTCCATCGTGCTGATGATTATCGTCTTATCCATAATCCAGTTCAAAGTGGCAGGTGAGAGAAATGGCTAAAGCAAAAACAAAACGTATATTCACATATGTCTTTTTGTCCATCGTTGCATTTGTGTCCATCTTCCCGTTCTTCTGGATGCTCGTCAGTTCGACAAACGCTTCTGTAGATGTCACCAAAGGCAGATTGCTTCCCGGCTCATTTTTCCTTGATAACTTCAACAAATTGCTGGAGCAGACGAACCTGGTACAGGCTCTGGGGAATTCGGCGATCGTTTCAGTCATTTCCACACTCTTGGCACTGTTGATCGGTTCTCTTGCCGGTTATGGATTCGAAGTGTACCGGACGAAATCACGGGATATCGTATTTAACATTCTGTTGCTGTCCATGATGATTCCGTTCGCAGCGCTGATGGTTCCTTTATACCGAATGTTTGCTACGATCTCCGGTTTTGCACCGTTTATTGGAATCAATACGATGGCCGCCGTTATTCTGCCAACCATCACAACAGCGTTCCTGATCTTCTTCTTCCGTCAGAACACCAAAATGTTCCCGAAAGAGATGCTTGAAGCAGGCCGGATTGATGGTTTGAGCGAAATTGGTATCTTCCTGAAGATCTACATGCCAACGATGAAAACAACATATGCAGCCGCTGCGATCATCACATTCATGAGCAGCTGGAATAACTACCTCTGGCCTCTCGTGGTGCTGCAAACGCCAGACCAACAGACGATTCCGTTGTTAATCTCGAACCTCGGTTCTAGTTATTCACCGGATTATGGTGTTATAATGACCGCCATCGTCATCGCGACTTTACCGACAGCGCTTGTATTCTTCATTATGCAAAAACACTTTGTCGCGGGTATGGTTGGTTCCGTCAAGTAATTTCAAATAATGCATTTTTTTAAAAGCGTCTGTACGGACGTCAATGCAGAAAAGAGAGGAGAGGACGCCTGAAATGGCGTGCCTCTGTCTTTCTGTTTGTTTCTGTTTGTTTCGTAAAAGGAAAATAAGGATTTGCACTGAATAAGTAATAAATATATTTGTTTCAAGAGGAGAGGGAGCCGAATGAAAGCAACACATGCAGATATCAACTGGCTGGGCGATGTGAGTGTATTTGAAGTAAACCGCCTCAACGCATACTCGGATCATCGTTATTACCGCACTATGGAAGAAGCGAAGGCATCCGGTGCAATGGCTATGCGCTACGACCTTAACGGAACGTGGAAATTCAATTATGCTATTCGTCCGGATTGCCGTCCCGAAGCTTTTTACAAGCAGGACTTCTCCAGTGCCGCTTGGGATGATATTGAAGTGCCGGGGCATATTCAGCTCCAAGGGTACGGTCAGATTCAATATGTAAATACGCAATACCCTTGGGATGGGTTAAACGATCTGCGTCCACCTGCATTACCTCAGGACCAGAATCCGGTAGGCAGTTATATTCGGACATTCCATTTACCTACAGACTGGCAGAACAGTCCGGTATATATTTCGTTTCAGGGTGTGGAATCTGCATTCTATGTATGGCTCAACGGACAATTTGTCGGGTATGGGGAAGACAGCTTCACACCATCCGATTTTGATCTGACCCCCTTCCTTCAGGACGGAGAGAATAAACTGGCTGTGGAAGTGTATCAACGCAGCACAGGCAGTTGGCTGGAAGATCAGGACTTCTGGCGGTTCTCCGGCATTTTCAGAGATGTGTATCTGTATACTGTGCCAGCTGCGCATATTCGAGATGTGCGGGTTGTAACGGATCTGGACAAGTCTTATACCAATGGTACGCTAAATGTTAATCTTAAGCTTGAAGGGAAAGCCGCTGCGGGGGCAAAAGTGGAAGCTGAACTACGGGATGCTGAAGGCAACACGGTGAAAACGTTTGGTGGTATGGAAGTTACCAATGGTCTAGCGAGTCTTCGTGAGGAGATTGGCAAAGTAAATCTGTGGAGCGCGGAACTTCCTTATTTATATCGATTGTACATTCGTATATATGATGCAGCTGGTGAGTTGGTGGAGGTTGTGCCTCAGTCCGTTGGTTTCCGGACATTTGAAATGATTGATAAAGTGATGCACATCAATGGTAAACGTATTGTTTTCAAAGGGGTAAACCGTCATGAATTCAATCCGCGCCGTGGACGCGCTGTAACCAAAGAAGACATGTTATGGGATGTTCGTACCATCAAACAAAACAATATGAACGCTGTTCGTACATCTCACTATCCAAACCAAAGCCTGTGGTATGAACTGTGTGACGAATACGGATTGTATGTAATAGATGAAATGAACCTGGAGACGCACGGATCATGGCAGAAGCTTGGTGCAGTTGAGCCGTCATGGGTTATTCCTGGTGATAAACCGGAGTGGCATGACATCGTTATGGATCGCGCGGTATCCATGGTGGAGCGGGATAAAAACCATCCCTCCATTCTGATCTGGTCTTGTGGTAACGAGTCCCATGGTGGTGAAGTTATTTATAAAGTGTCTCAATACTTTAAAACAGCAGATCCGACCCGTCTCGTTCACTATGAAGGAGTCTTCCACGACCGTCGCTTTAACGAGACGAGTGACATGGAATCGCGCATGTATGCCAAACCGGCGGACATTGAGGAATTCCTTAACGCTAATCCGGAAAAACCTTATATCAGCTGTGAGTATATGCATGCCATGGGTAACTCCATTGGCGGTATGCATAAGTATACGGAACTGGAAGATAAATATCCGATGTACCAAGGCGGCTTCATTTGGGATTACATCGATCAGGCTATCTACAAAAAAAATCGGTACGGCAAGGAATTCCTTGCTTATGGTGGAGATTTCGGCGATCGTCCTTCGGACTATTCGTTCTGTGGCGACGGGATTGTGTACGCAGACCGTAAAGTGTCTGCCAAGATGCAGGAAGTGAAATTCCTGTACCAGAACATCAAGCTGTTCCCCGATCGGGAAGGTGTGAAAATCGTGAACGGTAATTTGTTTGCGGACACGTCTGAATTCGAACTGGTATACAGTCTGGAGCATGAAGGTCACAAAGTGCTGCACGGAACACTGAACGTAAACGTGGGCCCACAAAGCGAAACTATTGTGAAGCTTCCACTTCATGTGGAATCGCTTGCTGGTGGGGAATATGCAGTGAATGCTGCGTTTGTCTTAAAAGCGGATACGCTGTGGGCGAAAAAAGGAGAAGAAGTTGCCTTTGGACAGTTTATATTCGCTCAGGGCAAGTCGGAAACTGCGGTGTCGGATCTGAACCTGACAAATGAAATTCAGGTAGTAGAAGGGGACGTTAATATCGGTGTAAGGGTTGGTCAAACCCATGTCCTGTTCTCCAAAGCTTTCGGTACAATGGTATCTCTGAAGCTGTCAGGTCGCGAGACGATTGCTCAGCCTCCTGCACCGTTGTTCTGGCGTGCGACCACCGATAATGATAAAGGTACTGCCATGGGCTTCGAGCTTGGGGCTTGGTATGCTGCGAGTCTGTTACCTAGATGTGTGAATTGGAAAGCAGAACAAAACCCGAGTCACTATCGGATTGAATTCACGTACAAACTTAATATTTCGGCAGATGTACAAGTAAAAGTGGCGTATACGGTGCGTGCAGACGGAAGTGTGCATGTGCATAATACGTATAAAGGAACGGCAGGTTTGCCAGATCTTCCGATCCACGCTCTTTTCTTCAAGACGTCACCGGACTTCGAAAATGTGGAATGGCTCGCGATGGGACCCGAAGAAAACTATGCGGACCGTGCATTTGGCGCTCGTCTGGGTATCCATGACAGCAAAGTAACGGATACCGTTGCTCCATATCTTGTACCGCAGGAGTCGGGCAACCGTACGGGTGTACGTTGGGCGAAATTGACCGACAACGCGGGACGTGGCTTCAAAATTGAATCTGCTGCAGCTCCAGTCGAGCTGAATGTATCTCCATATACCGCATTTGAGCTTGAGAATGCACAACATGCGTATGAGCTGCCTCCGGTGCATTATACGGTTGTAACGGTGGCCGGTAAACAAATGGGCGTAGGCGGCGACGATAGCTGGGGTGCACCGGTTCATCCGGAATACCGCATCGCCTCGGACAGCGAGCTGCAATTTGAATTTGTCATTCGTGCACTGTAATAGGGCTATATAAGATGTAGCTAAAGGACAGAGGTCTCTGCAATTTGGGGGCCTTTGTTTTTTTGTTATCAGAGGATGGCCAATGAAACCGCTACCGTATCTGTCTCGTAGTGTACTGGACATGGATAAAGGAGGGGCTTATTTTGAGCAGAAAAGCAAAGACAGGTGTATGGGTAACGATACTCGTCATACTAGGCATCATCGTGGGCTGTTTCATCTGGTATTTCAACACGGCTTCAGGTGAACGTGCTCTGAAAACGATGCGGTCCAACAATTCCGGCGGTCTGGAGCGCGTGGTTAAAGTGTATAGTGATTCGGGAGAATTGATTCATACGTATGAAGGTAAGATTGATTTGCAGGATACAGAGTATGGGAACAAGGTACTTTTTGACCTGGATGGCAAACGGATTGTAATCTATAACGCGACCGTGATTAGTGAGGAGAAATAAATAAGGGGGCGGGGGGAGAGCTTAGACAGAGGTATTCCAATGACACTCTTTCGCTCATATGGTAAAATTAAGGAAATGAAGTTGAGTGGAGGAGGAGAAATCTTGGGCAATGCTGCTTTAATCGTATTCTTTGCCATTCTCGGAATGGCTGTTTTCTATAGTGTGGTTGCCTATTTCCTGATTCGGATCATTTCTAAAAAGGCATTCAAGCGTAATCTGGACAGATTTCAGATTATACAGATCATAATACTGATGGCAATTGTCCTAATTGTCATTCAATCTGTGAGATACCAGTCCTGGAATATGGCTTTGCCTGCATTGGGGTTATTGATGCCGCTGTTGAGTTTGAATGTTTCCATGCGTAGGAGGCGGGAATCCAACAAGGTAGATTAAGGGCGAAACGTGGTTCTAATGCTTCACATTGTGTTCAGATCTGGATTAGCTATGAGAGGGGACTGTGCCATGATACTGGATAAATCAACTGACACCTCAGGGTTAACACAGATTGCCGTAATTTCGGATGAATTACAGCCTGTGTTTGATAAAGCAGAAAGTAAATATCATGCGTGTGACATTGAGCTGTTCTTTGTTTTTAGATGTCTACCTGAAAAATATGAGAGAAAATCGACAGCCAGATATGCAAAGAAGGACCATACGATTTACTTTGATATGACGGTCAGTGAGGACCAGTATCAAACGTTAAGCAAAAGCAAGCAGCGATATGAGCTGAGTCATTATTTCTATGCTTTTCTGAACGACAAGCTGAAGAAATATAAGATCGAACACTTGAATCACATAGACTTTTATGAAAGACATGGAAGAATGGCTTAAAGATATTGGATGGTTACAATCCGAATCGAGGCAGTATGGAAGAATATGGGGAATGGTTTTGACTGAGGGCAGTGGTTTGGGGATTGGTCGGTTCGTTTCTGGTACATAATATTGGGATAACAAAAAGAAGCCCTCTTTCGAGAGCTTCTTTTTCGTTGGTCTATTATTTTCGATGATCTGCACTTGTATTTATTGTCACTTTTCTTGTTAGAAATTTTTAAAAAGGTCATATACTAACTATAAAACATAGTTGGGAAAATTACTTACTAATGTTAGTTAATTAGTGGGTATTGTACTCCCTTAGTTCAGTGGTAGATTCCCAACTAAAAGTTGGGATTTGGCGGTTCGATTCCGTCAGGGAGCATTACTTTCAAATAAGTCATCAAAACTATAATTTAGGGAGTGATTTTGATGGAAGAGGAGTTAAGGGATTTGGATGGTAATCTTTTAGCATGTCAAGAGATAGACCAGAAAGTTGGCAACATAAACGCAACTGCTGAATTAGAAGACAAAGCCGCTAGTATTGGGATTGTGAACGTCAAATCTTTTGGAGCGGTAGGTGATGGATTTAGCCATCCATTGTCAACCGTTTACTTGACACTGGAATCAGCTAAATTGGTATACCCACATGCGCAAAGTTTGACAGATGAGATTGATTGGTGCGCAATTCAAGCGGCGATGACCAAAGCAAAGGATCAAATTTACGGGCCAACCCGTGGTGGGACGGTATACGTTCCTTCTGGCCGTTATATAATCAATCGAGCTTTGGTTGCGGAGAACATTTCACTATTTGGAGACAAACAATCAGCCACCCTTTCGTTCACTGAATTAGGCGCTGGCGCAGCTGCTATAACAATGCAACGAACTACAGGTAAACGCTTTGTGTGGAGCGATATCACTATGGTTGGTCCCGGTTGGGCTGGCGGTGATTATGTGATTGGCACAAAGTCGGCTTTATGTGATGGGTTGAGAATCACGGGTACATGTATGCCATTGCTTGAGAACATCACAATACAACGATTCAATAACGGCATCAACGTAGCTAATGAAGCTGGCCATATTAAGCTTTTTCACTGCCATATTGAATACAATTATTATGGTATTTATTGGTCTAAAAACACAGGCGATTATTCTGTATTTTACTCAAGTGTCAATCAAAACGCATTTGCAAATTTTGCGACAAGTGCAACAGTGGGAATTGAGGGATTGTCCATACGAGATAGCCATGTAGGATACTCGCCGTTTAGTTTTTATTGCGAACCTGAGTATAACAACCAGGGTGGCAAAAACCAATTCATGTTGGATGTTAACCTCGACCATGCACGTTTTGAACAGGTCGGTAATGCAGCCATATACGCCGATCCTTCCCTTGGCTCACATCCAAGAATTACATCACTGAAGATAAAGAACCCTGGATTCTCGTGGGATATAGATAAGGCGAACCGTTTCACGCTGGCCAATTATCCAAGAAATTACGCAATCGATATCGGCCGGGTTGAGGATGGGGATATTGTCATAGAGAATGATAGTTACCCATTCACCCCAGGGCTGATCAACATGATGCGAGTCCGTAGTCAAGTAGCTCCTGCTCAAATTACTCTTTTGGGTAAAGGTATGGATCCGAGCAAGATTGAAGTAGTAGGGGGTGTGACTAGGGTACAGGCTGGTTCTTCTGTTAAGCTAACCAAAAATGGACTTGATGAGAGAACTCCCCGGAGATTTTCGAGAGATGATCAACCAAACGATGTGTGGGAAGAAGATATCACACTTGATGGTGCTTCTGGTACTCAATACAGAATGTCCAGAATAACGGACGGTACAAGAAGAGAAATATTCGTTGTAAATACTAATAATGATATGCGAATTAAACGTCCAATTTTATTGGATGGACTGTTTAATCCTGCGCGTTCAGCAACCGTCCTCCCTAATCCCCGTGAAGGAGCCGTATACATTGATACAAGTAATACGGGTTATGAATGCATTAGGACTTACCTGGGAGCTGCGTGGATACGTAAAGGAAGAGGTGCTCTGCCTACAATAGGAACATGGAATAAAGGTGACTATATCGAAAACTCAAACATTGTTGTTATCGGAGATGTAGGGTCGAGATATATTGTTCGTGGCTGGCTTAGATTAACATCTTCCTCAAACAATGCATTGGGTACAGATTGGCTAGAAGAAAAAATAATAGTTGGAATATAGACAGTTGAAACAAAGGTTAAGAAGGACCTACGTAGATGACTTCGTAAGTCGAATTATCTGGTTATTCCCTTAAAACAAAAAGAAGCCCTCTTTCGAGAGCTTCTTTTTCATGGGAGAGGAGAAACCGGACGAAGAGCTTATGGGGAAACGTAAGTCTTCTCCGCGGTTGTCTACGACACTTGTGATGTCGATAATTACAGGATGGCCTGGAAGTTTCCTTTTTATACATCTTCGTCAACAAATTGGTCAACAATTTTCTTGAGCGAAAGCAGACGGACTATTTTTCAAACTGAACCCGATTGTGGTACGATAGCTTTATCAATAAACTTACATAGAGAGAAAAGGTGACTCATCAGTGAGAGTGGTATCTGGGAGTGCGAAAGGCAGACCGCTGAAGGCTGTTCCTGGCACAGGAACGCGGCCGACCACCGACAAGGTGAAGGAAGCGTTGTTTAGTATGATTGGCCCTTATTTTGAGGGTGGTACAGCATTGGATCTGTTTGCAGGCAGTGGTGGTCTCGGTATTGAGGCGCTGAGCCGCGGCATGGACAAGGCTGTTTTTGTTGACTTGGAATCGAAGAGTATTGAAGTAATCCGTGCGAATCTGAAGGCAACCAAGCTGGAAGATCAGTCGGCTATATACCGGAATGATGCCAGTCGTGCATTGAAGGCGCTCGCCAAGCGAAGCACTCAATTTGATCTCGTATTTTTGGATCCGCCCTACCGTATGAAAAATGGGGACGAGTTAATGCTTACGATGCACGAACTGGACTTGCTTGAACCAGAAGCGACCATCGTGCTTGAATATGAATCCAAATATAGTTACCCTGAGCAATTCGGCCCGTTTGAACAAACGCGCAAGGCATTGTATGGGGAGACAGCTGTATCCATCTATCATTATGTACCTGCTGCAACAACAGAAGATGGAGAACCTAGCACACCGGAAGAGGAGGCTCCTCATGAGTGAAATGATACATCGTCAGGAACGAATTGCTGTATATCCAGGGAGTTTTGATCCTGTAACTATGGGCCATCTGGACATTATTGCTCGGGCGTCGAAGCAGTTTGATCGCGTCGTTGTGGCTGTATTGAATAATATGAGCAAAAATCCATTGTTTACGGTGGAAGAACGCAAGAGTCTCATTACGGAAGTCACGAGTCATCTGCCTAATGTGGAAGTGGACAGCTTCCGTGATCTGACGGCGAATTATGTACGGCAAAAAGATGCTCAGGTCATTGTTCGCGGCATTCGCTCGGTGACGGATTTTGAATATGAGCTGCAGTTGGCTTCCACCAACAGTAAGCTGAACCCAGATGCGGAAACCATCTTTATGATGACCAATCCGAAGTATTCTTATCTGAGCTCCAGCATTGTCAAGGAAATTGCCCACTACCACGGAGATGTCACCGATCTGGTCTCACCTGAAGTAGAAGCTGCGCTACGTCAGAAAATTAGCGAGAAAAACGGCGGTTGAACCAGAAGGTCAGCCCGGACAGGCTGATCATGACGGTAAGCAGTAATGCCAAACCGACACCGGCAGCAGGAAAGCCGCTCCAGACAGCCTCGATAATGTCTGAAGTGTTCATGCCAACCAGGGATTGCTTGTTCAGAAATGGTGCTAAATGATTGCCTGAAGTGGTCTGGAAAGTGGTCCAGACCTCGGAGCTATAACGGCTGAATGGCAGCCATAGCAGTAAGCTGATGGAAAATGCAACCAACGCATGAAGCAGGCGGACTCCGGCAAAATACAACATGGACGTTGTGGCAAGTCCCGCAGATTTCAGCACAGCGGAGACTTGCAAAAGGGAGCACAGACCTCCCCAGCCAAGAACGGCTGCAAGCAAAGACATCAGGAGAACCGGTGTCAGTGGGCTCTGACTCAAGTGATAGGTTCCGAGATGGAGCTCCAGTAGTGAGGGCCAAAAAGTTACGGAAGTATCCGGGGTGATATAGAGCGTGAGCAGCCGAACAAATACGGCAAACACAATCATATATCCTCCGGTCATCATTAACGTTTGTACAGCTTGGGAGACCGTGTCACCAAGCAATTTGCCGAACCCGCGCCCGTCACGTTCCTGGGCGTCGCGGGCTGCAAGCATCATCTGGGACCACAGACTACGCTTTTTGAGTGAACCAGTGTGGGTAGCAGATTTGAGTTTTTTTGGATTGGAAGCAACCTTATTGCTTTCCAAATCAGTGGATAAAATGGTGATACGGGTACTTTTTGACTTCGCAGGCAGAAGACGTACTCCGATCATGGTGGCAATCCAGCCACTTACCCAGTGGACAACCAGAAGGAAATATCCGGCCGCAGGCTGGTGGAGAAAAGCTGCACCAATGACAAGTATAATCATCAGTGGATTGGCGAAATGAGCTGCTGCTGCCACAATACCCGCCTGTTTGGCGGTAATTTGTTGATCCTGCACTAATCGAGATGCGGTATCCGCTCCTGCTGGAAAGCCGCCGCACATGCCGACAGCAATAGCCAGTCCGGCTTTGCCTGGCAGGCGGAACCAGCGCTGCATCAAGGGGCCTAGCAAGACGCCAAGCGCGTGGGTGAAGCCGAAGGCAGTCAGCATTTGGGATAACATCAGGAATGGAAGCATGGCAGGAAAGATGATTTTCCACCAAATATCCAACCCTTGGATAGAGGCATCAAATGCATCTTTCGGGGATACAACTACTGCAACTACCAGCAATAAAGCGCCGGTACTCAGAAGTACTGTTCTTAACGGTCCAGAGCCCGTAACTTCGCTCTGCATTGTCATTGTTTCACCTCATATGGATAGTGCCGCATACACTCGGCCAGGATTGGTTGTGGACGGCCGAATGACGTCCGTGGACGCTTCGGCCTTGACCGGATAGGCTACTGTAAACAGCGGCCTATCCGGCCTGTACCATTGTATGCAAAAGCATGAGAGTGTTAGACTTATAATTATTGAAAGATACGCAAAGAACGGGGGCTCATGCAATGAATCGTATTCGGAAATCTGGCGGATTCAGAGCTTCGATCTTTGTGATCGTGGTCGCTCTAGTCGTCTATGTTGCGGTATATATGCCAACGCCATATATCATTTATATGCCTGGCAGTGCCGATGAAGTAAAACCGATGGTTACCGTGAAAGGGGGGGATGAGGAAGAACGCGGTGTGTTTATGATGACGACAGTGTCGGCAACATATGCCAATGTGTTTTTGCTAGGAACCTCCTTGTTTAATCGAAATGTACAAGTGGATAAAAAAGAAGATCGACTGCGCGGCAAAAGCGAAGCGGAATATTCTGCCGAACAGGTCTGGTTCATGAGTGATTCACAATCCTCGGCAATGGAGGCGGCTTATGAGCAGGCGGGTGTGAAATACTCGATCGTTCCTGAGCATATTTTTGTATTTGGGCTGTCCGAAGATCCAAAACCTAAGGGAGATATTGAGCCCGGAGATATTATTTTGGGTGTAGACGGAACGGCAACTCCAGACAATACGGTGCTCTCTGAGCTGTTGAAGAACAAAAAGGTCGGAGATACGGTTGAGATGCAATTGGAGCGAGGCGGAGAGACCATCAGCCGTGATGTTCAACTGATTGAAGTGAAGGACAGCAAAACGGGTGAAACTCGCCCGGCATTGGGTGTCATGATCGGTGCGGTACAGAAGGTCAAAGCAGAAGATCCGGATAAACAGATATCTTTCACGGATACGCAGGTAGGTGGCCCATCTGCCGGACTGATGTTCACCCTGGAGATTTACAATCAGTTGACCCCTGGAGATTTGACGAAAGGTCACCGGATTGCTGGCACAGGCACGATAAACAAAGAAGGTGTGGTTGGCGCAATTGGTGGCGTTGTGCACAAAATTGTTGCGGCAGACCGGAAAGAAGCAGAAATTTTCTTTGTGCCGAAGGACAATTATAAGGAAGCTGAAGCCAAGGCTGAACAGATTGGTACCAAAATGAAACTCGTCCCTGTTAGCACGGTGGATGACGCACTGGCTTATCTGAAAACCTTATCCGTCAAATCATAAAACGATCATTATTCGTGAACAGGATGGCTGAAAGAATACTTGAATAATGTGAAAACCCCCTATTGCAACAATGCCGAATCGGTGTGCAATAGGGGGTTTTTGGTTGAATAATCCATATCAAATAACGAATTATCAACAGAGTGTGATCACTTTTATATGGGTACATCGGGATTGCATTAATTCAGTTGAAAATTGGCAAAACCTAGTGAGTTGATCCAATTGAACAATGATGTTGAGGGCTTCGAATGGTTATGTTCATTCCGCTATGGATATGAATGAAGGTAAAGCTAAAGCTAGAGCTTCACAGGCGGTTCATAGTAGTCGCTGTACATGATGCGCGTATCGACGTGTTCGCAGGCGAGTGTGTATGCTGCCTGAGCTTGTACATCCAGCTCCAGCTGGTTATGGACAAAGGTCGATGGTTTCAGCAGCACAGGCAGAGAAGCCGTCTTTTTCATGTGTTTCAATAGACTCTGTCCTTGTGCATTAAACCCTAGCACCCGCAGATATCCTGGCCCTTCAGCCAGTTTCTCGGGTGAAGACTCGGCCTTAGTATGGTTCAACAGCAAATGGGTCAGCATACGCTGCAGCTTTGTGCGTGTGTACCGTTTCGTCTTAAGCGCGTTCAGCAACGCTTCGACTGAAGGCTCCGGCAGCTGAGCGAGCGTGCGGCTCAGCCGGTGTTCGAGCCCTTCCGTGACTTCGGCGATCTGCTCCAGCTCGGAGGCACGGCGGGTGGCCGCGATGTGTAACAGCGGCTGCGCAAAGCGCTCCCAGTGCACGGGAGCGCGCCTTTCCTGCCATTCGCGCCGCAGAATGGCAAGGGTTGCCGCCGGCACGTATGGCGCGGCGGCTTCGGGCCCGTCCGCCATCAGCAGGCAGCGGACGGCGGTTGCACTGGCGATCGCCCCCGGTCCGGGCGTCGCCTCGTGATACGCGGCACCGGTACGCGCCGCCGTAAAGGGCTGAATCGCGCTGCCTAGCCGTTGCAGCGCGATCAGGTAATGCAGCCCAAGCGAATTGTTGGGCTGCCCCAGCAGTGCAGCGGCGTCGTCCGCATCGACGCCGCCAGGCGCCAGTGCTGCCGCCGCACCTGCGTACGCGGCGGGGTAGCTGGCGCCTTCCCGCAGGCGGCGCGCGATATCCTCGCGCAGCCCTGCGGGCTCCACAGCCAGCACGCGCGCAATGCGCTGCAGGCTGTCCAGGTCGCCGGACTCGCTGCCGAAGCAGAGCGAGTCCACAACGCCGGTGCGGTGCAGCAGCGACACCGCACCAAAGGCGAACCACTCGGCCGGTTGTACAGCATAGGCAACCGGCAGTTCAATCACAAGATCGGCGCCAGCATGCAGCGCCATCTCGGTGCGTGCCCTTTTGCCCACGATGGCGGGTTCGCCGCGCTGGAGAAAAGGGCCGCTCATCACGGCCACAACAACGTCTGCTCCACTGAGCCGCCTTGCTTCACTCAGATGGTAGACATGTCCATTATGTAAAGGATTATATTCAACAATGACGCCAACGGCTTTCATATGGGAACGCGCTCCTTTCGGTAACAATACAATCGGAAAGAAATTTTTCACTTCCTGGCCCGATAACATACGAGCTCATCTTGTTCCATAATAGGCCATGGATATCCCTTTGTTCAAATCATGAAGCAATATAATAAAACGAAATAGACACGAATTCTTCTCATGGATAGAGCTCAAACCTGCTCACAAAATGCATGACTTGTAGTTTATCCTATAGTAAGCCTATAATGTACCAGGGATTGAATGCGGTTCGGGATCTTCATTTTCTAAAGGGTGTAAAGTTAAAAGTGTTGACAAACGTCTTGAAAAATCGGTATAATGATTTTTGTTTGTTAAGTCAATTTCATAATACTTTTAACGATGATTCGTCAGAATACATACAGTCAGGATTATGATGTGTTGCAAGAGTCAGGCTTGACCTGTATAACTGTCGTAAGGCGTTTAACTTTAATTATGAGATTGGTTTCGTTTGGAGTGATGGAAAATGTTAATGCCATTTCGCAAAGTGGCTACCAGTGACCGCCCCCTGCAGTTTAATGAACAGTGGGATATCAAGGAACTGGTTTCTAACCGACAGGATATCACAGCCGTTACCCCGCTGACTGCGGATTTATCTGCAGAGTACAGAGAGGGCGACGTTGTGGATGTTCATGGCAAGCTGACAGCAGGAGTGGACATGTTATGCTCCCGATGTCTCAAGCCGATTAATGAACATTTTCATATTGATTTTCATGAGCAATTCAAGCAGGGGAAACAGCCAGAGGACTTGCCCGAAGACGACGATACTTTCTACGTGGATGGAGAGAGCGTTGATCTGAAAGGTTATGCCGAGGAAGCTTTTCTGCTGGATCTTCCGTTTATACCGCTATGCAGCGATACATGCAAAGGGTTATGCCCCAAGTGTGGCCATGAGCTGAACGAAGGTGACTGCGGTTGTGATAACCAAGTTATCGATCCGCGGCTTGCAGGGCTCAAGGATTTTTTTAAATGAGCATGAGTGAAAATCGAACATTGTAACAACTACCTGCAAAGGTTGATTTTGATAAGGAGGTGGGAATAATGGCAGTACCTCAACGGAGAACGTCCAAGACGCGTCGCGACAAACGTCGCACTCACTTTAAATTGGCTGTACCGGGCATGGTGAAATGTGAACAATGTGGCGAACTTAAACTTAGTCACCACGTGTGCAAAGTGTGCGGAACGTACAAAGCAAGAGAGATCATCTCTCAATAATAGCTAGACATCAAGTAGCACTTCATTTCGATGAGGTGCTACTTTTTTTAGACCATAACATCGAAAGATGGACCACTTCTACCTGTATTCTATCTCCTTGAATTGAATTCAAAAAAAACGATTTTCATATTTTAGTAATGCACCGTACTGGCTGTGTTCGGGACTGTGAAGCCAGGCTCCGCAAGGCAGGATTGTTTTTGCTCAGCCAGCCTTTCTTTTTGACACGGGATGAGATATACTATAGTTTAGTACCAGGTTCTAAGATTTGACGTTACATAAACATGAGCCATGATTTGTGTGAGAACGACCCTGCTGAACAGGGATGCAACTATAGAAGCACGTGGAAGAATGTTGAACTGACCGGATGGGGCGGTTCCTTAAACGATACAGCGGGGGGTGTCAGGCATCGAACGTGTACCGAAGAGACAGAGGCAGCAGCAGTTGACCAAAATGATCGAAGACAACCCGTTTGTGACGGATCAGGAACTTACACGCCAATTGAAGGTGAGTATTCAGACGATTCGTCTCGACAGGCTTGAGCTTGGGATTCCCGAGCTGCGGGAGCGGATGAAGCTGATGGCCGAGCGTTCTTACGATCAGGTGCGCTCCTTGCCCCTGCATGAGATTATCGGTGATATTGTGGACCTGCAGCTGGACAAGAGCGGGATTTCATTGTTTGAAATAAAGGAAGAACATGTATTTTCAAGAACGGGCATCGCTCGGGGGCACTATGTATTTGCACAGGCCAATTCCCTGGCAGTAGCCGTTATCAATGATGAGATCGCTTTGACGGCTTCCGCAGACATTCGTTTTGTCCGTTCGGTTCATTTGGGAGAGAAATGTATTGCGAAGGCATATGTGAGATCGATCCCGGGTCAAAAGGGTAAAGCGAAAGTGGAAGTTTTTACTTACGTGGGTGAAGAAATGGTGTTTCAAGGCAACTTTGTAATCTACCATTCTGGTGGAGAAGACAGCGTAGAAGGAGGTCATATGGAATGAAAATCGTCATTGATGCCATGGGAGGCGACAACGCACCTGCGGCAACAGTAGAAGGCGCGATCGCCGCAGCTACAGAATGGGCGGATACACAGATCGTTCTGGTCGGCGATGAAGCCAAGCTGGAACCTCTTCTGAGCAAGTCAGGCGCTAAACCTGCCAATCTGACGGTTCGCCATGCTTCCGAAGTGATTGGTTCGGATGACGAGCCAGTGAAGGCTGTCCGGCGTAAAAAGGATGCCTCCATGGTAGTCGCAGGCCGGATGTTGAAGGAAGGCGAAGCGGATGCCATGATCTCCGCGGGCAATACCGGAGCACTGATGACAGCCGGATTGCTTGTGGTCGGTCGTATGGAAGGCATTGAGCGCCCGGCACTTGCGCCCATGATTCCCACGATTGATGATGTGGGTGTGCTGGCACTTGATCTCGGGGCGAATATGGATGCGAAACCGGAACACCTTGCACAGTATGGTCTGATGGGCAGCTTGTATCGGCAAAAAGTGCAGGGAATTGCCTCGCCAAGAGTTGGCTTGCTCAATGTGGGAACGGAGCCGGGTAAAGGGAATGAGTTGACCAAACATGCATATCCTTTGCTGGAGCAACTTCCGATCCGTTTTGTTGGTAACGTAGAGGCCCGTGACGTGCTAACAGGTGCGTGTGATGTGCTTGTGTGTGATGGGTTTGCCGGAAATATATTGCTGAAATCGCTTGAAGGCACAGCAGGTGCCATTTTCGCTCTGCTTAAGGAACAATTTTCATCATCTCTCAAAAGCAAACTGGCTGCTGCTGTGCTTATGCCTGAGCTGCGTGGTTTGAAACGGAAACTGGATTATACCGAGCATGGTGGTGCACCGCTCCTCGGTTTGAGCAGACTTGTGGTGAAAAGCCATGGATCAGCTGATGGCAATGCCATCAAAAATGCTGTGCGCCAAGCACGGATTGCAGTACAGAACCAGCTGGTGGAGAGCATATCTAAGGAAATTAGCGGGAAGTGAGTGACGACATGAATAATTTGCGCCCGGTAGGGGTTATCGGTACAGGCAAATATGTACCTGAGAAAATTTTGACAAACAGCGATTTGGAGAAAATGGTCGATACGAATGATGAGTGGATCGTCAGTCGTACAGGAATCAAGGAGCGTCACATCGCTGCACCGGATCAGGCAACTTCGGATCTCGCATACGAGGCGGCTATCAAAGCACTTGAATCTGCTGGTATGACTGGTAGTGATCTCGATCTAATTATTGTGGCAACCATTACACCGGACTCTTCGTTCCCATCTACTGCTTGTATTCTGCAAGATAAGCTTGGTGCCAAGGGCGCTGCGGCATTTGATTTGTCTGCTGCCTGCTCGGGATTTGTATATGGTCTGGCGACAGCAACCAGCTTCATCAAAAGCGGCATGTACAATAATGCACTTGTTATTGGTGCAGATTGTTTGTCTCGTATTACCGACTATACCGACCGTAACACCTGTGTGCTGTTTGGCGATGGTGCAGGCGCGGTTATTGTGGGTGAAGTTCCGGAAGGCCGTGGATTCAAATCATTCGATCTCGGAGCTGAAGGTGCGGGCGGCAGCCTGCTTCAAATGGAGGGCGGCGGTTCACGACTGCCTGCATCCGTAGAAACGGTTGAGAACAAAAAACATTACATTTACATGAATGGCCGTGAAGTGTTTAAATTTGCAGTACGGGTGATGGGTACAGCGACAGTCGAAGTGCTGCGCAAGGCTGGCCTGGAACGTACGGACGTGGATTTGTTTGTTCCTCACCAAGCTAATATCCGGATTATCCAATCTGCAATGCAGCGACTTGAGCTTCCAGAAGAGAAAGTTGTGGTCAACGTGGATAAATATGCCAACACATCTGCAGCTTCCATCCCGCTTGCTTTGGTTGAAGCCGCTGAAGAAGGTCGCATGAAAGCCGGAGATACTGTCCTGATGGTAGGTTTCGGTGGCGGACTGACGTGGGGCGCATCCGTACTTGTTTGGTAAACTAGACAGCTGGGAGAGATTAGTGGCATGGCTAAAATAGCATTTGTATTTCCCGGACAGGGATCGCAGGCTGTAGGCATGGCCAAGGACGCGTATGAGTCCGTGCCTGCGGCAACAGAGATTTTTCGTACAGCGGACGAAACGTTGGGTTTCTCGCTGAGCAACTTGGTATTCCAAGGACCAGAGACCGACTTGAAACAAACATCGAATACGCAACCGGCTCTGCTGACAGCCAGTATCGCATTGCTTGAGGCTTTTAGAGAAAAAGGAGTTCAGCCTGATTATACAGCTGGACACAGCCTTGGTGAATACAGTGCACTGGTAGCAGCGGGCGTTCTTTCGTTCGCGGATGCGGTAAGTATTGTGCGTGCACGCGGTCAATATATGGAACAGGCTGTTCCTGGTGGACAGGGAGCGATGGCTGCTGTATTGGGTGCGGATCGGGAAGCGCTGGGGGTGCTTTGCCGGGACGTATCCGAAAGTGGTCATGCAGTTGAACTCGCCAACATAAATTGTCCGGGACAAATCGTGATTTCCGGTGTGAAGGAAGGGGTAGCTGCTGTCGCTGAACGGGTCAAGGAAGCGGGCGGCAAACGTGCCATCACACTTGAAGTAAGCGGTCCGTTCCATTCGTCCTTAATGAAGGATGCAGCAGAGAAGCTGGCCGAGAAACTGAAAACTGTTTCGTTCTCACCCGGGACGGTCCCTGTAGTCGCAAATGTGACTGCAAGACCTGTGGAGGACGGTAAGGTACAGGATTTGTTGACGGCACAGGTCTATTCTCCGGTTTTATGGGAAGACAGTGTGACATGGCTTATTGAGCAAGGTGTGGATACGTTTATTGAGATTGGATCTGGCAGTGTATTAACCGGTTTGATTAAAAAAACAGATAAAACCGTTAAACTGTACAATGTAAACAGTCTTGAGACGCTCGAAGCAACGGCAGCTGCACTGATTTGATTAACCATGATTAGATTTGGGGAAAGGAGGAATGATGATGTCTAAACCATTACAAGGCAAAAATGCGCTCGTTACTGGTGCATCTCGTGGCATTGGGCGCAGTATTGCACTCGCTTTGGCCGAGGCAGGCGCCAATGTGGCCGTGAATTATGCGGGCAGTCAAGCGGCAGCTGAGGAAGTAGCGGAAGCAATTCGTGCCAAAGGTGTCGAGGCCATAACGATACAAGCGAATGTAGGCCAGATGGACGAAGCCGAGCAAATGGTCAAAGCTACGATTGAAGCGTGGGGCAACGTTGATATTCTTGTCAACAATGCTGGAATTACTCGTGATAATCTGATCATGCGCATGAAAGAAGAGGAATTCGATCAGGTGATCGAAACCAATCTCAAAGGGGTGTTTAACTGCCTTAAGGCGGTTACACGTCCAATGATGAAGCAGCGGTCAGGAAGAATTATCAATATCTCCTCGGTTGTGGGTGTTCTCGGAAATGCTGGACAAGCCAACTATGTTGCTGCGAAAGCAGGGGTCATCGGTTTGACGAAGGCATCTGCACGTGAGCTTGCTTCCCGCGGCATCACAGTCAACTGCGTTGCACCGGGATTTATTGAGACCGATATGACGAAGGAATTGTCTCAGGATCTGGTAGATGGCATGTTGAACGGTATTCCGTTGTCCCGTCTGGGCCAGCCGGATGAAATTGCCGGTGTTGTCACGTTCCTGGCTTCAGAAGCTTCATCTTATATGACAGGGCAGACACTGCATGTTGATGGTGGCATGTACATGTAATTCTTCCCGGACTTGAACAATAGTCGGGGAACAGGCGCTGGACGATCCGAAATGCCGGAAAAAGGCCGGGTTCCCCGGCCGGGAGCCGCATATGTCTTCTATGGCATTTTGCCTGCGATTCTCGTATAATACCAAGGAGGAGGTGAACCGGATGTCCGATGTATTGGAGCGTGTAAAACGCATCGTCGTCGACCGCTTGGGCGCAGACGAAGCTGAAGTTACACTTGAAGCATCTTTCAAAGAAGATTTGGGTGCTGATTCTTTGGATGTAGTGGAATTGGTCATGGAATTGGAAGATGAATTCGATTTGGAAATCTCTGATGAAGATGCAGAAAAAATCACGACCGTAGGTGAAGTTGTAAACTACATACAATCTCATACCTAAAGTCAATTCAGTCCCGCTCCTGTTTTCGAACAGGCGGGACTTCTCATCATTCATTGGTTTTTCTTATTCCGTAAGCGGCGCTGGTCAAACAGATCTTCGGATCATGCTTGGCTAGACGTCTGCTTGCGGATATTCCCACAAAATACTTGCGTAATGCAGTCGATATAGAGGTGAGTTGGTTTGAAACAAAGAGTTGTAATTACCGGAATGGGCGTAATGACATCGCTCGGAAAAGATTTGGAAACGTTCTGGGGAAGTTTAATGGCAGGCAAGTCCGGAATCTCTCAGATTGAGGCGTTTGATGTAAGTGAATATACCACTCAAATTGCAGCCGAGATCAAGGATTTCAACCCGGAAGAGTACATGGATCGCAAAGATGCACGTAAAATGGACCGTTTTGTTCAATTCGCTGTAGCAGCTGGCTTCAAAGCCGTTGAAGACAGTGGTCTGAAAATTGACGAGAACATTGATGCAGAGCGCTTCGGTGTGTCCATCGGATCGGGTATCGGTGGATTGGGTACTTGGGAAGACCAACATAATGCATTGTTGCAAAAGGGTCCTAAACGCGTAAGTCCATTTTTCATTCCGATGATGATCTCCAACATGGCTTCTGGCCAAATGTCGATTTCTCTCGGGGCGAAAGGTCCTAACATCAACGTGGTAACAGCCTGTGCTACAGGAACACACTCCATTGGAGATTCCTTCAAGCTGATTGCAAACGGAGATGCGGACGCGATGATCTGTGGTGGTGCGGAAGCGACGATCAGACCAACCGGTCTGGCTGGGTTCTGTGCAATGCGTGCCATGTCTACACGTAATGATGATCCGGCTAAGTCGAGCCGTCCTTTTGATACTGAACGTGACGGATTTGTCATGGGCGAAGGCGCGGGAGTTCTGATCCTTGAATCTCTTGAACATGCACAAAAACGTGGTGCCCGTATTTATGGTGAAATAATTGGTTACGGTCTCACTGGTGACGCACATCACATGACAGAACCTGATCCGGATGGAGCAGCACGCTGCATGAAGATGGCTCTGCGTAATGCTGGAATTGAACCGGAAGAAGTGGACTATATCAATGCACACGGAACATCAACACCTGTAGGTGACAGATCCGAAACGCTTGCGATCAAAAAAGCGTTTGGCGATCATGCGTACAAGCTTGCGGTGAGTTCCACTAAATCGATGACAGGTCATATGCTTGGTGCTGCGGGTGGCGTGGAAGCTGTAATCTGCGGATTGTCGCTGACACATCAGACGCTTGCTCCAACAATTAACCTGGAAAATCAGGACCCGGAATGTGATCTGGACTACGTTCCAAACGTTCCACGTCAAACTAAAGTCAATATTGCCATGTCCAATTCATTTGGGTTCGGCGGTCACAATGCCACCATTATTCTCAAAAAATTTGAAGCATAAGGGGCTAGTTCGTTTGAGTGAAGATCTGAAGCAGTTACAACACAAACTTCAAATCAAATTTGACAACAGGCAGCTTTTAAAACAAGCGTTTACCCATGCTTCTTATGTAAACGAGCACCGGTTCAGTCAGCATCAGGATAACGAACGTCTGGAGTTTCTGGGCGATGCGGTACTGGAACTGACTGTGTCGGAATACTTGTATCACTTGTTTCCTAACCGGCCAGAGGGTGAATTAACCAAGCTGCGGGCATCGATTGTCTGTGAGCCTTCCCTCGTCAAATTTGCTGAAGCGTTGGGTTTTGGGCAGTATGTACTTCTTGGTAAAGGTGAGGAACTGACGGGAGGACGAACAAGACCGGCTTTATTAGCGGATGTGTTTGAATCTTTCATCGGTGCATTATATCTGGATCAGGGATTGGCGCCTGTCCGGACATTTCTGGATCAGCATGTATTTCCGTTAATCGTTCTGGGCAGCAAGCTTCAAATGAGCGATTACAAAACGGAATTGCAGGAACTCACTCAGCATCACAATATGGGAGCTCTTGAATACCGTATCGTTGAGGAACGGGGCCCTGCCCATGAACGGGAGTTTGTCTCCGAGGTCCATATGGGTCAAGAACGGCTTGGAAGAGGTACAGGACGTTCCAAAAAGGAAGCCGAGCAACAGGCTGCATCCGCAGCACTGGATCGACTGAAGCTTCCGGAAGCCTGAGCTTTACCGTAAGCGCATAGACAAACGAAGAGCAAAGAGCAGCCCGCGGGTCCGCCTGGCGGAATTTATCGGCCGGACTGCTTTTTGCTCTTTTTTTTGTAAGGAGGATCAGGATTTGCTTTTCTTGATCGATAACTAGGCGCTGAATGCAACACTTGAAATTTGCAAGAGGAGGTGACGGGAAACCCTATGTTTTTAAAACGGATTGAACTGGGTGGATTCAAGTCATTCGCCGACAAAACGGAAATGGAATTCGTTCGTGGCATTACCGCTGTTGTAGGCCCGAACGGAAGTGGGAAAAGTAACATTTCAGACGGCATACGCTGGGTTCTTGGGGAACAAAGCGCCAAATCACTGCGTGGTGGCAAGATGGAAGATATCATTTTTGCCGGCAGTGATGCACGGAAGGCTGTTAATTATGGTGAAGTTTCGCTGACGCTGGATAACGAGGATCATGCGCTTGCTTTGGATTTTGGCGAAGTGACGGTGACGCGTCGTGTACATCGCAGTGGAGACAGTGAATATTTTATCAACAAGCAGTCCTGTCGTTTGAAGGATATTACGGAATTGTTTATGGATACCGGGATCGGCAAGGAAGCTTACTCGATTATTGGGCAGGGACGAATCGAAGAGATTCTGAGTACCCGTTCAGAGGATCGCAGGGGGATCTTTGAAGAGGCATCAGGTATTGTTAAATATAAATCTCGCAAACGGGATGCTACTCGCAAACTGGATGAGACGGAACAGAATTTATTGCGCATTCATGATCTGGTCACTGAGCTGGAAGACCAGATTGGTCCGTTAAAGGAACAATCGGAGAAAGCAATCCACTACAAGGAATTGCGTGGGCAGCTGAAATCACAGGAAATCTCCATGTATGTGTATCAGATCGAACAAATTCACGCTTCCTGGAGCAAAGCAAACCAACGACTTGAATCGTTGAAACAAGAAGAAGTCGGATTGGCTGCCATCGTCTCCACTCATGATGCCAAGCTGGAAAGTGATCGGAATGCACTGCGTACGCTGGAAACGGAGACAGAACAGCTGCAATCTGCCTTACTGCAATTCAGTGAAGCAACGGAGAAAAGCGAAGGACTCGGGGAACTGCTCAGGGAGCGTTCGCGCCATTTGCAGACGAATCAGGAACAGCTTAGAGTGACGCTTGCAGCGAGTGAAGAGAGACATCGGGAGCGTGAAGCCGAGTTACTTGCATTACGCGAAAAGTTTGCCAAACTTGAGCTTGAACTGAGTGATGTGAGAAACCGACTGTCCGAAGAAGAGGCCAAACTCATCGGTGTCACTGGCGGCATTAGCCAACAGCAGGAAGAAAGCCTTAAGGGCAACTTGCTGGAACTGATGAATCAGATGGCTCAGACACGAAATGAAATTCGTTACGCGGACCAACAGAAAGAGACGTTGGAACGGCGAATGAATCGCGCGACGGAGGAATCCGGCAAGTGGGAAGGCCAGAAGGAAACACTGGAAGCCCGCAAAACGGAGATTGAGAAAAAGGTCATTCGCTTGGGCAAGGAAATCAGTGATCTGCGCGGTGGATATATTACGGAAAGTGAACGTCTCCAGTCGTTGCAGAAGCTGCTCGAAGAAAGCCGGGGAACGGTCCGTAAATGGGAGCAGAAGCGTGAGGCCCAGGTTTCCCGTCGCGATACAATGAAAGAAATGCAGGATGATTTTGATGGTTTCATGTTGGGTGTCAAGGAAGTACTTAAGGCATCACGCAAAGGTACACTGAACGGCGTTCATGGGGCTGTTGCAGAGCTCGTTAAAGTGCCTGAGAAGATCGAGCTTGCGGTAGAGACAGCGATGGGCGCTTCCCTGCAGCATGTCGTCATGGAGAATGAATCGGTTTCTAGACAGGCGATCGCTTTTCTGAAACAACGTCAATTGGGCAGAGCTACGTTCCTCCCGCTGGATGTTATTCGTCCACGTACCATTGGTGCGGGTGAACGTTCGATGATTGAAGGCATGGATGGGTTTGTCGGCATTGGTGCGGATCTCGTACAATACGAATCCCGATATGCTTCGATCATTGGAAGCTTGCTCGGAAATGTCATTATTGCGGAAAAACTGGAGGATGCCAACAAAATCGCTGCTCGCTGCCAATATCGTTTCCGGGTGGTAACCTTGGAAGGCGATGTGGTTAACGCAGGTGGTTCGATGACTGGTGGTAGCCAGCACAAGAAAAATGTAAGTTTGCTCAGCCGAAAACGGCAGCTGGACCAGCTGGATCAGGATATTGTGGACACCGAGAATCAGATTGTAAAACTGCATCGCAGTGTGGACGATGTGAAAACTCAACTGGAGCAGTGTCAGGATAAGCTGGACGAGCTGCGCCAGTCTGGAGACGACACCCGAAATGCAGAACAGCAGGCTTCAATGGAAATGAAGCAGGTTGAGCATGAGCTGCGCCACGTGCTGGAACAGGTTGCGGTAGCCGGGCAGGAAAAGAGCGGGTTTACCGAAGAAATCAAAGAGATGGATACAGCCCGCGAGGTCGCTGTGAAGAAGCTGGAGCAGCTTGAGGAAGAAGAGAAGGCGACTCATCGTGCCATTCATGCCGCAGAATTCGCGCGTAAAGCGAATGAATCTGCGAAGGAGGAATTGCAGACCCAGCTCACCGACCTGAAAGTACGAGAGGGGAAACTGGATCAGGAGCGATTCTCCAACGAGGAGCAATTGCGGCGTCTGGAGCGTGAAGTGGATTCACTGGTGAAGGATTTACGTCAAAATCGCACGCTGCTGGCCTCCATGGAAGCCGATCTGAAGAAAACAGAGACTGAAAGTGTTAAACAGATTGAGGATCTTAACCAATACAAGCTGAAAAAAGCGGAATCTGCACAGGAGCTGGACTTCAAGCGTGCTGCCCGAAGCGAGCTGTCGAAAAAGCTTGAGCTTGCGGAGAGTGAAACGAAGGAACAGCGCACGCAGCTGAAAGCTGTGGAGGAACAGCTGCGCCAAACGGAAATTTCCGTGAACAGACTTGATGTTGAGTTGGAAAACATTTTGCGCAAACTGATGGATGAGTATGAGCTCGGCTATGAACTTGCCAAAGAGCGTTATCCTGTGCCAGAAGATGTGGAAAGCACACAGGCAGAGGTACAGAAACTGAAGCGCAGCATAACGGCTCTTGGTGATGTCAATCTGGGAGCGATCGAGGAATTCCAGCGGGTTAATGAGCGGTATGAGTTCCTCAGCACGCAGAAGAACGATCTTGTTGAAGCGAAAACAACATTGTATCAGGTCATTCGGGAAATGGAAGACGAGATGGCCAAGCGATTCAAGATGACGTTTGATGCGATTCGTCGAGAGTTCGGCACGGTCTTCAGCAAGCTGTTTGGCGGGGGGCGGGCGGATCTGGTCCTGATGGATCCTGAGCGTTTGCTGGACACAGGCATTGATATCGTCGCCCAGCCACCAGGCAAAAAGCTGCAAAACCTGCAACTATTATCCGGTGGAGAACGAGCGTTGACTGCGATGGCATTGTTGTTCGCTATTCTGCATGTGAAGCCTGTACCGTTCTGCGTACTGGATGAAGTTGAAGCAGCACTGGATGAGGCGAACGTAGTCCGTTTTGCCCAGTATTTGCGTGAGTTCTCGGAACAAACCCAATTCATCGTTGTTACACACCGCAAAGGCACAATGGAAGAAGCGGATGTGTTATATGGCGTCACGATGGAAGAGGGCGGAGTATCCAAGCTCGTTTCGGTTAAACTGGAAGATGAGGAAGCTGTCATTGCCTGATCTTGGAGTGATTGTCACACATGAACTCATCTAATATCATTTAAACTACGAAATGTACACGATGGAGGGGCTTTATGAGTTTTTTTAAAAAGCTGAGAGACAGCATTGCAAGCAAAACGGAGTCGGTCACCAAACAGTTCAAGGACGGATTGGAAAAGACACGTAAAGGCCTTGTAGAGAAAGTATCGGATCTCGTCATTCGCCGCAAAAAAATTGATGAAGAGTTCTACGAAGAATTGGAAGAGATTCTGATTGGAGCCGACGTAGGTGTCAATACGGTCATGAATCTGATTGAAGACCTGCGTGATGAAGTCAAAAAACGGAAAATCGAGGATGCGGCTGAGCTGCAGCCTGTATTGTCCGAGAAACTGACAGATCTGCTCCGCGGTGAGCAGAATAACGAACTGAAAATGAATCCGAATGGGATCACGGTTATTTTGTTTGTCGGCGTTAACGGTGTTGGTAAAACGACAACGATTGGCAAGCTCGCGTATCGCTTCAAGCAGCAGGGTAAAAAAGTCATCATGGCTGCAGGTGATACGTTCCGTGCCGGAGCGATTGAACAATTGGAAGTGTGGGGACAACGTGCTGGTGTAGATGTTATCAAGCAGCAATCGGGCTCGGACCCTGCCGCTGTAATGTATGATGCGGTACAGGCTGCGAAGCAACGGGGTGCCGATGTTTTGCTTTGTGATACAGCGGGTCGCCTACAAAATAAATCCAATCTGATGGATGAACTCAACAAAATCTATCGTGTTATCCAGCGTGAAATTCCGGAAGCTCCACATGAAGTACTGATGGTACTGGATGCAACAACAGGCCAAAATGCCTTGAATCAGGCTAAACTTTTCGGTGAGAAAAGTGGCGTAACTGGCCTCGTATTGACGAAACTGGATGGAACGGCCAAAGGTGGTATCGTTGTTGCGATCCGTCAGGAGCTGGACTTGCCAGTGAAGCTCGTGGGACTAGGTGAGAAAATTGATGATCTACAACAATTTGATTCAGAGCAATTCGTGCACGCTTTGTTCGCGGGATTGATCCAGGAACAGCCAGAGCAAAGCATAGAAGAAGAGGAATCCAATTCATAGTCGTTAAATAAATCAATATTGTTTGACCGTATTGCCACTGATATACGTGATAAGTGTCACGTATTATATCAGTGGCAATACGTGTATAATGAAATAAAACAGGCAATTCCTCAGGATTAGAAAGGACGGTTGAAATGGCCAATACCTATACCTATTCCCGCCGTGAAGAAGTCGCCAATGCGGTGACTCATGGTATCGGCGCTGCGCTCAGCGTAGCTGCACTGGTGCTATTGATTGTATTTTCCAGTATAAAAGGCACAGCCTGGCATGTGGTCAGTTTCACGATCTACGGGATCACGATGCTACTGCTTTATACAAGCTCAACACTCGTGCATGCATGGAAAGATGGCAAAGTAAAAGATTTATTTGAAATTTTTGATCATTCTTCGATTTATTTGTTTATTGCGGGATCATACACTCCGCTTTTGTTTATTGCTGTTCGAGGCACGCTCGGCTGGAGCTTGTTCGGTGTGATCTGGGCCATTGCATTATTCGGCGTGATCTTTAAGGCGTTTTTTACGAAAAAGTTTCTATTCATGTCCACGATTTTCTATATTGCAATGGGCTGGCTCATCATTATCGCCTGGCAACCGCTTGTGGCTGCCATTCCTACAGGCGGAATCGTGCTGCTGGTTGCTGGAGGACTGATGTATACGCTGGGTACACTTTTTTATGTGTGGCGTGGTTTTCCTTACCACCATGCGATTTGGCATCTCTTTGTGCTGGCAGGCAGTATTCTTCATTTCTTTATGGTATTAATATATCTGACTCCTCTTCGCTAGGGTGTGGTTGGTCATCTGAAACGAATCGGCTCCACCTGAGGAGACGCATTCGTTTTTTTGTTCTATATAAAGGACAAAGCAGACTGTAATTTACAGTAGAGGAATGGATGAAATCAACCGTGTAGGCACGAAATATGAGCTCCAAATAGTCGTTTTTATTGTGACAAGTATTTTTGCTTGACAACCTGATTTGTTTTAGGTATTATTAGGAACGTTGCAAGAGTGTAAAGTGTTTTTCCTTGACGAAGGGAGTGCCCCGTTATGAGTCAAGAAAACCGGCTTGAGAAGACAAACCGGATTAACTTGCTGTTTGCTTTCTATGAAAGCTTACTCACAGAGAAACAGCAGACTTTTCTAAAGTATTACTTTCATGATGATTTCTCGCTGGGTGAGATTGCAGCCGAGTTTGAGATCAGCCGCCAGGCGGTATACGAGCATATCAAGCGTGCCGAACAAGTGCTGGAAAATTACGAAAGCAAGCTTGGCTTGCTGGAGAAGCACGAACAGCGCAACCGTAATCTTGAAGATTTGCAAAATGCATTGGAACGCGCAGGTGTTTCCATTGATAACAACCAACAAATACACGATATTGTTCATCAGCTCAGAGAATAGTTCGTAAGAGTTGAACGAAACGTATCGGTCCTGAAAACAGTATTACAGCTTAAGGAGGTGGGATCATGGCATTTGAAGGATTAACGACCCGATTGCAGAATGTGTTCAGCAAGCTCCGTGGCAAAGGCAAGGTGTCTGATGAAGATGTTGCCGAAGCGATGCGCGAGGTACGTCTGGCATTGCTCGAAGCGGATGTAAACTTCAAAGTGGTCAAGGAATTCATCGCCAAGGTGAAAGAGAAGGCTGTTGGCAAAGAAGTGATGGAGAGCTTCACGCCAGGAATGGTCATTATCGACATCGTAAACAAGGAACTGACGGATTTGATGGGTGGAAGCCAGTCGAAGCTGGCCAAAGCAAACAAACCGCCTACAGTACTGATGATGGTTGGTTTGCAGGGTGCGGGTAAAACGACCACATCCGGTAAACTGGCCAAGATGCTGCAGAAGCAAAATAGCAGACCGTTGCTTGTTGCAGGAGATATTTATCGTCCAGCAGCGATCAAGCAGTTGCAAGTGCTTGGCGAGCAGATTAAAGCGCCAGTATTTACACTGGGAGATCAGACAAGCCCTGTAGAGATCGCACGTCAGGGTCTGCAGCATGCCAAGGATAATGGTAATGACTACGTCATTATTGATACAGCTGGACGTCTGCACGTCGATGAAGAATTGATGGAAGAACTTCGTCAGATTCACAGCGTAGTGAACCCGGATGAAGTATTGCTTGTCGTGGACAGCATGACAGGTCAGGATGCGGTTAATGTGGCAGAACACTTTAACCAGCAGCTTAATCTGACCGGTGTCGTTCTGACCAAGCTGGATGGAGACACTCGTGGTGGTGCGGCGCTTTCCGTTAAAGCAGTTACCGGTTGCCCAATCAAGTTTGCCTCCCTTGGAGAGAAACTGGATGCACTTGAGCCTTTCCATCCAGAGCGTATGGCTTCACGTATTCTTGGTATGGGTGACATGCTCTCTCTGATTGAGAAGGCACAGTCCAACATTGATACCGACAAAGCCAAGGAAATGGAACGGAAGATGCGTAATGCAGAATTCACGTTCGAAGATTTCCTTGAACAGATGGATCAAGTGAAAAAGCTGGGACCAATCGATCAGATCATGGATATGATTCCCGGTATGGGCAAGATGAAACAAGCTAAGGACCTGAAGGTTGATGATAAACAGATGGGCCGGATTGAAGCGATCGTGTACTCCATGACGACCGAGGAGAAACGTAACCCGGATATGATCAACCATAGCCGCCGGAAGCGGATTGCTACAGGTAGTGGAACATCCCTGGCTGAAGTAAACCGTCTGATCAAGCAATTTGATGAGATGCGTCGTATGATGAAACAGTTCTCGGATATGATGGGACCTAAAGGCGGCAAAAACAAAGCGATGAAGCAGCTTAAGGGTCTAGGTAAAGGAATGAAGTTTCCTTTCCGTTGATTCCAATTGCAGCTGAACGATATACAGATTTCATTGAAGGAGGTGAATTTTCAAATGGCAGTTCGTATTCGTCTGAAACGTATGGGTGCTCACAAAGCTCCTTTCTACCGCGTAGTGGTATCGGATTCCCGTTCCCCACGTGACGGTCGTTTTATCGAGGAGATCGGTTACTACAACCCGGTTGAACAACCGGCTGTTGTTAAGATCGATGAAGATAAAGCATTGCAATGGCTTCAAAACGGTGCGCAAGCATCCGACACTGTCCGCAACTTGCTGAGCAAAGCGGGCGTGATGAAGAAGTTCCACGAGTCTAAATTGACTAAATAAGGTGCTGATTCGGAGGGTCATCTATGGAAGAATTAGTAAGCATAATTGCTAAGGCTTTGGTCGATCATCCGGAAGATGTGGCGGTTCGGACGGTTGAGAAAGATCGGCTTGTCGTATATGAGTTAACCGTTCATCCTGACGATGTTGGGAAAGTGATTGGTAAACAGGGACGAATCGCAAAGTCTCTTCGTACGGTCGTCACATCAGCAGCAGTTAAGATGGATAAACGGGTAACCGTCGATATCATATCTTAAAGATATACGAAAGGGGGTTAGGATGCATGTCCTAGCCCCTTTTCGTGCATGCTGAAATTATTAATAAAACCCATCAAATAAATTGATTTTAGGATTAACAATAAAATTTTATAGTATGGATTGCAGGAGGAACTTATGGCAGAATTTATGAATGTAGGTAAGATCGTCAATACACACGGCATTCGTGGTGAGTTGAGAATTATGCCTTTAACCGATTTCCCTGAAGTACGGTTCGCTAAAGATGCGGAACTTTTTCTTTTTACACCAGATAATCATCCCGTATTGGTTAATGTGGAATCTGCACGATTGCATAAAAATATGTACATTCTTCGTCTGAAGGAATATGGAGATATCAATGAAGTGGAGAAGTTCAAGGGTGGCATGGCCAAAGTGTTGAAAGAAAACTTGGCTGAGCTGGAGGAGAATGAATATTACTTCCACCAAATTGTTGGATGTTCGGTCATTACAGATGAAGGTGAAACACTTGGAACCATATCTGAAATTTTGACTCCGGGCGCGAATGACGTATGGGTTGTCAAAACACCGGCAGGCAAAGAAATTCTGCTTCCGGTCATCGATGATGTTGTTCTTGACGTAGACGTTGATCAGCAGCAGGTCAAGGTTCACCTGATGGAAGGGCTGCTGTAACATGAAAGTGGATGTATTAACTTTATTTCCGGAAATGTTCGAAGGCGTGTTTGGGACGAGCATTCTGGGCAAAGCCCAAACCAAGGGGCTTGTGTCCTTAGGGGCAACAAACTTTCGGAATTTTGCGACCAATAAACATAATACAGTCGATGATGCACCTTACGGCGGAGGTGGGGGTATGGTATTAAAGCCAGATCCAATCTTTGCTGCCGTCGAGGATGTGTTAGAGCAACGGGGCGAAGCAGCGGCAACGATGAAACCGCCACGTATTATTCTAATGTGTCCGCAAGGTGAGACGTTCACACAGAAAAAAGCAGAAGAACTTGTACAGGAAGATCATCTGATTTTTATTTGCGGACATTATGAAGGCTATGATGAACGTATCCGTGAATTTCTCGTGACGGACGAATTGTCAATTGGTGATTACGTGCTGACTGGCGGCGAGCTGCCTGCGATGGTGGCGATTGATAGTATTGTACGCCTTATTCCCGGTGTGCTGGGGAATGAGACAAGTGCTGTAACGGATTCATTCAGCACCGGATTGCTCGAATATCCGCACTACACACGTCCTCCGGAATTCAGAGGTATGAAGGTGCCAGATATGCTATTATCCGGACATCACCTGAATATTGAGGCATGGCGCAGGGAACAGTCCTTGCTTCGTACGTTGGAACGCAGACCGGATATGTTGGAGACGGCGGACTTGACGGACAAAGAACGGATTTGGCTGAATAAGATTCGTTCCAATCGTGAAAAGAATGCTGAGTAATTTGATGATATCTCTTTTGAGCACGTAAAATAATCTCATTGAAAAGCTTGAAAGACCAGCCTTGTGATATATAGGTTGGTCTTTTTTGTATAGAACATTTTTGCCACATTTAACTTTTTTGCATGTTCCGAAATAGGGTTGTTTAAATTGGGAAATATCTTTATGGTGATCTCAGCTAGAAGCGTATGAACACGACATGCTGAGGAGGAAGAAATATGGATCATCAACCTTATGAAATTGGTAGTGTGAATATTAGCGAAGCAGGAGAGCGCTGCAAGATGCTTCTGGGAGATCTGAATGGAGATGGCAGGCTTGAGATGCTGTTGGTGCAGGCTGATGGAGGCATAGACGATCGTTACGTTCCGCATCAGGTATGCTGTTTGTCGGCATATGATCTGGATGGAACATTAATTTGGCAGGTCGGAACACCGGATCCGGATGCAGGGGGGCCAGGGTCAGACTATCCCGCTCAGATCGCAGATTGGGATGGGGACGGAAATAATGAAGTGCTGTGTGTAATGAACAAGCAAGTTCTTATTCTGGACGGAAGAACGGGAGAGATAAAGAAACGTCATGATCTACCTGGAGAACAAGCGCATGACTGTATTATTCTTGCCAACCTCACTGGAGACCAACACAGTATGGATATCCTGCTGAAGGATCGATATAAGACGTTATGGGCATTAGACCATGATTTCAATTTGTTGTGGAAGCATGAAGGCAACATAGGTCATTTTCCGTGGGTATACGATATCGATGGGGATGGCAAGGATGAAGTGATGGCCGGGTATGACATGCTGGATCATGATGGAACACTATTATGGTCCTGTCAGAATCTTGATGATCACGCAGACTGTATATGGTTTGGCGATGTGGATGAGGATGGAGAGGTTGAGATTGTTATCGGTGGCAGTGTCACGGTGATGATGGATCGGTACGGTAATGAGAAATGGCGTTATGAAGATTCAATTGAATCGCAGCATATCGCATTGGGAAAATTTTGTGCGGGAAGGCAAGGTTTACAGATTGCAGGCCTGGATCGGATCATTCGAGGAGATGAGAATGGCAAGGATGGGATGTTTATGCTGGATAGCGAAGGAAAAGAACTTTGGAAAGAAGATCGTAAAACTCGAGGGTGGTTAACCATTATTGAACCTGTATGTAACTGGGATGACAGCGGGGTTGACTATATTCTGGCTTATCGTCGAGGTGGAGGCGTCCTGCCTTCTTTGGTGAATGGTCACATGCGAACCGTTGCAGAGTTTGGAAAAGAGGGCTACGCCGTACATGCAGACTTGTGTCAGAGCGGCAGGGAACAGATCATCATCTATGATGCACATGAGGCCGTGATCTATTCCAGCTCAGTGATGGATCTAACCACTCCAACCGCTTTGGACATAAAAAGAGCCCAGCTTCAGCCGAAAAGACTGTATAGCTCGACTCTTTATCCGGGCGGGGAAGTTTCAATCTAGCCTAATGACTGATCTCTACGACAGGAAGGATTTCCTGTTGTTTTGATTCAGGGTGGAGCAATACAGCCAAATCGGTTCCTGTCGTAACCGTTAATCGTGGGAGCTTCATGGGATTATCCCCGGGTCGGACAAAACCTGAACGTACGGAAAAGGCCATGCGATACCCATTTTTCTGTAGTTGATAGATCATCTGCGTGCTGATATAGCCGAATGGATAGGCCATATACGGCGTGTCTATACCGGTTGCCTTCATTAGTTTGACGTCATCATTCAGCAGACTTGTGTCGAGTCCGACGGGTACGTTGTCACCGCAACGCATATACCCCTTGTGATGCAGATTATAGGTATGGCTATTGAACTCAAAAACGTCCTTAGCGGCTTGCATCTCCTGTTTGGAGATAAATGTTTTTTTGTCTGGATCAAAAGCCGAAGGCTGATCCTGAATTTTGCTGCCGATGACAAACAGGGAAGCATGGAAATTATATTTTTTGAGCACAGGGTAGGCTAAAGTATAATTGTTCTGATAGCCATCATCAAAGGTGATGACAATAGACTTTTGGGGCAGGGAGATCTGTCCATTCACGTATTGCTCAAGCTGCTCCAGTGTAATTGTGTTGTAACCTTCTTCATGCAGATATTTCATGTTTTCTTCGAAGTCTTCCAGATTAATGATCGATTTGTTGTTTTTTTCATGGTTGTTGATTTTGGGCTGTATGTAATGATACATCAGTACAGGTACTTCAGTTGCCGAACCTTGTGCGATGTGAAAGGTAGCTTGATCAAGTACAGGTTTGCTGGAATAATCGGAGTGAGACATTAGAAATGCCTTACGTTTTACCATATCCCAGGACGTGCATGCTTTGTGGGACATTGCATTGGTAGGATGAGTTACCGCATACGCATACATCGTAATAGTACAAGTGATTACAGCGAGTACGGCAAGCGTGATTTTTTTCAAGTGTTTCATAATTCTATTGGTTCTCCTTTTACAATTCATTTCTTCGTGGGAGTACATCTTTGATGCTTCAGCACGTAATCCAACAAGCTATATCATAGACGATCTGTCTTGACAGAAAGTTACAGTATTTTTTCCGTCTAATGCTTGACATATTCCAGAATACTAATCATGACGATCCATCGCGGTGGAACTTCTAATTTGTTTATTTTTCCTTGTGTTTTGTTATGGTGCGTGATACAATAAGTCTGTTATGTGGAATACGGCGGTCCTCTATGGATAATGAAGGAGACAAGGTGTTCTCTGGAAGAAGTATGAACGCCTGTACGGAAGGAGGGAGTCATAGATGAATATCGTTCAAGCGATTACACAAGAACAACTTCGTAAGGATATTCCGAGTTTTCGTCCTGGTGACACTTTGAAAGTGCACGTTAAGGTAATCGAGGGAACTCGTGAGCGTATCCAATTGTTCGAAGGTGTTGTGATTAAACGCCGTGGTGGTGGAATCAGTGAGACTTTTACAGTTCGTAAAATTTCTTACGGTGTAGGTGTGGAAAGAGCTTTCCCGCTTCATTCCCCTAAAATCGATAGAATCGAAGTGGCTCGCCGTGGTAAAGTGCGTCGTGCGAAGCTTTATTATCTTCGTGAACTACGCGGTAAAGCAGCGAGAATTAAAGAAATTCGTTAATATAACGGATACCGGGGAGGGCTTGGAGACAAGCCCTTTTCGTTTTTGTCCGGGAAAAGTTGAACCGGAGGTGCACTTCCGAGTAAAATGGTATGGCGGCACATGCGCGAATAGTCCGGGAGGCTTGTGAAATCAGTTATTGAAGAACATTTGAATTGTGGATTAAATGTACTGGTAATGCTTGCATGTAAGATTACATAACTGATGATGTGTACAAACTGCTATAACATGTACTGTGAAGAGAGGAAGATCATTAATGGAACAGGAAGTTCAACAGGACCAGGGCAATGCTGCCGAAGAGAAAGGCAGTCGATCCAAAAAAGCCAAAAATGAAATTTTCGAATGGCTCAAAGCCATCGTGATTGCACTAGTACTTGTCATATTAATTCGGTGGTTGCTGTTCAAACCGTTTGTTGTGGACGGGCCTTCCATGCAGCCGAATTTTCATACAGGTGAACGTGTGATCGTCAATGAAATCTTATATGATATCAGGGAACCACAGCGCGGAGAAGTTATCGTATTCCACGTTCCATCTGAAGGTCGTGATTTCATTAAACGTGTCATTGCTGTTGCTGGTGATACCGTTGAGGTTCAGGACGATACGGTTCTCGTCAATGGTAAAAAAGTCGATGAGACTTACATTCAGGGAGCAATCGATGCTGCTGAAGCGAACGGTGGAACTTACAACGTGAAGGACTTCCCTAATGAGCAATTCCCGGATGGGAAAGTACCTGAAGGTCATGTTTTTGTAATGGGGGATAACCGCCCGAACAGTACGGATAGCCGGATGATCGGTTATGTGTCACTGACGGATATTGTAGGTCGTGCAGATGTGATTTTCTGGCCGATCGGCGATATCAAGTGGATTAACCATTAATATGAATGCAGGATATACAAGCAAAATATAAAATATACACTAAAACGTAGAGGGCAGAGATAATCTGGGGATAATAATGACCGGAAGATTATTTTGCCAGCGAAGTGATACGGTGTGGATGTTATAGTTAAAGCTTGTATATCAACAAATAATGAGGTGAAGACAAGGTGACGATTCAATGGTTTCCAGGTCATATGACCCGAGCCAGACGCCAGATTCAGGATAAGTTAAAGCTGATTGACGTGGTCATCGAACTGCTGGATGCCCGTCTGCCTGTCTCCAGCCGCAACCCGATGATTGACGAGATTTTACAGGGCAAACCCCGGATGATTTTGTTGAATAAGTCCGACTTGGCTGATCCAAAAGTGACGCAAGAATGGATTGAATATTTCAAAAAAGAGGGAATCACGGCTTTTCCTGTAGATGCTTCAACAGGTACCAACGTGAAAGACATCCCAACACAAGCGAAGCTTCTCCTTAAAGAAAAAATTGACCGTCAAATAGCTAAAGGGATTAACCCTCGAGCGGTTCGTGGACTGATTGTTGGTATTCCAAACGTGGGTAAATCCACGCTAATTAACCGACTGGCTGGACGGAACATTGCGGCAACGGGAGATCGTCCTGGTGTGACAAAGGGACAACAGTGGATCAAAGTGGGTAAAGAAATGGAACTGCTGGATACCCCGGGTATTCTTTGGCCGAAATTCGAAGATCAAAACGTGGGTTATCGTCTTGCGGTAACGGGTGCAATCAAGGAAGAGATTCTGAATGCAGAAGACATCGCCTTTTTTGGCATTAGTTACCTGATGCGCTATTACTGGGATTCTCTTGAAGAACGATATGGACTTCAGGAGTTCTCTAAGGATGCGGATGATTCAGACAGTGTCGTTGCGATCATGGAACAGGTTGGTCGTATACGTGGTTGTGTTGTGAGTGGTGGGCGTATCGATTTGGAAAAGGCATCGCGAGCATTTCTGCGTGAACTGCGTGCGGGCAAAATGGGACGTTTCTCTATGGAAGCTCCTTATTAAATACGAAACAACTGCCGAAAGAAGCGGCCGTTACCGGATTACCGGGAGCGGTCGCTTTTTGTCATACTGGAAGTCAAAATAGAGGAACTTTGATTGAGCTGGAAGTCGATTCTAGTAAATTGCACTTTATGGTATTGTTTTGTACGTATATCTGAGGATTGTAAATCATGCTATGATGAGTGATAAAGATTTAGCCTGCTCAATGCTGAATATCTTCAATTTAAGCCATCAGATACCGATAAAATAATAACTCATCATCGTATTATCTATAGGCTTCACGGAAATTTATGTCTTGTTTAATTGGATTTGATAGAACAAAAATCGGGAATCTACGTCTATATAATAAATGATATAAAAGTGATGCGTTGAAGCAAGAGTGGGCAGAGGAGATGACACTGTAATGAATGATATGAATGAAATAACTGAATTGACACAGTTGGATGCCCTGGTTGAACCCAAAAAGAAGGAAAAGGAATGGGTTGAGCCCAAAGATCTGCTAATCTATGAGCGTGAATATTGGGAAAGCGGATTTGAACGGATTGCCGGAATTGATGAGGTGGGACGTGGTTGTTTATTTGGAGATGTCGTAGCCGCAGCCGTTATTTTGCCTCGGGATCTGATTCTAGAAGGGGTTAATGATTCCAAGAAATTAACGGAGAAAAAGCGAGATGCATTATATGACATCATTATGGAAAAGGCGTTGTCAGTTGGGATCGGATATGCGGATGCGGAAACGATTGATCAACTGAATATTAAACAGGCAGCAAGGCTTGCTATGAAACGTGCGGTGGAAGCACTTGAAGGCGTTCCAGACTATTTATTGGTGGATGCCGAAAAGGTAGATGTGAATATACCGCAGTTGTCCATTATTAAAGGCGATGCAAACAGTCAATCCATTGCGGCAGCATCCATTATTGCGAAGGTTACCCGGGATAGGCTTTGCAAAGAGGACTGGGATACGTTATATCCGGAATATGGCTTATCAATACATAAGGGATATGCAACGAAATTTCATCGTGAACAAATTATGGCTTTGGGTGCTACACCCATGCACCGTCGCAGTTTTCTCGGCAATTTGCTCGGAGAGCAGCACACTTTATTTTAAATAGACCACACACGGAGGGAGGGTGAAGGGTTTGAATATAGGTTCCGTGATTCGTGGTTTGCTAGGGGATAGTAAACCGGGAAATGCCAAGCCGCTGGAGTTAAAGGAAGGCCAGGTTGTACGAGGGTCCGTAGTTAGTGTATCCGATGATGGAGCAGATGCGGTTCTTCAAATTCAGGGTGTACAGGTACGAGCAAAACTGGAAACTCCGCTTCGACCAGGTGAAACAACACTGCTTCAGGTCCAGCCTCCAGGTGAGAATGGCGTAACGGTCATGAAGCCGCTCACGGGCACATTAGCAGAAGTTCCACAGGCTTCTTTGAACAATTTGCTTCAGGAGGTAGGTTTGCCGGATACCAAAGGTAATCGTGAACTATTGTTAGCCATGCAGCGAAGCGGGTTACCCTTAACCAAGGATAATGTAGCTATGGTTCAAAATATGATGACAGCTAAACCTGCACAGGTGCCTGTCGAAGAATGGGTGCAGGCGACAGGTATTGCATTTCAGCGGGGTCTTCCGGTTACGGCGGAAACGGTAAAGGGCTTGCATCAGGCTGTATTTGGTCCGCCACTACATCAGTTGTTAAAGGGTTTGGCTGAACAGCTGGAATCCATGCTGACCCAAACAGCGGGCAAACCGGCAGGTAGTGGAGAACAGGCAGCCACGATGAGACCATCCGTTATGGGAGGAGTGCCTGTACCGTTAAGCGGAGAGCAGACGGGAGAAGCGTTGGCTCTGTCAGGCGGTGCGCGAGTGACAGGAGGAACATCTGGCTTGACAGGACAACTCGTGCCCGGGGCATCTGCAGGTGCTGCTCCAGTGGCTGTTGGATCCGAGGAAGCTGCGGGTAATGCGGTGAAAGGTAATGGGCAGACAGGTGCAGGTACGGTAAATGCGGAAGCTACTGGAATGAAGTCAGGGGCCAGCAATATTGAAACTGCTGGCAAGGTGGGTGCAGGTATTCCGGCGGGAACCGGAATACCTGGTGAGAGCCCGCGTACAGCTGATGCGGGCGTTGCGGGGAGCCGCCCGGGCACACCGGGGGCGGCTGTGGATACTGCAGCTGGCCGTGTGATAACGGGCCAGACTGAGGGGAACGCGGCCGGTCGAGTGGACGGCCGCGGTGAAACGCCTGCTGCTGCGGGGCTTTCTGCCGCAGCAGGGCAGGTGGCGCCAGCAGCTCCATCGGCAGCGGAGCTGGCGCCCAAGCTGCTGGCGCTGCTGGACGCGCTGCGCAGCGCGTCCACAGCCGCACCGGCACAGCCAGGTGCGGCGACGACACAGGCCGCCCCTGCTTCGCAGGGCGGCCAGGCGGCTGCGGCTGCCGGAGGCGTGCCGCAGCCTTTGCCAGCCGGCGCGGATGCGCTGCCGGCTGGCGGTAGTGCCGCAGCACCCGCAGGTGCTGCTGCGGCGCCCGTCACCCACGAAGGGGACCCGTGGGTGGGGCGCGTGTTGAAGCTGCTCGGTGCGGAGCACGAGCAGCAGGCAGTGCACGGCGCGGCTGCGCAGGCGCGCGTGGGGGATGTGGCGAGTCCGGGAACCGCGGACTCGCTGAAGGGCTTGCTGCTGCAGCTTGCCCGCAGCGATGGTGCACCGGCGGCGCTCAAGGATGCCGCCGGACAGGCCGTGCAATTTCTGACAGGTCAGCAGTTATTGCTGACAACGGATCGCAGTGCTGCTTTTGCCCAGATGCACTGGTTTATTCCGATTACGGGACCCGACGGAGAAGAGACAGCTTCCGTCCAGATTCAATCACGCCGGGGACAACGCGGTGAATTGGATGCATCCAACTGCCGCCTGTGGTTTGATCTGGATATGAAGAGTCTTGGCCCAACGCTGGTGGATGTGCATGTTGTTAATAATATCGTCAGTCTGCGTGTACTTAATGACGGTGAAGGAATGGGACCGCTCCTGGAAAGTGGGCGTGAAGAGATCCACCGGGCGTTGGATAAGCTGGGCTATCAGTTGCTGACCTTCAAGGCAGAACCATGGCCTGTTGGCCAGGAACCAGGTGCAGAACGGAAAATGACTGCCTCGGACTACAGTCCTGAACGATACAAAGGGGTGGACATGCGGGTATGAAAGAGGATTCGCAACCGGACCTGATCTCCAAAAAGGCCGTTGCATTAAAATATGTACCTGGTGAGAGTGAAGCGCCAGTCGTGGTGGCCAAAGGCCGTGGCAAAGTGGCAGAAGCCATTTTGGATAAAGCCAAGGAAAATGGTGTCCCTGTTCAGGAGGATGCTGCACTTGTCGAAGTGTTATCCAAGCTGGATTTGGATGAACAGATCCCGTCAGAGCTATATCAACTGGTGGCCGAAGTGTTAACCTATATTTATCGAGCTGACCGTATGGCTTCTGGACGAGAGGAAGAGGATTCATGGTAGAGCGCAGATCAGATCAGGGTCCAGTTTCAAAACTGACACGTCAGCAAAAAGGACGATTAGGTGAAGAAGCTGCTTGCGACTGGCTTCGAGAGCAACATTATCGGATTCTCCGTCAAAATTGGCGTTGCCGAAGCGGAGAGATTGATATCGTTGCTGCCCATGAAGGCATGATCATTTTTATTGAAGTCCGGAGTAGAAGTGGAACTGGAAAGTATGGTACACCCCAGGAGTCGGTTGATATCCGTAAAATGCAGCAGGTACGTGCAACCGCATCTGTATATTTGCAAATGACAGGAGAGACAAATCATCAGATCCGTTTTGATGTGATCGCAGTCATGCTGGATAAAGCGGGCGAAACCGTGTCGGTTGATCATATTATTAATGCATTTTGAGCTGCTACTATATACGCGATTTTTCAGCTGTGTTAACCCACGAGAAAGACACTAGAAAAAGTGTCTCTCTCGTGGGTTATTTTGATTTGGAACCGGTTAGAGAAAAAGAACTTAAGAGCAGCAATACATTACATACCATAATTTAGATACAATTTGTATCACTTTATTGGTAAAATTATTTCTTCATCCCCGTTGTTTTCAATCCACTTTCTGATTGTAAACAAGCTATATCTAATAAATAATTTTCTAAATAAAAGCTCAAACGATGTGTTTCAATCCAGTCTATGATACTAAGTTACCTGTTATAAAGTACCCTCTTTCTCCTTACATGTAAATGTCCTATTCAAAGTTCGTTTTAATTCTATAAACAATGCAGCTTCGTTGTGTTCTAACTTGTTTCTAGCAGACAAAGAGATTAAAGTTCTTAAAATAAATAGATACAAAATGTATCGTTTATAATAAAATGAGAAAATAAAATTAAAAAAAGAGGTGTGAACTATGAACGAAATTCAATCTGTCGCAGCAATGAAAGAGAAACTGGTGTGGGAGACCCCTCGAATGGAAGTGCTGGATATTAGCGAAACCATGAACGGCGGTGAAGGAATTTGGCAATATGTATGGGGCGGGGAGTTTTGGAAGCTCGAAATGCTAGTTAGTTAGATAGATATAACGATCTCATATTGCCTTAGGACTTACTACTATATTTGGATGAGGTGAACGATTGTCATGAGTAATCAATGGAAATGGATAGTTCGTTTAAGCGTATTATTATTATTTTCCGGAGTGTTTGGTCTGCTGCTTTCTGGAACTACATATGCTGCATCCAAAGATGCTTCTGTGGAGGGGCAAGTTAATCGTCTTGCTCAAACTTCGAAAATTTATGGGAAAATTACTGATAACGATGGTTTTCCAGTGAAAGATGCGGATGTAAATATTACGCAGCAAACTGGTGGGGCACAAAAACAAATAGTAAAGACCGATTCCCAAGGAGATTTTCGTTTTGAAACGGCTATAAGTGAAAGCACTGATTTCTCCATTAAAGCGGTAGCCAAGGGATACTTGGATTCAGGAATGAATTTTAGTTATGTTACCTTGAGTCCGGGGGATACAAAAGTAGTGAATTTAGTACTCTTTGAGCCAGCCACCATCGTAGGTACAGTGACTGACCAATCGGGAAAACCTATTGTGGGTGCGATTGTAAAAGCGACAACGGTAAGCCAAACAATTAAAACAGACAAGAATGGAAACTACGCCATCACGGGGATTAACGCATATCATACCAGAAACATTGATGTTGAGGTCAATGCGAATGACTATGTTCCTTACACGAGATATGTGTCAGTCAGCTATGGGACTACGGATATATTGAATTTCAATCTGCAAGAGGCTGCTGCTGTAAACGGCGTGGTAATCGATGAGAGTGGAAAGGGAATCATAGGCGCCAAAGTGACAATCAATGGTTTCCAGACAACAACAGACAAACAGGGTAACTATACGATGAAGCAGCAGCTTCCTGGATTAAAAACAATTTCTGTTGAAGCTGATCAATATATCAAACAAACGATTAGAGTGACTTTAGTCAAAGGACCTAACAATACTTTTGATTTTATTCTCAAGAGTAATGTGGACAAAACCCCGCCTGTAACCAAATATGCTTTAGTTCCTCTAACAGAGGTATCCAACGGGAAACAATATATTAATGGATTTAATTTTAAGTTAAAGGCAACGGACGAAGTTAACGGGTCTGGCTTGAAAATGATTCAGTACAGAATTAACGGTGGGCCATGGATTACGTTTAGCGGACCAGTAAAAATCTATGCTCCTGATGTCAAAACAGTGGAGTATTTCAGTACGGACGTCGCCGGCAACCAGGAAAAAATCAACAAAATGGATTTTGTGAATGGGAAGTTTGAGGGAGCAGGATCATACCCGTACTAATTAAATAGCTATTTATAATGAAGTAAGGCGACGCTGACTCTAGGAAACCCTTCGCGGGAAAGAGTCGGAGTCGTCTTTTTGCCTCCGAAATGACTAGAACAAGATAATGTTGTCAGCATTCCTTTGAATCCTATGAACCGATCAGTGTATAATCAAGATTGTAATCCAGTTTTGTTGTACCGTTTGATTTTTCATAAATGAGTCGATTCACATCGCAGTCTTAAACTGCGGTCACGGATAATTTTTTATAATCTGGGAGGCATGGTCATGAGCAAATCTACCCAAACGGGTAACGCCGTAAGAGAAGCCATTCAAAATCGTCGCACAGTAAAGAAATTTAAAAAGGAAGCTGTTCCCACACAGCAGATTATTGATTTGTTGGACACAGCCGTATGGGCACCCAATCACAAATTGCGTGAGCCGTGGCGGTTTTTGCTATTTAGCGGAGATGGACTGAATAAGCTGGCAGACGCCATAGATGCAGAAATGGGTGACGATAACAAGTTCTCTGCGAACATCAAGCAAGTCCCAGCCGTTATGCTTGTAGTCATGGAAGAAGATCCGCGCCAGAATGTCTGGGATGAAGATTTTGCAGCAGTGAGTGCGTTGGTACAGAACTTCCTACTCGCGGCATGGAGTGAAGACATCGGAACATTCTGGGTAACCAAGCCTTTCCTGTACGGACCCAAATTCCGTAAGTTCCTTGGCATTCAGGCTGGGGAAAAAATTATCGGCATGGTTTACATGGGGTATCCAGAGGTTATTCCTTCTGCCAAAGAACGTACACCAGCCAAGGACAAGCTGACTATATTTGAATAATTAATATCTTTTCCGCTATACATTCGAACGTAATTCTCTATGCAAATACCCCTGCACGTTCCCTCTAGTACGGAGGAGAAATACTTGCAGGGGTATTTGACTTGTTAATTCATGTAACCTAGGGTTCAAATTTTACAGATACCTTATCTGAACGTATCATAATGCTGCTGCATGTTTGCATGGTAAGGTGCATGTGTTTTTCCTTAGCTTCATTGCCGGAGTGCCCTCAAAATAAATTCAAATCCAACTGACGATATTGTATCGCTTCAGCCACATGAGCTGTCAAAATTACGCCATTATGGTCCAGGTCGGCGATCGTCTGGGCCATTTTAATAATTCGATCATGTGCACGCATGCTCAGGTTCAATGCTTGCAGTGTCTGCTGGAGCAGAGAGTCTGCTTCATCAGGCAGACGAATCGTTCGACGCAGAAGGGTTCCTGATAGCTGGCTATTCCAGCGAACTGAACTGTTCGCATATCGTGCAGCCTGAATATAATGAGCGTGAATGACTTTGGCCTGCATTTCCGCAGATGAAGGAGAAGCGCCAGCCTTGCGCCACTCACCTGGGGGAGGCACTTCGACCTGAAGGTCGATTCGGTCCAGCAGAGGACCGGAAATTTTGGCACGGTATGCGGCAACACGGGCAGGACTGCATATACATCTTTGATCCTCCGATTGGGCAGAGAGATAACCGCAAGGACAAGGATTCATAGAACAGGCGAGCATAAATTGTGCTGGAAATGTGAAAGCAGCTCTCGCCCGGCTAATGGTGACTTTACGATCCTCCAATGGTTGTCTTAACACTTCTAGCACTTGCCGCTGAAACTCGGGCAGCTCATCCAGAAACAATATCCCCCGGTGGGCAAGACTTACTTCACCCGGTTTGGGGATGCCGCCGCCTCCAATTAGACCTGAAGTGGATATCGTATGGTGTGGAGAGCGAAAGGGTCTGTCTGCGATGAGACCATTCGAGGTATCTTTCAGCTTGCCTGCGGCACTTAGCACTTTGGTTACTTCCAGCGCTTCGTCTTCAGACAATGGGGGAAGAATCGTAGGCAGTCGTTTAATTAACATGGTTTTCCCTGTTCCTGGCGGGCCGACCAGCAAAATATTGTGCATCCCTGCTGCGGCAATCATAAGTGCCCGCTTCACATGATGCTGTCCCAAAACATCACTATAATCATCCTCCAGGAATGAAATGTGTTTCGAGCGCTCGCGCTTATTCGAATCTTCGCAGTCTGGAATTCGAACAGAAAGGTGGGCGTAGTCTTTTAACACAATAGGTCCTGTATTTTGAATTGTTCCATTCGTGCTCTTTGCAGCTGTTACACTCTCTGGAACGATATCTTGCAAATGACGAATGCCATATACCTGAATACCCCGAATCAGCGAAGCCTCTTCCAGATTATCGGCAGGCAGAAGAACGGAGGTAAAGCCTTGACGTTTCGCCAAATCTACCATGGATAAAATGCCAGGCACGGATCGCACTGACCCGTCTAATGCCAGCTCACCCACCACCAATGTCCGTTCCTGTACAGGAAGTACCAGCTGACCACTTGTTGTTAGTAAACCAATAGCAATGGCAAGATCAAAAGAAGATCCTTCCTTACGCAGATCAGCAGGGGCGAGATTAATCGTAATGCGCTGCAACGGGTACTGGTAACCACAGTTTTTTATAGCTGCACGAACGCGTTCACCCGCTTCACGAATAGCTGAATCCGGCAATCCGATAATCGACGTCTGGGGTAGGCCGTTCGACAAATCTGTTTCCACTTCAATTAAAACTCCGTCAATTCCATATAAACAGGCACTGTGCAGTTTTCCGTACATAATAAAAGAAACACCTCACTTCGTCCTTGGCGCGCATAGTACGGGCCAGTCTACGAATTAAGGTGCTTCCTCAGCTTCTACAAGCATTTTATATAAAAGAAATCAGGGCGTCAACCCATCTCGTCATAGTACGGTTTATCTATCCCTTACTTTGGATTGTATATAGATTCCCGCATGAAGTTTCTCACAGAATAAAAATTATTCACTTCCGAATCAATATCACGCTGTTGTGGAGGCGTAAGTAGAAGATGGGTGAGCTGTTCAACATATCAAGAATTTTTGGTTATGTGGTTATACATTTTGATTATCATCTATACCTGTTATTATATTTTAAACAATTAAATTTAACACTATTAAATAGAGTGGTGAAATCATTTGTGCTCAATTATTCTGTTTTTTTTCTAATTTATGATAAGATAGATGAAGGTTCCTTATGATTCGCAAATTCTTGCGGTTATAACAGGGGGCAACCTCTATTATAAGGAATATAGAATACTCAATAGCACAATAGGTAGGTGAGACAGATATATGCAGAATGAAAGTTTGAAGCTGGATAACCAATTATGCTTTGCCATATACGCTTGTTCACGTGAAATTACGAAGATGTACCAGCCCTATCTTGAGGTACTGGGTGTAACCTATTCTCAATACCTGGTCTTGATGGTATTGTGGGAACGTGAAGAATGTACGGTTAAGGAAATCGGAGAGGCACTTTACCTCGATTCTGGGACGTTGACGCCTCTTCTGAAACGTTTGCAGTCAGCAGGACTTATTCATCGCGAACGTTCAGTCCAGGATGAACGAAAAGTATTGATTACGCTTACTGACTCCGGGCGGGAACTTCGCCATAAAGCCTTGTCTATACCTGAAGCAATCCAGGAAGATGCCTGTCTGAACAGTACTGAGTTCGAATCTTTACTGGGACAGTTCAAGGGCCTGCTGGAGAAAGTCCATCAGACGAATACCAAAGAAGCCAGAAAATAAAATGTAATACAGTATTACAATCAAGAAACCTTGGCTTATTAGCTGAGGTTTTTCCATTAATATCCAAGCATTCACAATATGGGATCATACCCATATCAAAATACTGTCTATTAACCATTACTTTTTTAAGGAAAGCGTTTTAAAAACATGTTACAATGAATTGGGTTTAAGTGAAATTAGTCAACATTTGTCTTTTGTTAGTCTACCAACCCGCCTTGTTGCAGTCATGTTGATAGGAGGATTCGAGAATGAATATCCATGAATATCAAGGAAAAGAAGTACTGAAACAGTATGGAGTCACCGTTCCAAACGGAAAGGTTGCTTATACAGTCGATGAAGCGGTTGCGGCCGCAGAGGCACTGGGCAGTCCAGTGACTGTAGTCAAAGCGCAAATTCATGCAGGTGGCCGGGGGAAAGCCGGCGGCGTGAAAGTAGCGAAAAGTATCGACGAAGTTCGTGCTTACGCATCCGAAATTTTGGGAAAAGTATTGGTAACACACCAGACTGGACCTGAAGGCAAAGAAGTAAAACGTCTTCTGATTGAAGAAGGATGCGATATCCGCAAAGAGTATTATGTGGGTGTTGTTGTGGACCGTGCCACAGGCCGCGTCGTGATGATGGCTTCCGAAGAAGGCGGTACAGAGATCGAAGAAGTAGCTGAAGCTACACCTGAGAAAATTTTCAAAGAAATTATTGACCCTGCGATTGGATTGCAAGTGTTCCAGGCACGTAAACTGGCGTACAGCATTCGTATTCCGAATGAGTTGGTGAACAAAGCAGTTAAGTTTATGCTTGCTTTGTATACAGCATTTGTCGAAAAAGATTGCTCCATTGCCGAGATCAATCCACTCGTTGTTACCGGAGATGGAAACGTTATCGCTCTGGATGCGAAATTGAATTTTGATTCCAACGCCTTGTTCCGTCACAAAGACATTCTGGAACTGCGTGACCTGGATGAAGAAGACGAAAAAGAAATCGAAGCATCCAAATACGACCTGAGCTACATAGCACTTGATGGCAACATCGGCTGTATGGTCAATGGTGCGGGACTTGCGATGGCGACGATGGATATCATCAAATACTATGGCGGCGACCCGGCCAACTTCCTCGATGTTGGGGGCGGTGCAACAACAGAGAAAGTGACCGAAGCTTTCAAAATCATTTTGTCTGACGCCAAAGTGGCGGGTATCTTCGTTAACATTTTTGGCGGCATTATGCGTTGTGATGTCATTGCCAATGGTGTTGTTGAAGCCGCGAAGCAGCTTGGCCTGACTAAACCGCTGGTTGTTCGTCTTGAAGGAACTAACGTGGAGCTTGGTAAACGTATTCTGGGTGAATCCGGCCTGAATATCGTTCCTGCTGATTCCATGGCCGATGGTGCACAGAAAATTGTTGCCCTCGTAAAATAAGTTCATTCCTGGGCAAATTGCTGCCTTAGTTCCGGAGCTGTCCGGCACTTGAAAAATAACCGTAAGGATGTGAAGCAACGTGAGTATTTTGATTGATAAAAATACAAAAGTCATTACGCAAGGCATTACGGGTTCAACGGGAATGTTCCACACGAAGGGCGCATTGGACTACGGAACCCAGATGGTAGGCGGCGTTACACCGGGTAAAGGCGGAACCAATGTTGATATTACGCTGGAAGATGGCAAAGTAGTCAGTCTCCCGGTATTCAACACAGTACAGGAAGCGAAGGAAGCTACGGGCGCAACAGCGAGCGTCATCTACGTTCCTCCGGCATTTGCAGCGGATTCCATCATGGAAGCTGTGGACGCAGAGCTGGATCTCGTGATCTGTATTACTGAAGGTATCCCGGTACTTGATATGGTCAAGGTTGACCGTTTCATGGAAGGCAAAGATACCGTTCTGATCGGTCCAAACTGTCCGGGCGTTATTACACCAGGTGAATGCAAAATCGGCATCATGCCAGGTTATATTCATATGCCTGGTCACGTAGGCGTGGTTTCCCGTAGTGGAACACTCACGTATGAAGCTGTTCATCAATTGTCTGCGCGTGGAATTGGACAATCTTCTGCTGTGGGAATCGGGGGAGACCCGGTTAAAGGCTCCGAGTTCATTGATATCCTGAAACGGTTCAATGAAGATCCGCAGACACATGCGGTCATCATGATCGGTGAAATCGGCGGTACGGCTGAAGAAGATGCTGCAGAGTGGGTACGCGATAACATGACCAAACCGGTAGTTGGCTTCATCGGTGGTGTTACTGCGCCTCCAGGGAAACGTATGGGCCATGCAGGCGCAATCATCTCTGGTGGTAAAGGTACAGCCAAAGAAAAAATTGCGAAGCTGGAATCTTGCGGAATCAAAGTTGCTCCAACGCCGGCTGAAATGGGCTCAACTCTTGTGAGCGTACTTGAAGAACGCGGTATTCTGAATTTGTGCACGACACATTAATTCTTTTCCGTTATAATAGAAGAAACGGCTCAGGAATATAATTTTCTGGTGAGCCGACTATTGATAATACGGAAAAGGTAAGCAACCTTTTGTCCTGAACAGGGCGAAGGGTTGCTTTTTTGCGTTTTTTACCGGGTGAAAAAGAGAGTAATTGTTTGCCTGCGAGAGTAAACGCTTGCATTCCGTTGTCACATAACACACAATATGAGGGAAGATTTTCTTCCCGATAGGGGAGGTTTTTGATATGGAAGAAAGATGGATTTTGATTGGACTGCATGAAACGGACGGTATTGGTAAGAAAACAATCTCCAAACTGCTATTAGGTCAACATCAACTAATGGATTTGTTGGACTATAAAGAGGGAGATTGGATTGCTGCGGGATTACGCAAGGATCAGGCTGCCCGTCTAACCAAACAATTCAATACCGACTGGATTGAGCAGAGACAAGAGAGTATTTATAAACTTGGAATTGAGGTCGTTACCTATCTGGATCAGGATTACCCTATATTAATGAAGGAAACCGTTCAGCCACCCTGGGTCATGTACGGGCGTGGAGATATGAAACTGCTGCACACGCAATCCATTGCAATGGTAGGAACCCGCATGCCCACAGTATACGGACGCAAAATTGGTGAGAAGCTGGCGGAGCAATTATGCAAGGCGGGTCTGACCATTGTAAGTGGGCTAGCCAGAGGAATAGATAGTGTGTGTCACGATGCGGCTCTTCGTGCAAACGGCAAGACCATTGCGGTATTTGGGACAGGAATTGACAACATTTATCCTCCCGAAAACACCAGTCTTGCAGAACGAATTGCCGAAACAGGGCTGCTCTTGTCAGAATATCCTCCGGGTACGCGTGCACGTCAGGGATTGTTTCCGGAACGTAATCGGATCATTGCCGGGTTAACTCTGGGTACGTTGGTCGTTGAGGCTGATATCCGAAGCGGATCACTCATTACTGCAGATGCCGCCCTTGAAGCCGGAAGAGACGTGTTTGCAGTCCCTGGTCCCATTACATCTCCCAAAAGTCGAGGTTCGCACAATCTGATTCGTCAGGGTGCAAAATTGGTGACCTGTGCGACAGATTTATTGGAAGAGTTTCGATTGGACTTGCCAAATACGGAACAACTTCCTTACAATAGAGGACGTTCAACGGAAAGCAGTGAAACTTCGAATCAAGGAATATTCCCTGTCGTAAAACTCTCTTTAGATGAACAACGTGTTATTTATCTGCTAGAGCGAGAAGAGCAATCCCTGGATCAACTTGTTGAAGAGCTCAACTGGGATTTTGGACATTTGCATTCAGTTCTGTTATCTTTAATCATAAAAAAGCAGATTAGCCAATTACCTGGAACAAAATATGCAAGGGTATGACAATGCTGCGATCAAGGCAGTATGTGAAAATAGATTATTAGCGGAAGTTAGTCCTGCTGCTAATGAAGTATGAAACAAAAAAACAAGCAGCAGTTTCATGACTGAGAGGAGGATGAACCTATGGCGGATGCACTCGTAATCGTGGAGTCGCCCTCAAAGGCGAAGACGATCGGCAAATATTTAGGCAGCAAGTTCATCGTAAAAGCTTCGATGGGACATATACGCGATTTGCCAAAGAGTCAGATCGGCGTTGAGGTGGAGAATGATTTTAATCCAAAATATATTACGATCCGCGGCAAAGGTTCAATTTTGAAAGAATTGAAGGATGCACGTAAGAAAGTGAAAAAAGTGTATCTCGCAGCTGACCCGGATCGCGAAGGTGAGGCTATTGCATGGCATTTGGCCCATGCACTTGAACTGGACGAAACCGCGGATTGCCGAGTTGTATTTAATGAAATTACGAAACAGGCTGTCAAAGATGCGTTCAAAACGCCGCGCAAAATCAATATGGATCTGGTTAACGCGCAGCAGGCGAGACGTATTTTGGATCGGCTTGTAGGATATAAAATTAGTCCGTTATTATGGAAGAAAGTCAAAAAAGGATTGTCCGCTGGCCGCGTACAGTCCGTGGCCGTCAAAATCATTTTGGATCGTGAAAATGAAATTAATGATTTTGAACCGGAAGAGTACTGGAGCATTACTGCCAAACTTACAGCGGACGGAAATCCGTTTGAAGCCAAGTTCCATCAATTGAACGGTACCAAAACCGAACTTGGCAGTGAGGCAGAAGTACAGGCCATTCTAAAACAGATCGAGGGCGCTTCTTTTACAGTCAAAGAAGTTAAAGAGAAAGAACGCAGCCGTAATCCTTCGGCTCCGTTTACAACGAGTTCCTTGCAGCAGGAAGCCGCACGTAAATTGAATTTCAGAGCTTCCAAGACAATGTCGGTTGCCCAACAGCTGTATGAAGGGGTAGACCTCGGAAAAGAAGGCACAGTCGGTCTCATTACGTATATGCGTACAGACTCTACCCGAATTGCAGCATCGGCTCAGGAAGAAGCCAAGGAATACATTGTTGGCAAGTACGGTGAGCCATTTGCACCAGAGACGCCTAGAAATTATTCCAAAAAAGCAGCCAATGCTCAAGACGCGCATGAAGCGATTCGTCCAACTTCCATTTTGCGTGATCCCGATTCGATTAAATCGTTTATGAGCCGAGATCAATTCCGGTTGTACAAACTGGTTTGGGAACGTTTTATAGCGAGCCAGATGTCTTCTGCCGTTCTGGATACACTATCCGTGGACATTGCTGCAGGTGATACGATTTTCCGGGCAGCGGGTTCCAAGGTTCGTTTCCAGGGATTCATGAAGGTGTATGTAGAAGGTAATGATGATGGTACAACGGAAGAAGATCGTCTGCTGCCTCCGCTGAAAAATGGAGATGTACTGGAGAATCGGGAGATTGAGCCGAAACAGCATTTCACACAGCCGCCACCACGTTATACGGAAGCAAGGCTGGTTAAAACGCTTGAGGAACTGGGCATAGGGCGTCCGAGTACATATGCGCCAACGCTGGAGACCATTCAGAAGCGCGGATATGTTGCAATTGAAGAGAAGAAATTCATGCCAACTGAACTGGGCGAACTGGTCATCGAACAGATGGAGGAGTTTTTCCCGGAGATCCTGAATGTGGAGTTCACCGCCAACATGGAAGGTGATCTTGACCATGTGGAGGAAGGGTCGGAGGATTGGGTCAAGGTACTCGCAGAATTCTACGAGTCTTTTGAGAAACGCCTTGAGTTTGCGGAAGAAGAAATGAAAGAGATTGAGATTGAAGATGAAGTATCGGATGAAATATGTGAGAAGTGTGGCAAACCGCTCGTTTATAAATTGGGTCGTTTCGGGAAGTTTCTCGCATGTTCCGGATTCCCGGATTGCCGTAATACCAAACCGATTATCAAGGATATCGGTGTAACCTGTCCGAAGTGTAAGGAAGGGCATGTTGTTGAACGCCGCAGTAAAAAGGGACGTATTTTCTATGGCTGCGACAAGTATCCTGAATGTGATTTTGTATCATGGGATAAACCATCGGCGAAACCATGTCCAAGTTGTGGATCACTAATGATTGAGAAACGGAACAAACAGGGAACACGATTGCAGTGTACTTCATGTGATCATCAAGAGCCGGTAGAGGAACCGGAAGAAGAATGAGCGGATTAGCATAATGGGGGTAAATGATTTTGAATAATGAACAACAAGTAACCGTTATTGGTGCCGGGTTGGCAGGAACAGAAGCAGCTTGGCAGATCGCAAGTCGTGGTGTACGCGTAAAACTATACGAGATGAGACCGGTTGTGAAAACACCGGCTCACCATACAGATAAATTTGCAGAACTGGTATGCAGCAACTCGCTTCGTGCCAATGGCTTGACTAATGCAGTCGGTGTATTGAAGGAAGAAATGAGAATGCTTAATTCTCTGGTCTTGGGTGCAGCAGACCGTCATGCGGTTCCAGCAGGTGGGGCACTTGCTGTGGACCGGGACGGATTCTCAGGCGAAATCACATCTACGCTTCATCAGCATCCGCTCATTGAGGTTGTCAATGAAGAGCTGACTTCTTTGCCGGAAGACGGAATCGTTGTTGTTGCAACCGGACCATTGACTTCGCCAGCGTTGTCAGAGCAAATCAAAGCTCTTATGGGTGAGGAATACTTCTACTTCTATGATGCGGCTGCGCCGATTATCGAAAAAGATTCCATTGATATGAATAAGGTCTATCTAGCTTCACGTTATGATAAAGGCGAAGCAGCATACTTGAACTGTCCAATGACAGAAGAGGAATTCGATGTGTTCTATGAAGCATTGATCACAGCGGAAGTTGCTCAACTAAAAGAGTTTGAGAAAGAAATTTACTTCGAAGGCTGTATGCCGATTGAAGTCATGATGAAGCGTGGTAAGCAAACGGCTTTGTTTGGTCCGATGAAACCTGTAGGACTCGTCAATCCGCATACTGGAGAACTGCCACACGCTGTTGTTCAGCTTAGACAGGACAATGCAGCAGGAACGCTGTATAATTTGGTAGGATTCCAGACGCATCTGAAATGGGGAGAGCAAAAACGTGTCTTTTCTTTGATCCCTGGACTTGAAAATGCGGAATTCGTCCGTTATGGTGTAATGCACCGTAATACATTTATCAATTCTCCCAAACTGCTTCGTCCAACGTATCAGTTCAAAGAGCGTCCAAACCTGTTCTTTGCAGGTCAGATGACAGGAGTAGAAGGTTATGTAGAGTCTGCGGCATCCGGTTTAATCGCGGGTATGAATGCAGCCAAAGCAGCCCTTGGACAGGAACTGGTCGTATTGCCGGTGGAGACAACACTGGGCAGTATGGCACAGTATATTACAACAGCTGATTTCAAACACTTCCAGCCAATGAATGCAAACTTTGGATTACTGCCGAAGCTGGAAACCAAAATACGTAACAAAAAGGAAAAAAATGAAGCACTTGCACAGCGTGCACTGGATGGCATTGCTCGTTTTGCAGCAGAAGAAGGTCTAATCGTTCCGGAACGCGTGTAAATTAATCGTGGGAGGAGGCTGATATCATGGATATGTCATTTCATGCTACAACGATCTGTGCAGTTCGTCATAATGGCAAAGCAGCGATTGCCGGTGATGGTCAGGTGACCATGGGGCAAAGTGTTGTGATGAAAAATACAGCCAAAAAGGTAAGACGTTTGTATCGTGGTCAGGTTGTGGCGGGTTTTGCCGGTTCCGTAGCGGATGCCATTACTTTGTTTGAGAAATTCGAAGGCAAGCTAGAGGAGCACCATGGTAACTTGCAGCGTGCGGCGGTAGAGCTTGCCAAGGATTGGCGCCAGGATCGGATTTTGCGCAAACTAGAGGCACTCCTGATTGTTATGGATAAAACGGGTATGCTGCTGATTTCTGGCGGGGGCGAAATTATCGAGCCGGATGATGATGTTATTGCCATCGGCTCGGGAGGAAACTTTGCCTTATCTGCTGCGCGTGCGTTAAAACGTCATGCAGTGGATCTGGAAGCAAAAGACATTGCTCGTGAATCACTCCAGATTGCTTCAGAGTTATGTGTATATACCAACAATAATATTATTGTTGAAGAGTTGTAAGGAAAAGCAATCTCCCGTGATGGAGCATGATGATTAAATCGGCTTCAGTTACTTCGTGGAGATTCTTTGTCCTTATAGGTCATTTTATAAAGTCATCTCATAAACAAGGTTCGCACACTGGTAGGAGGGAATCTATATGCATACTCAAGCGTTAACGCCCAGACAAATCGTTGCAGAGCTTGACAAGTACATTGTAGGTCAAAAACAGGCTAAAAAATCGGTAGCGGTTGCCCTTCGCAATCGTTATCGTCGCAGCCTCTTGCCTGAGCATACCCAGGATGATATTGTGCCTAAAAATATCCTGATGATTGGACCTACCGGTGTCGGTAAAACAGAGATTGCACGCCGACTGGCTAAGCTGGTAGGAGCTCCATTCGTAAAAGTGGAAGCAACGAAGTTCACGGAAGTGGGTTATGTTGGCCGTGATGTGGAATCGATGGTACGTGATCTGATTGAAACATCCTTGCGGATGGTCAAGCTGGAACGTACAGAAAAAGTGAAGGATAAAGCTGAAGAAGCTGCCAATGAGCGAATTGTACATATTTTGGCACCTTCACAATCCAAATCCAAAAATCAGCGCAATCCATTCGAAATGATATTTGGCAACAATGGCAATAACACGCCAGAAGCTGATGAACAAGAACCGGATACGGCGGGAGTAGCGGAGCGGCGCCGTAAAATCAAATTCGATTTGTTATCTGGGAAACTGGAGGATGACGTTATCGAAATTGATGTGGAAGATGCCGCACCTAACATGATGGACATGTTCGCTGGTCAAGGAAATGATCAGATGGGGATGAACATGCAGGAGATGTTTGGCAGTTTATTGCCTCGTCGTACCAAAAAACGTAAACTGGCGATTAAAGAAGCTCGTAAAGTGTTGATCCAGGAAGAAGCGGGCAAGTTGATCGATATGGATGATGTTACTCAGGAGTCCATCCGGAGGGCGGAACAGACCGGTATCATATTCATTGACGAAATTGATAAAGTGGCCAGTCAGGGACGTGGTAGCGGCCCCGATGTATCCCGTGAAGGTGTGCAGCGTGATATTCTGCCTATCGTGGAAGGATCCACGGTAATGACCAAATACGGCCCTGTCAAAACGGACTATATCCTGTTTATGGCAGCCGGTGCATTTCATGTGGCAAAACCCTCGGATCTCATTCCAGAGCTTCAGGGGCGTTTCCCAATCCGCGTAGAACTGAACAGCCTGACACTTGATGAATTTGTATCGATCCTCACGGAACCTAAAAATGCATTAACCAAGCAGTATGTGGATTTGCTGCGTACGGAGAATATTGAAATTGAGTTCTCGGATGATGCCATTCGTGAGATTGCCAAGCTAGCTGAGTCCGTGAATCAAAATACCGAAAACATTGGTGCAAGACGTCTGCATACTATTTTGGAGAAACTTCTTGAGGATCTGTCTTTTGAAGCACCAGAACTTACGTTGGAGCGTATGGTCATCACTCCGGAATATGTACGTGAAAAATTGAATGACATTGCACTGGATCGTGATTTAAGCCAATATATCCTATAACATAGGTGTATTGCTCTGTATAGAGCGTGATAGAAGTATGGATAACGGTATACTATGGATGATTAAAGAGTAAATGACTACACGGAAACAGGATAATCGGTCCTGGTCCTGACTATCGTAGACTTTATTCAATCCATCTGTATGCCGTTTATTTTTGTTTTAGCCTAATATAATGCAGTATTGTAACCGATAATAGAGTTGGAGTTCTATAAGACGAAAGACAATCTAGGACTTGTGCCGCAGAGATAATGTATTTAAACCCTAAAGACGTGCTTACAGCACATATTCAATAATGCTATAAATTCCAATAAAAGGATTTATTTTTTCCAAGTCTGGTGATCGGTTTAATTAGAGCTGTTAGAAAAAATTGCATAAATGCGCAAAAAGCGAATTTAATTGCATTGCAGATGTGACAAAATTTTATCGGTTCATTAAAATCTGCATACCAGGGGTAAATGTTAAAAAAGTGTTGGGGGAATTCACTGAAATTAGATAATCTACTATGGATATTTTGTCAATTATCTATTTCATTGAAGATCAAAGAGTATCGTTGAATTGATAAGAAAGCTTATTATATCGGTAAATATTTCTAACTGAAAACAGATTGAAGCCCCTCTATGGATTTCAGGTTTGTATTAATATGATGTGCTCAATTGTACAGAAGCATAGTATAAATTTTAAGAATGTTTAAGAGCTCATAAAGAGTGCTTAAGCTTATTTTTGTTTTGGGCCCCGACATTTACGAAAAAATTCATAATTTGCAGAAAATACACAAAAAGCTCTGTCTTTCAGAAAAGATAGGGCTTTTTTCTTATTGTAATATATCCCAATCTCGAAGAAACTTATGTTATACGACAACATCAGAGTTAATTCTACTTAAGTCCTAGAAAACCGTGTAAAAGCGAATGTTTTTTGTCGAAAAAACATAAGTGTCCTGACGGAAAAAGATTGAATCTATTTCCATAATTTCTAAAGAGAGGAGGGCGATTATGAATCTTTTGAATGATATTAGTTTTCAAAGGTTACAAGGTGCACTCGATGCCTCCAACATTAGACAAAGAACAATTGCTGACAACATTGCGAATGCGGACACCCCGTATTTCAAGCGTTCCGACGTTGCTTTTGAAGAAATGCTGCAGGAACAAATGAATGGAGATATGCCTGTACTTAAAGGAAAAGTAACGGATTCAAGGCATTTTGTCATAGGTCCTTCCTCTTCCATACCTACACCAGTAGTTAATATGGACCAGTCGACTTCCATGAATAACAACCAGAACAACGTCGATGTAGACAAAGAAATGAGTCTTCTGGCGGAGAACCAGTTGCGTTACAACGCTTATATTCAGCAAGTGAATGAACAAATCAAAATGATGCGTGTTGGAGTCGAAGGGAGATAACTTAGGTGAACATCAGTAACAGTTTTAGTATCAGTGCATCGGCTCTGACGGCTCAGCGTTTGCGGATGGACGTTATATCTTCCAACATCGCCAATGCGGAGACGACGCGCGCGAGTGTAACTAACGGTGAGGCGGTCCCTTACAAGCGTAAGATGGTTGTGCTTGAGCCCAATAAAACTTCCTTCAACAGTTTGCTTCAAAATCAGATGAGAAGTAGTGGGTCTGGAGAGGGAGTTCGAGTATCAGAGATTCGTGAAGATCAGTCGCCTCTGAAGCCGGTTTATGACCCTTCACATCCGGATGCGAACGCTGAAGGGTATGTGTACATGCCTAACGTGGATATCGCGAAAGAAATGGTGGACATGATCTCGGCTTCACGCTCATATGAAGCAAACGTTACTGCTTTGAACTCAACCAAAGCAATGATATCCAAGGCATTGGAGATCGGAAGATCTTAATTAACGGCTTAAAGGTGGAAAATTCCTAAAACCAAAGAACAGATATGAAAGGGAGGGACATTAATGATTCAGAACAACATGTTCAGCACACAGGGGATTCAACCGCTTCAGATGCAAAGTACGGCACAAAGCAAACCATCTACACCAGCCGAAACCATTCAGAGCTTCGGTACATACCTACAGGATGCGCTAGGGTCTGTAGCTGCACAGGAGACCCAAGCACATGAAATGTCAAACCAATTCCTGGTTGGAAAAGTGAATGTTGATCAGGTGATGATCGCTTCCGAACAGGCCCTGTTGAGTCTGCAACTTACGACTCAAGTCCGAAACAAAGTAGTCGAAGCATATCAGGAGATTATGCGTACGCAATTGTAAATTGGTTTTACATGCGCTTCGACAACAGCGCTGATTACTACAACAAGCAGCTGCGATGCTGCTCCTGACCGTTAATCTTTAGAATCGATAGAGATGGCGGAAGGACAGACCAAGCAAAGTTTCGGATGGGGTGACAGAGTGAATGAGAGAATTGCCCAGTACAGGGAAAAGGCATCCCAGTATTGGAATAGTTTTAGCAAAAAGCAAAAAGTATTATTTATTTCCACCTTTCTGTTTTTAATTTTGGCTGCAGTTGTACTAACCATGCAATTGTCAAAGACGGAATATGAAGTTGCTTTCACGGATTTGAATGCAAGCGACTCGGCAGGCGTCATTAGTTATCTTGATTCATCTAGTATTCCTTACAAATTAAGTGCAGACGGCAAGACCATATCTGTACCGAGCACGGATGTTGCTATTGCAAAAGTAAATATCGGATCACAAGGAATTATTCAGAATGGTTCATTAGGATATAAGTCATTCGAGGAGTCATCATCTCCAATCGGAATGACGGATAAAGAGTTCGATGTAAAGTATAACAATGCATTGAACGGAGAAGTAGAGCAGTTGCTTCAACGAATGCAAGGCATACAGGATGCTAAAGTGCTCGTCAATATGCCCAAAGATAATATCTTTGCTGGGCTAGAAGAACAGGATAAAGCATCCGCATCGGTGGCCCTGCAATTTAAACCGGGTTATCACCCTAATCAGGCTGCGGTAGATGGATATTTTAATTTGGTTAAGACAGCCATTCCTAATCTACCTATTGAAAACATAACGATTACCAACACGGATGAAGCGGAACTGATTCCGACGGCCCGAGGCGGTAGCGGGGGATTGTCTTCTGAAGTCCAGGAAAACATGGCGTTACAGAAGAAATTCGAAAATGATGTTCGCAATAACGTGAAACAATTTCTTTCCCAGATTGTCGGTGACGAGAACGTCAATGTTCTGGTTGCTTCCAAACTTAATTTTGACAAGGAAACGCGGAAAGAAAACCTGGTTACACCGGTCGATGTAGATAATATGAAGGGCATCGAGATCAGTGTGCAAGAGATTCAAAAGAGTTACACTGGGGCAAGCAATCCTACAGGTGGTGTTGCTGGCACAGGTCAAGAGGAAGTTCCGGGCTATCCATCCTCGGATGCATCAGGCAACTCAACCTCGGAAGAATCATCCAGCACCAAAAACTACGATGTCAACCGAATTGTTAAAGACATCGTTTCTAGTCCATATACTGTAAAGGATTTAACCATTAACGTAGCAGTTGAACCACCAGCAGGGCAAACAGAATTACAAGCACCGGTTCAGGATGCAATTGAAAATATTTTGGTAAACATCGTTCGTGCTTCGTTGGCAGATTCAGGCACTGTAATAAGTGACGCAGATTTGGCCAAAAAAGTTTCGGTAATTTCTCAAGGGTTCCAGACTGCTGCGGCAACAAATACAGGTTTCCAGCTTTCCACCGGAATGATGTGGGGCATAGGAGCACTGGTGGCAGCATTGATTGCAGCGGTTGTGATTTTGTTAGTACGCCGTCGTCGCAAACAAAACGAAATAGAAGAAGAGGAAATTCCTCTTCCGGTAGCAACAGAGTTTCCGTCCATTACGTTGGACAGTGTAACGAACGAAAGTCAAGTGCGCAAACAATTGGAGAGTTTGGCCAAGAAAAAGCCAGACGAATTCGTCAATCTGCTGCGTACGTGGCTGGCTGACGAATAGAGGTGAACGCATTGGCGAAGGCAAGCAGTCAAGGTCTGACTGGAAGACAGAAAGCAGCGATTTTGTTGATTACATTAGGTCCGGAAGTATCCGCTCAAATCTTCAAACATTTGCGTGATGAGGAGATCGAACAACTGACGTTGGAAATTGCCAATGTTCGCAAAGTGGATGCTTCCGAAAAAGATATGATTATGTCTGAGTTTCACCAGATCTGTCTCGCACAGGAATATATCTCTCAAGGCGGTATTACATACGCGAGAGAAATTCTGGAGAAAGCACTCGGATCGCAAAAAGCACTGGAAGTTATTAACCGTTTGACGGCTACGCTGCAAGTTAGACCATTTGACTTTGCACGTAAGGCTGATCCGAATCAAATATTGAACTTTATTCAGAACGAAAGCCCGCAAACGATTGCTCTGGTATTATCATATCTGCAATTTGAGCAGGCAGCAGCGATCTTGTCCTCGTTACCACAAGAGAAGCAGGCCGATGTAGCCCGCAGAGTTGCTGTTATGGACAGTACTTCTCCAGAGGTCATTTCTCAAGTGGAGCGGGTGCTCGAACAGAAATTATCTTCTACTGTTACGCAGGATTATACAAATGCGGGTGGTATCGAGTCCATCGTTCAGATCTTGAACGGCGTCGACCGTGGTACGGAACGTACCATCCTCGATTCGTTGGAGATTCAAGATCCGGAACTTGCAGAAGAAATCAAAAAACGCATGTTTGTATTCGAAGATATCGTCAATGTGGACGATCGATCGATTCAGCGTATTATCCGGGATATCGACAACGCAGATTTACAGCTGGCACTCAAAGTGGCAAGCGAAGAAGTACGGGATGCTGTTTTCCGGAATATGTCGAAACGGATGTCCGAGACATTCAAGGAAGAAATGGAATTCATGGGGCCCGTTCGGCTGCGTGATGTTGAGGAAGCTCAAACTCGTATCGTAGGAACGATCCGTAGATTGGAAGAAGCTGGTGAGATCATTATCGCTCGCGGTGGAGGAGATGATATCATTGTCTAATTTGATTAAATCTTTCCAGTATGTACCGGTCGATGACCGCAAACGACTCGAAAATCATCATCATTATGGTGGATCAGAGTCTGAATCGGAATTAAACGGTGAACGTGCTGAAGGTTCCGAAGCTGAGATGCTGCAGGCACGCGTGGACGAAGAAACACAACGTCTTACCGCGGAGATGCTGGAGGATGCCAAGGAGTTTGCAGAAAAGCAGGTACGTGAAGCTTCAGAGGAAGCGGAGCGATTGCTTCAAGAAGCCCGTGAACAGATTGATAGCTGGTGGCAGGAGCAGCGTCAGCAGGATGAACATCTAACTGAAGCACTTCGTTCACAAGGTTTTCAGCAGGGTTTTGAAGAAGGCAAAGTACAGGCTGAACTGGATCTCCAGGTGCAGATCGAAGAGATGATGAAGGAAGCTCGTGGGGTGCTTGAAGAAGCTTACGTTGCCAAAGATCAGATCATTCAGGAAGCAGAGCCTTTCCTTGTGGATCTCGCCTGTGGTATCGCTGAGAAGGTCATTGACAAGCAACTCTCGGTTGAACCAGAACACACGCTTGAGTTGATTCGTCAGAATTTGTCTCGCAAGCGTGAGCAGGGAATGATCACTTTATGTGTGGCACCTGATCAATTTTCTTTTGTGCAAGCCGCACGTGAAGAGTTGGCTCTGGCCATTGACTCCCAGGCAGAACTGCAGATTTTGCCTGATGCGACGGTAAAAGACAAGGGATGTGTTATACGATCATCGTTTGGCAGCGTAGATGCCAGAATAGATACCCAGCTCGCTGAAATTAAAAAAGAACTGATCCGCATAGCACTTGAGGATGAGGGGCGAAAAAATCAACATGAAGATTCTTAGCTCGCAGCGATACATGGATCATCTTAAACAATTTGATCCCGTTCGCATTAACGGTAAGGTCACTCAAGTCATTGGTCTTATGGTTGAGTCTGAAGGTCCGGATGCTAGCATCGGGGATGTATGTTACATCTACCCGGGGAAATCTGCCAAGCCTCTTCAGGCGGAGGTAGTCGGGTTTCGGGATAACAAAGTGCTGCTCATGCCACTCGGTGAACTTCAATCCATTGGTCCTGGATGTGATGTGGTTGGAACAGGTAAACCACTTGGGGTTCAGGTTGGATCAGAATTGCTCGGTAAGGTGTTAGATGGATTGGGACAACCTTTAGACGGATCATTACTACCTTCCAGAATGCCGATGTACTCCACATCCAATACGCCAGTGAATCCGATGGATCGTCCACGGGTGCTCGAAACGATGAGTGTTGGTGTGAGAGCCATTGACGGGCTGCTGACGGTTGGCAAAGGGCAGAGGGTCGGCATATTTGCCGGGTCAGGTGTTGGTAAAAGTACGTTGATGGGCATGATCGCACGCAATACAGCAGCAGACGTCAATGTCATTGCTTTGGTCGGGGAGCGGGGCCGGGAGGTACGTGACTTTATTGAACGGGATTTGGGTCCGGAAGGACTGGAAAGATCCGTCGTTATTGTCGCTACCTCCGATCAACCTGCTCTGATTCGAATCAAAGGTGCGGTCATCGCAACTACGATTGCGGAGTATTTCAGAGACAGGGGCATGAATGTCATGTTAATGATGGACTCCGTCACACGTTATGCCATGGCACAGAGGGAAGTGGGACTTGCCGTGGGAGAACCTCCTGCAATGAGAGGATATACTCCTTCTGTTTTTGCGAGTTTACCCAAGCTGCTTGAGCGAGCGGGGACTGGGCCTACAGGTTCAATTACAGCATTTTACACCGTCCTTGTCGACGGGGATGATATGAATGAACCGATCGCGGATGCGGTGAGAGGTATATTGGATGGTCATATTGTACTGAATCGATCCATTGCAAATAAAGGTCATTTCCCTGCCATTGATGTTCTTGCGAGTATTAGCCGTGTTATGAAGGATATTGCTCCTGAAGAACAGCTGGAAGCCGTAAATAATATGAAGAGACTCATGGCGGTATACAAAGAATCAGAGGATTTAATCAACATTGGGGCTTATCAAAGAGGTTCTAATGCAGCAATCGATGAATCGATAGACCAGATTGATAGCATCTGGAATTTTACAAGGCAGAAAGTCGATGAAAAAGTAACGCTGAGTGAAGTACAGGAACGTTTGATTCTTGAATTTGCAAGGAGATGAATGGGTAAACGATGAAATTTCGATATCATTTCCAGAAGGTTGTTGACCTGAAAAGCAATGAAAAAACGCAAGCGGAGTGGATGTTATCCACAGCGATCGGGAAACTTCAGACAGAGGAAGAGCATCTTTTACAACTAATGAATGATAAAAGGGAAATGATTGATGTCATTCAATCCGCTACGGAAAGTTCGGCTTCCGTATCCAGCCTGCAGGAAATGCAGCGGTATGTCCATCACCTTGACGAGTGCATTTCACGTAAAAGTAGTGATGTCAGACATGCTCAGGTCAATGTGCAACGGAATCAGACGTTTCTGAACGGCAGAATGATGGACGAAAAAGTATGGCTTGGGGCGAGAGACAAGGCCAAAATCAAATTTCAGCAGGAGATGCTCCTCCGGGAACAGAACGATCTGGACGAGATGGCTACTGTACGCTTCGCTGCCAAAGCCGGACGCGCGAATTGATGTGGGCCGGACGCGAAGTTGTCTCGTGAAGGAGGAATGAACAATGGCTGTTAAAGACACAGATATGGAAAAAGAGTCGAGCGGCGGTTGGGAAAAGTTCTTGATGATTTCAATCCCAATTGTGTTCACTGTGGTTTTGTTAGGTGTTTTGCTCACTCTATTTAATGTAGATATTCGCAACAACCTGCTTGAAGTAGCTAACAAAATTCCTGTCGTGAAAGACTGGGTACCTGATCCTGTGCTAGATCCGGAGAAAAAGAAACTGGAGAAGAGCGAGCAGCAGGTCGAAAGTGCAGAAGCGACAATAGAAAAGCTGAAGGCACAGGTAAATGCAAAAGAAACTGAGCTCAAGGCAGCACAGGAAGCCACAACGACTGAGGCCCAAAAAGCAACTGATTTGCAAAAGAAATTGGATGATGCGGAAAAAGCTGTTGAAACCGCTGCGACAACAACGCCGGAGACGGAGTCCGATTATCAGAAACAGATCAAAGATTTAGCTAAGATGTATGCGGACATGAGTCCGAGTAAAGCCGCGCCGATTTTGCAAAATATGACGAATGAAGAGATGGTCTTGCTTCTGAGCGCGATGCAATCGGCTGCACGGACTAAGGTACTGGAGAAAATGGACCCAAAAACAGCGGCTGATGTCACGATGATGATGAAGGATGCGAAACCATCCGGTGATCTGGCCCTGGATGCACTGCAATCCCGCTTAAAGAAAGAGACTGCAACGACATCTACGGCGTCTACGACTAACTCCAAAAATTTGGATAAAAATCAGCTTAGTCAAACGTTTGCTTCGATGTCGGCATCCAGTGGAGCGAAGCTATTGCTCGAAACATACAAGCTGAGTCCGGATAAAACCTTGACCATTTTGAATTCTGTTGACGATGCAACACGTTCTCAATTACTTGAAAATATGTCGACTGAAAACTCGGTTGAAACTGCAAAAATATTAAATAAATTAATGGGTAACAAGTAAGATTAGTAGCGTCTGTTTACTACGGAGAGGAGGTGAAAACAAATGTCGATTGTATATCAAATGACATCCACATCATCCGCCAAGACAACAGGAGCAGCTCAGACTGCCGGAACTGCATCCAAAGGTGCGACTGCTGGAAGCGGTGATTTTCTGCAAACTCTTGCCCAATCATTAAGCGGTGGGGCAGCGGCGGAGAACAGTTCAGCAGCCGCAGGGAGTTTAACAGCGAATCCGCTAATGTTTACCTTTGCAACTAGTGAGGACGAAGAACCGACATCGATTACAGATATCTTGAGTTCGTTATTTGCAGATTTGGATTCGTTAGATGAAGCTTTGGAAAATGATCCGTCGCTACTAGGGGATTTACAAAGTTTGATTCAGCAGATGTATGCTCAATTAAACGCTGCTTCAGGCACTCAAGCTGAAGGTTCTGACGAGCCCGCAACTGAAGCGGGAAGTGCTGCATCAGCAATTGATCTGACCGAGCACCCCGCAGCAGTACGCTTTGTATTACAGGATGTGCTTACACAGCTGATTTCTGGAATGACTGAGCTGGATAGTACAGTTGCCAAGAATGCTCCAGAATTCAAGCACCTGCTTCAATCTCTTCAAAGTCAGCTGCAAGATGCTGGCGTTGACACTAGTCTTAATAGAGGGTGGACTGAACTTAAATCCATTCTGGATACATTAGTGGTCGCTAAGGATCAGGCGGTGCAAGTGGCTCCAACCAATCCCGTTCAAACGTCCAAGCAAGATTCTGTGGTACCGCAAGTTCTTGTTGCGGCAGCTTCAAATGCTGGAACTAAAGTTACAGTTGAAACGGATTCAACACCTACTACAAATGACGTTGGAGAAGTGGATCATTCCAGTATCATCACCGCAGGAGAGTTGTCCTTACGTTCATCAGGTACATCAGCAGGTAAACCGGCTGAGCCTGTCATGCAAGCTTCCCAGTTTGCAAAAGAGATGACACAGTTTGTTGTGAATAAGTTGGATATTGTGCAGCAAAAGGGATTCTCGGAGGCGACAATCTCACTCCGTCCAGAGCATCTGGGTAAGCTGGATGTACAGATTACTTTGCAAAATGGACAACTGGTTGCACGTTTTATGACCGAGCATACGATGGCCAAAGACATGCTGGAACAGCAAATGATGCAGCTGCGCAGCTCGCTTCAAGCTCAAGGTATTCAAGTGGAACGACTTGAGGTTACTCAGAACAGCTCACTTGGTTCACAGATGTATCAGGATGGTGGTCGCCAGCCAGGAAGCAATTCTCAGCAGCAACGTCGCTCTCGTGAACGTGAAGAACAATCGGATGATGCTGTAACTACAGCAACTCTCCAGGAAGAATTACGGAACTGGCGCAGTGAGCATGAAGAAGGTAACGACCTGCGAAGAGACACGTTTACAGCAGAGGCTTAATCAGAAATGAGGTGAAAAGATGGCTAATGAAGCGATTTCTACTAATAATACCTGGCCTAACTATTCGGCAGCGAATAAAGCTACAACAAGCGCTGCAACAAAGGAATTAGGTAAGGATCAGTTTCTCAAAATTTTGATTACCCAGCTGCAGAATCAGGATCCGATGCAGCCGATGGAGGATAAGGAGTTTATTGCTCAGATGGCTCAGTTCAGTTCGGTAGAACAACTGGTGAATATCTCATCTCAGCTCAAGACTTTAAATCAGTCTCTTGGGACAGTGTCTGGCATGATTGGCCGCGAGATCAGTTGGCTTTCTTCTAATAAAGAGGATAACGGAACCCTGCGTCAAGGCATTGTGGATTCCATCATCGTACGAGATGGTGTTCAGTACGCAAAAGTAGGCAATGACGAAATCAAGCTGGATGAAATTATTCAGGTAACCAATCCAACACAGGCTGAGGAAAATGAAACTCCGGTTCAGAACGCTGCAGATTCTGCTGAAACGACCGAAAGTAAGGAACCAGAAGCATCAGCGCAGCCTGAAGACAATGGAAACACGTTATGAGTGATCGGATAACAGTAGGTCAATTCTACACAGGCCCAATTACACCTAATTTGCTTAATCGCTCCAAAGCGGGAGAAGCGTCCAATGGACCTGAACGCCCTTTTGCACAGGTCTTGGAAGACAATCTTCTGAAATTGAGTAATCATGCTGCCAAAAGGTTGGAACAGCGTGGTATTGAGCTCAAGACTGAGCAGATGCAACAGATTGGCACTGCCCTGGATAAGGCTGCTGCCAAAGGAGCCAAGGAATCCTTGATTCTGATGAATGATATGGCTTTTATCGTTAATGTCAAAAATCGCACTGTCGTTACAGCCATGGATAGTGAAAGTATGAAGGATAATGTATTCACCCAGATTGACAGTGCTGTAATTATTTCTTGACCGGCTGGCCCTTCTCGGGAGCCGGAATGCCGCTGACCGACTGACGCGGTAACCAAATTAAGGCTGGGAGGATTTTTAAAAATGTTGAAATCAATGTACTCAGGCGTTTCCGGGATGCGGGGTTTTCAAACAAAGTTAGATGTAATTGGTAATAATATTGCGAACGTAAATACGGTTGGTTTTAAAGGTAGTCGTGTCATGTTCAAAGATATTATGAGCCAGACGACAGCGGGGGTAACAGCGCCTGGAGATGAAAACGGTGGTGTAAATGCAAAGCAGATTGGTTTGGGTGTATCCGTAGGCTCGATTGATACGCTGCATCTTGCGGGCAGTCCAATGACAACCAATAATCCAACTGACCTGCGCCTCAATGGTGATGGTTTCTTCCTCGTGACACTTGGTGGGGAACAAGAAGTTCCATTTTTGACACGCGCAGGGGATTTCCATGTGGATGCTAACCGTAATCTCGTAACATCAGATGGTTTGTTCGTTGTTGATAGTGGTGGAGAGCCGATCACTCTGGACGAAGCTGTAGTGTCATTCACCATTGGCCAAGATGGAATTATCAACCAGACGATGGATGATGGGACAACTGAACCTGGAGCACAACTTGGTATAGGTAAAGTAACAAACCCAGAAGGTCTGGAAAAAATCGGCGGAAATCTGTATCGCATTACTGCCAACGCTAATGCAGATGGAGAATTTGAAATTGTTACTGCAAATAGTACCGAATTTGGTACAGGCTCTGTTATTGCAGGCCAATTGGAAATGTCCAACGTGGATCTGACTGGAGAATTTACAGAGATGATCGTGGCTCAGCGTGGATTCCAGGCGAACTCACGGATTATTACAACGTCGGATGAAGTGCTTCAGGAAGTTGTTAACCTGAAACGTTAATAACTGATTAGTAATTTTTAATGCGTGGGGGAGCTTGCTCCTCCACTCTGATCGAGGGGGCTTAGCATGATTTCGGTTACGCGGTTAAATGGTTCTCCCATGTGGTTAAATGCGCTGATGGTTGAAATTGTGGAAGAGACACCAGACACGTATATTACTCTGGTAACCGGAAAGAGACTTATTGTGCTTGAAAAGGCCGATGATGTCATTTCCAAAATTAAAGATTACAACCGTGAAATCGGGGTTCAGGCAGCCACTATCAAAGTGCAGCAAACGGAGGAGTCCTGATGAAAAAGATGTTGCCTTGGCTTGCAACGAGCTTGCTAGCTATAACACTCATTGTGGTGGTTGTGTTTGTATTTATGCAAGGACAGAACGGGAATAAGCTTGATACACATACGGCAGCTGCTGCAGAGAAGAAGATGACTGCGGATGAGATTGTCGAAGTTTCCTCAGAGCTTGGAGAAATTAAAACCAATTTGGCTGATATAGACCATATTGTCGTTGTAAGTTTTTCTTTCAAATTATCCGACAAAAAAGCCAAAGAAGATTTTGAGAAAATCAAGGAAATCACGGTGAAGCCTATTATCATCCAGACGTTTGCGGATACCAAGTCTGATGAACTGGCTACAGCGAAAGGTCGCATTCAATTTAATAAAAAATTGACCGAGCTTATTAATGAAGCTTTGCCGGAAGGTAAGCTGACCAGCACTAGTTTTTCTTCTTTTTTGACAGCACCAATATAATGAACAGGACACGCTGTAAATCTGTAAGGGGGTGAGAACATGGTGGATGTATTATCACAAAATGAGATTGACGCCCTATTAGCTGCCCTTTCCTCTGGTGAGATGGATGCTGAGGAATTGAAAAAGGAAGAAACTCAAAAGAAAATTAGATCATACGATTTTAAGCGAGCGGTTCGTTTTTCCAAAGATCATATTCGAAGCTTGACCCGTATTCACGAAAACTTTGCACGTTTTCTCACCACTTATTTTTCAGCCCAACTGCGGACGTTCGTTCAGATCAATGTCGTTCAGGTTGAACAGTTGCCTTATGACGAGTTTATCCGTTCTATTCCGAAGATGACGATATTGAACATATTTGAGGCGGAGCCATTACAGGGACGGATGGTAATGGAGGTTCATCCCAACGTGGGTTATGCAATGCTGGATCGTCTGCTAGGCGGAACAGGAAATGCACCGACAAAGATCGCATCGATGACGGAAATTGAGACAACGATTATGGAGCGGATTTTCAGCCGTGCGTTTGAGAGTTTGCAGGAAGCCTGGAAGACCGTGTTGGATATTTCTCCAAGGATGGAAGCGCTGGAGACCAATCCGCAATTTATGCAGATTGTATCTCCCAATGAGACCATTGCTCTGATCTCGCTGAGCACCAAAATCGGTGACACCACAGGTATGATCAATTTGTGTATCCCGCATGTCGTTCTTGAACCTATTATGTCCCGGTTGTCGACTCATCAGTGGTTTGTTTCGGAGAAAAAGACGAGAGCTCCGGAAGAATATGATGCTCTCAAAGAGCGTGTGAACAAAGCCAAATTGCCCGTCGTTGCGGAATTAGGAGAATCCAGAATTTCGATTGCTGAATTTCTGGGACTGTCTGTTGGCGATGTCATTACATTGAACAAATCCGTTGATGAGGGACTGTCCATTAAAGTTGGAGACAGGCTGAAGTATATGGGAAGCCCGGGAACGATCAAGGATCGTGTGGCTGTGCAAATAGACAAGATTGTCACCGAAGGAGTTGAAGAATTTGACGAGTAAGGATTATTTATCCCAAGAAGAAATCGATGCTTTGCTCAGACAATCGGAATCGATGAACAGTTCGGAACCGGCTGAGAAAACAGTTGATGATTTTTTGACCGAGCTGGAACAGGATGCCTTGGGAGAGATCGGTAACATTACATTTGGTAGTGCAGCGACAGCTTTGTCCACGCTTTTGGGCCTAAAAGTAGATATTACAACACCTAAGGTGTCCATCATTAGCCGGACACAGTTCGATGAAGCGTTCCCTAAGCCTCACGTTGCCGTCCATGTAAACTATGTAGATGGATTTGAAGGAATCAACTCGCTGGTCATCAAAAAACGGGATGCGCAAGTGATAGCCGATTTGATGCTTGGTGGCGAAGGGAATCCGGTCGATGAAGAACTGAATGAAATCCATATCAGTGCAGTACAGGAAGCAATGAATCAGATGATGGGTTCGTCTGCTACATCCATGTCCACAATCTTTAACCGTTTCGTGAATATTTCTCCTCCGGGAATTGATATTCTCAATATGGAAAGTGGTGAGGGAGTCAGCAATCTTCCAGAAGATGAGACGTTGATTCAAGTATCCTTCCGTCTGTTGATTGGTGATCTGATCGATTCCAATCTCATGCAGCTGCTTCCGGTACACTTTGCGAAAGAAATGGTAGAGATGCTGATTGGAGGAGCCCAAGAGTCTACTGCCAGTGCGCCAGTTGCGTCGACACCTGAGCCAACACCAGCAGCAGCACCTGTTGCCCCTCAGCAACCGCCTGTTCAGCAACAGATGCCGCCACAGGCGCAACAACCGCCTGTTCAAGACTATAATGGATATGGACAGGCTCCGATGGGGGCGCCTCAAGGAATGCCGCCACAGCAGCCTTACAGCATGCCTCCGCAGCAACCATATGGTGTACCGCAGCATTACGGCGGTGTGCCGAACAGGAATGTAAACGTACAACCGGTTCAATTCGCCAATTTGCAAAATGGGGCGTTCGGCCAGGTAGACGAAAACAATTTGAATTTATTGATGGACATTCCCCTTAAAGTCACCGTAGAATTAGGAAGGACCCAGAAGCAAATTAAGGATATTTTAGAACTGTCACAAGGTTCAATTGTCGAGCTGGACAAACTGGCCGGTGAACCTGTCGATATTTTGGTGAATAACAAGCTGATTGCCAAAGGTGAGGTTGTCGTCATCGACGAAAACTTTGGTGTCCGTGTTATAGATATCGTAAGCCAATGGGACCGAATTCAGAAATTACAATAAGCACAATTTAGGGAGGACTTGAATCAAGATGGCAAACCGAATTTTAGTCGTGGACGACGCTGCATTTATGAGAATGATGATCCGGGACATTTTGTCCAAAAACGGATACGAGGTCGTTGGCGAAGCACAGGATGGATCACAAGCAATTGAGAAGTTTAAGGAGCTTCGTCCTGATCTGATCACCATGGATATTACCATGCCTGAGATGGATGGTATTGCAGCATTGAAAGAAATCAAAAAAATTGATGCTAACGCAAAAGTGATTATGTGCTCTGCGATGGGTCAACAAGCGATGGTTATTGATGCAATTCAAGCCGGAGCCAAAGATTTCATCGTGAAGCCGTTCCAATCTGACCGGGTTATCGAAGCAATCAGCAAAACGCTGGGCGTTTAAGAGACATGATGATGGCTCAGGATAAGATTCCAAATGATGTAGGCGCGGGAGTCAATTATTATTTTCAGCTTGTATGGGTGATTGTTGTCCTGGCCGTCATTCTGGTTCTTATAGTCTACCTGATTCGTTTTCTAAACAAACGGAATCAGCGATGGTTCCGGAACGGCACAATTCGTATTTTGGGTGGAGTCGGACTGGGACCAAACAAGTCGCTGCAAATTATAGAAATTGGCGGTAGCGTTTATCTACTCGGTGTGGGTGATGACATACAGCTGGTGGATAAGGTTTCGGATCTTGAAGAGGCACAGCGAATCATTGATTCATTTGAACGGGATGCTTTAGCACAACAGGGAAGCCTCTCGCCTCTCATTGCAAAGCTGGCAGCCCGCTTGCGCAAAGATGAACCGCCGCGGGAAATGGAACTTGAGGATACAACCTCTTTTCACGAACTGTTTGAATCTAAACTTCGGCAGATGCCTAACCGTAAAGAGAAGATGGAGAAGGTCCTGGAAGAAGACAATACTACAGATCGGTCGAGGGATTCATGAAGAAAAAGATTTGGTTAGCGTGTTTTTTCATAGGGCTCTTCAGTCTGGCCACCGTCACTGCTGCCTTTGCCGAACCGATTCCGAATATTGACATTCAAATTGGAAACGGGGATGGGAGCACACCAAGCACGAGTTCACTGTCCATTATCCTGTTGATCACGGTACTTAGTATAGCGCCAGCTTTGCTAGTACTGATGACCAGTTTTACCCGGATTGTTATCGTTCTCGGGTTTGTGCGGACATCCTTGGGTACGCAGCAAATGCCACCCAATCAGGTGCTGGTCGGTTTGGCACTTTTTCTGACACTTTTCATTATGTCACCGACGTTGTCGTCCATCAATCAGGTAGCGCTTCAGCCCTATCTCAAGGGAGACATCACACAAACCGAGGCCTTGGAAAAAGCTGCGGATCCCATGAAGAAATTTATGTTCTCCCACACCAGGGAGAAAGACCTATTGCTGTTTATGAAGTACAATCAAACCGAAAAGCCCAGCACATACCAGGATATTCCGATTACTGTGATGGTACCGGCATATGCAATCAGTGAGTTGAAGACAGCATTCCAGATGGGATTCATGATCTTTATTCCATTCTTGGTTATAGACATTGTAGTGGCGAGTACGCTCATGGCTATGGGGATGATGATGCTTCCGCCTGTCATGATCTCATTACCTTTTAAAATACTGCTATTTGTGCTTGTCGATGGCTGGTATCTGGTCGTGAAGTCACTGTTGCTGAGTTTTAACACTTGAGCCGGAATATTAAAGGAGGACGGTCATGACTTCGGAGTTTATTATCGGTCTGGCCGGGAAAGCGGTCTATACTTCACTGCTGGCCAGCGCACCCATGCTTATTCTAGCTCTGGTTGTAGGACTCATTATCAGTGTCTTTCAGGCAACAACTCAAATTCAGGAGCAAACACTGGCCTTTGTGCCTAAAATCATTGCCGTACTTCTGGCAGTACTTTTGTTTGGTCCTTGGATATTGAATATACTGGTCGATTTCACGTATAACATTCTCGATAATTTATACAGATACATAGGGTAGGCTGTTGCAGATGGAGACATTGTTGCAAAGTTTTCCTGTCGCTCTGCTTATGTTTTGTCGAATAGCATCATTTTTTGTAACCGCGCCTGTCTTCTCGGCTCGGAATGTGCCGAATTCTATTAAAATTGGTTTATCAGCATTTGTAACCTTAACTGTGTATATGGTATACGGCATAGACCAGGTTGTACCTACGGATCTGAGTTATATCCTGCTGGTCATCCGAGAGATACTGATTGGCTTGCTCCTAGGCTTTGTTGCTTATCTGTTAATGACGGCTATACAGACAGCAGGAACTTTTATTGATCTTCAGATCGGTTTTGGTATGGCTAACGTATTTGATCCGATGACTGGTGCTTCTGCTCCGCTTACAGGTAACTTCAAATATGCCTTTGCTATATTACTCTTTCTGACAATGAACGGACATCATTATCTGCTCGATGCCATTGTATACAGTTATCGCTGGATTCCGTTGTCGAACGCATTCTTTATACGATTGGCAGATGGAAGTATTGCTGAATTTTTGGTGCGTACATTAGGTGAATCATTTATGTTGGCTTTTCAGATGTCTGCACCGATTGTTGTTGCCCTGTTTTTGACGGATGTAGGATTGGGATTCTTGGCAAAGACGGCTCCTCAATTTAATGTATTTGCCGTCGGAATGCCGCTTAAGGTACTCGTTGGGCTTGCTATATTGCTTTTGCTGGTTCCCAGTTTTGCCTTTGTGTTTAGTCAATTGTTCGAAGTAATGTTCAGATCCATGGAAAAATTGCTTGGGACCATTGGACAAAGGCCGGGCTGAGTGAAACGGAGGACAAGATTCGAATGAAATATCAACTCGACCTCCAGATGTTCGCAGGGGAAAAAACAGAGAAGGCTACCCCGAAAAAGAGGCAGGATACGCGAAAAAAAGGACAGGTTGTCAAAAGTATGGAGCTGTCCGGCGCATCCATTCTCCTATTCACCTTTTTGATCATGATGATGTTCAGTAACTTTTACAAAGAACGTATGGTTCGACTGTTTACAGACATCTTCATTAATCGGCTGAGTATGGAGGTCACTGGGGAGAACGTCGTAGCCTTATTGATGCGTTATGGCATCGAGGTGATGTTATTGCTTGCTCCTGTTTTGCTCGGTGCCGTACTGGTTGCGTTAATCGTCAATTACATGCAGGTAGGTTTCCTGCTTGTAGGAGAGGGCCTAAAGCCGAAACTGGAAAAGTTGGATCCGATTAAAGGGTTCAAAAACATTTTTTCTCTTCGTTCTTTGGTGGAGTTTGCTAAATCCATAATGAAAATGTCGATAATCGGCTTCCTGGTTTACAGTACCATCACAGGTTATCAGTCAGATATTGCTTCGCTTTCACATTTTTCATTGGATGCGATTCTGCATTTTGCGGCTTCAATCACCTTAAACTTGGGGATCAAGATTGCAGTAGCCCTGTTAGTACTTGCCGTGCTCGACTATATGTACCAGAAGTATGATTACGAGAAAAACATTAGGATGTCCAAACAAGACATCAAAGACGAATACAAAAAAATGGAAGGTGACCCACTGATCAAGGGGAAAATCAGGGAACGTCAGCGTCGTATGGCTGTTCAGCGCATGATGCAGGAAGTTCCCAAAGCGGATGTGATTATCACTAACCCAACTCACTTTGCCGTAGCGCTTAAGTATGAAGGGTCTGAGATGGAAGCACCGCAGATTATAGCCAAAGGTCAGGATTACGTCGCCTTACGCATTAAGGAAATTGCCAAAGAGCACGGTGTCATTACAATGGAAAACAAGCCGCTGGCACGGGCATTGTTCCAGAGAGCCGAGATTGGTGACGCTATACCGGCTGATTTGTTTCAAGCGGTAGCCGAAGTGCTGGCTTATGTATATAAATTAAAGGGCAGAACGAAATAACAGGGGATCGGAGGCCGTACATCCATTGAAAACAAAAGATATAGCTGTCCTTGCGGGTATCATCGGCATCGTGTTGATGATGATTCTCCCGATCCCAACCTGGTTGTTGGACTTGCTGCTTGTCATCAATATCTCACTTGCATTGATGATACTGCTTGTTGCGATGAACAGCAAAGAAGCACTGCAATTTTCCATCTTTCCTGCGTTGTTGCTAATCACGACGTTGTTTCGATTAGCACTCAACATATCGACAACGAAACTGATTCTGGGACAAGGAAACGCGGGATCTGTTGTAGCCACCTTTGGTAGCTGGATAGCCGGTGGACAGATTGCAATCGGATTTGTTGTGTTCCTAATACTCGTCGTTGTTCAATTTATCGTTATAACCAAGGGTTCCGAGCGTGTAGCTGAAGTAGCAGCACGATTCACCCTCGATGCGATGCCTGGTAAGCAGATGAGTATTGACGCAGATTTGAATGCTGGACTGATTAATGAGCAGCAGGCGCGTGAACGTCGTTCCAAAATCGAACGTGAAGCGGACTTTTACGGAGCCATGGATGGTGCGAGTAAGTTTGTAAAAGGGGACGCGATTGCGAGTATCATTATTCTCCTAATCAATCTGATTGGCGGCTTTATCATCGGAATGACAGTACATGGTCTCGCTTTTGCTGATGCGCTGTCCACCTATTCCGTATTAACTATCGGGGATGGATTGGTAAGTCAGATTCCTGCACTTCTAATTTCTACAGCAGCAGGTCTTATTGTGACAAGAGCATCATCGGAAGGTAACCTGGCCGATGACATTACGGGGCAATTGTTTACATACCCGACGCTCCTTTATATTGTAGCCTTTGTAATAGCAATGCTCGGATTTTTCACTCCGATCCATATTATCACAACGTTGCCTCTCGCAGGTTTGCTAGCTTATTCGGGTTGGAGAATGCAGAACAATCTGAATCAGAAGCAAGTCGCGGAGGAGCAAATGGAAGAGGAGCAACAGATTGAAGAAGTGAGAAGTCCAGAGAGTGTAATTAACTTGCTTCAGGTTGACCCTATCGAGTTTGAATTTGGGTATGGTTTGATTCCTCTGGCTGATAATCAGCAGGGTGGAGACCTGTTGGATCGGATCATTATGATACGTAGACAGTGTGCTCTTGAACTCGGGTTAGTTGTTCCGGTAATCCGCATTCGGGATAATATCCAATTAAGACCGAATGAATATGTCATCAAAATCAAGGGTAATGTGGTTGGCGGCGGGGAACTGTTGTTAAATCATTATCTGGCGATGAGCCCGGGTTACGAAGAAGAGTCTGTAACAGGTATAGAAACGACAGAGCCAGCTTTTGGACTTCCAGCGTTATGGATTGATGAAGTAACCAAAGACAGAGCTGAACTTGCAGGATATACGGTTGTAGATCCTCCTTCCGTTGTAGCAACACATCTCACTGAATTGATTAAGAAGCATGCGCATGAGTTACTTGGCAGACAAGAAACGAAAGCACTTGTGGATAATCTCAGAGAGAATTATGCTGCGCTGGTGGATGAACTCATTCCATCTGTTCTCTCTATCGGAGATATACAGAAAGTACTCGCCAAGCTGCTGCGTGAGAAAGTTTCCATTCGGGATATGGTTACAATCTTCGAGACACTGGCTGACTACGGAACGTATACCAAAGATCCGGATGTACTGACGGAATACGTGAGACAATCCCTCTCTCGTCAGATTACTCAGCAATTCTCTCAAAAAGGAGAGACGCTTCGAGTAATCACTGTTGGACCTGGTCTGGAGAAGAAAATTGCTGAAAGTGTACAGCAATCCGATCAAGGCAGTTACCTTGCATTGGATCCGGCCTCAACGCAGAGTGTATATCAAAAGTTGACTGAACAAGTCAATCGATTAATCCAGTCTGGTCAGCAGCCTGTTGTATTAACTTCTCCAACCATTCGTATGTATCTGCGCCAGGTGATCGAACGCACCATGCAGGATATACCAGTGCTTTCCTATAGTGAGTTGGAGCCGAATGTTGAAATCCAAAGTGTCGGGGTGGTGAACTTATGAGAGTAAAACAATACGTCGTGGAGACCATGCCCGAAGCTATGCTTCAAATTCGCAAAGACCTGGGAAGTGATGCCGTCATTCTGTCCACCAAAGAAATCAAGGTGGGTGGTATGCTGGGGATGTTCCGCAAAAAAAGGATCGAAGTTGTAGCAGCAGTGGATAAGGAAGAAAAAAAACAAGCAACAAAGCAAGTGCAAAACCAATTTACACCCGTGCCTCGCGCATTTGTACCTGAAGCATATCGACAAACGGCTCATTCGTTTGTCGCCGCTTCAGATGAATCGGCTGTAAATACAGCCGACAAACATGTGCAAGAGAGATTGACGGATGCCCCTGCTGTGTCTGAATCGAGTAAAATCGGTTCAGACATGAGCAACGGCAGATCTTCTTTGAATTTCGAGCATAAACCGCGACCGCAAGGGGCGGATTTTTCGGGTTTAACATCTGCCAGTGGGCAGCAAAAGCAGGAAATCAATCCGCAGCAAGACCAGCTGATGTCTGAATTGCAGGAGCTCAAACTGATGATGACCAAGTTGTCTAAGCAAGGGGCTTCGGCAGACCCGGTACCAGAGCAGCTTCATGCTCTTCGAGAAAGGTTGATGGAGCAAGACATTTGGCCAGAAGTATGGGAATCATGGTTTGACGTTGTTCAGTCGGTGCTTGCTGAAAAAGGATTAACTGAAGTAGAAGCCGTTCAAGCCGTTCAATTGGAAATTTCACAGTTTTTGGAGAAACGTATTGATGCAGGCATTTTACCGACTACACGTATTGTATATGTAGCTGGGCCAACAGGGGTTGGTAAAACAACAACGATTGCCAAGCTGGCTGCTGAACAGATGTTCAACAAACAGCGAAAGGTAGGGTTTATCACTTCAGATACGTATCGGATCTCAGCGGTAGAGCAACTAAGAACGTACGCATCCATTTTAAATGTCCCGCTTGAGGTCGTACAATCTCCAGGTGATACACAGCGTGCGATCTCCCGTCTTGAAGGATGTGATCTGATCTTCATGGATACAGCCGGAAGAAACTACAGAAATGAGCTGCTTGTTTCAGAACTGCAAAGCTTACTCGCGCCTGTGGAAAATAGTGAAACCTTTTTGGTTATGAGCATGACCTCCAAAAGTGCCGATATGGTTCAAATTACAGAGCATTTCAGCAAATATGGGCTCGATAAGGTCATCTTTACGAAGATGGATGAGACCGGAAGCTGCGGCCCGATGTTTAATCTGCTGCACCGTTTTCCACTCAAGCTTGCTTATGTGGCTAACGGCCAAAATGTGCCTGATGATTTGCTCAAGCCTGATGCGGATTCTCTGACCAAACAATTGTTAGGAGAGCTTGTACGATGAAGGACCAGGCAGCCTCACTCAGAAGTATGGTCTCCATGCCTAGCGGAGTGGAAGAAAGGGGTCGTAATTCACGTTCCTCCAAAATCATAACCGTTGCCAGTGGAAAGGGAGGGGTTGGTAAATCCAATTTTACACTTAACTTTGCACTGAGTTTACAGGCATTGGGGCAAAAGGTATTAGTATTTGATGCAGACATAGGGATGGCTAATATCGATGTCTTAATGGGAACCTCTTCTCCCTATAATCTGTACCACTTGTTATACCGACAGAAATCCATACAGGAAATCATACAGCTTGGTGCAAACGGGTTGCCTTATATCGCCGGAGGTTCGGGGATGCAAGAATTGTTCTCATTGTCAGATCGAGATCTGGAGTTTTTTGCTGGGCAAGTTGAAGAGATTGCTCAGGAGATGGACTATGTCATTTTTGATACAGGAGCAGGACTTTCCAGAGAAAACATGAAATTTATCGGTGCAGCCGATGAATGCCTAATTGTCACCACACCTGAACCAACTTCAATAACTGATGCTTATGCTTTAGTCAAAGTTATGCATGGCCAGGAAAATGCTACACCCTTTCGGATGATCGTTAACCGGGTTGAAGACCAGCAAGAGGCGGAACGGGTGGCGGATAAAATAGCTGGAGTGGCAAAGAGATTTTTACAGATCGATATCCCGCTGCTTGGATATATTTCCGAAGATGCCCAAGTGGTAAAGGCAGTTAAAAGGCAAGTGCCATACAGTTTGGCATATCCGAATGCCAAAGCTTCCAGGGATATCGAGAAACTCGCACAACACTATTTGGCTGCACCTGCTGCTCAGGGATCGGGAACCGAAACCTTAACAGGAATCAGAGGTTTTATGAAAAAGTGGCTAAAGCGGACAACATGATCTCTGAATAAAGGAAACAGGGGTGGAAACAACATGGCGGTGTATCAAGTATTGGTTGTCGATGATTCCGCTTTTATGCGTAAAATTGTCTCAGATTTAATAGAAGCAGATTCGGAGTTTAAGGTTACGGCAACAGCATCAAATGGTAGGGAAGCCATTCAAAAAGCAATAGACTTGAAGCCGGATATCATCACAATGGACGTTGAGATGCCCGAAATGAATGGCTTGGATGCATTAAAATCGATCATGAAGCAATCTTTCGTTCCGGTAATTATGCTCTCGGGAATTAATGAACAAGGCATGAAAGAGACCATCATGGCGCTCGAGGCCGGTGCATTTGACTTTATTCGTAAGCCATCCATTGTGCATGATCAGGATATTGCCCAAGTAGGTAAAGCACTGATTGAGCGGATGCGAGCTGCTATGAATGAAATCAAGCGAAAAGCCGATCGAGAAGCATCCATGAAGAAGAATCGGGATGAAGCGCAGAGCAAACTGCTGCATCAGTCCCAGCGAGTTCAGGTTGACTCACCTTTACAAGACCGCAAAGGTCTTTTGAAGAAAACGATAGAACCTGCCCAGTCAGGAACACGACTTGGTAGTGACAAATCTGAATCCTTGCGAGCAAAACCGAAGCAGCCAACTGCTCCACTGACGAACCAGAATGCGGGACGTTTGGACATGAAGCCGGAGCGTTTACGAGATGCAAATGGAGCCTCGGATACCAGCACTGACAAGTTAGCAAAGGCGAACAAATCAACGCAGCCTCCCAAGGGAAACCGTTTGTCCAATACGTCGCGATTGGCTGAACAGGAGACAGCAGCCGCTTCAGCCGAACCACCCAAGGATATTGCCAAGGTAATCCCGTCCCATAAGGGAGCAGGGGGAGCAGACGGTTCATTCAACAAACTTGTGGCTATTGGTTGTTCAACTGGAGGGCCGAGAGCCCTCAAGACTTTGCTGGAGCAGCTGCCAGGTGATTTACCGGCTCCAGTCATTATTGTTCAGCATATGCCGCCTAATTTTACCCGGTCCCTTGCCCAGCGTTTGAATACATTCAGTGAACTGCATGTGGTTGAAGCTGAGGAAGGAATGGTTCTACGAAAAGGGACAGCCTACATTGCTCCAGGTGGCTTTCATGTCAAAGTCAACAAAACGGCAGACGGAAGATTTACCATAAAGCTGACAGAGGAAGAACCAGTCAATGGTCACAGGCCCTCAGTAGATACGATGTTTGAGTCGCTGCTGTCGTACACGTCATTGCAACGACATCTGGTTTTGCTGACAGGGATGGGCAGTGACGGCGCTCGTATGATGAAAAAATTGTATGAAGCCGGTGTCACATCAACCTTTGCGGAGAATGAAGAAACTTGTGTTGTGTATGGTATGCCGCGTTCTGCTGTAGAGCTGCAATGCGTGCGTCATCTACTGCCATTGCAGGAGATTGCGCCTAAACTTGTTCAAGCTGTGAAATAAACGGAGTGTAACTCATGGAGGAGGTGCCTCACAATGGACATGAATCAATATTTATCTATGTTTATTGATGAGTCTAATGATCATCTGCAGTCCCTTAACGAAAATATGCTTCAACTCGAAGGCAGTCCGGAGGATCTGGGAATTGTTCAGGTCATATTCCGCTCCGCTCATACGTTGAAGGGTATGGCTGCTACAATGGGTTTTGAGGATCTGGCATCATTGACGCACAAAATGGAAAATGTGCTGGATCTGGTACGTAATGAAAAGTTGAAAATGCAGGATTTCATTTTTGATACCCTGTTCAAGAGTTTGGATGCTCTGGAAACAATGGTTCAGGATATTACCGAAGGTGGAGAGGGTAAAGCGGATGTCTCTTCCATCGTAGCCTCTCTCCAAGCCATTGAGAGTGGTGAATGGACGGGAGGTACTGCTGCTCCAGCAGCCGCAGTAAACCAATCATCAAGTACAGTAACACCAAGTGCGGTTGAACTGGACGAATTCCAGTACTCCGTATTGGATCAGTCCATAGCTGAAGGTCACCGTGTGCTCTATATTGAAGTTCTTGTCAGCGAGCAGAGCCAGCTGAAGGGCGTACGTGCATATATGGTCTTCGATCTGTTAGAACGCTCGGGTGAAATTGTTAAATCGTTCCCAACAGTACAGGATATCGAACAAGAGAAGTTTGAGCGCAGTTTTTCGTTGTATTACATAACAACCAAAGAGGCGCAGGAACTTGAAAAAGGCATTATGAGCATCTCTGAAATTGAGAGTGCCAAAGTCATTCAGCTGGATCAAGAGACTCTTCAGCAAATGACCAATCAGGCAGCGGCAACAGCTGAAATGGAAGCTGCACCTGTTCCTGCTCCAGTAGATGCATCCCCGGAATCGGTTTCTTCATCAAAAGACGAACCAAAGAAGCCGGCAGCGACCAAAACAGCTACACCTAAACAAGCTGCTGCACCCTCACGTACCATCCGTGTGGATATAGAACGTCTTGATGTACTGATGAACTTGTTCAGCGAGTTACTGATCGATCGTTCCCGTTTGGAGCAGTTGGCCAGCGAGACGGGTAATAATGATTTGTCTGACACGGTAGCTCATCTGAGCAGAGTCAGTACAGATTTGCAAAATATTGTACTGAAATTGCGGATGGTTCCTGTGGATACGGTATTCAACCGTTTCCCGCGTATGATTCGTGACCTGGCTAAAACTCTGGACAAAAAGATCGATCTGGTCATTACGGGTGCCGAAACCGAGCTTGATCGGACGGTAATCGATGAGATCGGCGATCCACTGGTGCATTTGCTTCGTAACGCTGTTGACCATGGTGTTGAATCGATCGCAGAGCGTGTGGCAGCAGGTAAACCGGAATTGGGAACAGTTAACCTTCGCGCCTTCCATAGCGGAAATCATGTATTTATCGAAATCGAAGATGACGGTAAAGGCATTTATCGCGATAATCTGTTGAGAACAGCTGTCAAACGTGGCGTTGTTACCGAAGAACAAGGTGCCAAGATGAGTGATGATGAAGTCAATCAGCTGTTGTTTGCACCAGGCTTCAGTACCGCAGATAAAATCTCGGATATCTCCGGCCGTGGAGTAGGCTTGGATGTTGTAAAATCCAAAATCACTTCCCTTGGTGGTAATGTAACCATTCATTCTACACCGGGTAAAGGTACCAACTTCTCCGTTCAATTACCTTTGACCTTGTCTATCATCGCTGCGATGCTTGTCCGACTTGGTTCCGAGAAGTATGCCGTTCCTTTGTCTTCCATTGTGGAGACAGCTATTGTGCAGCGTGAACAGGTTCGCAACATTCATGGCAATAGAATGATCACGTTCCGTGAGTCTTTAATTCCGTACCTGTCTTTGAGCGAAGTTTTCGGGGTGCCTGATTTCAATGATGCGGACGAACAAGAAACTGAAATCGTGGTTATTCGCAAAGGTGAACGTCTTGCAGCTGTAGCAGTTGAAGAATTTATTGGACAGAATGAGATTGTTCTTAAATCGATGGGGACTTATCTTCCTGGCATTGAAGGGATCTCTGGTGCAACAATTCTGGGAGACGGACAAGTAGCTCTGATTCTTGACCCTAATGCGTTTATTAAATAAGCACAAAAGATAAGTCTTACATTTAATAGGGAGGTTTTATCCATGGAAGAAGAGTTGAAAGTCATTGTCTTTAAATTAGGTTCCGAAGAGTATGGTATTGAGGTAGATAAGGTTCAGACGATTGAGCGTATGATGCCTATTACCCGTGTTCCCAAGACCTTCTCTTTTGTAAAAGGGGTTATTAACTTACGTGGTGTTGTTATTCCCGTCATTGACCTGCGTGGTCGATTCTCTTTGCCGGAAACAGAATATACCGATCAAACACGTATTGTTATTGTAGGCGTGGACGACATGCAAGTTGGCTTTATCGTTGACTCTGCCAATGATGTTATTGACATTAAGCGTGATGCTATCGATAGTCCGCCGGAAGTAGTTGGTGGAGTTAAAGCAAGATACCTGCGCGGTGTAGCCAAGCTGGAGGATACGCGCTTGTTGATCATGCTTAATCTCAACGAAGTATTAAATAAAAGCGAGATTGTACAGCTGGAAAGTATTGAGGGCTAACACCGTGGAACTGTTCAACCGATTTGAGGGATTCCAAATGGATGTGCTCAAAGAGGTCGGTAACATTGGAGCAGGCAACGCCGCAACGGCGTTGTCTCAGCTTCTCAATAGACCGATTGACATGGGTGTACCTACAGTACAGATGCTTCCTTTTGAAGAAGTTGCTGAGAAAGTGGGCGGAGATGAACGTATTGTTGTTACCGTATTTCTTCGTGTTGAAGGCGAAGCACCAGGCAATCTCTTCTTTATGATGGCACCTGAGGCTGCCAAAATGCTGCTGAACCTGCTTGCCGGTTTTGATCTGAAGGAAGGTCTTGCATTCACGGAAATGGAACAATCTGCTCTATCCGAAATCGGGAATATTCTGGCGGGTTCGTATCTTTCTTCTTTGGCAGATTTCACCAAACTAGCTATGTATCCGACCGTTCCTGGACTTGCTATTGATATGGCTGGAGCCATTTTAAGTTATGGTTTGCTGCAGTTTGGTGAAATGGGTGACGATGCATTATTGATTGACACTTCTTTCTTTGAAGGCGAAGATCAGGTAGAGGGTCAATTTTTCCTGATTCCGGATCCGCCTTCATTTGCTAAGATATTTGAATCTTTAGGGGTGCCACTGGATCATGATTGAAGACAAAAGCGTCGTTAAAGTCGGTATGGCGGATTTGAACATTGCTCATCTTCCCGGCGTAATCCGTACGACTGGCTTGGGCTCTTGTGTGGGATTAACGATGTATGATCCGCATTTGAAGCTTGCCGGAATGGCGCATGTCATGCTCCCCACTTCAGAGATTGCTCGTGAAGGAACGTTGAACAAAGCCAAATATGCAGATACGGCATTGCCGGAATTGTTACAAAGAATGATACAACTCGGTGCCTCTCGTTCACGTATTGTGTCCAAAATGGCTGGAGGGTCTCAGATGTTTGCCTTCTCGGGGGCAGGGGATACGATGCGTATCGGACCGAGGAATGCGGATTCTTGTCGCGAATGGTTAGAGAAGCTGGGAATTCCACTTCTTGCGGAAGATACCGGTGGGAATTATGGACGAACGATTGAAATGGATTGTGAAACTGGACTTTTGACTATTCGAAGTGTCCAAATGGGTGTAAAGGAACTATAAGACATGATAGGAAACTACCGCATTAATCTTGGAGCAGGCATAGTCGGATTTATTCTGACTTTTTTTGTAGCGTACAGCAGCAATGTGTTGATGACCAGTTTAATTCGCGGGTTGATCGGCTTTGTAGCCTGGTTTGTCCTTGCTTATGGTTTACGCTGGGGACTGGGATTGCTGCTGAACCCTCAGGTAGAGGGGAATGAATATGGTTATGATTCACCGGGCGCTCAAGAACTAAGAGGTTCACAGGTGGACATTAAACTCGAAGACGATGGACAAGAGCTGAACGACTTGCTCAAACATGGACAGAACGCCTCCTCTGGGGAGAACCTTCCACCATCTGAGACGAAAGCTCCAACGGGATTTGCTCCTTTGGATCCGCCTAAACTTGTCCGGACCAAGGAGCCGGAGGAGTTGGCGCAGGCCGTTCGTCACCTGACAGACAAATAAGGAGGGTGAAAGCAATTGAACGAGCGTAAAGCTTCACATTTGAACCACGCTGACCTGTGGGAAAAGTGGAAAGAACAAGGCGATCTTGAAGCCAAGAAAAGTTTGATCGAAAAGTATCTTCATATTGTAAACTATGTATCCGGGCGTTTGGCTGTCGGTCTGCCCAAAAATGTCCCGAAAGATGATCTGGAGAGCAATGGTGTCATGGGATTGATTGATGCGCTGGAGAAATTTGACTATGAGCGTGGCCTGCAATTTGAAACGTACGCCTCCTGGCGGGTACGTGGTGCAATCCTTGATGGTTTACGACAGGGAGATTGGGTGCCTCGTTCCGTTCGGGAGAAAGCAAAGCGGATTGAAGATGCTTACCAGCAGTTAGAGCAGACATATTTGCGCTCCGTTAGTGATGAAGAAATGAGTCAGTATCTCGACGTGTCGACGAAAGACTTTCAACATATGCTTCAGGAAGTGGCAGTGATGTCGCTTTGCTCTCTAGAAGACCCGATCCGGGAAGAAGAGTCTGAGACTCGACTATCCTTAATGGTCGACGAAAAGGCTAAAAATCCGGATTATAAAGTCAATGAATTCTATTTAAAAGAAGCTTTGGTGCAAGGGCTTGATAAATTGACGGTCAAAGAGAGAACGGTTGTTTCGCTTTTATATTATGAAGATCTGTCTCTTAGTGAAATTGCTGAGGTCATGTCTCTTTCTCCGTCACGAATTTCTCAACTGCACTCAAAAGCCATTTTAAGGTTACGCGGAACGCTGGATAAACAGAAAGACTTACTTATGCGTAAAGATTAATAGTCGAATAGAGAGTGTTAATTTTAGGATTTTTGGGGAGTGGAAAGCCTAAAAGGGGGAAAAAATGCATTGACACAGCGGACGGTTTTGGAACAGTGTTTGAGCATTGTTTTATCAGATGATAAAAGTACGGCCTACCTTGAATTTTCCAAACAGGAAGAAGGTTTTGCCTGTACACCGGAGGAACTCGAACAATATGTAGCAAGTCAGGGCATTAAGTACGGTGTGCTGAGCGAAGCACTGCTCGTTTTTGCAAGTCGTCCTGAGACGTATGTGAAGGATCGATGCAAGATTGCAGAAGGAATTAAACCAGTACAGGGAACGGATGGATTCATCAAGATACTGGTGGGCATGGACGATTCCAATGAACGGCGCCCTCTGGAAGCGGAAGACGGGAAAGTCGATTACAAAGAAGTGACTCGTTTAAACAATGTTCGAACAGGTCAAATCATTGCCGAACGTATTCCTCCTGTGGATGGCACGGCAGGTAAGGCTGTGACTGGTGAAGAAATCCCTTTTCGTCCCGGGAAAGAAGCCCGTTTCAAAGTTGGGAAAAACGTTGTCGTTAATCCTGAAGGAACTGCGATGTATGCTGCTCTGGATGGATTGGTCACCAAAACAGATGGCAACAAATTGAATGTGTTTCCTGTATACGAGATCAATGGCGATGTGGATTATAACATTGGTAACATCGATTTTGTGGGTACAGTTGTTATCCGAGGTAATGTGCTCACCGGTTTTAAAGTAAAAGCGGCGGGGGATATTCGTGTTGTCGGAGGTGTTGAGGGAGCGGAACTGGAAGCGGGAGGCTCTGTCGAAATTACCGGCGGAATTATTGGTTATAACAAAGGACTTATACAAGCTGGACATAACGTGAAATGTACCTTTATTCAAGAAGGCAACGTCGATGCGGTGGAAAATGTTCTGGTATCCCAAAGTATTATGCATTCCACGATTCGTGCAGGAAATGCGGTAATCTGTGAAGGCACAAAAGGACTTATCGTTGGCGGGTCGATCCAGGCCGGTGAAAAAGTCTCGGCACGTGTTGTTGGCAACAGCATGTCTACTGTGACATCCATTGAAGTAGGTGTATTACCTAAGCTGCGTAATGAGCTGAATGACTTGCGTAAGGAAGTCAGGGAGCAGATGGATGCTTTGGATAAAACGAAAAAAGCTTTGACATTATTGGATCAGTTAGCTGCTGCTGGGCAATTAAGCCCGGATAAAATGTCAATGCGGATCAAACTGAGTGCTACACAAAAATCTGCCCTTCGTCTTAGTGAGGAAACGAAAATACGTATCTTTGAAATCGAAAAGGTGCTTGAAGATACAAGCAGGGCTCGCGTCGATATCCATAAGATGATTTTTGGTGGCTCTAGAATAGTTATCGGCAGATACACCAAATTTATTAAAGATCCGATAAGTCGAATATCTTTTTATTATCATGATGGGGATATAACGATGGTTCCATTCGTTTAAGTACAGCATTCAAACACATGAAGAAATCCATCCGATACCGTGAGGTGAACGTATGAGTTTCAAAGCGGTTGAGTTGCAGATTGCCGTACCTAGAACAAGTGAGGCCGGGCGTTATCAGAGTGAAGCTCAGCAGAGGCCGGTGACAGACCAGAACCTGTTGGCAGAACAAACGGCCAAAGAAGCAAATGAAGCAAGGCAACGAAGCGAGGCGCTGGATGAAACAGCACACACCAATGTACGCGATGGTCAGTCCAGAAACCAAGAGCAGCAGAGCGGCTCCAACGAACCGGAAGCGACTTCAACACTGGAAACTGTCAAACCTGCCGAGCATCCATACAAAGGAAAACATATTGACCTGTCGTTGTAATGGATGACATGTGACTCACATGTAGTCTTGAGCATCGATGGCTGCATTAAAAGGAGAGAACCCAATTTGTCACCATGGATCATTATTGTCATATTAGGAGCCTGCGCTATTGCATATGCGTTTATCATGCCCAAGAAAAACAAGGGGCAGGAGCCTGGGCATCACCTGGTGCAAGAGATGGAAACTACGCTTGAACATTATATGGCTGAGATCGAAAACGACAATGATGCTCTCATCCAGCGTGTTGCTGAGATGAAGGGTGAGGCGACGGCTGCAGATCAGCGTATGCAATCTCAGCTTCAGGAATTACAGCGGAGGCTGGATCAACTGGAAGAAAGTAAAACGACACAAACAGACATATCCTCCAATATAATTCCGGTACATAGCACAAGCGGATTGCAAGCTCAGGCGCTTGTAGACAGTGTGCGAGCTGATTTGTCCCAACAGGCATCAGAAACAGTGCAGCAGGCCACTGAGCAAGAATTGAAGCCTGTACGTGAATCCATTAAGGATCGATATGCAGAGCTGTTTAATTTATATGCCGAAGGAAAGTCAGTGGATGCCATTGCCAAGCAGACAGGCATACAACGTGGAGAAGTACAGCTGATTTTACAGCTGGCAGAACGGGAGGAGAGCTAAGAAATGGACAAGCGCTCCTTATGGATTGGACTTGGAAGTGGCATGATTGTTGGTGCGGTATTGCTGCAGCTTGCAACGGTTGGACAAAACGCATTGTCTGAGAGTAATCTTGACCCGGATGTAGCTACAGCCAACCTGACAATGGAACAGCTTGAAGCGGCGGCGAAGAGTATGGATATGAAGCTTGTAGCTTCCGATGATGAGCTGTATACAGAAACTGAGTGGGTAGCGAAGAAGAAACAGGAGAGCAGCGAACTGCAGGGGAAAACGGCAACGGCCCCCGAAGCGGCAAAGTCAGCTGAGGAACCGGAGCAACCCGAGACTCCACAGCAGCCTGCCACCAATAAAAGCGGAAACCAGAATGAAGTCAATCAGCCCAAGACGACTGAGCCGTCAACGCCTAACAATCCTGAAGCTGCGGCTACAGTGTCTTTCAAAGTACGTTCAGGCAACAGTCTGGCCATCGTGGCGGGTAATCTGGAGAAAGCCGGGATTGTCGATAGTGCACAAGCTTTCATAAAGGCTGGCAGGGCTGAGCGAATTAATACCAAAATACAAGTAGGCACCTATGACCTGGAGAAGGGCGAAAGCTTCAAATCCATTATTGCCAAGATTACAAAAGAACCGTCAAACTGAGTTCGCTCAGAAGGACGGTTTTTTATTTATAGATTGTGACAGGTTTTGCACCGCTACAACGGATATGAATTTGTTTGAAAAGAGCGCTTTTTTGTACAAGGCATTTTAGTTTGAAAGACTGTTGCATCAGGCAATCAGTTATGATATATTAGATAACGGTGTTAAAACACACGCATGTGCTAATTTTGTTGAGGGTGCTTTCCTGATGGAGAGTCTTGGCGAAAAATGATGCCGGCGGAGGACACAATAAAACCATATTAGGAGGTGTGTGAAGATGGCAGTAATCTCCATGAAGCAGCTTCTCGAAGCTGGGGTACACTTCGGTCACCAAACTCGTCGTTGGAACCCAAAAATGGATCGTTATATCTTCACTGAAAGAAACGGAATTTATATCATTGACTTGCAAAAGACAGTGAAAAAAGTCGAAGAGGCTTACAACTTCGTTAAAGGAATCGCAGGAGAGAATGGTACAATTCTTTTCGTGGGTACGAAAAAACAAGCTCAAGATTCCGTTAAAGAAGAAGCTGAACGCGCTGGTCAATTCTACATTAACCAACGTTGGCTCGGCGGTACCCTGACTAACTTCTCAACTATTCAAAAACGTATTGATCGTTTGAAACAGTTGGAAGCTTGGGAAGAAGACGGTACTTTCGCTGTATTGCCTAAAAAAGAAGTAATCTTGCTTCGCAAAGAGAAAGATCGCCTGGAGAAATTCCTCGGCGGTATTAAAAATATGAAAGGCCTGCCAAGCGCCCTGTTCATCATCGATCCACGCAAAGAGCGTATCGCTGTTGCGGAAGCTCGCAAATTGGGTATCCCAATTGTAGGTATCGTTGATACCAACTGCGATCCGGACGAGATCGATTATGTTATCCCGGGTAACGACGACGCAATCCGCGCCGTTAAGCTGTTGACAGGTAAAATGGCTGATGCCGTTATCGAAGCTAACCAAGGCGAAGAAACTTCCGCTTAATAGATTCGAACATATCTAATGAATTAAATGAAAAGGGTGGTTGGTAGGTGGATAACCTCTCACTGCCCTTTTTTTAGAGTGTACGTACAATTACTTATTTTTGGAGGGAATTAATAATGGCAGTTAATGCGAGTGCAGTAAAAGAACTCCGTGAAAAAACGGGCGCAGGTATGCTCGATTGCAAAAAAGCACTAGAAGAAGCAAACGGTGACATCACGAAAGCAGCTGAATTGCTTCGTGAAAAAGGTCTGTCAGCAGCAGCAAGCAAAGCTGGACGTGCAGCAACTGAAGGCGTTGTAGAATCTTATATCCACGCTGGTGGCCGTATTGGTGTACTGGTAGAAGTTAACTGTGAAACTGACTTCGTTGGTAAAACAGACCAATTCAAAGATTTCGTTAAGGACATCGCTATGCAAATCGCAGCAGCGAACCCGAAATTTGTCACTCGTGAAGAAGTTCCTACAGAAGAGCTGGAAAAAGAGAAAGAAATCTTGAAAGCTCAAGCTTTGAACGAAGGCAAACCAGAAAAAATCGTTGAAAAAATGGTTGAAGGCCGTATTGGTAAATATTACGAAGAATTCTGCCTGTTGGAGCAAACTTTTGTTAAAGATCCAGACAAAACGATCTCCCAACTGTTGAACGAAAAAGTTAGCCAAATCGGTGAAAACATCTCCATCCGTCGTTTCGTTCGTTACGAACTGGGTGAAGGTCTTGAGAAAAAAGTAGACAACTTCGTAGAAGAAGTTATGTCCCAAGTGAACAAATAAGACGTTTTTCAAACTGGCAAGCAGAAATGATTTTCGAAGATATAAGAATGATGAAACTTCGAAGCGCTACTCCCTTATATCCCAGGAAAACAATGCCTTACCGGTTGAACGTTTTTCCTAAAAGAGCGGAACACAACTGTGTTCCTTTCTTTTTAAGCAGGAGGCCATGCGCGAGAAGTTTTGTTGGTTGAACGCCCAGGGTGTTCAATTCAAAGTGGAGGGTGAATAATTGGAACAGCCAGTATTTAAACGTGTTGTCTTAAAGGTCAGCGGAGAGTCTCTTTCCGGTCAAAACGGCTACGGTATTGATGCAGAGACGATCTCGTCGATTGCCCAGCAAGTAAAAGAAGTGGTTGAACTAGGTGTACAGGTTGCTATCGTATGTGGCGGCGGAAACATCTGGCGTGGAATTGCCGGTAGCGAAAACGGCATTGACAGAGCGACTGCGGATTATATGGGGATGCTGGCGACGGTTATGAACTCGCTCGCACTGCAAGATGCACTGGAACAGATTGAAGTGCCTACACGCGTACAGACATCGATTGCCATGCAACAAATCGCAGAGCCTTATATTCGTCGTAGAGCTATTCGTCATCTGGAGAAAGGCCGGGTCGTTATTTTTGCAGCAGGTACAGGTAACCCGTTCTTCTCCACCGATACAACAGCAGCACTGCGCGCAGCGGAGATCGAAGCAGAAGTCATCTTGATGGCCAAAAACAAAGTTGATGGTGTTTACTCAGCAGATCCGTTTAAGGACAGCACTGCTGTCAAGTTTGATCAGTTGACTTACATGGATATACTTAACAAAGATCTTGGAGTAATGGACTCAACGGCGTCCTCGCTTTGTAAGGATAACAACATTCCGTTGATCGTATTTGCCATTACGGAACAAGGTAACATCAAACGTGTTGTTCTTGGTGAACGCATCGGGACAATCGTTAAAGGGAGTGTAGATTAATGCCACAAGCGGTTAAAAAACATGCCGAAGAACGTATGGATAAAGCGATTCAAGCGTTACGACGTGATCTTGCCACTTTGCGTGCAGGTCGTGCAACTCCGGCTCTTCTCGACCGGATTCAAGTGGAGTATTACGGTGCAATGACTCCGCTCAATCAATTGGCTAATATCAGTACACCGGATTCCCGGACACTGATGATCCAGCCATGGGATAAATCCTCCATGGGGGACATTGAGCGTGCAATTATGAAATCCGATCTTGGCCTTACGCCAGCGAACGACGGAACGATGATTCGTCTGTCCATTCCAGCACTTACGGAAGAACGCAGACAAGAACTTGTGAAGTTGACGAAAAAGTTCGGTGAAGAAGGTAAAGTAGCTATTCGTAATATTCGCCGTGATGCGAATGATGATATTAAAAAAATGGAGAAGTCAGACATTTCCGAGGACGAGTCCCGGAGACATCAAGACGACATCCAAAAATCGACCGACAAGTTTATTGCTGAAGTCGATAAGGTACTCGCTGCCAAAGAAAAAGAAATCATGGAAGTGTAAGACAAGCGCAGCCCCTCCAATACGGTGGGGTTTTGTCTCTTTTTCCAAGCTTCAGGTGAAGAAACTTCAGGGATTTTGGAGGAACAGGAATGATCAAACGGGTTCGGTCGTGGTGGAATGGGGCTGACAAGCAGGAAACGCTGACTATATCCGAGGATAATATCCCGCAGCACGTCGCCATCATTATGGACGGCAATGGACGATGGGCGAAACGTTTGGGTCTCCCGCGAATAGCTGGCCACCAGAATGGGATGAAGGCGGTCAAACGTGCGACCATCGCGGCGGATGAACTGGGCATCAAATATCTGACGATGTACGCTTTTTCGACAGAAAACTGGACGCGTCCAAAAGAAGAAGTGGATTTTCTGATGCGGCTTCCGCAAGAATTTTTGGCGATAGAGCTGGATGAACTGATAGAAAAAAATGTACGCATTCGTATGATGGGCCAGGAAGAGCATTTGCCTTCTCATACCATTAATGCTTTGCGAGAAGCTATACGTCTTACGGAACATAACACAGGGCTTGTTTTGAATTTTGCAATGAACTACGGAAGTCGTCGCGAAATGACAGAATGTGTCAAACAGATCGCTCTGCAGGTAAAGTCGGGGGAACTATCGGCAGAGGATATTACGCCTGAACTCATTGACAAACATATGCTCACTGGGGATATGCCTGATCCGGATTTGCTGATCCGGACGAGTGGAGAGTTGAGATTAAGCAATTTCATGCTTTGGCAGCTTGCATATAGCGAATTATGGTTTACGGATATATACTGGCCCGAATTTGGCAAAAAGCATTTGCTTGAAGCAGTAGCCGAATATCAGCGCAGAACAAGGCGTTACGGCGGTTTGAAATAGATGGAGGATGAAGCCGTTGAAACAGCGATTAACGACTGGAATCATAGCAGGTGTGTTGTTTTTGGGTTTTTGCATGCTGGGCGGACCCTGGTACCATGGTTTGGTATTGCTTATGGCTCTCATCGGTTATTATGAATTTGTGAAAATGACCGGGGTACAGCCTTTTTCAGGTGTAGCCCTAATCGGTTATGCAGGTATCTTTACAATTGTATTTCCTTGGGAAATGGTTTGGGAAGCCAGACCGCTAACGTTATTCCAGATTGCCTGGATTGTGATGCTGGTTTTAATGACGGCCTCTGTTGTAACTAAAAATAAGATTTCTGTGAACACAGTAGCTATGCTCTTTCTGGGAGTAATGTACATTGGAATCGGTTTTTATTACATTGCAGAATCGAGACATTTGCATCACGGATTGTTCTGGACATTTCTGCTGTTAGGTTCCATATGGGCAAGTGATGCGGGTGCCTATTTTGTTGGAAAACTGATCGGAAAGAACAAATTGTGGCCCTCGATTAGTCCTAACAAAACAGTAGAGGGCGCGCTGGGCGGGATAGTAATCGCGGTAGTCACTTCTGTTGTTTTTGCATGGGTGTCAGACGGGTTGTTGTCTTGGCAAAGAGCGGTATGGATTGGGATTGCATGCGCGGTTGTGGGACAGATGGGAGATCTGATCCAATCTGCTTACAAACGTGTGTATAACATCAAAGATTCCGGCACTCTGCTCCCGGGGCATGGCGGTATTCTGGATCGGTGCGACAGCTGGATTGTCGTTTTTCCATTCGTACATATACTAATGCTTTTGCCCTATTAAAGATGAGCACAAGCCACATGACGAGATGTTCGTCATAGGCATTGGATAAATAAAGATGAGGTGCGGCATGAAAAAAATTGCGATTCTCGGGTCAACGGGTTCCATTGGAACCCAGACACTGGATGTAGTCGATATGCATCCCGAACGCTTTCAAGTAGAGGGACTTGCTGCTGGGGGCAATATAGAACTGCTGATTGAACAAGCGAAGCGCTACCGGCCCAAAAAGGTATCCGTTGGCTCGAAAGAGCTGGCCGAAATCGTGGCTCCGCACTTACCTGCTGAAACGCAGCTTTTTTATGGTAAAGAAGGACTGGTGGAAGTTGCTGCCGGAACGGATGCAGATACGGTTGTTACTGCTGTAATGGGGAGTGTTGGGCTTGAGTCAACCCTGGCTGCTATTGATGCAGGCAAACAGATTGGGCTGGCTAACAAGGAGACTCTAATTACAGCGGGACACATTGTTACTGCCAGAGCGGCTGCAAAAGGGGTACCGATTCTGCCTGTAGATAGTGAGCACTCGGCTATCTTTCAATGCCTGAATGGAGAGCCTCGTGAACGTGTGATGGGAATTACGCTTACGGCCTCTGGAGGATCTTTCCGTCATTTGACTCGTGAACAGTTAAAGGAAGTTACCGTGGAAGATGCGCTCAAACATCCGAATTGGTCCATGGGCTCGAAGATCACGATAGACTCGGCGACGATGGTGAATAAAGGTCTGGAAGTTATTGAAGCACATTGGCTGTTTGGTCTAAGTTATGATCAGATTGATGTGTTGCTTCACCCGGAGAGCATCATTCATTCCTACGTGGAGTTCAATGATACGAGTATTATTGCGCAGCTTGGCAATCCGGACATGCGTGTTCCCATTCAGTATGCACTGACTTATCCTGACCGCTTGCCTTCACCTGCGAAACGTCTATCCTTAGCGCAAGCGAGCGAGCTGCATTTCCGTGAGATGGATATGGAACGGTTCCCTTGTTTAAGAATGGCGTACGAGTGTGGTAAAATGGGAGGAACCGCAACAACGGCGTTTAATGCAGCCAACGAGGTTGCCGTAGCCCGTTTCTTGCGCAAAGAGATTTCGTTCCTTAAAATAGAGGATATTATTGCTTCTGTGCTTGAAGCACACCGCAATGTGGACGAGCCTGATCTGGAGGAAATCGCAAGATGTGATCAGGAGAGCCGTCAACTTGCGTTCAGTCTTTGATCTCTTTTTTCAAGATAAAATGGAAGAAGTGATTCTCTTGTGCGGCATCAGAGAATAATGATAATCTAAAGGGACAGACTGCGGTTCGTGCCGTGAAGGAGGATGGATAGGGATTGGAAACCATACAAGTGGTATTTCTAACGGTGCTCATGTTCTTTGTCATCGTGACGGTTCATGAATGGGGACATTATTATTTTGCCAAACGCGCCGGTATTCTTGTACGGGAATTTGCGATCGGTTTTGGTCCCAAATTGTTCTCATATAAAAGAAACGAGACCCAGTTTACACTGCGTTTGCTGCCTTTTGGCGGATATGCACGTATGGCTGGGGAAGACCCGGAACTGGTAGAGATTCAAGAAGGTCAGACCATTGCAGTAAGAGCTGCTGATGACCAAGTCAAAATGATCTACCTCGATCAATTGGATAACCGAAAAAATGTAATTCGTGGTGAAGTGATCTCCATAGATATGGAGACTGCGCTGAAATTGCAACTCGATGTGGATGGCGAAATTCAGCAGTACCGGATACATCCGCAAGCGATGTTAGTAAGTCGAGGCAAACAAACCCAGATTGCACCGAAAGATCGCCAATTTGGTAGTAAAACGGTGGGGCAGCGGGCCCTGGCTATTTTTGCCGGACCACTCATGAATTTCATCCTGGCATTTGTGTTGTTTGCCGTATATGCGCAAATGGCAGGCGTTGTCGTTGAAAATCCGCAAAATTTGGAAATTGGTGAAGTGCTTGAAGGTGGAGCCGCCGACCAGGCGAATTTGCAAAAGGGAGATATCATTGAAACAATCAATGGTACTGCTATTGGTACAGATTCGCAAAAAATGGTGACGATGATTGCTGATTCCAAAGACAAACCGATGGAATGGACGCTGCGTCGGGGAAATGAAACGTTTAATATAACGATTACACCTCGTGCCGTAGAAGGACAAGAAGGCGGGAAAGTAGGAATTGTACCAACGCTACCAACCCGATCCGTTGGATTTGTAGAAACCTTCAAGGTGTCAGGGATAGCGATGGTCGATACAACCAAAGTGATCTTTGAAGGCTTCAAGCACTTGATCAATCAGTTTAACATGGATGATATTGGTGGTCCTGTGCGTACTTTTGAAGTTACAGGCCAAATCGCGAAGCAGGGGATCGAGCAGTTGACGAGATGGGCAGCTATCTTGAGTCTGTACCTCGGTATTTTCAATCTGTTGCCAATTCCAGCGTTGGATGGAAGCCGTCTTGTATTCCTCGGAATTGAAGGGCTGCGGGGCAGACCAGTAGACCCGAATCGGGAAGGCATGGTTCACTTTGTCGGCTTCGCCATGTTGTTTGTACTGATGCTGGCAGTAACATATAATGATATATTACGATTAATTAACGGATAATTATGGTTTGACTAGCTTTGACTATTCAGAGCTAGTCGTTATGGGAGGACGCTGGAGTCTTATGTCAAAGGAAAATGATAAACAGTTCGTGACTGAAATTACACCTCAGGGCGAGGATTTCTCACGCTGGTACATTGATGTTATTAAAAAAGCTGATCTCATGGACTATTCACCCGTACGCGGTTGTATTGTTTTCAAACCAGACGGCTTCGAAATTTGGGAGCACATCAAGGATGAGATGGACCGTCGTTTCCGTGAAACCGGCCACCGCAATGCTTACTTCCCAATGTTCATTCCCGAGAGCTTTTTCCAAAAAGAAAAAGAACATGTGGAAGGGTTCAATCCTGAATTGCCTTGGGTAACGGAAGCAGGCGGAGAAAAGCTGGAAGAGCGTCTGGCAATCCGTCCAACCTCCGAAACCATTATTGGTCACATGTACTCCAAATGGATTCAGTCGTATCGTGACTTGCCAGTACTGATCAACCAATGGGCTAACGTGGTTCGCTGGGAGAAGAGAACACTGCCTTTCCTTCGTACAAGTGAATTCCTGTGGCAAGAGGGCCATACGGCGCACGAGAACGAAGAAGAAGCACGCGAAGAGACGATGAAAATGCTTGAAATCTACCGCGAAGTTGTGGAAGAATATCTGGCAATTCCCGTTATTACAGGTCAGAAAACAAAATCCGAGAAATTTGCAGGTGCTGTAGACACCTTCTCCATCGAAGCGATGATGAAGGATGGACGTGCGGTTCAAGCAGGAACTTCTCATTATATGGGTACAAATTTTGCGAAAGCATTTGAGATCCAGTATCTTAGCCGCAACAACGTGCTGGAACTGGCTCACACCACTTCATGGGGAACAAGCACACGTCTGATCGGTGCATTGATTATGGTTCACGGGGATGACCGTGGTCTGGTTCTTCCTCCTAAAGTAGCACCAACACAAGTGGTTATGATTCCGATTGGACCTCCAAAAACGCGTGATGCCGTTGTAGGCCGTGCGGATGAGTTGTTCGCTGAACTGAAACAAGCGGGAATCCGTGTGAAAATGGATGATCGCAGTGATGTTCGTCCAGGCTGGAAATTTAACGAGTACGAAATGCGTGGTGTTCCAATTCGTCTTGAGATTGGTCCGCGTGATATGGAGAATGGTGTGTGTGTTCTCGTTTCCCGGATTACTGGAGAGAAGAAAGTGGTTGAACAAGCGAATCTGGTGGAAGAAATCCAGACGATGCTGACTCAAGTGCAAGCCGATATGCTGCAACGTGCTCGCACGTTTATGTCGGACAACTTCTACTCTGTCGGTACGCTTGATGAGATGAAGGAATTGATGGAAAACAAACGCGGGTTCACACTGGCTGGATGGTGCGGTTCAGAAGCTTGCGAAGATAAAGTAAGAGAAGTAACAGGTGCAACAAGCCGGAATATTCCGTTCCAGCCTGCGGAAGAAAAGCATACGTGCCTGGCTTGTGGTGAACAAGCGAAACACACGGTTGTGTTTGCAAGAGCGTACTAGGTCAGGAAGACATGACTAACTGCACTTATTCACCGTAAGAGTAAGGAATGGAGAGCTTCTGTCGGATAAAATGAGTCGGTGCGGGTTCGGATCGGGGACATTTTTGAATGCAGAGGCTTTTTCTGTTTGAAGGGGGTACAAGGAGGAACACGATGAGTGGATTCGAGGAGAAGAGAAAACGGTTTGAGTTGTTGATGAAACAGACGGAGCTTCCGGCTGGCCTGATAGAGCCCTACTTTTTGGATGGATGGATAGAACGGGTGGAGACAAGCCGTAGCAACCGCGATTGGACTATTGTGATTGCAAAGGATACTTTGGTTCCTGCTCCAATCTATCGTACATTTTGCCTGCATATCCAGGAGAAAATGAATCATATTTCCAAGATTACGTTTGGTTTCAAATATAGTGATCAGGTCGAGATTGGTGATATTGTCAGTGAGTATTGGAATCTGTTCCTAGAGTGGGTTACACGGGAAATTCCATCCGTTAATGGTTGGATGAATCGCACCAAGTTTGAATGTGAAGCAGATCTGCTGCAATTGACCATGAGTGATGCCATGTCGATGGAGCTTGCGAAGAAGAAGCAAATTGATCAGGCAATAACAACCTTTTATGATAAGTATTTTCAAGTGCCCTTGCGGGTCAAACTGCTCGTTGGTGAGGTTGAAAGCAACAAAGAGGCGATGGAGCAATTCCAGCTCAAGAAGCGGGAAGAAGAGCTTCAAGTAATCGAACAGATGATGAGCGAAGTGGACTCGGAAATGCCTGAAGAGGAAGAACAGGGCGACGTTCGCTTACAAATGGGATATGAGATCAAAGAGCCACCTGTACCTATGCAGGAAGTTCAAGATGAAGAGAAAAAGGTTACGCTGCAGGGAACGGTCTTTGGACTGGATCGCAAGGAATTGCGTAACGGAAATACGTTATTTACGTTTTATTTGACGGACTTCACGGATTCCATGCAAATGAAGATGTTCGCCAAAACAAAAGAGGATGTCAGAATTCTCAGCTTGCTCGCCAATGGAAAATGGGTAAAAGTCCGTGGACGTGTAGAATACGACCGGTTTATGCAAATCCCGGAACTTGCTATGATTCCGTCAGATTTGGTTGAAGTAAAGGCACCACCATCCCGTAAGGATAATGCAGCGGAGAAACGGGTTGAGTTCCATCTGCATTCCACAATGAGTACAATGGATGCCGTAACTTCGATCGACAAATATGTAAAGACTGCAGCGGAATGGGGACACAAGGCAATCGCGGTAAGTGATCATGGCGGTGTGCAGGTGTATCCGGAGGCGTCCAAAGCGGCCAAGAAAAATGGAATTAAAATGATTTACGGCCTTGAAGCCAATGTGGTGAACGATTCGGTTGCTGTTGTTTTGGCGCCGCAGCCATTGGAGCTCAAATCAGCGACGTATATTGTCTTTGATATTGAGACCACAGGTCTATCGGTAACCCAGAACAAAATCATCGAGATTGCGGCAGTGAAGGTGGAGGACGGTAAAGAGATTGATCGCTTTGCTACGTTTGTAAATCCGCATGAGCGCATTCCATATAACATTCAGCAGTTGACCAACATTAACGATGATATGGTGAAGGATGCACCGGAGCTAGAGCCGGTTATCCGTGACTTTGTAGAGTTTGCAGGAGATGGTGTATTGGTTGCGCATAATGCGCGATTCGATATGGGCTTTATTCAGGCTTCACTGAAACAGCTTGGTATGCCTGAGCTTCCGAACCCTGTCCTTGATACATTGGAACTAGCACGGTTGTTATATCCAAAAATGAAGAACCACCGTCTGAATACGCTGGCGGATAAATATAAAGTAGCCCTGGAAAGTCATCACAGGGCGATTGATGATACGATTGCACTCGCAGGTATACTGAATGGATTGGTTAATGATGCTTTTCAGATGAAAGGCCTGACCATGCTTGATCGGCTCAACGATTATGTCGGTGTTGATCTCTCGAATACGCGTCCATTCCATTGTGGAATCTATGCTTTGAATGATGTCGGCAAAAAGAATCTCTATAAACTGGTATCCCTTTCTCATACGGAGCACTTCAAACGGGTACCATGTATTCCGAAATCGAAACTGATCAATTTGCGTGAAGGCCTCATTATTTTATCCGGTTGTGAAAAAGGCGAGTTTTTCGAGGCAGTGCTCAATAAATCACTTGAAGAGGCAGAAGAGATCGCTCACTTCTATGACATTTTGGAGATCCAGCCTCTGACGATGTATATGCACTTGGTGGACAAAGGGCTGGTGGCTACACCTGAGGAATTGAAGCTCGCTGTTCGCAAAGTTGTTGACATTGGTGCAAAATTGGGGAAACCGGTCATAGCGACAGGTAACGTGCATTATCTGGAGCCGCGCGACAAGCTATATCGGGATATTACCATTCATGGAATTACAGGCTTTAGCCCGCTCAAAGATCAGCGTAAACCGGATGCTCACTTAAGAACGACAGATGAAATGTTGGAAGAGTTCCAGTACCTGGGCCAAGACAAAGCCTACGAAGTTGTCGTTACAAATACGGTTGAATTAGCGGATCGATTTGAGGAAATCAAGCTGTTCCCGGATAAGCTGTTTACCCCAATCCTGGAAGGTGCGGACGATGAAATCCGCAATACTTGCTATAATACCGCCAAGTCCATTTATGGTGAGGAACTGCCGGAAGTCATCGTGGCGAGACTTGAGAAAGAACTGAAGCCAATCATCAAATACGGTTTTTCTGCCAACTATCTGATCTCAGAACGACTGGTTAAAAAATCAAATCAGGACGGCTATCTTGTCGGCTCCCGGGGATCCGTTGGTTCGTCTGTCGTTGCTACTTTCCTGGGTATTTCCGAGGTTAATCCGCTGCCAGCACACTATATTTGTGTGAATCCAGAATGCAAACACAGTGAGTGGTTCCTCGACGGCAGTGTACCGAGTGGATTTGACCTTCCTGAGAAAGAATGCCCTGATTGTGGAGGCCGATTAAAAGGCGAAGGGCAGGATATTCCGTTTGAGACCTTCCTTGGCTTTAAAGGGGACAAGGTTCCCGATATTGACTTGAACTTCTCGGGTGATTATCAGCCGCATGCGCATAACTATACTAAGGTGCTTTTCAGCGAAAAGAGTGTTTTCCGTGCGGGCACGATCGGCACGGTGGCTGAGAAAACGGCGTTCGGTTTTGCCAAGAAATATGAGGAAGAGCATCACAAGAAATGGCGCGGGGCTGAGCTGAATCGTCTTGCTTCCGGCTGCACAGGGGTTAAGCGTAGTACCGGACAGCATCCTGGTGGTATTGTCGTTGTACCAGACTATATTGAAGTGGAAGATGTAACGCCTGTACAATTCCCGGCCGATGATGTTAATGCGGAGTGGAAAACAACGCACTTTGACTATCACGCCTTCGAAGAAAATTTGCTAAAACTCGATATTCTGGGGCACGATGATCCAACCATGATGCGGATGCTGCAGGATTTGACGGGAATCGATCCAACGACGATTCCGATGAATGATCCTAAAGTCATGAGCATGTTCAACTCAACGGAGGCACTGGGCGTTACGCCGGAGCAGATTCGTTCACCTGTTGCCACCTTTGGTGTACCAGAGATGGGCACGAAGTTTGTACGTCAGATGCTTGTCGAATCACAGCCTTCTTCTTTTGCCGATTTACTCCAGATCTCCGGATTGTCTCATGGTACGGGGGTATGGCTCGGTAACGCACAAGATCTAATCAAAAATGGAACGTGTAACATCAAAACGGTGATTGGTTGCCGGGATGATATCATGTTGTTCCTGATCTATAAGGCAGGCATGGACGCCAGTCTGGCCTTTAAAATTACGGAGAGTGTGCGTAAAGGGCGTGGTTTGCCGCAAGAATGGATTGATGAGATGAAAAATTGCAAGGTACCGCAATGGTACATTGACTCCTGTCTTAAAATCCAGTACATGTTTCCGAAGGCCCACGCGGCAGCTTATGTTATCTCGGCAGTGCGTACAGCCTTCTTCAAGCTGTATCACCCTATTGAATACTACGCGACATACTTCACAGTTCGTGCGGATGAGTTTGATATAGAATTGGTATGTCAGGGCTATGAGCCCATCTATCGGAAGATCGTAGAGATTGAACAATTAGGTTTCCAAGCACCGCCAAAAGAAAAAAATATGCTGCCTGTCCTTGAGATGGCACTTGAGATGGCAGCACGCGGATTCTCGCTCAAACCGATTGATCTCTATCGTTCGGAAGCGACGAAGTTTATCGTTGACGGTAATTCACTCATTCCTCCGTTCTCTGCATTGGGAGGAATCGGGGATAACGCTGCACGCAACATCGCTGCGGCAAGAGAGCATGGAGAATTCCTGTCGATTGAAGATTTCCAGCAGAAGTCCAAAGCAAGTAAAACGATTGTTGAGCTGTTAACCGGTATGGGATGCTTCCGTGGTTTGCCGGAAAGCAATCAATTATCGCTGTTCTAAAATGGCATTTTGCGTATCCAATGTTGGTCTGTGATGTGATTACGAAATTTTTCTTCATTAGTAACCAAAATGCCTGAATGATCGCTTACTTGTCACTATTACCAGACTATGTTATAATTTTTGAAGTGAACGAGATAGTACGAATTTCTAAAGAGTGGGGAAACCCACTCTTTAGTCTTTGGTATACAAGAATCTTGGGTAATGAAGAAATTGCCAGTCCTTATTTGCTGGTTTAACCTAAGTTGGAGGTTATCGGTTTTGAGCACAACGAACATTAAATCTACCGTGGAAGAAATGATCCAACCCTACTTGAACGAACAAGGCTTCGAGCTGGTTGACATCGAATACGTCAAAGAAGGCAGCAACTGGTTTTTACGGGTGTATGTCGACAAAGAGGGTGGCATCGACATCGATGATTGTGTCTTGATCAGCGAAAAGCTGAGCGCCAAGCTGGATGAGAACGATCCGATTCCAACCATCTATTTCCTTGAAGTGTCTTCTCCCGGTGCGGAGCGTCCACTGAAAAAACCGGAGGATGTTGCCAAATCTGTAGGCAAAAATGTATTTGTTACAACCTACGAGCCGGTAAATGGAATAAAGGAATTTGAAGGCAAGCTGCTTTCCTTTGATAACGGGGAACTTGTGATCGAAGCAGGCAAGAAACAGCATGCCATTCTTTATGACAAGGTTGCGAGTGCGCGCCTGGCCATTCTGTTTTAAGTGCCTTGTTCACTTATTAATGAAAAAAGACACATCTCACGATAACGGCAAAGTGCTCATGAGTTTAGAGCCTTTCGCCGTTTTACGTATGAGATGCCATGTTTGAAAGGGGGATCAACATTCATGAGTATGGATTTTATTGAAGCAATGAATGAATTGGAGCGGGAAAAAGGGATCAGCAAGGATGTGCTTTTTGAAGCGATCGAGGCAGCGCTTATCTCCAGCTACAAGCGTAATTTCAACACCGCCCAGAATGTGCGTGTTGACATGAACCGCAATACGGGTGTTATCCGGGTATATGCCCGCAAATTGATCGTGGAAGAAGTCCTGGATTCTCGTACCGAAATTTCATTGCCTGCTGCACGAGAGATCAACCCACACTTCCAGCTGGAAGATATTGCGGAGATTGAAGTTACGCCGCGTGATTTCGGACGTATCGCCGCACAAACTGCCAAACAGGTAGTTACCCAGCGGATTCGTGAAGCCGAACGCGGCCTGATCTACAACGCTTTCGTAGATAAGGAAGAAGATATCGTTACGGGAGTGGTGCAGCGTCAGGATTTGCGCAATATCTACATCGATCTGGGCAAAATCGAAGCGGCTTTACCGCTGACCGAATTGATGCCGAACGAGAAGTTTGTTCATGGTGACCGTATTAAAGCGTACATCACCAAGGTCGAGAATACGACCAAAGGGCCGCAAATCATTTTGTCCCGCACCCATCCGGGCTTGTTGAAACGTCTCTTTGAACTGGAAGTACCTGAAATTTTTGACGGTGTAGTCGAGATTCGCTCCGTCGCACGTGAAGCGGGCTTCCGCTCCAAGATTGCCGTTCATTCCCGCAATGAGGAAGTTGATCCGGTTGGATCATGTGTAGGTCCTAAGGGAATGCGCGTGCAGACCATTGTGGGTGAGCTGCGCGGTGAAAAAATTGACATCGTTCGTTTCTCCGACCAGGTAGACGAATATGTGGCTAATGCACTTAGTCCTTCCAAGGTATTGGAAGTTCAAGTATTTGAGGAAGAAAAGATGGCTCGGGTTATTGTTCCTGACTATCAGCTGTCCCTCGCCATTGGGATCAAAGGTCAAAATGCCCGATTGGCAGCCAAACTGACCGGCTGGAAAATCGACATTAAGAGCGAGAGCCAGGCGGAACAGGAATTCGGCAGAGAGAAAGATTCTTCTTTGGAAATGCACCAAGATTCCATCTCCGTCGACTAAAGTAAAGCACGGGGGGGCGCTAACGTATGAAAACCAAAAAAGTACCGCTGCGCAAATGTGTGGCGTGTCAGGAAATGATGCCCAAAAAGCAGCTGATCCGTATCGTTAAAACGCCAGAGGATGAAGTGCTAATCGATTTGACTGGCAAAAAGTCCGGACGTGGTGCCTATTTATGCGGCAAAGAGTCCTGTTTTAAGCTTGCACTCAAAAACCGGTCTTTGGATCGGGCGCTAAAGGGCAAAGTCTCACCGGAAATTTATGAGCAATTGGCAGCTGATTTTGTCGCGGTAGAGGACGAATTCATAGCAGCACAGGAGCGTGAACATGATGAATAACAAAACATTGTCTTATCTGGGACTCTCCATGCGTGCAGGCAAACTTGTAACAGGTGAAGAAATTGTACTTAAAGCGATCCGTTCTTCCGAAGCTAAAATGGTTATTGTTGCGGGTGACGCCTCGGCCAATACACAAAAGAAATTTCGCGACAAATGCGGGACATATAAAGTTCCACTGGTGATCGGATTTGACCGGGATAGTCTGGGTTCAAGTATCGGTAAAGAAACGCGGGTTGTTCTTGCAGTAACGGATCGAGGGTTTGCAAAAATGATCTCCAAGCAAGTCGGTATAATGTCGGAGGTGGAGTATATTGAGTAAACAGGAAAACAAGGATAAATTGCGAGTTTATGAATATGCGAAGTCCCTTAATATGAGTAGTAAAGAAATTATAACCATTCTTAAAAAGCTGGATATTCCCGTAAACAATCATATGAGTGTCATGGAGAATGGTTCAGTCGGTAAGGTGGAACAATTTTTTAAAGATATAAAATCCACTGCGGCTTCCAAACAAAACAACGAAGCAAAATCCGTTGCTACTTCGTCAATGCGCAGTGACAAAACAGTGGACAGCAACAAACCGGCCGGCGGAGTGAACACGCCGAAAAGCAACAACACATCCGGTAGTCCCGTACAAACAAAAATACAACAGGAAAAGCAGGTAGGTATGAACAATAGACCAAATTCCAACAATAACAATGGCTCCCAAAGACCTAGCGGCCAAGACAGCCGCAACAGAACGAATTCTTCCCAAGGCTCAAGCCAAGGAGGACAATCAAGTAATCGTCCAAGACCAGCTCAAGGTGGACAAAGCAGCACAGCATCCCGTCCGCAAAGTACGGGTCAACGTCCAACGAACAGTGGTGGCGGTCAAACAAGAAGTGCAGGCCCGAACAGCAGTGGTGGCAACACTGGCGCTGGCGGCAACCGTACTGGTGGCCAAGGACAGAGCTCGGGACAAGGCCAACGCAGAGGCGGCCAAGGTAATTCAGGCAATAACAACAACAATAGCGGCAATCGTTCAAACAGCGGTGGCGGTGGACGTCGTTATGACGACAACCGTGGCGGCAACTTCCGCGGTAACCGTGGTGGCAAGAACAACCGCAACAGAAATCAACAACAGTACCAACAACGTGAGAAAATTGATAACACACCTAAGAAAATCATCGTACGTGGTGACATGACTGTTGGTGAAACAGCGAAGTTGCTCCATAAAGATGCTTCTGAAGTTATCAAAAAACTCATCGCAATGGGTGTTATGGCAACGATTAACCAAGAGCTTGATATCGAAACCATCCTTCTGCTTGCTGGAGAGTTCGGTGTTGAGGTTGAAGTGAAAATTGTCCTTGAAGATGACCGTTTCGAGACTCTGGAAGAGAATGATGAGCCTGCTGACTTGCAATCTCGTCCACCAGTAGTTACGATCATGGGTCACGTTGACCATGGTAAAACAACATTGCTTGATGCGATTCGTTCAACGAATGTAACAGGCGGAGAAGCAGGCGGTATCACACAGCATATCGGTGCTTATCAAGTAGAAATTAACAACAAAAAAATCACGTTCCTGGATACACCGGGTCACGAAGCGTTTACCGCTATGCGTGCACGTGGAGCACAGGTTACGGATATTACAATTATTGTTGTAGCTGCTGATGACGGTGTAATGCCACAAACGGTTGAGGCAATTAACCATGCTAAAGCTGCAGGGCTGCCAATTATCGTAGCTGTCAACAAAATTGACAAGCCGGGTGCAGATCCGGATAAAGTAAAACAGGAATTGACCAACTATGAACTCGTTCCAGAAGAGTGGGGCGGCGATACCATCTTTGTTAACGTTTCGGCGAAACAAAGAATGGGACTGGAAGGTCTGCTTGAAATGATCCTGCTCGTTGCAGAAGTGAACGAGTACAAAGCGAACCCGGACAAACGTGCCCGTGGTACAGTGATCGAAGCCGAGCTGGATAAAGGACGTGGCCCAGTTGCCCGTATTCTCGTGCAGCACGGTACACTGAAAGTCGGAGATGCTTTTGTCGCAGGTAACTGCTTCGGTCGTGTACGTGCGATGGTGAATGACAAAGGTCGCCGTTTAAAAGAAGCTGGACCTTCAACACCTGTAGAAATTACCGGTCTGACTGAGGTTCCAGGTGCTGGTGATCCGTTCATGGTGTTTGAGGATGAGCGTAAAGCGCGTTCCATCGCTGACAAACGTGCAATTACACAACGTGAATCCGATCTGGGTACTAACACACGTGTAACATTGGATGATCTGTTCCAGCACATCAAAGACGGTGAAATCAAGGATCTGAACGTAATCATTAAAGGTGACGTACAAGGTTCGGTTGAAGCATTGAAAGGTTCCCTTGCGAAAATCGAAGTTGAAGGTGTGCGCGTGAAAATCATTCACAGCGGCGCTGGTGCGATTACAGAATCCGACATCATTTTGGCTGCTGCATCGAATGCCATCGTTATCGGTTTCAACGTTCGTCCTGATAACCAGGCGAAATCGACTGCAGATCAAGAGCAAGTAGACATTCGTCTGCATCGCGTGATCTACAGTGTTATTGAAGAGATTGAACAAGCGATGAAAGGTATGCTTGATCCGATCTACAAAGAAAAAGTAATCGGTCATGCTGAAGTTCGGAGCACATTCTCCATCAGTAAAGTGGGTACCATTGCTGGATGTATGGTTACCTCGGGTAAAATTACCCGTTCCGCGGAAGCACGTGTGATTCGTGATGGCATCGTCCTTTACGAAGGTAAGCTGGATTCCCTGAAACGCTACAAAGATGATGCCAAAGAAGTAGCCCAAGGCTACGAGTGCGGTATCACGCTGGATAAATACAATGATCTCAAAGAGGGCGACGTTATTGAAGCCTTCATTATGGAGACCGTACAACGATAAGCAAGGAAGCATGAGGTGAACAACAATGGCTAAGGTTCGTACAGGTAGAGTGAGCGAGCAGATCAAGAAAGAATTAAGTCTGCTCATCCAATCTGAACTGAAAGATCCTCGTATCGGCTTTATTACCGTAACGGGAGTCGAAGTAACAGGGGACTTGTCGCAAGCCAAGGTTTATCTGAGTGTCTTCGGTGAACAGGAACAAAAGGATAACTCGCTTAAAGCGTTGGCCAAAGCAAATGGATTTTTGCGTACCGAACTGGGCAAGCGTATCCGTTTTCGACATGTTCCCGAGTTGATATTCAAGATCGACGAATCCATCGCATATGGCAGCCGGATCGAGAAGCTGCTTGGTGATATCGGTACCGACAAGAACGAATCCGAGTAACAGAATAAAGGAGACGGCAATGCACACTTATGAACAGGCGCTTCAGGACGGAAAGCAATTTCTGCTGGAGCATGATGATTACCTGGTCGTGTCGCATGTACAGCCGGACGGTGACGCAGTCAGCTCGACGGTAACGGTGGGCTGGCTGCTGTCATGTCTGGGTAAGACATTCACGATGATTAATGAAGGTGAAATTCCTCAGCGCATGCATTTTTTGTGGGAAGCTGGCAAGATCGTGAACATGACCGAACAACCACCGGAGCGGAAATATAAAGCGATAATCTGTGTGGATTGTGCAGACTTTTCCAGAGTAGGTCTGACTCGTCATTATTTCGAAGAAGATGCTGTCATTTTAAATATTGATCATCATCCGACGAATGACGCATATGGCACAGTAAACATCATTAAGCCAGACGCGGCAGCAACGGCTGAAATTCTGTTTGATTTCCTTAATCTTTTCCCAGTGCAATGGAATAAAGATGTGGCTACAGCAATATATACAGGATTGCTAACAGACACAGGTGGATTCCGCTATGCCAATACGAGTCCTAATGTGATGACCACCGCATCCAAATTGCTTGAACATGGTGTGGACGGGCCTTATCTTGCACAAATTTTGCTAGAGCAGGTAACGCTTCCCCAAGTGCGTATATTGAATCAGGCACTTTCAAGTCTGCAAATGACGGACGATGGCAAAATTGCTTGGGTAGTCATTACACCAGAAGATATGATCGCTTGTGGTGCAGCCAATGAAGATCTTGAAGGGGTAGTCAATTACCCGCGGAACATTCAAGGTGTGGAAGTGGGTATCTTCTTCAAAGTAATCAATGACAATGCCGTAAAAGTATCTCTTCGATCGGCGGGCAAGGTTGATGTTGCTTCGCTTGCACAGAACTTTGGTGGAGGCGGACATGTCCTCGCTGCTGGATGTCGCGTGGAAGGTAAGTTAGAAGATATCGTCGCACTAGTGCTGAAGCAGGTGAATACTCAATGGTAAAACCATTTGAAGGCGTACTTCCGGTGTACAAACCAGCGGGATTTACGTCTCATGATGTTGTGGCCAAAATGCGTCGCATTCTCAAAATGAAACGTATTGGTCATACAGGCACATTGGACCCGCAAGTAACTGGCGTACTTCCACTCTGCCTTGGACGGGCAACACGTGTGGTGGAGTACATGCAGGAGCTCCCCAAGGAATACCTGGCAACGCTACGACTGGGTCTGTCTACAGACACCGAGGATATGACGGGTGAGGTTATTGAGCGGTCAGAGAAGGCTGTTGAGGTAACACAGGAGCAGGTTCAGCAGGTGCTGGAACAATTCCTGGGCACCATCTCTCAGGTTCCACCTATGTATTCGGCGGTCAAAGTGGATGGGAAACGTCTCTACGAGCTTGCTCGTGAAGGGAAAACGGTAGAGCGCAAAAGTCGTGAAGTTACGATCTATGAACTGGAATTGACAGGAATTGAGAAACAAGGCGACACCACGGATATATCGTTTCGTGCTTTATGTTCTAAAGGGACGTATATTCGAACCTTATGTGTGGATATCGGCAGGAAATTGGGGTATCCGTCCACAATGCTACAATTGGAGCGTACGATATCGGCTGGCATTTCCGCTGATCACTGCCTCCGCTTTGAAGAAGTGGAACAACGCATGATGGATGGAACGTTAGCCGAGGTGCTGATTCCGGTTGATGAAGCCATATCTTCCATTCCGGCACATACGGTTGGTGCTGACCAGGCCAAGGGAGCACTTCAAGGCCAGAAATTGTCGGCGCGTTTGCTCGAACCGCCTGCTGAGCAACCTGGTCTATTGCGGTTATATGATCAGGATGGGACGTTTCTGGGGATATTTGAGCGGGATGAATTGAAAGCAACGGTGAGAGCTGTTAAAGTCTTTTTACCGGAATAAAGAGGTTCCTGGTTTGAGTGGTGGTACTCAAGCCTGGCCTATCAAGTGAAATGCAGGTGAATGATTGTGAAAACCGTAATGCTAACCTATCCGCAGACGTTAGATTCGGCTGTTCAGGGCACACAACCCCAAGTGCTCGCGATCGGCCAATTTGACGGGCTGCATCTCGGACATGCAAGTGTCATTTTGTCAGCTGTCCGCATTGCACGCGAAACGGGCATGCAGGCAGCGGTGATGACCTTTCATCCTCATCCGAAGGAAGTTATGCGCAAAGGGGATTACGAGGGTTATCTTACTCCCTTGAGAGATAAACAAGACATCCTGTCTGAAATGGGTGTAGACGTACTCTATGTGGTAGAATTCAATGAGTCGTTTTCAAAATTGACGCCGCAGCAATTCGCACATGACCTGCTGCTTCCGCTTCAGACTCGAACAGCTGTAGTTGGTTTTGACTTCCGCTTCGGTCACAAGGGAGCAGGAGATGAGCAGCTTCTTCGCACATTGGGAGAAGGCCAAATGACGGTGGAAACGGTACCTCCATTCCTGTTAAACGGGGAGAAGGTGAGCAGTTCTCTTATTCGTGGCCTGTTGAAGCGGGGAGAAATGGACGAAGCCAGTCAGTGGCTCGGACGACCTTACAGCATCAGGGGAACAGTGATTCATGGAGAGAAACGTGGACGGACCATTGGGTTTCCTACCGCTAACCTTGAACTCACGGATCATTATGTTACGCCGGCAAAAGGCGTTTACGCTGTTCGGGTGCAGTATGGGGAGCAGGAACTGCGTGGCGTCATGAATCTCGGTGTGAAACCTACCTTTCACGAAAGCGGGATGAAACCTACGTTTGAAGTGCACTTGCTTGATTTTGATGGGCTGTTATATGATCAGGAATTAAAGGTTGAGCTCATTCACTACATTCGTGCAGAACGGAAGTTTGAATCCATTGATGCATTGATCAGTCAGATTCGTGAAGATGCATTAACCGCCGCCCGCCTGTTATCTTGATGTCCAAGATAAAATACAGGTTTACATTTACTTTGTCTGGGCAACTATGATATAATGTACTACGTTGTCGTTTGAGACAACAAATAACCTTGGCTTGGTTGCTTGCTCTCACCGGCGGCGACGAGGCTAATGGCGATTATAATGAAGGAGGTGAATAGGATGGCATTGACTCAAGAACGTAAACAACAACTGATCGACGAGCACAAAACTCATGAGTCCGATACTGGATCACCTGAGGTGCAAGTTGCTATCCTTACGGAAAACATCAAAAGTTTGACAGACCACTTGCGTACGCACAAGAAGGACCACCACTCACGTCGTGGACTTTTGAAAATGGTAGGTCAACGTCGTAAGCTTTTGGCTTACGTTAAAAACAAAGATGTTAAACGTTACAGCGCACTGATCGAAAAACTCGGATTGCGTCGTTAATTATCGTACATGTTTTCTAAATCAACCTGGCTGTTATCCGTCATTCCTTTGTCTAAAAGGACAAGCGGAGCTTACAGCCGGGTTGTTTTGTAGATGAACATGTTGCCATATATTTGTAGCTGACGGCTCCGCAAGGAGCTTTTGTTTTGCAAGTGAGCATGTTGCTGTGGAGTTAATGAATGCAGGACAAGCAGGAAATACTGTGAAAATGCAGAATCCATTGTGTTAGGAACGATTAAAAGGAGGGATTTCATGGAACAGCGTGTTGAAATGCAGCTTGGTGGAAGAACGCTTACGCTTGAAACAGGGCGTTTGGCCAAGCAGGCTAATGCTGCCGTTAAGGTAACATACGGAGATACCGTTGTATTGTGTACCGTAACAGCATCAAGTGAGCCTAAAGATCTGGACTTTTTCCCATTAACGGTAAACTATGAAGAAAGATTGTATGCCGTAGGTAAAATCCCAGGTGGATTTATTAAACGTGAAGGCAGACCGAGTGAGAAAGCGATTCTTTCGAGCCGTCTGACAGACCGTCCGATTCGTCCTTTGTTCCCGGAAGGTTTCCGTAATGATGTACAAGTTCTTAATATCGTTATGAGTGTGGATCAGGACTGCGAACCGCAAATTGCTGCCATGATTGGTACATCGGCTGCACTGAGCATTTCGGATGTTCCATTTAGCGGACCGATTGGTGGCGTGAAAGTTGGACGTATTGATGGCGAGTTCATCATCAACCCAACGATTGCACAGCTTGAGATAAGTGAGATTGAACTCGTTGTTGCAGGAACCAAAGATGCCATCATGATGGTTGAAGCGGAAGCGAACGAAGTTCCGGAAGAAATAATGCTTGAAGCAATCATGTTCGGACATGACGAGATCAAAAATATTGTTGCAGTCATTGAACAACTCGTACAAGTGGCTGGTAAAGAAAAAATGGCTGTGAAATTGCATACCGTTAATGCTGAAGTTAACAGCAGTGTACGTGAGTTCGCCAGTGCTCGTCTGGTTGAAGCTGTTAAAATTGCTGAGAAACATGCACGTCAGGATGCAATCGATGTTGTGAATGACGAAACTGTTGCTCACTTCGAAGAGAAGTATATTGAGACTCCTGAACTGCTCAAAGATGTAAAAGAAGTGCTGCACGATATCGTTAAAGAAGAAGTGCGCCGTCTTATCACACATGATAAAGTTCGTCCGGATGGACGTGGACTCGCTGAGATCCGTCCAATTGAATGTGATACTTCCCTGCTGCCACGTACTCACGGTTCAGGTCTGTTCACTCGTGGTCAAACACAAGCGCTCAGCATTTGTACACTTGGTGCACTGGGTGATGTTCAGATTTTGGACGGAATCAGTCTTGAAGAAACGAAACGTTTCATGCATCACTACAACTTCCCGCCGTTCAGCGTAGGTGAAGCTCGTCCACTGCGTGCTCCAGGCCGTCGTGAAATCGGACATGGTGCTCTGGGTGAGCGTGCTCTTTCCAAAGTAATTCCTTCCGAAACGGACTTCCCATACACGATTCGTTTGGTATCCGAAGTACTGGAATCCAATGGTTCTACTTCCCAGGCAAGTATTTGTGCCAGCACATTGGCTATGATGGACGCAGGTGTACCAATCAAAGCTCCAGTAGCGGGTGTAGCTATGGGTCTGATCAAAGACGGAGATCATGTATCCATTCTGAGTGATATTCAAGGTATGGAAGATCACCTCGGTGACATGGACTTCAAAGTAGCAGGAACACCTGATGGTGTAACAGCTATTCAAATGGACATCAAAATTGATGGTATTGATCGTCAAATTTTGTCCGAAGCATTGGCTCAAGCCAAAGAAGGCCGTATGCACATCTTGAGCAAAATGACTGAAGTGATGAAAACTCCACGTGAGCAATTGTCACAATATGCCCCTAAAATTACAACAATGCATATCAATCCGGACAAAATCCGTGATGTTATCGGTGCAGGTGGTAAAATTATCAATAAAATCATCGAGGAAACCGGTGTTAAAATTGATATTGAACAGGATGGACGTGTCTTTATCGCTTCTTCCAACCAAGAGATGAATGATAAAGCCAAATCGATCATCGAAGGGATCGTGCGCGAAGTACTGGTCGGCGAGATTTATGTCGGTAAAGTAAAACGTGTTGAGAAGTTTGGTGCATTCGTTGAAGTGTTGCCGAACAAAGAAGGTTTGGTACACATCTCTCAACTGTCCACTGAGCGTGTTGCTAAAGTGGAAGATGTGGTTGCCATTGGTGATTCCATTACGGTAAAAGTAACGGAAATTGATCCACAAGGCCGTATCAACTTGTCCCGCAAAGCCGTATTGACTGCCGAAGCTCCGGCTCAATCCTAGGCTGCGTGCCATCGTTTTTTAAAAGATAGATTGAATGAAGAGGCAGAATGTGAATTTCTGGCTCTTTTTTTATCGTTTAATACTTTTTTTTGAAATCGCTTGTTTATCCTTTAAAGCCTTTGAATCCAGCTTTGAAGATCGTTTACATGAACAGCCTGTTTTATTCATATTCTTGCCCTTGTCCTCATATGATGGGGACAAAGACGGCGGGAGGATGGAGCTGTGAAAAACCAATCCAAAATGCTGGCGGCTGTCATGGTAGGTATGGCAGCTGTCATAATGATCGGACAAGTGGGCAGTGTACGTACATACATTACGGAAATTCGTGATGGGCCAGGCACGCAAAATGCATTTGATATGTTTAAAGAGGCAACCGGAGAAGATCAGCTGTTGTCGGCGATCCGGGATAAAGCAGCCGAAACGAAAATCGCTCCGGTAAATGCCAGAGTGGATCGGGTTTGGAAAGCGATACCCGGGTATAACGGGATAGAGATCGATGTGGAGGCCACGTATCGCAAGGCGCTTGGTGGGACGCTGAATACGAAGATAGCATATGTCTATCGGCAGACTGAACCTGAAATTCAGCTTAAAGATCTGGGTGCACACCCGATTTATCGGGGAAATCCCGAGAAACCCATGGTATCATTTATGATTAATGTAGCATGGGGCAATGAATTCATTATCCCGATGCTAGATACGCTTGATGCTGAAAAAGTCAAAGCTACTTTTTTTCTGGATGGAAGCTGGCTGAGCAAAAACGAGGAACTGGCCAAAGAAATCCAAAAGCGTGGACATGAGTTATCGAATCACGCATACTCACATCCGAACATGAGTCGGTTGAGTACGGAACGGGCCAAATTAGAAATCAGTAAAACCGAGGACCTACTCAAAGAAAAGTTGGGTGTGGAGAACCACTGGTTTGCTCCGCCATCCGGTGATTTTAATCAACAAACAGTCGACATTGCTTCCGGCATGGGACTGCAAACGGTACTTTGGACTCTGGATACCGTGGATTGGCGCAAACCGAGTTCTGATTCTGTTGTCGCCAAGATCGCCAAAAACGTGGAAGCCGGCACATTAATTCTAATGCATCCTACGGCTGCTTCTTCAGGAGCTCTAAAAGGAATGATTGATTCCATACGGGCCAAGGGTTTGACGCTTGGAACCGTTAGTCAAACGTTGTCATCCGAGCGGTTGAAGGGTTCAGCGGTTGAGTGAATGATGTTTTTTTGTTAATATCAAACAGTTGGAACCAAATGTCGATTTCGATCTCGCGTTGAAATCTAGGCAATTATAGAGATGTAGGAGGGCCAACCGTGAAAAAAATTCAGCTGGGCAATGGCCTCAGAGTTGTCATGGAACAGATTCCGACCTGTCGTTCCGTGTCATTTGGAATATGGGTCAAGACAGGTTCTCGTAATGAGCAGCCTGCAAACAACGGAGTATCCCATTTTATTGAGCACATGTTGTTCAAGGGAACGGATCGTTATGATGCCAAGGCGATTGCGGAGCAGTTCGATGCAATTGGTGGTAACGTGAATGCGTTCACTTCGAAAGAATACACTTGTTATTACGCCAAAGTATTGGATGAGCATCTGCCAATAGCAGTGGATGTGTTGTCGGATATGTTCTTCCGCTCCAAAATGGATGATGGTGAATTGCTCAAGGAGAAAAACGTCATTCTGGAAGAGATATCGATGTATGAGGATACGCCGGATGACATGGTCCATGATCTTATGGCTTTGGCCGCTTATGGTGAGCATCCGCTGGCTTATCCGATTCTGGGTACCGAAGAGCGCCTCAAGGCGATGGACTCCACCCATCTGCGTGCATATATGAAAGAGCACTACACGATTGAGAATACCGTTATTAGTATCGCTGGTAATATTGATGACAGTGTAATCGATTTGATGGAAAAGCATTTTGGTGCTTTTGATGTCAACGGTGTAGCTGAACAAGTCACGCTGCCTGCGTTCCAGAGCGGACAACTCTTTCACAAAAAGAAAACGGAACAAAATCACATCTGTATCTCGTTCCCGGGATGTAAAATTGGAGATCCGCTTCAGTTCGCTATGGTCGTGCTGAACAATGCGATAGGCGGAGGAATGAGCTCCAGACTGTTCCAGGAAATTCGGGAGAAACGTGGTCTAGCTTACTCCGTTTATTCGTATCATAGTTCGCATGCCGATAGTGGACTCTTCACCATATATGCAGGTACAGCACCGAAACAGACGAAGGAAGTGCTGGATCTGACCAAAGAGGTCCTGCACGATCTGGCTGTAAATGGTTTATCTGAAGATGAGCTGCGCAAAGGAAAAGAACAGCTGAAAGGCAGTCTGATCCTCAGTTTGGAAAGCACGGGCAGCCGAATGAACCGCCTGGGCAAAAACGAGCTGATGCTGGGCAGACACCATACGCTGGACGAAATGATTGCTAAAATTGAAGAAGTGACGATGGACGATGTTAATGCTGTGCTGGACCTGATGTTTGCTGAGCCGTTTGCGCTCGCTATGGTCGGTGCTTCGGATCGTACCATCGCTGGATTAAGAAGGGATGATTTTGTTGCATTACGTTCAAATTCAAAAGTTACCGGGCAATGAAGATATTAAATTGCCTCAAAAAATGTCAGAGCTGGCCTCCGGCTTTGATGTAGTTGCGGCATTGCAGGAAGAGGTAGTGCTGCAACCGGGTCAGCGTACTTTGATTCCTACGGGACTCGCAATGGCGATGCCAGCTGGATTGGAGGCACAGGTTCGCCCTCGCAGCGGACTGGCTTTCAAACACGGGATCACCTGTCTGAACACACCAGGCACCATTGATGCCGATTATCGCGGTGAAGTTAAGGTTCTTTTGATCAACCTGGGTCAGGAGCCATTCACAATTGTTCGTGGGGAGCGTATTGCCCAAATCGTCTTTCAAACCGTTCCGGCAGTTGAATTAACAGAGGTAGCTGAACTATCGGAAACGGTACGTGGAGAAGGCGGATTTGGTCATACCGGTAAATAATGGTTCCGAGATATAGCTGGTTCGGCGCATATGATGTAAAAAGAGTTTCATAATTTAATTTATTGAGCTTGCTCTGGAAGAGTCGTCCCCAATGGGGGAGGCTCTTTTTTTCTGTTTTGAACAATAGAAGCCATGTTTCTTTGGATGCTTGAATTTAATTGTTTCACCCCGCTGTGGGCCACTGCATACGATAAGGCATACATGTGGTGAAAGGAGTGACGTCCCGATGCTGACCGGTGTCCGGATTATAGTCATGGGCGGAGATGCACGGCAGCTTGAAGTCATTCAAAAGTGCGCAGAGCTGGATGCTACGGTAAGCGTGGTGGGCTTCGATAAGCTAGAGTATTCCATTCCGGGTATTGAACATCAGGAGTTGGAGGACGATGTATTTGCTTCGGCAGATGTACTGGTGCTTCCTGTAGTTGGGTGTGATGATCAGGGAAAAGTGAGTACTTCGTTCAGTAATACTTCAATTTTTTTGAAAAAGGAACATGTTGCGGCATTGCCGGAGCATTGTATTGTGTTCACTGGCATGGCGAAGCCTTTTTTACGTGATCTATGCCGGGAAAATGGTCTGCGGCTTGTTGAAGTACTCGATCGTGATGATATCGCGCTCTACAACTCCATTCCGACAGCCGAAGGCGCCATTGGCATGGCGATTCAGGAGACGGACTTCACGATCCACGGCTCGGAATGCATTGTGCTTGGCTTGGGTCGAACAGGTTTCACAATGGCCAAAACGCTTCAGGGACTTGGAGCAAAAGTACGGGTGGGAATCAGGCGTGAAGAGGATGCTGCTCGAGCAGCGATAATGGGCTGGAAGCCTTTCATGACAACGGATTTGGCCGCTCAAACCGGGGATGTTGACTTGCTTTTTAATACGATACCGACTATGATAATCACAGCACAAATCCTGTCCAAAATGCCGCAAAAAGCAGTCATTATCGACCTCGCATCCGCTCCTGGCGGCTGTGATTTCAGGTATGCCGAAAAACGCGGTATCAAAGCGCTGCTTGCGCCTGGCCTCCCCGGCATTGTTGCTCCCAAAACGGCTGGCGGCATTATTGCCGACGTTTTAATCCGTTTGCTTTTGGAAGAACAAAACGCACGGGAGGTTGAACAATGAACTGGCAGGGAAAAACGGTAGGTTACGCAATTACAGGTTCTCATTGTACGTTTGAAGAGGTTATGCCGGTGATTAGCCGCTTTGTAGCCGAAGGTGCCAATGTTGTCCCGATTATTTCCAATTCGGTTCTGACTACGGATACACGCTTCGGGACCGCGCAAAATTGGCAAAAACAGTTGAAAGATATAACGGGGAATGATATCATTTCTACAATTGTTGAGGCAGAGCCGTTAGGTCCTTCCAAGTTGCTTGATGTGCTCGTAATTGCTCCATGCACAGGCAACACGACGAGTAAGCTGGCTAACGCGATGACGGACAGTCCGGTTTTAATGGCAGCCAAAGCCCAGATGCGAAATCAGCGTCCGCTGGTGCTCGCCATTTCCACAAATGACGGTCTTGGGTTGAACGCTGCGAACATCGCCAAGCTGCTTGTGGCCAAATATCTGTATTTCGTGCCCTTTGGGCAGGATGACCCGGTGAAAAAACCAAATTCGTTAGTGGCTAAAATGGAGCTGATTCCGGAGGCATGCTGGAGTGCGCTTGAAGGCAAACAGTTGCAGCCAATGATTGTGCAGCGTTCTGCACAGGCTTAATAGTTTCTTAGGTCCAACGTAACATGTTTTCAGACATGATTCTGTACAGACTTAGTTACGGGGATAACGGTTATACGCTTGAAGAAATGAAGATGGTTCGAGAGACAAAGAAAATCATGGGGACGTTATGCTGGCATGAACAGCTACCTGTGCCCACGTTCCTTTCATCAAAAGGGCAATCCTGCTTGCAAACGATTAGGTCAGGCAAGCGGGATGAGTGCACGGGAAACGTGTGCGTCATGATCTCGATAACAACCGCGGCCTTCATTTGGGGATGGTTACACAAAATCTCCAAAGAGGAGCGGCATGAAATGCCGTATAAATTGCTGAAATTATCGCATCGGAACGCTCCCTAGGGTGATCCATTTGTTGAATTGACCCGTGTCCAGTCTTCTTGCGTACACAAATGGAGGAATAAAGATGCGCATCATGGTACAGAAATTCGGAGGTACGTCTCTCTCTACCGTTCAGGCGAGAGAGCATGTGCTCCGTCATGTTAAACGTGAACTTGAAGCAGGTTTGAGTCTGGTCATCGTTGTGTCAGCGATGGGTCGCCGCGGCGATCCCTATGCTACGGATACGCTACTGGATTGGACTGCACAGAACGGAAATGCACTATCTGCACGCGAAAAGGATTTACTGCTGTGCTGTGGTGAAATTATATCTGCGACGACTTTGAGCAGTTTGCTTGAACATGAAGGCATTCCAACTACAGTGCTGACCGGTGCACAAGCAGGTTTTGTGACGGACGACAATTTCGGGAATGCCCGAATTTTGGATGTCCGTCCTGTTCGTGTGCTGGAGCAGCTTCAGGTTGGGCGTGTTGTCATTGTTACAGGGTTTCAGGGGCAGACCGAGAAAGGTGACTTTACGACGCTTGGTCGTGGGGGAAGCGATACATCGGCAACAGCTCTTGGTGCAGCATTACACGCTGAGATGGTGGACATATACACGGATGTAAATGGGATATTGACAGCAGATCCACGGATCGTGGAAGATGCTCGCCCGTTGACTGTTGTGAGCTATGCCGAGATATGTAATATGGCTCATCAAGGGGCCAAGGTAATTCATCCACGTGCAGTCGAGATTGCAATGCAATCCCAGATTCCAGTGCGTGTACGGTCTACCTTTGCTGATAGCGAAGGGACGCTGGTTACGCATCCAGAAGGATTCCAGGATGTGCAGACAGGCATAATTGACCGATATGTAACAGGGATTGCCTATGTAAGTAATGTTACGCAAATAACGGTGGAAGTGCCGGGCGGTGCAGATCGTTTACAGCTGAAAGTGTTCAAAACGATGGCTGAAAATTCGATTAGCGTAGATTTTATTAATGTTACCCCCTTGGGAGTTGTCTATACCGTTTTCGATAGTGATTCCGAGAAAGCTATACAGGTACTGCAGGAAATTGGTCTTAAACCGCAAAGCCTTTCCGGCTGCGCCAAAGTTTCCGTCATCGGTGGAGGTATCAACGGAGTGCCAGGCATTATGGCACGGATCGTGGAATCCTTGACACTGGCGGATATCCAGATCCTGCAATCTGCAGATTCCAATACAACGATTTGGGTACTTGTGAAAAAAGAAGATATGGTTCAAGCTCTTAGGGCGCTTCACGCCTCATTCGAACTTCACTTGTAGGGAGGCCGAAGTCAGCGGAGCCGGACCTGTTTTGAAGGAGGAATCGAATTGGACTTTGGAAGATTGATTACAGCAATGGTCACTCCGTTCAACGAACAAGGGGGGATCCATTGGGAGGAAACTGCACGTCTGATAGACTATTTGATTGAAGATCAGAAGTCTGAGACGCTCGTTGTTTCAGGAACAACTGGAGAATCTCCCACGCTAAGCGACAAAGAAAAAGTAGAGCTATTCGAATTCGCAGTAAAACATGCGGCTGGACGGTGCAAAATCATTGCCGGAACAGGCAGCAATAACACCGCCCATTCAATCCATCTAACTCAGGACGCTGAACGTGCTGGCGTAGATGGCGTTTTGCTGGTTGTTCCTTATTACAACAAACCAAGTCAAGAGGGAATGTACAGACATTTTGAAGCGATCGCTAACGCGACGAAACTGCCAATTATGCTATATAACGTTCCTGGGCGTACCGCAGTCAGCCTTTCGGCTGCAACAACGCTTCGTTTGGCTCAGATTCCTAACATTGTAGCTACGAAGGAATGCGTATCTTTGGAGCAAGTCACGCAGATTGCTGCGGGTGCACCGGAACATTTTAAGGTGTATTCTGGTGATGACGCTGCTGGCTTGCCCGCCATCGCAGTAGGCGCTTATGGGATTGTTAGTGTTGCTAGTCATGTGGTAGGCGCTGAGATGAAACAAATGATTGATGCCTTCTTCGGCGGAGCGCCCGTACAGGCGGCTCAGATTCATCAGAAGTTGTTTCCGGTGTTCAAAGGCCTATTCGAGTGCCCGCAGCCTTTACCGAACCCTGTAGCGGTGAAATACGCTCTTACATTGCGAGGTCTGAACGTAGGGTCCGTACGCCTTCCGCTTATTGCCGCAACAGAGGATGAGCAAGAGTTTATTCGTAAGCTGTTAAACGAGTAAGCATGCGGGATATGGAACTAAATTTGTTAACTTTTATAAACTTATAAAAATGACAGAAGAACCGCTCCGCATTAAGAGGAGGCGGTTCTTTTTTTGACGGCGATTGTTAAGTTTCTTTTCACAACCGTGGGCAAACGTAGGGGTTAACGAGAGAGTGACTTGTTTTTTTTGTTTTTAATCATGTATAATGATGTCAAGTGACTGGGTGCGGTATTTTTTTGAAATTGAAAGCGACATCGTTTCTCGGTGTGGCTTTGTGGTGAAAAAGGAAGGAACGGCTAAGAAGGATCATTTCAGAATCCATCTTGTGGGTGAAGGGGAATAACTTCGAAGAACTTCTTCCAAATATCGTGAATAAAGGTGCTCTTTTGCATTCATCCCTATTTACGGGCATGGGTGTGATGGACTGCTTTTCTTAACTTACAATAAAATAATAAGGTACGACGTCCAACTACCATAGGAGGTTTAGATTCATTTGTCTAAGAAAAATAACAACGATAAACTGATGATTTTTGCTTTGGGCGGCGTAGGCGAGATTGGTAAAAATATGTACGTCATCCAATACGCGAACGACATTGTAGTCGTAGATGCTGGTCTTAAATTCCCGGAAGAAGATATGCTTGGAATCGACATTGTCATTCCTGACATTTCTTATCTGACTGAAAACCGTGACAAAGTAAGAGGGATTATTTTGACTCACGGACATGAGGATCATATCGGTGGTCTGCCATATGTTCTGAAACACTTGAATGTTCCTGTATACGGAACAAGGCTGACTCTCGGACTTGTGGAGAACAAGCTGAAAGAAGCCAATTTGCTGGGTGAAACAAAGCGCATCCTGATTGATGCGGATTCCGAGATTCAACTCGGCTCTGTATTAAAAGCAACGTTCTTCGCTACTAACCATAGTATTCCGGATTCCGTCGGCGTATGTGTCGAAACACCGGAAGGCGCAGTTGTTCATACAGGTGACTTCAAATTTGACCACACTCCAGTCAATGGTCAGTATGCAGATCTCCAGCGTATGGCTCAGATCGGAACCAATGGCGTACTTGCCCTCTTGTCCGATAGTACCAACGCAGAGAAACCTGGATTTACACCTTCGGAGAAAAATGTGGGTATCGTTCTGGAAGACATCTTCCGCAAAGCAAGCCAACGTGTCGTTGTAGCAACATTTGCTTCCAACGTACACCGGATTCAACAGGTTATCAATGCAGCTGAAGTAACTGGACGTAAAGTCGCAGTTATTGGACGCAGTATGGTAAATGTGGTGGGCATTGCTTCTGAACTGGGTTACCTTGAGATTCCAGACGGCATGATTATTGAGCCCGAAGAAGTAGGCAAAATGGCTGCTGACCGTGTAGTAATTCTGTGCACAGGTAGCCAAGGCGAGCCGATGTCAGCGTTGACACGTATGGCACGTTCCACTCACCGTAAGGTAGATATTCTGCCTGGAGACACCGTAATTATCGCAGCAACACCAGTTCCAGGTAATGAGAAATATGTAGGCCGTACGATTGACGAACTGTTCCGTTTGGGTGCCAACGTGCATTACAGCGGTGCAAACAGTGGCGTTCACGTATCCGGTCACGGTAGCCAGGAAGAGCTGAAACTGATGCTTAACCTGATGAAACCGAAATATTTCCTGCCGATTCACGGTGAATTCCGTATGCAGCGCCGCCACGCGGTACTGGCTGAATCTGTAGGCATTGATCCAGATAACATTTTCATTACGGATATCGGTGAAGTGGTTGAAATTCAAGGCGGAGCAGCACGCAAGGCAGGTAAAGTTACTGCAGGTAACGTGTTGATCGACGGTTTGGGTGTAGGCGATGTAGGTAACATCGTATTGCGTGACCGTAAATTGCTGTCGCAGGATGGTATTCTGGTTGTCGTGGTAACGCTGAGCAAACAGGATGGCAAAATTGTTTCCGGTCCGGACATTATCTCTCGTGGATTTGTCTATGTACGCGAATCGGAAGGACTGCTTGATGAAGCCAATCGCATCGTCAGCAGCACATTGCAGAAGTTGATGAGTGAGAACGTTAACGAATGGGCTTCACTCAAAACGAATGTTAAAGATGCACTCGGACGCTTCTTGTATGAGCAAACTCGTCGTAGACCGATGATTTTGCCAATCATTATGGAAGTTTAAAATAAATCAAACAAAAACATAAATTCAGGCACACAGTCGCCCCTTCTCTACGAGTAATATTGGACGGTTCCTCGTAGAGAAGGGGCTTTTTTTGTTGTTTTCTGGTCCTACACCAGATTAAGGAGAAATTGATGAGTAACCGGGTATAAGTGAGCTGGAACATTCCCCATACTAAGGAAATACATTACATGTTTCTGGAGAAGGGGAGTAATCGAATGAGCGAATACATGAAAAACAAGCAAACACCGCAATCGGAACAACCGAGCATCGAGGCACCAGAAGTACCTGCACAAGAGGAAAAGACCATGTCTCCTGTAACAGAAGCCATTCAGCAATTTGGACAGACGCAGTCCCCCGCAGCTGAATCGAACATCTACTGCATGACCATCATCGGTCAGGTGGAAGGACATTTAATTTTACCTCCGCAAAACAAAACAACAAAGTATGAACACATTATTCCACAGCTGGTTGCAGCAGAGCAGAACCAGCGAATTGAAGGCATTCTGATCATTTTAAACACGGTAGGCGGAGATGTGGAGGCGGGCTTGGCTATTGCTGAAATGATTGCTTCACTCAGTAAACCTACGGTTACGGTCGTCATCGGAGGAGGGCATAGCATCGGGGTTCCGATTGCGGTTGCCTCAACCTATTCGCTAATCGCGGGTAGTGCAACAATGACCATTCATCCGATCCGCATGAACGGACTCGTTATTGGTGTGCCTCAGACGTTTGAGTACATGGAGAAGATGCAGGAACGTGTTGTCAGATTTGTTACGTCGCACTCGAATATCTCTGAAGAAATGTTCAAGGAACTGATGTTTAAGACAGGCGAACTCAATCGGGATATCGGAACAGCTGTGGGAAGTGCTGATGCGGTCAAACATGGATTGATGGATGCCGTAGGTGGGATTGGTCAGGCCATTGCCCAGTTGAATCAGCTCATCGGAGACAAGAGACAGACGCTGCAGGCAGGGGGCTATACCCAATGACACTCTACACAGTGATGCCACCTGAACTACTATGGTCAGGGATGTGGAATGAGGGAGAAGACACCCGGGAGATCAAGATGAATGGGTTATTGATGCAGGTCAGACCTGTTAATGAACATGAGGCTGTCATTGTACGTTTACTTGAATGCCCCTTGGAAGCTTATCTGAATCCCGCCAATATGCCCGGATCTATCGTTCCGCTTTCGGGTAACTCGGGACCAACATAACACGACGAAATGAGACAAATTGAGCAGAAAAAGAACATATGTACGGATTATATTTGTATGGTATAATATTCTTCTGGGGGTGACCTGATTTTGGCCAGAAGAAAAAAGAGGAAAAAAAAGGCCGCAGCGTTTAGCGGCGTTTTAAAATATGAAATTTACGGCATTGTGCTTATAACCCTTGCCGTCATCGCTTTGTCGGGTGAAGCAACCGTAGGACGATCACTTTCCAAGATGTTTGGATTAATGCTTGGGAAGTTTTATTTTGCGATTCCGCTTATAGGGATCTATTATGGCTTAATGGTGATGATTCATCGAAAATGGCCAAGTGGCTGGACAACGCGCAAGACAGGGCTCGTATTGCTGGTGTTCGCCTTAACCCTGATGAGCACCGTCTCTGCCATGCACCAGAAGCTTATACCGGTTGGAGCTCTTGAGCCTGGTGCTGTACTTACACAGATACATAATGATATGCAAACCGAGCTGCTCACGCCTGCTGCGCCAGGCGAAAGGGATTCGATGCTCAATAAGGACATTAGCGGCGGTTATATCGGAGCGGCGCAATTTGCCTTGTTCTTGTGGTTGTTTGGCAGCTTGGGTGCACGTTTGATTATGATCGTCATGTTCATTATCAGTTTCATGCTGATTACCAATCTTTCTTATGTCGATCTGATCCGAATTTTCAGAACCAAGATATGGGATGCAGGAAGTTCGATGTACAAAAGGCTGGAGGCTAGACCGGCAACTCGTGCCGCTTCAAGCTCTGCGGGCAAGAAAAGTGGGAATGTCCGCAAAGTGGTGCCTGTTCCAGTAGTGGACGACGAGGAAGATGATGACGATGAAATGCATGATCAGCAGCTACCGAAACGAAAATCACCTATATTTTTCCAATTGTTCGGAAAATGGGGTTCTGATCGGGAACGGATGAAGGCTGAGCGTGAATTTGATCAGGATGACTCTTCAGACACGGAAGATGTTGTCTACCGAGCAGAGCAGGGAAATCTTGCAGATGCATGGCAAGACGGGCCAATCATCGTATCTGATACAACGGCTCCAGCAGCTGTTGCGGTGCAATCAAGAACTAATTCAGCTCCAATTATCCGTGACTTCTTTGAACACGTCAGAGCAGAGGATGCGAGTAAAGATGATGATCTGGATGATGCGTATCCTTTTCCAGATGATCTAACGGTTAATATGCAGGGAGAAGAGCTTCCGATCAAGGTTTCAGATGAAATACTGGATACTAATGAATGGACTGAAACCGCGAATGCCGGAGCAGAAGTGATGAAGGCTGAGGGCGGTATTTCAGACGTTGAATCTACGTTGAGCAATGCGGCTCAAGTTTCGGATACGGAGGGGCAGGAAGTGCAACCTGTTAAGCCCCCACCACCACCTCCGAAACCTTATAAGCTTCCGTCGTTCCGACTTCTTTCCAAGCCCAATAATGGAGGCAAGGGTGGCGACCAGAAGGATTATATGCAGACTGCTCGCAAGCTGGAAGCAACGCTGGAAAGCTTCGGTGTTCGTGCCAAAGTTCTTGAAGTGGTCAGAGGACCTGCTGTTACACGATATGAGATCCAACCGGATATAGGTGTGAAGGTCAGCAGAATTGTAAGCCTGACAGACGATATTGCATTAGCCCTGGCGGCAAAGGATATCCGGATGGAAGCACCTATTCCCGGCAAATCTGCTATAGGTATTGAGGTGCCGAATGGAGAGGTATCCGTTGTAACGATGCGGGAGGTCATGGAGACAGCCACTTTCCAGGATGCCGAATCCAAAGTGACTATCGCATTTGGACGGGATATCTCCGGACAGACGATTATCGGTAATCTGGCTCGTATGCCCCATTTGCTGGTGGCTGGTGCGACGGGTTCAGGTAAATCCGTATGTATCAACGGTATTATTACCAGCATCCTGTACAAAGCGAAGCCGGATGAAGTGAAATTTCTGATGGTCGATCCCAAAATGGTCGAGCTGAACGTATATAACGGTATTCCGCATTTGATGGCACCTGTCGTAACCGATCCCAAAAGAGCTTCACTTGCTCTCAAAAAGATTGTCGTTGAGATGGAGAAAAGGTATGAGCTGTTCTCCAAATCGGGTACACGTAACGTTGAAGGTTACAACAATCTCATGAAGGACAATCCAGCCGCAGTGTTGCCTTATATCGTTGTTATTGTGGACGAGCTGGCAGACCTTATGATGGTTGCCGCAGGTGATGTGGAAGACGCGATTGCCCGATTGGCTCAGATGGCACGTGCCGCCGGTATCCATTTAATTATTGCCACTCAGCGTCCTTCTGTAGATGTTATTACAGGTGTAATTAAAGCCAACATCCCGTCCCGGATTGCCTTCGGTGTATCCTCTCAAGTGGATTCCCGGACGATTCTGGATATGGGTGGGGCCGAGAAACTACTGGGTCGTGGAGATATGCTGTTCATGCCAATGGGAGCTTCGAAGCCGGTTCGTGTACAAGGCGCTTTCATGAGTGATGAGGAAGTTGAAAATATCGTGAATTACGTGCGTGGCCAAGGTGAAGCACAGTATGACGAATCCATTGTGCCTGAGGTGGATGATTCCGTTCAGGCAGCAGATGAAGTACAGGATGAGTTATATGAACAGGCGGTGCAGATTATTTTGGAGGCAAAGCAAGCCTCGGTCTCTCTGCTGCAGCGTAGAATGCGGGTCGGTTATACACGTGCAGCACGTTTAATTGACTCCATGGAAGCCCGAGGCGTGATTGGTCCTTACGAGGGGAGCAAACCAAGGGAAGTATTGATCTCGCTGGAGCAGTATCAACAGAATAAAATAAGCTCGTAATCCACAGCGGATGCAAGCGAATTTAAGGGGCTGTCTCAAAAGCCCTTAAAAAGCATCTCGATGAAAAGAAATAACACCCATACGTTCAAAAGGGACAAAGCAGATGTTTATCCTGCTCTGTCCCTTTTACGTTTTTCCGTCATGGCAGCTTTTTTGAGTAGATTGTGGGCAAGGCAAAGCCACCCGACCTCCAGGCTTACTTTTTGCAAGCCGCGAAGCAGGAATCTTCGGAATCCCCGGTTGTTTTTAATTTGTCCAAACACACTCTCGGGCTCCGTCATGCGCTGAACTGAAAGCGTATAGCCTTCCTCACTACGCAGGCGTTCCCGCATCTCGTTTTTTTGACGCATATAGGTGAGGCTGACGGTAATTTCCCGATTGCCCTTCGCTGTTGTGCATTTTGTTTTCAGGGGACATTCGCTACACTCTGCACTTCGATAATGACGTGTCCGAATCGTGTAGCCACTCTCCGTTACCGTCCGACTTTCATACCGGAAATGTAACGTTTGTCCAGCCGCACAGGTCCACGTATCTGTCGTTTCGTTGTACCTCCAGTCGTCCACTTTACCGGTGGCTTGCTGAAAAGCCCTTGTTTTCTCCTTGTGATATGTCCCATATTTGACGATGGCCTGAATGTTGTGTTCTTCCAAATAGCTGTAGTTTTCTTCACTTCCGTA